>JBQCFW010000155.1:0-12709 GCA_051958655.1 Agriterribacter sp. | reverse complement strand
CCGGCAATGGTTTTACAATCCGTAGCTTGCTGTTTTAAATCTCAATAGTTTTGCCGGTCTGAGTGATGAAAACAGGAATATTATTGTTATTGAGAAAGATTCAAAGGCTAAAGCGGGATTGGATATGAGATTTGAAATGTGAGGCTTATTCCTGCACTTGTTTTACAATCCGTAGCTGCTGTTTTCAAATCTCAAATCTCAATCGTTTTGCCGGCCCGAGTGATGAAAACAGGAACATCATTATTATTGAGAAAAATTCAAAGGCTAAAGCGGGATTGGATATGAGATTTGAAATGTGAGGCTTAACCCGGTAATGGTTTTACAATCCGTAGCTTGCTGTTTTTAAATCTCAATAGTTTTGCCGGTCTGAGTGATGAAAACAGGAACATTATTGTTATTGAGAAAGATTCAAAGGCTAAAGCGGGATTGGATATGAGATTTGAAATACGAGGGTATCCCTGCAATGGTTTTACAAACTGTATTCTCCTGTTTTCAAATCTCAAATCTCAAATTTCAAATCTCAAATCAATGAAAGATTATAAAAAATATTTCCGGCTTCCCGCGCATCCGGCGGAGGTATATGCCGCTTTAACCAATCCTGCCACTATACAATTGTGGACGGGCGACCCGGCTGTAATGAGCACCGAACCCGGTTCAGAATTTTCGCTGTGGGAAGGCAGCATCAGCGGTAAAAACCTGGAGTTTGAAAAAGACAGGAAAATTGTGCAGCAATGGTATTTCGACGGGCAGGATGAGCCTTCTGTTGTAACCATCAAGCTGCATCCCGATAAGTCGGGCACATCAGTAGAATTACGGCATACCAATATCCCCGACGAAGTATACGACGAAATGGTGGAAGGGTGGAACGATATGTATTTCGGATCGTTGCAGGAGTTTTACGAAGAATAAAAAATCCCGCTCCTGCCGGAACGGGATGTATTGTCAACAATAAAACAAGGTTATAGTTTTTTGTAGCGGATGTTTTTATACTGCACTTTCATCGGTGGCCCTACATGAACCTGGAAGCCCAGCAAGCCCGAAGCCTTTTGATTGGCGCTGTCATTGTCGGTAACATCACTCATCAATACACCATTTACATAGTGCTTCAGGTTGTTGCCCTTAATCACCAGTTTTATTTCATTCCAGTCGCCGTTTTTAATAAGCGATTTCAAAGAATCTGAACTGCCCAGCGAACCCTCTACTTTCATGGCGTTCCACGCATTGTTTACCGATTTGCCGGTATCTGTTGTAGCAATGCTTGTAATTTGTCCACGATACGCCAGCGTAGTACGCTTGCGCTCCTCGTAGTTTTGCCCCGTGTAATTATTTTTTCCATCAATATCCGCCTGGTAGCCCTTTAAGGCAAAAGGAATATCGGTGAGTTGTTCGCTGCGATAGTTAATACCACTGTTACCGCTTTCTGTTATTTTAAAGTCTGCAACCAGTTCAAAATCGGCAGGTTCACCGCCACGCCATATCAAAAAGCTGTTCGTTTTTAAAGGTTTGTCGGTTATTTCACCCGTAATGGCGCCATCCTCTACACGCCAATACGTTGTATCTCCGTCCCACCCCGTAAGCGTTTTGCCATCAAAAATTTCTGTAAAATCAGCGCTTGCTGTTGGGGCATCGGTAGAATCTTTGGTAGTAGTGGTGGTATCTTCTTTGCTTGTTTCCGAATTGCAGCCCGCAATCGTAGCAGCGGCAAATAAAAATCCGCAGGCAATAGAAAGATGTCCTTTTTTTCTGAGCATTTTTTTAGTTTTTAAAATGAAATTGGTTGATATTCTTTTCGCCGACGATTACTGGTTGTAAATGGCAGGCAACGAAAGAAACGAACAGTGCAAAGCAATGAAATTATTTTAAAACCAACTCAGTTTATTTTGCTGGAACCTGCACCCAACAAGCCTTTACACAAAAAACAGCAAACAACTATCCTGAAGTAACCTGCCTGTTACTTTCATAGTATTTTACTATTTTAGTCGCTTTCTTAAAGAAAATATTGGATATTACACACCCGTTCAGGCAGCAAATAAAAATGCCTGTGCGGTATGATAACAAACGCCAAAGGAATACTATTTACGAACGGAAATTAAAACGATTTCGCTGTTGTCAACGATGCTTACTAGTAAGGATACAAAAAATACGGACCACTCTTCCTGGAAAAATAAAATTTCCCATCATGCACAATTGGGCGGTATCGAAACCGCAATACTCGATAATGGAACAGGCAGGGGCACGCGCATAGCATGGATCAATACGGGAACGGGGCTGCGTTATAAAGTAGTGATTGACCGCGCCATGGACATTGCCGATGCCTTCTTCAACGAACACAGCCTGGGTTGGATCAGCCCCTCCGGTGTTACTTATCCGCAGCCATTTTCTAACCAGGGTATTAACTGGTTAAAAACTTTTGGTGGCGGATTGCTCACTACCTGCGGATTATCGCACACCGGCGGGCCGGAAAGTGATGAATATGGTGAACGTGGTTTGCATGGCGACATCAGCAATGTTCCCGCAACGATCGAATCGGTTATACAACCCGATCCTGTAGCCGGCAAACTGGAAATGAGCATTACAGGTATCATCAATGAAACCCGCATATTCGGACCCAGCCTGCAACTGCGCAGAACCATTTCGGGTAAATTGGGCGAACCTTTTTTGCAAATACGCGATGAGGTAACCAACCGCGGAAATACAACGGCGCCGCATATGCTACTCTACCATATCAACCTTGGTTGGCCCATTGCCGACGAAGGCACTGATATTATATGGAAGGGCAAATGGAAAGCCAGAGATAACAATCCCAAAATATTTACCGAAGGCAATAACTTTAAAAAGTGCCCGGCACCTTTAACCGACCATAATGCGGGCGGAGAAGAAGCAGCTTTTATTGATGCGGTGGCAGATGCGTCGGGCGTTTGTTCGTGCGGGTTATACAACAAACGGTTAGGAATAGCCGTAAAAATAGATTTTTTAAAAGAGCAGCTACCCTGGCTCATCAACTGGCAGCACTGGGGGCATGGAGAATATGTTACAGGTATTGAGCCTGCCACCTACCCGCCGGTAGGGCAGGCAAAGGCAAGAGCGCTGAAGACATTGATTTTACTGGAGCCTGGCGAAAAGAGAGTATATGACCTGAAGCTGCAGGTACTGCAACAAACCGACGACATCAACGCATTTGTATCGAATCAATCATAAAGCAGTTTAACAACAATTTTTAATTACAGAAAATGGAAAAATTAAGTTTAGCGAAGAAAGCATTGGACCAGGGAAAAGGCATTGTACGCCTGGCGCCCACCTGGGTTCCCCGTTCCTTTTGTGTTCCCGGAAGAAGGATAAAGTTGCACCCTGATGATTATTATGTGCTGGGCGGACAACGTGGTGGTATAGACGAAAGATGGCTGTCCTCTACCACACCTGCAAAAAATGGCCCGCTTACCGGCGTAAATGAAGGGCTGAGCCAGATCGTAATTGAAGATAGTGGCAAAACCGAGCAGGTTTTATTGCTCGATGCTGTAAACGAATTAAAAGGGCAATTGCTGGGCGACCGCATCTGGAACGAATACAAAAGCTGGCCCATGTATTCCAAGTTTTTCGACAATATGGGCCCTCTGCCACACCACATTCATCACACCGATGAAAAAGCGGCGCTCATCGGGCAGTTAGGTAAACCCGAAGCTTACTATTTTCCACCGCAACTCAATAACCACGGCGGCGATTTCCCATATACATTCATGGGCATTGCTCCCGGCACCACCAAAGAGCAGATCAAAGAATGTTTGATGAACTTTACCAAAGGCGATAATAAAATTACCAACTACTCGCAGGCATTCCGTTTGCAACCAGGCACCGGCTGGGATGTTCCTCCTGGATTGCTGCACGCACCTGGCAGCTTATGTACCTACGAGCCACAAAAAGCATCCGACGTATTTGCGATGTATCAAAGCCTGGTAAACAATGCCGTTATTCCTGAAGAATTGTTGTGGAATGGTACACCCAAAGACAGCATCGGAGATTATGATGCGTTGATAGATGTGATTGACTGGGACCTGAACGTCGATCCCAACATTTTCCAGAATCGCTTTACACCTCCGGTTCCCGTTCAACCTTTTGAGCAAACCAAACCGCAGGGTTATTACGAAACATGGATCACTTATAAATCGCAGGACTTCAGTGCAAAAGAATTAACCGTGCTGCCAGGCGCTACCGTTACTATTAAAGACAGTGCCGCCTACGGCATTATTGTAATGCAGGGGCGTGGCAAGATGGGCGTTTGGGATATTGAAACACCGGCGTTGATCCGTTACGGTCAGTTAACGAACGACGAATTCTTCATCAGCGAACAGGCTGCTAAAGAAGGGGTGAAAATTACCAACCAGTCTTCAACAGATCCGATTGTGATACTGAAGCATTTTGGTCCTAAAAACCCCGATTTAAAAATCAATGTCGTTTAGTTAACCAATACAATTATAGGGTGGGCGGCGTAAGGTGTAAGGCCTTATATCCTATACCTTACACCTTTCCCCTTTTTAACTAAACAACATTGTATTTAAAATTGTGAGCACAACTACATACATTCACATGAATAAACTATAACGATATGTCACAAAACAAATTTCCCAGGCTGCACAATGCCACCTGGCCGGGTGTAGTAGGTAAGGGGCCCGATTCGGAGCCGCCTTTATTGATTGACACCATGCTTGAATACACTGCAAAAGCAGAAGTGAACGGAGTGAAGTTTGACGGAGTAGACGTAGGATTGTTTGACCCGTCCATCGACCTGAACGATCCTGACGGACCGAAAAAGCTGGCAGACAAAGTAGCCAAACATAACCTGGTAATAGGCAGCGTGGTGGCTCCCATTTGGGGAGGCCCGGTTTTAGGAAGCGCCGATGACCGTAAAACATTTTTAGAAGAGGTTCGAAAAAGCTGCGTGTTTGCACAAAAGCTCAACGATATCGGCATTCGCCAATATGGAATCGTTCGTATTGATTCTGCCAGCAGTCCCGAACAATATGCCAAAGACCCCGCCGGCAGCCAGAAATTGATTGTAGATACTTTTAAGGAAGCTGCAAAAATTGCTGGTGATCACGGCGAAAAGCTGGCGGCTGAAGGCGAGATCTGCTGGGCCGGTATGCATAGCTGGAAAACCATGCTCGATACACTCGAAGCGGTAAACAGTCCTAACCTGGGATTCCAGGCCGATATGTCGCACACCTTTTTGTACCTGCTCGGGTACAATGCACCTGAACATCGCATATTGCCCGAAAAATTCGAGTGGAGCGACCGTGCAGCCATTGAGGAAGGATTGAAGAAGCTAACGGCAGCGCTCAGGCCATGGACGATTGATTTCCATGTAGCCCAAAACGATGGAACCGTACATGGTACCGGTTCGCACAATAAAACAGGTCGTCACTGCCTGGCAACAGATCCTAACGGCAGATTGGATATTGTAAAAGATGCCGGCTGGTGGTTGCGCGACGAAAAAGGAAATCTTACTAAAAAGTTCACTCACATTTGCTGGGACGGCTGTATGTTCCCCAACGAGGTAATGCACAAGCAACAAACCTGGAACGATATCCTGGCCGTGATGATAAAAGTGAGAGAGGCGCATGGGTGGAGTTAAGTGGTAAGTGATAAGTGATAAGTGATAAGTGGTAAGTAGTAAGGAGGCAGTAGTTAGTAACTGATTGCTGAAAGCTGATAGCTGACAGCTATTTTCAAATCTCAAATTTCAAATCAACCATGTCTAATAAAAAACAACTACGTATTGGTTTGGTAGGTACCGGCTTTATGGGTCGTACGCATTCCAATGGATACAACAGGGTTCCTAATTTTTTTCCTGCATTGCAGTATACGCCTGTTTTAAAGGCAGTATGTTCGCGCAATAAGGAAAAGGTGCAGGCATTTGCCGATCAATGGGGATATGAATCCATTGAAACCGATTGGAAGAAACTGATCTCACGCGATGACATTGACGCAATAGACATTTGTACGCCAAACGATACACACGCAGAAATAGCCATTGCTGCTGCCAAAGCAGGCAAAATGATATTGTGCGAAAAACCGCTTGCCCGTACATTAGCTGAGTCTAAAGGAATGGTAGACGCGGTGGAAAAAGCAGGTGTAAAGAATACCGTATGGTATAACTATCGCAGGCTGCCTGCCGTATCGCTGGCAAAACAAATAATCGATTCGGGTAAACTCGGAAAGATTTTTCATTACCGCGCCAACTTTTTGCAGGACTGGACCATCAGCGCCGATGTGCCGCAGGGTGGTACCGCAGCCTGGAGGCTGGATGTAGAAGCTGCCGGCTCTGGTGTAACCGGCGATCTGCTGGCGCATTGCATCGATACAGCGATGTGGCTCAACGGTGGTATTAAAGATGTTTCTGCCGTTACTGAAACGTTCATCAAAGAACGCTTTCACCAGTTAACGGGCAAAGTACAAAAAGTAGGTATTGATGATGCCTGTATTTTCCATTGCCACTTCGACAATGGATCGCTGGGACTGTTCGAATCTACCCGTTATGCCCGCGGTCACAAAGCCCTGTACACTTTCGAGATCAATGGTGAACATGCATCCATCCGCTGGGATCTTCACGATCTCAATCGTCTTGAATATTTTGATCATCGCGATGAATCCATCGTTCGCGGCTGGCGCTCCATTCACGTAACCGATGGCGACCAACCCTACCTCGACAAATGGTGGGTGCCCGGCTTAGGTTTGGGATATGAGCATAGCTTTATTCACCAGGTGGCTGATTTCCTCAAAGCGTTGGAAGAAGGGACTGAGTGTCATCCCAACTTCCGCGATGCATACGAAACACAAAAAGTATGCGAAGCGGTTATAGACTCTGCCAATTCAAGAAGCTGGAAAGATACAGGTGTGGAATGGGTTGAAAAGTAATCGAAACATTTTATTGCTATAGCAGCACCCCGGTAAACAACCGGGGTGTTTTTTTGTGCGAACGGTAACAGGAACTTCTGTAGTCCTGGTATATAGACGCTTCGTACCTCAGCGTGACAAGCATAGATGCATAGTTGAGCATATGTACCCAGCGTGTGGCTGATAGCTGAATGCTGACCGCTGATAGCTGACCGCTCACCGCTCACCGCTTCTTCGCATACCAATAGTTGATCATCAGCAATGCAATCAATATAGCTAGTCCAAAAAATTCACGGGTATCTTCTATCCACGGTTTTTCAGCCTTCATGGTTTCTGCAATGTTCTCTGCATTGTGTTGTGTCATCCAGTCCCACACGCCATCTTTTATAACAAACAGGTAAACGGCATATCCTAAAAAAAGCAGCGTTGCCACCACATACACTTTGGGATAAAATTTATTCCTGAACGCGAGCCCGCAGGCTGCTGCGCCAAAAAGATAGATCGGCATCCATAAATAAGGATCGGGATCATTGTATTGCAATGCAGCCGATACGATGAACAGAAAACAGAAGATGAGGTTTAAGATTTTCATCCAACAATATTAATAAAAGCTATTTGCAAAACAACGAACAGCGGGTGCATTCCAAATTTTCGTGACTTGCATATTTTCCGGTGAATGAAACACTGGTTGACAGAAGGCCGCAGGCAGGTATCGCCACCGCGTAAAAACTTGCAGGCGTATGAGGCTACCGGCAACGGATGAACGAAGATAGTGCCGGTGAGGAGCCAGCACAAGACTAAGAATGAGCGGGTTATATTCAAACCCGCATAAAGTTTCCATAACATCGCTCCATCTCATCATACATAGATATATTTGCAGCATTGGAAATACGCAGAGATCCGCCTGCACTTAAACTACCTATATATGACAACACCTGCAATTATTATTGTATTCGTTATTGGCTACCTGGCAATCGCTATGGAGCATGTTACTAAAGTTAATAAGGCGGCACCTGCACTGATCACCGGCGTTCTTTGCTGGACGATTTATTTAATGCAAAGTAGTGATAGCCACGCCGCTGTTGAAAGCCTCCTCCATCATCTCGGAGAAATATCGTCAATACTGTTCTTTTTATTGGGGGCTATGACGATTGTGGAACTGATAGATGCTCACGACGGGTTTGACATTATCACGGAAAAGATCAACACAAAAAATAAAAGAAAGCTGCTGTACATTGTCAGTTTCCTTTCTTTTTTTCTGTCTGCCTTGTTAGACAATCTTACTACGTCTATCGTAATGGTATCACTATGTGCCAAGCTGATCAAAGACCAGGAAGACCGGTTTTGGTTTGCAAGTATGGTAATCATAGCTGCCAATGCAGGCGGCGCCTGGTCGCCGCTGGGCGATGTAACAACTACCATGCTTTGGATAGGTGGCCAGATAACGGCGTTAAACATTATTAAAACGCTGATCCTTCCCAGCATTTTTGTTTGCCTCATTCCAACGCTGATCATCGGGCAACGGTTTAAAAACAGGTACGTGGAGAAGGCGCTTGTTTGCGAAACCACCACCAAAGAAAGAAGGGATGGAAGGATTGTACTGACCGCCGGCATAGGCAGCCTGTTATTTGTACCTCTTTTTAAAACTGTTACACACCTGCCGCCTTTTATGGGCATGATGATGATGGTTGGCTTTATGTGGATCGTTACAGCGCTTATTCATAAGAAAAAGGAGAACGATTACGATCTCGCTAAAGCGCTCGAAAAAATTGACAGCCCCAGTATATTGTTTTTCCTCGGCATATTACTGGCTGTTTCGGCTTTACAAAGCTATGGCCTGCTTGGCGGCCTGGCTGTTTTTTTGAACGATACCCTTAAGAACGATTATCTCATTGGTTCTACTTTGGGATTGCTTTCGGCAATCGTAGACAATGTGCCGTTAGTGGCTGCAGGCCAGGGCATGTATGATCTGTCGGTTTACCCAACCGACCACCCGTTCTGGGAATTTCTGGCACTAACTACCGGAACCGGTGGCAGCGCCATCATTATCGGTTCCGCAGCAGGCGTTGCCGTAATGGGCATTGAACATATAAAATTTGGCTGGTACCTAAAAAAGATTTGCTTGATAGCTTTGGTTGGGTTTTTTGCCGGCATCATAGTATTTTTATTGCAGCAATATTGGATATCTTAAACTTACAAACGAATGACAGCAAAATTCCGTCCCTGCACTTATCGACTCAACAAAATTTTCAGCATGAAATATTTCTTTGCCGGCTTTATGTGTTTGCAAATTTGCGTTTCCGGCTTTGCGCAAAAAGCAGCCAAACCCAAATGGGAGCAGCTATTTAACGGGAAAGACCTTTCGGGATGGACGCCTAAAATACGTGGATATGCATTAGGAGATAATTACGGCAATACATTCAGGGTGCAGGATGGGAAGATGGTGGTATCGTACGACCAGTACCAGGCTTTCGACGAAAAGTTCGGCCATATTTTTTACAAAGCGCCTTATTCGCATTACATTATTGCTGTTGAATATCGTTTTGTTGGTGAGCAGTGTAAAAAAGGACCGGGCTGGGCATACAAGAACAGTGGCATTATGGTGCATTGCCAGCCTCCTGCTACCATGCATAAAAACCAGGACTTCCCTATATCTATTGAAGTGCAGTTGCTGGGTGGCGATTCCACAGGCGAAAGAACAACCTGCAATTTATGTACTCCGGGAACCAATGTAGAAATGGATGGAAAACTGGTCACCCAACATTGTGTGAACTCAACCTCTAAAACTTTCAGGAACGAGGAGTGGGTGAGGGCTGAGGTGGTAGTGCTGGGCGATTCTGTAATTAAACATATTGCCAACGGCGATACCGTGCTGGTTTATCAAAAGCCGCAAACCGGTGGCGGCAACGTGTCCGACTTTGACCCAGCGTTTAAGGTAGACGGTAAGCTCTTGTCGTCTGGTTATATTTCGTTGCAAAGCGAAAGCCATCCCGTTGAATTCAGGAAGGTAGAAATTATGAACCTGGAAAAGCAATACAAGAAGAGAAAACGGTGAGTGGGTGATCAGCTGTCAGCATTCAGCGATCAGCTTTGGGCATTCGGCGATTACTGTAGGCTTAAAGTATACGATAAGGTATCCAACCTTTCTAAGGTTGGATACCTTTTTATTTTTTATCTCACTGACGCAGATTTCGTAGCAATGCTTTGTGTAGAGCCATTTTCAAATTTTCAAATCGTCCATTTTCAAATTGCTTCACTCCGTTCGTAGCGATTGCACCGGGTTGGCCAATGCGGCTTTTACTGCTTTGTATCCAACCGTTATCCAGGCAATGAGCAGCGAAGCAACAATTGCGAGCATAAAAACGCCGATGCCAATATTTATTCTGTAAGCAAAATTTTGCAGCCAGCCATGCATCACATACCACCCAACAGGAACCGCTATTAAAAAAGCCAGTGCTATCAGGATCGTAAATTCGCGCGAAAACAAAACAACAATATTACCGACGCTGGCGCCCAGCACTTTTCTTATACCAACTTCCTTGGTTTTTTGAACAGCCATGTACGATACCAGTCCATACAAGCCAAGGCATGAAATGAAAATAGCGATGCCAGCAAAAATTTTATACAGCAAGGCAAGTTGATTTTCCTGCCTGTAAAATCTTTCAATCGTTTCATCAGAAAAATGGCTGGTAAAAGCATACTCCGGGAATGCTTTTTCCCATACCTGTTGTATAGCTGCTGTTGTTTTTGATAATTGCTGTGTGCGCAGCTTTATGGCAACCGTGAAATAAAACTCTTTTTTTGCAGCGATCGTAATAGGTTTCGTCTCTTCCCTTAAAGAATTCACCCTGAAATCTTTTACTACGCCCACTACCGGAAACCATTGTCCGCCGCCCATTTGCAGGTCTTTACCCACTGCATCGGCGGGGTTTTTTAACCCGAGTTTTTTAGCAAGTGTTTCATTGATTACATATTCTGTTGTCGTATCGCTGGCGTGGTAAGCCCGTCCTGCAACCAGTTGCAGCCCAAAGGTTTTAAAATAATCTTTATCGGCATACTTGGAAAATACATGGAAAGGCGCATCTTCGTGATGATCAAAAGCAAAGTTGGATCCCCAGTTGTTTTCAGAAGAAGCCTCGTCGCTGGCAAACGATACGCTCACTATATTGCTGTTCTGCAAAAGCTGTTGTTTCACCGGGTCTATCCGCCTCAGGTTAACGCTGTCTGCATTTAAAGGAATGATCATTATAGCCTCTTTGTTGAATCCCAGGTCGGCATCGCGCACATAATTCATCTGGCTTACGGCAATGATGGTACCGATAATCAGTATTTGCGAAATGGCAAACTGCACCACCACCAATATCCGTCTTAAAGAAATACCGCCTATACTGGCTGCATTTATTTTGCTTTTAAGCGCCAGTGCGGGTTTAAAGCCAGAAACGATGAGCGCAGGATAGGAGCCAGACAGCAAGGTAACGGCTATCAATACACTTACCAGAAAAATAAAGGTTTGTACAGTAAGCAATGAAATATTGGTTGGTACACTGGCCACATTACTGAGCCAGGGCTTTGCCAGCGCGGCAATTAATATTGCCAGTATAACTGAAGTAAAAACAATGAGAAATGTTTCGCCCATTACCTGGCGAATCAACTGACCCCTGCTACCTCCTAACACTTTGCGTATGCCCACTTCTTTGCTGCGCCCAACAGCCTGCGCCGTAGCGAGGTTAATAAAGTTGATGGAAGCCATTACAATGATGAGGACGCCAATGAATGACAAGGTCCATAGAATAGGTTTGCTTGAGCTGTGATCGCCTAACGCTTCGTATTGTGTATTGAAATGAAGATCGCTCATAGGCTGTACAATGAGTGAGCGCTTGTTGGATCCTACATTGGTATAATGCTTTTTAACAAAGGGTGCCAGTTGTGCCTGTATATCTTTTGCATTCACATGGTCGGGTAATGTAAAATATATCTGGTGATTGCTGCTCAGGCTTCCCCAAGCCGATGAATAACCGAAGATATCCGGAGCAGTTTTAAAGGTTTGATAAGAGGCAAAGCGTTGAATAGGAAAGCTGGTGTTAGAAGGCATGTCGGCAACAACCCCGGTTACCCTTAACAGCAGGGCGTTGTCCATTTTTAAATATTGACCCATAGCTTTTTTCCAGTCGCCAAAATATTTGGTAGCGGTAGATTGATCGAGTATAACATTGCCAGGCTCCGCAAGCGAGGCACCGTTTCCATCGAGCCACTGCACGTTAAAAATATCAAAATAAGCAGGGTCGGTAAACACGGTAATACCTTCTTCAATAAATTTTTTACTAATGGCCACATCGCTGTTTGGGTTATTGCCCAGCACTGTAAACTGGTTATCCGAAGTTGAGTTGAGCGCCACTATATTTTTAAACTGCGGAAAATCTGCTTTCAATGCATCATAAGCCGGGCATGGAATGCCGGGGTTGTAATCCACGCCGCCATCGAGGTGAGTGGAAGAACTGACAATGCGATACGTGTTGTGGTAATTTTTCTGAAAAGTGTCGTAGCTCAGTTCGTATTTTACTACAATAAAAATAAGGAGGGCTGCTGCAATGCCCAACGCTAATCCAGCTACATTAATAGCTGCGTGCGCCTTATGCCCTGCAATATTCCGCCACGCGATTTTGAAATAGTTCTTTATCATTTCTGATTTTTTGATTTCTGATTTGCTGCTGCTGGTAATCAGTTTTCTTTTGCTTAATATACTTTGGTTCCTACATTTAACTTCCACATTTCCATATTCATCACATTTTCAAATTATTTCACTCCGTCCTCAACGACTTTA
>JBQCFW010000154.1:0-2484 GCA_051958655.1 Agriterribacter sp. | reverse complement strand
TCTTTTGGAAGCATAATAACTGAACCTCCCATCGTCGTTCAGCCTGAAGGCTCCTCTTGCAGAACCAAACCATAACTTGCCGTTGATTTCTGTTACTGCTGTCAATTCGGTCCACGGCAACCGGCGGTTAATTGCCCCTTTGGGTTGCCAGTTGCCGGCATCCAGTACCAAATAACCGTTAGCAGTACCCGCCACTATTTCTTTACCTCCTTTGCTTAAAGCAAAACAGGTAAGGCTATCGCCTTTAAAACCGGTTGTAAGTTCTTTATTGTTTGGCGTAAAGGTTTGGATGGATTGGGAAGACAGGATTAAAAAACGCTGTTGTGCGCTGTCGTATACTATATCCAACACGGGTGACCCGGCTTTTTGCTCCCACAGCAGTTCTGAATTTCTGAGGTATTGAAGTGTTGTTCCGTCGGAAATCAAAAAGGCAAAATCTGCTCCGCCTGCCAGCATATTGACTCTGGGAAGACTGTGCTTGGAATAGAGCGTTCCCGCCCAGGCATTGCTCAATACCGCTGTATCATCTGCAAATACAAACTGGTTTTGATAAATACCAATGGCAGCCAGCTTTTTTGCCGACATGGGGCGGTAAGTACCATCGCTAACAAGGCTGCCGGGATAAAGCATTTCTCCGCTGTATGGTTGCAGCAGTCCTTTTGACGAAAATATTTTTACAACCCCATTGCGATCGGCATATACTTTCTGAAGAACGGCTGTTGTATCTGCCACATCGTATTTGATGCTGTAGTCTTGCGTAAAAGGAACGTCTACGTATGCTGGTTGTTTTTTTATTGCTTGCACCTTGCCGGGTTGTTTCTCGTTACAAGAAACACACAACACAATAAATATTAAAGATGAAAACCGCCTGAACATATATGAAGTTCAAAAAATTTATAGCCTCACCCCCGCCTGAACGAAGTCATTCGGGCAGGCTCTTATCCCTCTCCTATAAAGAGTACTGTAGCATAAAGCCAAACTAAAGTCTAACAAATCAAATGCTGCATAACGCCCGCCAATTGATCTCCACCTGTCGCTTTTCATTTCCTCACATTTTCAAATTTTCAAATCACCCCATTTTCAAATTACTCTCCAATCACCCCCAGATACCTTCCCATCCAGTACGGCAACAGCCATATATCGCCGGCGCTGTGTTCGTCGGTGCCGTTTCTGCCGCCGTTCAAATTAAAACGGTTGGCGTTGTGCCTGCTGATGCCGAGTTCATCGGGAGGAAGCACTTCTTTGGTAGATTGCTTTCTGAAATTAGGCTCCAGCAGGTCAATGTCTTTTCTTTCGCTGTTGCGAATAGTCCAGCCAACAAGATCGAGCGGGTATTCCTGCAAATACCATATCGCTTCCTTCAGGTCAAACTCACGGGTACCGGTAAGCGCCGTAAAAATATTCCATGCGCCTTCCTTTTCCGGGCGCTCGGCCTGCCAGTGATCAATGATGGCTTCTTTGAATTTCGCTTTCAACGTATCATTAAAAGCATAGCGATACAAACCCCAGTAACCAAGAAAATACATTTCATCGTCGGAATGGTTCCAGCCGTTAGAAAGCATTTTGCTCCAGTCGTCTGCATCCTGAGGGGCATAATCAATTTCCTTCATGGGGCGCATCAGGTTTTCGAGATATCCATGCTGGTGCAATAGTTCAAATGCTTTCTCCTTATAAATCTCTTTTTTGGTAAAATGATACGCGGTTTGAAGCATGGCAGTAATATTCGAAGCATTGATCTTTCTGTCGCCCACCATTTTGGGTCGCGCATTCACATATTCAGGATTCCATTTCCCCCAAAGCGTGGGTTTGCCATCCCAATCTATCATGTAAAAATTGTTGTCTACAATATGTTGCATCAATGAATCTATCAACCTGATCGCCTGTTTTTTCAGCGGTTCGTCATCTACTATTTCAGCTATCACACCAAATGCAAAAATGTGTCCTATTGCTTCGTCGCTGCTGGTGGTCGATTTCCAGTCCCATTCGGGATCGCTTGAATGGATCCATTTTTCCGTATCGTGCAGTGCAAATCCCGCCCGTTCAAAAGAGCGCGCCGGAAAACCCTTCACCGGGGTTACAGCATACAGCCTTTCCATCGCGTCGAGCGATTCGCGACAATTCTGCAATGCTTCGGGCGATTTGGTAACGGCATACCTGAATGCTTCGCCACCCAGGTACATGGCTGTCCACAACCCGTCATTGTCCGAATCTTCCATAAATCCCGTTCCCAGGTTGCCATCGGTCATATGCGAAAGCGTAGCATTAAATCCATTGCGGATATGCCTTTGCCTCACTTGCTTGTCAAAGAACGCTGCTTTTTGCGCCAAGGTCATTTGTTTATAACAGATCCTGCCCAGACCTTTATCGGTTAATATCAATACCGATCCTTCGGGACCCTGAGCGATGTGTTTTACAGTGTCTGATGGTATCCATCTTTTGGAAGCATAATAACTGAACCTCCCATCGTCGTTCAGCCTGAAGGCT
>JBQCFW010000153.1:0-42628 GCA_051958655.1 Agriterribacter sp. | reverse complement strand
GATGAGCAGCTATTTCTGCAGGTAAAACAACATGACCGTGCGGCTTTTGACGAGTTGTATAAACGGCATTGGCTGGCGCTTTTTAATGCAGCGTTTAAGCGTTTGCGTGATAAAGAAGCCGCCAGCGACCTGGTGCAGGATATCTTCGCCGATTTGTGGAACAAAAGGGATATACGCGACATAGATAATGTGGGCGCTTATCTGAACACTGCAATAAAAAACAGGGTATATAGCCTGCTGGCAAAAGGCAAAACCAGTTACTACTTCGTGCAGCCATTTGAAAATATGGTAAGCGCCGCTACCGCCGACAGCCACTTTAATCAAAAAGAGATCAATCACCTGCTCCATTTGTGGATGCAAACGCTCCCCGAAAGACGACGCGAGATCTTTCGCCTGAAATATTACGAAGGTGCATCTACCAGGCAAATCAGCGAATACCTCAATATTTCACAAAAAACGGTGCAGAACCAGTTGCTGCTGGCTTTCCAGGACCTCCGCCTTCATATCGCTCATTACCTGGCTACCGCTTCTGCGCTTGTTATTCTCAATGCGGATATATTTTTATAGCGGATGGATTAAAATCCATCCTTATAATATGTGACCGAACCTACGGTTCTTGCTGTTTGCGACGAGTGGGTGTCTTCGGCACGATTAAATTTTGTTGCCTGGGATTTTAATCCAAGAAGATTTTTTTTTAACCCTTTGGGAGATTTTCTTTTTTTTCAGACAATACAGGTACAAACCATCTGAATGTCTGGAAATAACGGTGCAAGATACCTGCAGCAGCTTGCTAAGAAAGTATTGGCTGGTAAAGCTTCCGAGGAAGAAAAGCTCTTTCTGGAAGAATATTACAATGCTTTTGACAAACATGCCGGTATAGACGCCGATGTGCCGGCAGAAGAATTAAATCGTCTCCAGGATACAATCCTTCAAAAAATTTATGCGCAAACAGCCGATCATGATTTACAGCGACATCCCCCTAAATACTTCATTTGGCGCCGGGCGGCGGCCGCGGCAGTATTGCTATTAGTAGCAGCTACTACAGTATGGATTTTTAGCAACAGGAAAAACAACGCCACTATAGCGCAGGCGGTTATTGCTCAACCGGCTGATATTTTACCTGGCGGTAATAAAGCCACCCTCACGTTAAACAACGGGTCCACCATCGTACTGGATGATGCGAAGGAAGGCGCGCTGGTTCAGCAAGATCATATACAGGTCAGCAAAACAAAAGAAGGACAACTCATTTATACTGTTTCGAAACAAGCATCCGCCACTGCAGCCATTCAATACAATACCGTAGCCACTCCCAGGGGAGGACAATACCAGGTGGTGTTGCCCGATGGCACAAAAGCGTGGTTAAACGCAGCTTCTTCCATTCATTTTCCAACCAGCTTTGCTCAAAGCAAAAGAGCTGTTTCCATAACCGGCGAAGTATATTTTGAAGTGGCGCACAACACAAAGCAACCTTTTGTTGTAACAGCCGGAAATACCAGTATACAAGTATTAGGTACGCATTTTAACGTGATGGCTTATGATAATGAGCCGTTCATTAAAACCACGCTGGCGGAAGGATCGGTTAAGATCAGCAATGCCGACAGAACAACGGTGCTACGCCCGGGTGAGCAGTTGCAGGCGGGCGTGCAGGATTTTAAGGTAGTGAAAGGAGTAGATGTTGATGCCGAGCTGGCGTGGAAAAACGGCTTGTTCTATTTCAAAGACGCCGGCGTGGACGCTGTAATGAAACAGGTAGAAAGATGGTATGACATTTCAGTAAGGTACGAAGGAAAAATGCCTGAAAAGCAGTTCAACGGGAAAGTGCCGCGCAATGTAAGTCTTTCAGAGTTGATGGAAATACTCAGCTTTTATGATGATATGAAATGCGAGATACAAGGCAATACGGTAACGATCAAACGATAAATTATCAGCCATTAAACCTTTCACATTCTTAACCACCAAAACTTAAACTTAGCTGCATGAACTAAACAAACGCGTATCCTGAAAACCGGGAAGTGATTGAGGCCACTCCCCGGCGATAAGGAATTTCAAAACTACAGAGAGCATTTTAAACCCCTTACATTAAATCTAACAATTGCAAAAGTATGATTTCTAAACTGAAAGGGAAACATGCGGTTTACCCGTGGTTTTCCTCTATTGTCTTGGCTATGAAACTAACTGTTGTATTGCTGGTTGCTGCGGTTTTGCAGGTGAGTGCAAAAGGCTATGGGCAGCAACTAACCATTAATGAAAAAGATATCGCGGTTCCCCGCCTGCTGCAGCTTATTGAAAAGCAGACCAGCTATCATTTTTTGTACGATAACCTGCAGCTGAAGGATATTACCATCAGGCGTATTGCGATAAGCAATGCGAGTGTTGAACAGGTGCTCAACGAAAGTTTTAAAGACTTGCCGGTGAGTTACAAAATTGTGCGCAAAACCATTGTGGTAAAGCGCAAAACAGCAATGGCCCCAACCCCGGCAGTAACACCTGTTGCACTGCCGGCGCAGCAAAACATCATCATCACCGGGGTGGTGGTGAATACTGAAGGTGAACCATTGCCCGACGTGAGTGTGGTAATAAAAGGCAACAGCAGCGGTACCAAAACCGATGCCGACGGAGCCTTTTCTATTACTGTGCCCGACGAAAAAGCCGTGCTGATTTTTTCTTATGTAGGTTTCGAAAACCAGGAAATAACCGTAGGCAATCAAAAAACGATCAATCTCGTGTTGAACCCCGCTACCGGTTCTTTGGGAGATGTGGTAGTAGTGGCTTACGGCAAGCAAAAGAAAATTTCTGTAACAGGTGCCATTGCGTCCATCTCAACAAAAGAGATCAAACAAAGCCCCGCCGCCAACCTGGCGGTAACATTGGCCGGAAGGTTGCCTGGCTTAACAGCATTGCAGAGAAGCGGCGAGCCGGGAAGAGATGCCACCGCTTTGTTTTTAAGAGGCATAGGCACATTGAACGGAACAGCGCCCATTATTTTGGTAGATGGAGTGGAACGTGAAATGACGTATATAGATCCAAACGAAGTGGAAAACGTAACCATATTGAAAGACGCTTCTTCCACCGCTTTGTTTGGTGTGCGTGGCGCCAACGGTGTAATATTGGTGACTACCAAGCGCGGTGTAAGCGGTAAGCCTTCTATCGGTTTTATTTATGAATACGGCTTGCAGGGATTTACCCGCTCGCCCTCTATGGTTAATTCTTATGACTGGGCAAGATTAAAAAATGAAGCGTGGGCAAACGATAATCCGGGAGTTGATCCGAACGATCCGGTAAACCAGCCACCTTATTCTGAGTATGCGCTCGACAGGTTCATGTACCAGGAATATCCCGAGGCGTACCCCAATACCAACTGGCAGGACATGTTGTTTAATACCTACGTAGCGCAGAAGCGATACAATCTTAACCTGTCGGGCGGCAGCGAATACGTGCAGTATTTTGTAAACGTAGGTTTTTTAGATCAGGGTGGACAATGGAAGATTGACCCCAGTGTGAAAGATTACGACCCTTCGGGATTTTTAAAGCGTTATAATTTCCGTTCCAATATCGACGCAAAACTGAACAAAGCTGGTACGCTTAGTACTTTCTTAAACGCAGCCGGCTATTTTGAAAAAGTGAATTCTCCCAACGCCAATACGGATGAAATTTTCCGCAGAACTTATTCTTTGTTCCCCGTGGTATTGCCTGGTCCGCTTACACCTTCGGGGGAAGTGTTGATTGGATCTGGCAATTACAATGAATCTCCCTGGGCCATGATCAACCGCAGCGGCTATCGCCAGGAGACCCGAAATAATATTACCGCCTCGTGGGGATTAAAACAGGATCTGAAATTTATAACGGAAGGACTCTCTGCCAAATTCATGGCATCGTTTGACACACGAACTATTTATTCCTTAACTGCCGGCAAAAATTACCAGCGCTGGATACAGATCATAGATCCAAATACTCCTAACCACGAAGGGATGGACAGTGTACAATACCAACGCGTGCTGCTCGATGCTGAAAATACGCCATTGAGTATTGGAAGCGGATCCAACTTTCAATCGTTTTTCAACTTCCAGTTTACGGTTGATTACAACCGGGTGTTCAAGCAAAAGCATGCATTTACGGGCTTATTGCTGGCTCAGCAGGAAACAAGAGTGTTGCCCAACGACCGGTTGCCGTACAATCTGAGAGGTATATCAATAAGGGCTTCGTATACATACGACAGTAAGTATATGCTGGAATTTAACGCTGGTTACAATGGTTCCGAACAATTTGCCAAAGGCAGAAGGTATGGCTTCTTTCCCACCGTATCGGGAGGTTGGGTAATATCCAACGAAAAATTCCTGAAAGAAAGCAATGTGATCTCTTTACTGAAGATCCGTGCATCGTATGGTAAGGTAGGAAGTGACAGGCTTGGTTCCCGCAGGTTCCTGTATCTCGACGATATACAACGTGTAGGCGGTGGCGGATTCAGTTCTTCGTTGGGCCGAGGTGGTATTATCTCAGAGAACTATATCGGCAATCCCAATATCAAATGGGAGGTTGCCAAAAAAGCCAACCTCGGCATAGAGCTGGGGTTGTTCAACGACCTTACAATAATGGTTGATCTCTTTAAAGAAAGGCGCGACAATATCCTTATCAGCCGGCAAACCATTCCCATGGTGTATGGCATTGAAACCAGCAGGCTGGCGCCTGTAAACATGGGTATTGTTGAAAACAAAGGCTATGAAATTGAACTCAATTACCGGAAGGCGATCAACAAAAACTGGTCAGTGCTTTCTAAACTCAATTTCAATTTTGCACGCAATAAAGTATTGTTTTCGGACGAACTGCAACTCCCCGGCGACTACGCTTACCGTTACAGGCAAACAGGCTTTCGCTTAGGGCAGGTATTTGGTTACAGGCTCCGTGACGGATTTTACAACAGCTACGACGAAATAGCTGCTGAAGGTTTGAACTATGTTGGATTCACTGTTCGCCCGGGCGACTTTAAATATGTAGACATCAATAACGACAAGGTGATTGATGAGCGCGACCTGGTGCCGATAGGCTATTCAGGTATCCCGGAATATACTTTCGGTGGCGCGTTTAGTGTTACTTACAAAAATTTCGATGTTTCGTTCCTGTTGCAGGGCAATTTAAATGTATCGCAACCACTATCGGGCTATGGTACGATGAGTACGTCTGATTTCAGGCAACGGCACTTACAGGCATGGACAGCCGAAAGAGCTGCCAAAGGCGAAGAAATATTATATCCGAGGCTTACGCTGGGCGGTAGTTCGAGCGAACGCGATTTTAATGAATTCTTCATTGAGAACCGCAGCTTTATCCGGCTAAAGAATGCTGAAATAGGGTATAGGCTGCCGTTGAAATGGGTACGTAAAATTGGCAGCAACGAAGTGCGCATTTACGCCAATGGCTTCAATTTGATTACCTGGGATAAAATGAGAACGAAGGACTTTGATCCGGAAGTAAACAATTCTTTAAGCTACCCGGTATACCAGGTGTTTAATACAGGCGTGAACATTACATTTTGATTAACCTTCTTACTCAAACAAAATGAAACATTTTATTCTGAATATATTATTGCTGGCTGTTTTGATAACAAGCGGCTGCAAAAAAGATGCTCTTGATATTATGCCCGACGGCAGGATTACACTGGACGAGGTGTTTAAAGACGAAATGATGGCGTCGGAGTATATGAATACGGTGTATGGTAATATGAACCACTACGGAACGGCATACGATTTCTGGACGATGTTGGCCGGCTATTCTGATGAGGCGCACGACAATGATTTTCCGCAGGATATGGGACGCGCTCCTTCGCGCTGGTACAATGGCGAACTGCGGCCGAACTGGAACCCGATGGATATACCCGAAAGCATTGGCACGATCAGCACCGAGTCTAACGGTAACTACTACCGTAAAAACTGGAAGGGCATCAGGCAAACCAATATCTTCCTGGCAAATATTGGCGAAACGGTGTATGCCAACCCCGCGGTAAAAGCGCGTTTGATAGCAGAAGCGAAAACCCTCCGGGCATTTTTTTACCTGGAGCTGATCAAAATGTTTGGTGGCATGCCGGTGGTGGATCAACCCTTTACGGAAGATTTTAAATTTGAATCGCTGCCGCGCCAGTCGTTTAAGGAATGTGTTGATTTTATTAAACAGAATTGCGATGAAGCAATAGCGGAGGCGAACTTTCCCTGGAGAATTGTTACCGAGCCTGAAAGGGGAAGATTTACCAAAGCGGTGGCGCATTCCATTCGTTCGCAAGCGCTGTTGTTCAGCGCAAGCCCGCTGTGGAATCCCGAAGGAGATGAAAGCAGGTGGGTAACAGCGGCCGAAGATTCAAAGCAATCGCTGGAAGCGCTTACGGGTGCAGGTTATCAACTGTATCCTGAATACGAAGCTTATTTTTATGGCAGGTCCGATTTGAGTCCTAACCCAGGCGACAAAGAGACCATTTACGAGATCAAACCGTATCGCGCACATGAATTCAGTCACCTCATGTTCAGGATGCATGCTATTCCTACGCTTGGTGGCGATAAGGCAGGCTGCAGCCCCTCACAGGAGCTGGTGGATGCCTACGATATGGCGAACGGAGAAATTCCCATTTTAGGTTACCAGGATGAAGATCACCTGCAGCCTATCATCAATGCTGCCTCAGGCTATGACGAAGCCCATCCTTATCTGAACCGCGATCCGAGGTTTTATGCCACTGTATGGTATAATAATGCCTACTATGGTGAGATCAACGGTAATCCCTATCACATTCAATCGTATCTCGGTGGTGCCGACGGTATTTCCAATATTATGCAACGCACACGCAATGGCTACTACCTGCGCAAGTTCCGTAATCCAAAGCAACTGGACCCTAACACCGGCACTGCGCTCTTCAAAAAATACCGCCTGGGTGAAATCTATCTGAATTACGCTGAGGCCGCCAACGAAGCCTATGGCCCTACCCCGGAAGTATACAATGCAGTAAATACGGTTCGCGCCAGGGTAGACATGCCGCATTTGCCTGAAGGGCTGACAAAGGACCAGATGCGTGAGCGTATTCGTCGCGAGCGCAGGGTAGAACTGGCTTTTGAAGAATACAGGATATGGGATGTACGTCGCTGGAAAATTCTCAGTCAAACAGACAAACTGACTACCGGTATAGAGTGGACGAAGACAGGAGACAACCAGTTTACAGGGAAAAGAATTGTAGCGGGAAGAAGAAAAAGCTGGACCGACAATCACCTGATCATTCCTATTCCATTGAGCGAAATGATCCTGATGCCGTTGTGGGAACAAAACCCCGGATGGTAATCAAACTTTTGCTTGCATTGAATTGTTCATTACTGAAATGAAACGTATGTTGATCAACAATTATAAAATAATTACACTGCTGGTATTGCTGGCAGTTTTGATACAGGGCTGTAAAAAAGATGGCAACAAACTCCCGGTAAACAATGCTCCCATTCCGCGCATAATAACCTTTGTTCCGGAAAATGCCGGTCCTGGTGATTTGCTTACCATCAAGGGGTTGAATTTTTCTCCAGATCCTGAAAAGAATATTGTGCGGTTCAATCAAACCATTGTTACCGCAGAGTCTGTAAGCGATACTGCCATTACCGTTGTGGTTCCTGAATTAACAACCAAAACAGCAGGCGTAACTGTTAGAAGCAATGGCAAAATATCCAATAAAAAAAACCTGAACCTGGCGCAGGTGAAAAAGTTTACAGACGATTTCAACCGCGCAGATGTGGGGCCTGTTGACAAGACAGTGGTGCCGAATCCTATCGGTACCGATTGGGAGCTTATGATGGGACAGTTTGAATTGGAAGACAACCGGCTGGCAACCCACGAAGGAGGCGTACAAACGTATATGCTGTACCGTGGCGACGAAGTGGATATGAAAACAGGGAATGGTAATTTTTTCAAATTTTCTACAGAGTTCACTGGTTCGGCAGGCTCTTTTGGCGGTATTATTTTCAATGCACAGGAAGATGGAAAACGGTTTTACCTGTTGCGCATAGATGGCAGCCTGGTGCAGTTGTTAAAAACCGGTAATAATGGGCTGGATGACTGGGCGGCTATTATGATCAACGGCAACTTTGAAGGCCTTGCTGCTAATACACGGTACAAGATAGAAGTCTCTTCCTCTACCGCGGGGCAGATCATACTTAAAATCACCAACATCAGCACCAACGGATTGGCATTTGAGCGCACAGTAGAGGATGCGAATCCCTATACAGGCGGCGTTCCGGGCTTTTACTATTTTGGCTTATCCAATCCTGTAAATATTTATTTCGACAATTTCTCCTTAGAACTTCAATAAATCATTCTTTGCTGTCAGTAGCCGGGAATAACGGTTCTGGCTACTGACAGTAATAAAATAACAATCATGAAATATAGTTTTCTTGTTTTGGTTTGCCTGGTGGCGACCTCCTGCAGTAATAAATTAAATACAACAACCGTGAACGAGCCGGAGCCAGACAAACCAGCTCCTGTTTCGCTCTTTGTTGATAACAGCTTTGAGCAAGGCTTTTATTTAAAAGGAGATGTAAGCGGCCTTCCGTCGGCGGGAGAGTCTCTATATCCTTTTGGCGGGCAAGGGCAAAAGCCCATATGGGAGCTGGCAGAATGGGCAAGCAGGTACCTGCTGCATCAAAGCGATATGGTTGAAAAAGATGGTGCAAAATTGTATGAGAATGAGGGAAAACTGGTTTCGTTTAAGCGTGAGGGTAATACAACATTGATCCGTTTGGACGTAAAAGCTTCGGCTGAATACGACCATCCGCGCAAAAACGGTGAACCCTGGCCGCACCTGCTGATTGAGCAGGAATTTGCAAAGAAGCCGCTGCTGAAAGACATGGAAAACCTGTTTTTAAAACTCGACGCGAGACTGGTGGATTGTGTTTCAAAAATGCCTGAAAATACATTTGATCCGGGATTGCACACCGCGCAGTGCCAGGTGTATCTCATTGTTCAAAATCGCAATCAGCAGTCGGCCAAATATGGAGACTATTTATGGTTCGGCGTTCCGTTCTACGACTACCGTCACCAGAAAATAGCAGTATATGCTGCAAAAGATGTAGGCAAAGACGACGCCACCGGTAAGTTTATTTATTGCATAGGTACAGAAGATTACATGCAGGGAAGTTTTCATGATAAGAAATGGGTAACCATCAACAAAGACCTGAAGCCTTTTATACTGAATGCCGTTACCATTGCTAAAGAGAGAGGTTATCTTGCAGGAACTTCGCTGGAAGAGTTGGGGGTAACGGGAATGAATATTGGCTGGGAAGTTCCGGGTACTTTTGATGCAGGATTTGAGTTTAAAGGATTCGACTTTACGTATACTCCTGTAAAGCAATAAGTAGGAGACACAGTCTCCGGACAACATAGCGCATACGAAGCGGTAGACTTCATATTGCGTTTACAACGTTAACTCAATGGTGTAAGCAGACGCCTCGTGCCTCGTCGTGACAATCAAAATGAATACTGATAAGCAGCAGTTGGTATGCTCTTCTTCCCTCACGTTCTTCTTCTTGTCACGCCGAGGCACGAAGCGTCTACCTGGCAGGCAGGTACTTCGCATATCCGTTACGAAAGTAGCAGGTGTTTTGCCGGATCATTTATTTAACTATATTGTTTTATAATCTGATGTATGAAGAAAGGAATTATTGGTTGCTTTTTTTGGGTGACAATCGCATTAAGTAATACACTACAGGCGCAGGATGCTAAAGATGCACAATCGAAATGGGCGGGCTATGTTGATCTGAAGAAATACCTGCAACCTTTCTGGACGGCTGATACTATATACGATGAAGCGATACAGCCCATACTGGAGGGCGACGGAAATGCAGAGGCGCGGTTGCTGTTTCCTGCAAAGAAAGTACTTTCTGTTAAAGACACTTATCTTAAAAAAGAATATCGAAAGGGAAAAGACTGGACTTACAGGAATGGAAAGATTGTACTTACTAAAAAAACTTCCATTGCTTTTTTTACAAAAGACGAATTGTTTTTTAAAGAAAAAAAAGAAGGCGTTTCGATGCAAAGCAACACTGACGGGCATTACATACTTTTTAGTGAAGGCGGATTGTTGCAATCGAGACAGCTTGCTGTTACGTATGTAAAAGAAAAAACGGCCCGGTGGAATGGAAAAGTTCCGGTGTATGCAGCACAACAGTTGCCTGTAACACTGGCAAAACTTAAAAGTGGAAAGCCCGTAAAGGTTGTGTTTTATGGAAACAGCATCGAATCGGGTGCCAACAGTAGTAGTACGTTGAACCAATCACCTTATCTGCCCACCTGGCCGGAGATGATCATACACAACCTTCGCAATCATTATGCGGGCGATATTTCCTTTAAAAACAAATCAAAAGGCGGTATGCTTGCCAGTTGGGGACTGGAGAACGCTTCGGACCTGCTGAACCCGGAAAATCCGGACTTGGTAGTAATTGGCTTTGGAATGAACGATGGAACATTTAAAGTTGAGCCCGCTGTATTTATTGAGCAGATAAAAGGCATTATTAAAACAGTAAAAGCGGCTAATCCTTCCTGTGAGTTTATTGTAGTTGCCACCATGCTGGCAAATCCGGATGCTATTCAAAGCCAGGTACAAAAATCATATCATCAACCGGTGCTGAACTTACAGGCTGCTGGTGTTGCTGTAGCTGATATGACTTCGATACACGAAGAACTGCTGCGAAATAAAGCCTACCAGGACATGACGGGCAACAATGTAAATCATACAAACGATTACCTGGCGCGCTGGTATGCACAGGTGGTGAGTGGTTTGTTGATTGAATGAAGTAAAAACCACAAGAAACAAATTACAAGAACCAATTCGCGGATCGCTTGTTGAGTTTCGGCGTGTATCAGAATACTAATCGAAATCAGAAATCACAAAATCAAAAATCCCATTAGCGTTTACCGTATTTCTTTTGAAGAAAATCAATGGTTGCTTTCATCAGCTTTATAAGTTGCGGTTCGCTGACGTCGGACAACTTTTTTACGTAAATGCAAGCCTTGCCCATCGTGAATTTGCCCAAGTCTTTCAGGAGATGTTCATGCTCCTCCAATCCTGTAAAAGCATACAATGAAATAGCAGCTTTGCGGGGCGAAAAGCCGAGCAGCGGCGCATCGCCTTCATGGCCACTTTCGTATTTGTAGTGGTAATTGCCGAACCCAATAATGGTTGGTCCCCACATTTTGGGTGGATGTCCTGAAGTTTTCTGCATCAGCTCAATCAGCCTGAAGCTGTCTTTCCGCTTTTGCTCATTGTCTACAGCGTTGATAAAATCTTCAACACTTTTGCTGGTTTCAGTTGTTTTATTCTTGGCCATAAAGAGGTTTCTGATTTCTGATTTCTGATGTAGCTGTCGGTCTCTGTTTATTTAGATACTAAAGCCCACCCTAATCTTCAAAGGGAACCCGTGCTTAGAGTCAGCTTATGCAAGGATATTCATTTAAATCAAACACCAATTGCTAGCAGTTAGGCGCCTACGGATTTTTGTTTGGATTCTTGCATCTTGGTTCTTGCTTTTGCCCTTTCACTTTTTCCCTTTGCCTTTCAATACCGACAAATTCTCTATCCATGGGCCTACTTCCGTTGTGTATTGTTTTGCCATTACCCTAACTATCTGTGAAATGTGAGTGAGGTCGTGCACCGTCCATGTGGCCAACAATTGCTGCAATGTTACGCTTCCAAACTGAGGGTGAATGCCGGTTTTCTTCATGTCCCAACTTGTCAGCTTTTTGGAGCGTAATGTTGCCAGGCTTTTGGTGCGAATGCGTTTAAAGTTTTCCGTTAGTTGGTCTATAGTACTGGCTGTTCGATTGTTTAACTGCGCAAACCGGTCAAAGGGCTCAAAGGCTTTTGGAGCGCCGGGCGATAAGATGCTTTCCATACGAGGTATCCAGTTCGTTTCATCTGCATGTACCAGGTGCGCTACCACCTGGAAAGGCGTCCAGGTATCAATGCCTTCATTGCAATGCAGCCAATCGTTGTCTAAGCCTGTTAGCAACGCTTCCAATGTTAAAGGCGTTCGCTCCAGTAATTCAATGGACCTGTTAAGCTCAAATTTCATGCATGATTTTTTGCGGTGACTATTGTGTACAACAGCTTTTATCCTTCAGGCTTTTCCATTCATGTTCTGTGTGTGTCATTAGCAATGCATTGTCGAACATGACAGCACCCTTCGGAAATATTGCTTCGTTTTCGTAAAAGCTCGAATGCACATGCTGAACGGCTAGCGGCTGCACTTTCCATTTATATGTTTCAAGTTTCAACCCTTCGTATTTGCTGCCATTGGGTGAATAACCAACGGAGCCATTCTCAAAAAAGTCTGATACATCATCCAGCGTGTCAAAAACAGAACCGGCAGCAAACTGGCTGGTTTCAGTAGCGTCTATGGCAATGCTGGTACCGTCGGAACTGGTAAAATCAACATGATAGTTACCGCCTTCTTCCTTTACGGTAAACTTTGCTAAATAATGTCTGCCCGGAAAGATTCTGCCGCCAACAACCGTATTAAACCAAAGCGATGTGTCACGTCGTGGAATATAAACGCCTTCGCGGGTTTGGCCTTCTTCGTCCCATTCCACTGCAATGCGATGCGCCCCATTTTCGGATGAAATGCCCATGAAATCGGGGAGACCTTTCAGCTTGATGCTTTTCAGCCTGATCAGGCATATCCCCACAATGGCTTTGCCTTTATATATTTTAGGGCGAAAGGGTTGGGGAATAATCTTTCGGACGGCATCAGGGTCGGCGGTAAAGTTTACAAGAATGCGCCTGTCAATATAACCGTGTATGGTAGGGAGTTTCATACCTTGTAAGTAATAAAGAAGTCTAATTTAAACAAACTTCGGCGTTTACGGAGGGATTAAAATCCCTCCTTACAATATGTGACCGATCCTACGGATCTTGCTGGTGGTAGGCAGAGGCTTCAGTGCGCCGGCTGGTCGATTGAAAATACCGGTCGGTATACCGATTGAACCATATGTGCAGCATAACGGAGCTGTATGACCGACGAAAGCGGAAAGGTTGACGTTTATGGAAGGATTAAAATCCCTCCTTACAATATGTGACCGATCCTACGGATCTTGCTGGTAGTGGGGCAGTGCCATCGGCACGGTACAATATTGTAACATCGGATTTTAATCCGATGATTTCCTACCGAATCCATCGTTCTTGCTGGTTGTGGAAGGCGCACTCTGTTAAAAGTCAGCAAAAAATTTTATTTGTGTACATGCAACATGAAGCACCAGCCCTTGTCTTTATTGTATATTGGAAGCACAAAAAAACGTTTTTTGGAATTAAGTATAGCACAGGATCAGCACGCAGACCTGGTACAGCGGTGCCGGGAGGGAGATGCCATCAGTTTTAAAAAATTATACGAACATTATGCAAAGGCTATGTATAATACCAGCCTGCGCATAGTGAACAACCGGGCGGAAGCCGAAGATGTATTGCAGGAATCTTTTATAGATGCTTTTCATAATATATCGGGTTTCGAAAACCGCAGCAGCTTTGGTGCATGGTTAAAACAGATTGTGATCAATAAATCTATTAACCAGCTAAAAAAGAAAAAGATCAGCCTGGTAGAAATGGACACGGCAGGAGTGGAGAATCAGCAGGACGAAGAAACGGTGAACGAGCAGGAAATACAGTGGCAGGTTGCACAGGTAAAGCTGGCCATTCAGCAACTGCCGGCAGGGTATCGTACCGTATTAAGCCTGTATTTGCTGGAAGGGTACGATCATGAAGAGATAGCGGAGATTCTGGGCGTGGCCGAATCAACCACGCGCACTCAATATATAAGAGCCAAACAAAAACTGCTAAACATTATTAAAGGAGGAGTCTGAAACATGGGAAACAACTTGGAGCGGTTCGTACGCGACAACCGCAATAACTTCGACAGCGATTCACCGTCGCCCGATGTATGGCAACGTATTGAAAAACAGTTACAGGAAAAACAACCCGCGCCCGTACGTCGGTTAACACGTAAATGGTTGGCCATTGCAGCATCTGTGGCACTGGTCATCAGCCTGGCTGCGATATGGCTGGTGTTGAAAGAACCCCACCCGGCCAATGATGGGTTAGCGGTAAAAGACAAGCAAGAAAAGCCTGCATCGTCAACCGATCAGCCGGTTAAAACAGACGATATTGCAGCTATAGATCCGGACTATGCCCGTCAGGTAGCTCAATTTGCAGTACTGATAGACCAAAAGCAGGATGAACTGAAGGCCCTGCAGAAAGATAACCCCGCCTTATATGCGCAGTTTAGTCGCGACATTGAGCGGCTCGACAGCACTTACAATATTCTAAAGCACCAATTACCGGTAAATCCTAATAAAGAAGAACTGTTGCAGGCAATGATCTTGAATCTGCAGTTACAGATCGACCTGCTGAATCAACAACTTGATATTATCCAAAAAATCAAAACATCAAAAACAACATCAGTATGAAAAAATTTTTTTACGCACTGAGTACGGCTCTCTTGTGTTCCTGCTCAATAGCGGCGCTTGCCTATGCCGACCCTACCGTGGAAAAGAAAAAGAGTTACAGCAAAACCTATACAGTTGCATCGGGTGAAAAAATATCGCTTAGTAATTCGTTTGGCGAAATGCGCCTGAATACCTGGGATAAAAACGAGGTAAAGGTGGACATAACGATCATTGCCAAGGCTAATTCGGACGATAAGGCACAGGAAATACTGGACAAGATCCAGATTGAAGACGGGAAATCGGGCGATGGTGTTTACTTTAAAACCAAAATGGAAAATGTAAATACCAACAACAATAAGAACGGTAAAAATTACAAGCAGGAAGGAATGGAGATCAATTACAACGTGTACCTGCCCAGCAAAAACCCTATAGATGTGTCTAATTCTTTTGGTCCGCTGGTGATAGGCGATTTTGCCGGTGAGGCTTCGCTGCAAAGCAAATTCGGCAGCCTTACAGCCGGCAAGCTCAGCAATGTTAAAAATGTGCACGTTGAGTTTGGCAAAGCTGATATATCGTGGATCAACAACGGCAAGGTAACCATCAAATTTTCAAAGGCTGTATTGGGTAAATTCAGCGGCACTGTTAACTCTACTTTCGAATTTTGTGAGGCAATAAATCTAAAGCTTGACAATTCTTTAACACAATTGAATCTTAATTCGTCGTATTCTACAATCGAAATTGGACTGGAAAAAAATCTCTCTGCCAACTTTGACATTAAAACCAGCTTTGGCGATGTAGACAACAACAGCAATTGGGAGATAAAAGAAGAAGAAAGCAAGGAAAAACACGGACCGAAATTCGATAAAAGATATTACGGCACAGTCGGTAAAGGAACTGCCAAAATCACTATCAAGTCTGACTTTGGCAAAATTAAGTTGCTCTAAACATCTAATACCGCGCATCTGTGGTTGGATGGCAACTATTGGTTATTAAACAGAATTGACCCTGGGTTTCTACCCGGGGTTTTTAATTTGAAATTTCAAATTAAAAATTTCAAATTACAAGTCTCTTTGCGCTCTTATCATCTCTCCGTAACCCCATCCTCTGGCGGTGGCATTAACGGTCATGGCTAAACGTTTTGCGCGGGTAGCTTCTGTTTTGGCGCTTTCTATCCATTTTGAAAAGTAGTTTTGATGCGCACGTGGCAGGCTGCTGAAAAACGCCCAGGCTTTGGGTTCATCCTGTAGGCATTCCAGCAATTCGGGCATCAGTTCATATGGGCGATCTGCTGCTAATTGCACTTTTACCATCGCACCTTTATTCTTTTTAATGGCTTTGCGCATATCTCCGTTTACGGCTAAAATATATTTGCCTCCGCCCATTGGTAGCAGTCCTACTCCCTGTATGGCATGTTTGTCTAATTTTCCCTTTACCCTGAACGCTTTCTTGCCGTCGGGGTTGAGCTGTTCGGCGATGTCGACCGGTATTTCAATATAAGTCCAGCCGGTTTTGTCGCCGTGGCTATCGAATTTTTGTATGGTGGCGGTGAAGGAAACCATAGGGAGATTGCTGATTTTGTGATTTATGATTTATCGCTCTGCCGGCAGGCTTCTGATTGAATACGTGATTCCGGATTATGCAATTTTTATTAAAACTAGGAATAAACTACATTCAAACTGAAACTGGTTTGCCAGAGCTGATCTTTAAAACACAAAACATAACCTATGTCTCACAAATTCCAAAACAAATACCGCAGTTCCTCCACGCGCTTACAAAATTGGGATTACCGGTGGAACGCCCCGTATTTTATAACAATTTGCACCGAAAACAAGGAACATTATTTTGGTGAAATTGTAAATGGTAAAATGATTTTATCAAACCAGGGAATATTGGCGGATGTTTTCTGGTACGAAATAAAAACGCATGCAACCCATGTTGAATTGGATGAATTTACGGTGATGCCCAATCATATTCATGGCATTTTGATTTTGAATAATCCGAATGATGGCACAAACGTAGAGACAAGGCATGCCTTGTCTCTACCGCAGACCCCGACCCCACAACCCGTATCCCCACCCAAAACCCCCGGACAACAACGATTTCAAAACCAGGGAAAAAATTCATTATCATCCATTGTTGGTTCGTACAAATCAGCGGTAACCAAACATGCCAATCGCTTGCAACTGTATTTTGGCTGGCAATCCCGTTTTTACGAAAATATCATCCGCGATGCGGAAGCCCTCGAACGGATCAGAAATTACATTCGCAACAATCCCTCCAAATGGAAGGAAGATAAATTTTACCGATGATAGCCTATGTCCGGATTCAACTATTTATTAATATATATTTCCTCCATGCTGATCGCTGACGTGAATAGCTGACAGCTCATACCCATTTTCCTCTATACTTTCTATCGTGAAACTACGTTACTTGGCTGCTTCTTATCCACAGGTTGTTCATAATTACAGCAGGGTTCAATTCTTGTGTATAATTCGTTAACAATAATGGGGGTTAGCAAAAATTGCTGCATTACTTTTCATGGCGATTCTGTTATTTTTGCCCACTTCAAAAAAATGTAAGCTGTGCGTTTAAAGAGTTTAGAAATCAAAGGGTTCAAAAGTTTTGCTGATAAAACCACTATCAACTTCGACGAAGGTATTACAGGTATTATTGGCCCCAACGGCTGTGGTAAAAGCAATATCATCGATTCTATCCGCTGGGTAATAGGGGAGCATAAGATCAGTAACCTGCGTAGTGAGAACCTGGAAAGCCTGGTGTTTAACGGTTCGCGCACGCGCAGTGCCAGCGGCCTGGCTGAAGTAAGCCTAACGTTTGAGAATACGCGCAATTTGTTGCCAACCGAATTCAATACGGTTACCATTACCCGCAAATTTTATAAAAGCGGCGAAAGTGAGTACAGGCTCAACGATGTAAACTGCCGTTTAAAGGACATTCACAACTTGTTTCTCGATACGGGTGTAAGCACCGACAGCTATGCCATTATTGAACTGGGCATGGTGGATGACATTATTAAAGACAAAGAAAACAGCCGCCGCCGCATGCTGGAGCAGGCTGCCGGCATCACCATCTATAAAACCCGCAAACGCGAAGCCAAGCTGAAGCTGGACGCTACAGAGCAGGACTTGGCCCGTATTGAAGATTTGTTGTTCGAGATCAACAACCAGTTGAAAAGTCTCGAAAGCCAGGCAAAAAAAGCAGAAAAGTATTACGAAATCAAGAAAGATTATAAAGAGCTGAGCGTTGAGCTGGCAAAAGCTGCGCTCGAAGGCTTTAATGTTACCTATAAGGAGTTAAACGAACAGCAACAGCACGAAATAGACCGTCGTTTTGAACTGGAAGCTGCCATTGCGCAGGAAGAAGCTGCCATTGAGCAGGAAAAAGTAGGCTTTATTGAGCAGGAAAAGCAGTTGCAGGAAATGCAGCATGCTTTTAACGCATTGCTCGGCACCGTGCGCGACAAAGAAAATGAAAAAAGCCTGGGCGAACAACGCCTGCAATACTTAAAGGAAAGGGAAAAAAGCCTGAGTGACTTTTTGCAGAAATCGGAGGGACAGCTGAGAGGATTAGAAGAAAGCATTCACTTTACCAGTGAGCAGATTGGTGATGAGGAAAATAAATTGTTGGAGTTTACCGAAAAGCTTGAAACGCTCAAAGAAGGAGTGGAGGACAAACGCCGGGTATTTGATGAAAAAAGATCAGCCATAGATCTGCTGCGTCGCGACAACCAGGCTTTGCAGCGTCGCCAGTTCGATGCAGAAAAGCAGGTAGCCGTAGCCGATACTTCTATTCAGAACATACAACGCGCTATTCACCAGGGAGAAGATGAGCAGGCGCAGCGCCGCATGCAAATACAACAACTGGAGCGTGAAAAAGAGGAAAAAGAAATAGAGCTGGAAAACAAGCGTACCGATCTGCAACAGTTGCAGGAGCAACACGAGCATACCAAGGAGCAGATCCTGCAAACGCAGGCAATGGTAGAAAAGCTCCGCAACCAACTGGCCGAAGAAAGTCGCAAGCTCGATGCCAAAAAAAACGAGCACGCGTTGCTGAAGAGCCTGATCGATTCGATGGAAGGATATCCCGAAAGTGTAAAGTTCCTGCACAACAATACCAGCTGGAATCATACAGCCCCTATTTTATCCGACATTATTTATGTAAAAGAAGAATACAGAGCGGCGGTTGAAAATGTGCTGGAACCCTTCCTCAACTATTATGTAGTAAATAACCTGGAAGAAGGTTTACAGGCGGTTCACCTGCTCGATGCCAATAAAAAAGGGAAAGCCAATTTCTTTATGCTTGATAAAGTAAATGGTTTTGATGAAGCCGCCAGTCACCAACCACAAGATACCATACCCGCTATGCAGGTAATTGAGGTAGATGATAAATTCCGCAAGCTGGCAGAGTACCTGTTAAGCAATGTGTTTATTGCCGAAAATGAAGATGCCTTGCGCAACAGCAATGGTGCAGTAGTGCTTGAAAAGCATGGCAAATATGTTAAAGGAAAATATGCGCTTACAGGTGGTAGCGTAGGTTTATTTGAAGGGAAAAAGATTGGTCGCGCCAAGAACCTGGAAAAGTTGCAGGAAGAAATTACTGCACAGGAAGCCGTAGTAAGCGAACTGAAAGCCGCTATCCAGGCAAAACACAACGAGGTGATCGGCTATAACCAGCAGTTGAAAGAACAGGCCATCCGCCAAACGCAGGATACCATTAACCAGCTTACCAACCAGGTTTTTGCATTGCAAAATAAAACGGAAAACTTTTTACACCAGGAGGAAACGGGTAATAAGCGACTGGAAGATTTCCGCACTCAGCTGCAGGATAACCAGGATAGCATTGCCGATGTGCGCGAAGAACTGGAAAAGCTGAACACGCAATTGCAGGAACTGATGGATCGCCTGCAGGCCTCGGAGCAGGAGTATAGCATTGCCGAGCAGGAATACAATTTTGCCAACGCCGCTTATAACGACAGCAACCTGCAGTATACCAAACTGCAAAGCAAGGTGAATGCGTTGAAGCAGGAACATGATTTTAAAAGCAGGCAACTGGCAGACCTGAAAGTACAAATAGAAAACAGCACTGCGCAATTGCAGGAAGCTTCGGGCAGCATTGCACAAACGGTTGAATCGCTTCAATCCATTTCGCAGGGACTGGTGGAAATTATGCGGGGGAAAGAAGAAGAAGAAAGAAAACTGAATGCGGCTGATCAGGCTTACTACAATCGCCGGAATGCATTGCAGGAAAAAGAAAGCGAATTGCGGCACAGGCAAAAAGCAAAAGAACAACTTGATCATTTATTAAATGAAATAAAGGACAAGCTCAGCGAATTAAAACTGCAACTGGCAGGTATGAAAGAGCGGTTGAGTGTGGAATTCAGGGTAGACCTGGATGCCATACTGGATGAGCCCCGCACCGGCGATACACCGTTGGAAGAATTGCAGGCATCGTGCGAACGCATGAAGAAAAGGTTGGAGAATATGGGTGAAGTAAACCCTACAGCTATTGAAGCCTTCCAGGAAATGAAAAAGCGTTACGAGTTCATCCTTGAGCAAAAGAATGATCTGGTAACGGCAAAGGATAGCCTGTTGCAAACCATACAGGAGGTAGAAGCTACTGCCAACCAGAAATTCCTGGAAACATTCAATACGGTTAGAGAAAACTTCCAGCGTGTATTTAAAGCATTGTTTACCGAAGAAGATACCGCAGATATATTGCTGGAAAACCCTGAAAACCTGGCAGAGACCGGCATCGATATCGTTGCCAAGCCAAAAGGCAAACGTCCTTCGTCGATTACGCAGTTGAGTGGTGGAGAAAAAACATTAACAGCTACCGCCTTGCTGTTTGCGATCTATCTTATCAAGCCGGCGCCCTTCTGTATCCTGGATGAGGTGGACGCACCGCTGGATGATGCCAACGTAGGCAAATTCACCAACATGATCCGCCAGTTCAGCGAGAACTCGCAGTTCATTATCGTAACGCACAACAAAATGACCATGTCTACCGTAGACATTATTTATGGGGTTACCATGCAGGAGCCGGGCGTAAGCAAGCTGGTGCCGGTAGATTTCAGGGGATTGAATTAGGGAGCTTTGGGTTTGAGGTTTTTTGTTTTTCGTTTATCGGTGACGGTTGGGGCTTGTTGAGCCAACCCACCGGCACGCCCCCAGAACAGGAATTGCCCTTATATTTTTCGAAGACTACGGTCAATAGGTTATGCATCCATCAACCTGGCGTGTATCTCCATATCAGGTTAAATGTTGCGACTGCGATAAGCGCCGTTCATGCGGGCAGAAACTTCTTTATTACAAAACTACCTTTTGTCGTTATTAATTCCGGTCTGTTTATCTACCTGCAAAAAGTGAAAGCAGGCGTTGACGAGAGGGGAATGCGCCAATTTTTACAAAGGGGCTTGTTACTTCCGGCTATCGTTGAGTGTATTCTTCAATAGTTGGTAGCAACAAACCCCTGAGGGTTTTTCTCGGTTACTTCGTTCTAGCTGCGGGTATGCTTCATTGTTTGTTCAGCGTAAGTACTTTCAAAAATTTTGTCGGCGTTCTGTGCTTCAAAACCTTCCCTGCGATGCTGGCGTTTGAGTTGAGCTGCCGGAAGTGTTGCAAATTCGGGCAATACTTTTCTTTCCGCAAATTCTACGTAGGAGCCGGAAATCTCCTGCTTTTCTCCACTGGCAAATTCGGCTTCTATCATGCGGGCAACGGTTGAGCTTTGGAGCAGCAGCCCATCGGGACTTTTTTTGTATTTGCCACCGGAATCGTTGAGTACAAAACCATTCTTTTCCAAAAAGGCGTTGAATTCCTGTATGGTATTATAACCAGGCTTAAGGTTGTGCACACTTATGGTAAAATGGTTGAGATAATAACGATTGTAAATTACCCAGGCGGCATATTCGCTTTCGGTTGCCAGTGTATTGAAATCGTTTAAAGTGGGTATCGACCATAAACCGCTGTGCAGGAATTGGTCAACTGCTGCTGCGTCGTCGAGGTTCAATGCGTCTACCGGGTCCGATGTTACCTCGTCGGTGTATTTGTGAATAATGCGTTGCGTATTTTCAGAAAGATCGTTTACTCGCAATTCGCTGATAAAGATCCTTGGAAAATTTTCGGACGGGGGAGCATACCAATAAGCATCGAGCTTTTTTTCGGGAAACCGGTAAGCGCCCATTTTTTTATAGCCATGATGCACGAAGATCTTTTCAAGCGATTGAATACCGAGATGCGGCACGCCCATGGTGCGAAAGGCAATGTGATCGTTTTCTATTTCATTGCCGGAATTGATAATATTTTCCCTGATCATGCAATTGATGATGGCCTGTACATCGGGCACGCGACTTTTATACCGGCTCATCAAGCCTTCCAAAATTGCCTCTATTGCTGTCATTGTTTTGTGTTATTATTTTTTAAAGAGATCAAACTTTTATACATCAAAGCTTCAGTTCTTTGAGCGCTTCTTCTATATGCTGCAACAATTCATCTGCATTTTGTTTATTAAAAGGCAGTGGTGGCTTTATTTTTAAAACGTTGTGCAAGGGGCCGTCTGTGCTCAGCAGGTATCCTTTTGCTTTTACGGCTTCCACTACCTTGTCTATTTCGGGCACTGCCGGTTCCAGCGTTTCCCTGTTCCGCACCATTTCTGCGCCAATGAACAAGCCATGCCCACGAACATCGCTGATGATGGGGTAAGCATGCATCAGCTTCCGCAGTCCTTCCATCAGGTATTCGCCTGTTTGTTTGGCGTGCTGCTGCATCTCTTCACCTTCTATTACATCCAGTACGGCTAGCCCTGTTGCCATAGATACGGGGTTGCCACCATAAGTATTGAAGTATTCCATGCCGTTATTGAAGGCGTCTGCAATTTCGTTGGTTACCACTACTGCTGCCAGCGGGTGTCCGTTGCCGATAGGTTTTCCCATCACTACAATATCGGGTGTTACCTGCTGCAGCTCAAAACCCCAAAAGCAATCGCCCACTCTTCCAAAACCCACCTGCACTTCGTCGGCTATGCATACGCCTCCCGCGGCGCGCACATCATTATATACCTGCTGCAGGTAGCCGGGCGGCAATGGTATTTGCCCACCCACGCCCAGCAGCGTTTCGCAAATAAAAACAGCAGGCGCTTTGTTTTCGCTTTTCAGCATTTCAATAATGCGCTGCACATCGGCTGCATATTTCTTTCCTGCATCTTTATCATTGTACCGGTAGTGACCACGATACATATCGGGGTTCATGGCTTTGTGTATCCACGGCATTTTTCCAAAGCCACCTTTGCCATCAAATTTATAGGGGCTCATTTCCATGCATAGGGTAGAAGTACCGTGATAAGCATGGTCGAGCACTATGATGTCTTTTTGCTTTGTATAATGCCTTGCCATTCTCACCGCCAGGTCGTTGGCTTCGCTGCCGCTGTTAGTGAAATAACACACGCTTAGCGAAGCAGGCAGGGTGGCTTTCAGCCGTTTTGCATATTGCAGCATGGTGTCGTGCAGGTAGCGCGAATTGGTATTGAGCGTAGCGATTTGCCGCTGCATTTTCTTTACTACCACGGGGTGGCAATGTCCTACATGCGAAGGGTTGTTCACGCAATCCACATAGGTATTCCCCTTATCATCGTACAAATACTGCAAAGCGCCTTTTACGATTTTCAATTTTTTTTTGTAGCTGATGCTGAGGTTTCGTCCAATGTTTTCTTTTCTTTCCTGCAGCAGTTCATCATAGTTCAACGGGTTTATTACGCCCGCGTAACCGCAGGCTTTTCTAAAACTGTCTTGCGCTTTTAGTGGATTGATGCGAATGAGCTGGTATAGTAAATCCCATGCAGGGCTTTCGGAAATAAAATGGTGCTCATTATTGGTTTCGATAGATGCATTGTATGCCGATTGTGTTACGCTGATGCACAGCCTTGCTGCAACCAGGTAATACAATATGTCAAGCTCCCGTTCGGTTAGCGGGTATGCCTGATGGTAACCTTTTACCACCAGTACCGCCGCTTTTAAAGGATCAGGATGTTTCATCATGGCATAGGTGCAGGCAACGGCAAGATTGTTTACCAGTGTGGTATACACCATATCGCTGAAGTCAATTAGTCCCGTTACTTCATTCCCTTGCACCAACACATTGGTATCGTTGGCATCGTGGTGCGCATATATATGTCTGAACTCACTTATGAAGGGCAGGACTTCTGTTTCAAACTGCAGCAAAAAATAGCCCGCTATTCTCCGCCGCTCGTGGTCTTTTATGCAATGTAGTTTGGCGCCTGCATCCGCCGCCTTGCTGATGTCCCACAAATAATAACGATGCATGGTGGGGTGAGAAAAATCTTCCAGAGCTTTGTCCATTCTGCCCAGCAAATTTCCGAGGCTGCTGTGTAATTCGTCCGGTCTTTTTTCCAGGTCTATCCAAAAGGTTCCTTCAAGAAAACTAAGCAACCGTACATACCAGCTCTTTCCCTTGCTGGTGTGGGTTATTATCCATTTTCCGTTTTGCGCCGGTATGTATCGCGAAAATTTGTCTGCCACCTCACTTTTTAAAAGATGTTGTATCATTTTTACCTGCGCATCGAAAAAGTCGTAGCTGTGTTCTGTGCCCGCTATTTTTAAAATATAGCGCGTGTTATCGGGTGTTGTCAGCAGGTAATTGTATTCATATTCACCGCTCAGGGATTTTACATTCACGTCTAATCCGTAATACTCCTTTGCAAGCGCTTTAATATCGGTATCCTGAAAGCCTTTGTTCATGATTGTCTTTTAAATATCAACTATGTTCAAACCAAATTTATTTGTTTTTGGTTGTTATTAAAGATTCGTTGGCAAACACCGGCCGGAGTGTAAAGCTATAAGCATAATTTTTATAGGGGAGCATGTATTGTTCATGCGTTTTGGCGCCCCAACTGTTATCGCCGCCTACGCCCATTTGTTTGTAATCTATGTTCCACCATACCAGGTCTTCGTTCGCCATAGAGCCACCGTGGTTGTTTTGGGAGCGGTCAAACTCCAGGCGCTTCATGTCAAAATGCAAAATACCTGTACTAAGGTGGGGTGCGCCTATTGCCATCAAACCTATGCCTGCATTGTTTTGCAGGGCTACCCATCTTACTTCTGTACGGTATCCGCTTTCCTGCGCGCGGGGATAGGGGTGGAACAACGAATCGGCCCGCATGGAATACAGGTCTACGTCGGCAGCGTAATTCCTGTCCCAATAATTGTCAAAGGGACCACGTCCAAACCAGGTAACCTTGTTGAACGCTTTGTTCAGGATTACGCGCATGCCAAACCTTGGCAACTCCGGTTGAGCAGCAACGCCTGCCTGCATTTTTACACTAACCTGCACATCTCCATTGCCGTGCACGGTGTATTCCGAAAAGTAAGTTGCGCCTGCATCGCCCAGTTGATGGATGGTTTGTATTATATATTTGTCGCCCACCTTAGCGGAGGTAATGTTACTGAGTGTGGCAGTACTTCCTGCCTGTTGCCATACGGCACAACGCATTTGCTGGCTGTTGCCTATATCATTGTCAGTTGGTGCGCGCCAGAAATGCGGTTGCAATGCTTCTTTAATGATGGGTATTCCTTTAACGGAATAGGCTTGCAGCCACCCGCTTTTTTTGTTGAAGGTAACAGTAAAAAACTGGTTGTGCAGCGTGAGTTGCGAATCGTCGTCTGTTTGTTGTACCTCAACAACCGGTTTGCTGGTATTGGCTGCTACAGCCTGTACTACCGGCAATGCAAACTGCTCACTTGCAATGAGAAAGTCCGAAGGCACAAGGGCTGTTGCAGTTTTGGTTGTAGATACGATGGTTAAAAAATATTCTGTACCGGGCAATTTCTGCCAACCGGGAACGGCTAACCGAACCTGTTTGGATTGATGTGGCGCCAGGTGAATGTCTTCCATCTTGCCCTGCGCAATCACCTTCCCTTCGGATTTTATATACCAGCTGAACTGGTATTGATCAAGATTAGTAAAATCGAACCGGTTGGTTATTGTAACAACATGGTTCGCGCTGTCTGTTAGCTGAAACAGTACCTGCTGATATACTTTTTTCAATTCAAAGGCCTGCGGATGGGGCGTTCTTGCAGCAGTAAACAAGCCGTCGGCGCAATAACTGGTATCGCTGCTGGCACCTACAATGCCCATATCGCGGCCATAAGCCCAGATGCTCCGGCCTTGCTTATCTTTTTTCAAAAAAGTCTGGTCGCTAAAATCCCATATAAACCCACCTTGCAGCTGGTCGTATTTATAAAACAAATCCCAGTCGTCTTTCAGGTTGCCGCCACTATTGCCCATCATATGCGCATACTCACACAATATCAGCGGCCGCGACGGACGTTTCTTTACATAATTCTCCCACATCGTCATGGTTTTATACATGGGCACAAACAAATCGGTATAAGGATTTTCTCTTGCTTCTTCGTACTGCACCGGGCGGGTATCGTCTTTGCTTTTGACATATTGGTAGGTAGCAATAAAGTTTGCGCCAAAGCGGCTTTCGTTGCCGAGCGACCAACCGATGATGCTGGTAAAGTTCTTATCGCGTTCAATCATGCGACGTGTGCGGTCCAGGTAAGCGGCTTTCCATTCCGGGCTGTCCGATAAGCTGTTCAGCGGGTGATCGCTCATGCCGTCGCATTCTATATTGGCTTCATCAATTACATATATGCCATACTTGTCGCACAGTTCGTACCATTCTTCGCGGTTAGGGTAGTGGCTACAGCGCACTGCATTGATGTTGTATTGCTTGAACAAGCATATATCCTGCACCATGCTTTCTACCGTAATTACCTTGGCGGTATGCATGTCGTGATCGTGTCGGTTCACGCCTCTTATTACGATGGGAACTCCATTCACTAAAAACAATCCATTCTTTACTTCTGCAGTTCGAAAGCCTATTTTGTGCGATAAGGCTTCAACAATAGCGCCTTTTTTATTTTTGTGTGTGATGAGCAGCGTATACAGGTTGGGTGTTTCTGCATTCCATTTTTTTACAGCCGGAATGGTTGCAGAAAAATGAAGCAAACTGTCGTCCACCATTTTATTTGCCGTGTATACCTTTTTGCCGTTGGCATCAGATATTTCAATGGTCGCCACATCTTCCGGAGAAAATGGTTTTTTATTGAAAGATAGCTGGAGATCGAATGTGCCATCTGCATAATTGTTCTTCAATCCTGCCTTTACAAAAAAGTCGTTGATGCAAAACTTCGGTCTTGCCACCAGGTGCACACTTCTTTCAATGCCGCTAAGTTTCCACATATCCTGTCCTTCCAGGTAACTGCCATCGCTGAACCGGAATACCTGTAGGGCAACGGTATTGTTTCCTGATTGTAAAAAGTTTGTAATGTCAAATTCAACAGGCGTTTTACTGCCTTTGCTTAAACCAACGTATTGGCCATTTATCCATAAGTAAAAAAAAGAGTTGACTGCTCCCAGCCTGATGAAAATGTTTTTGCCCTTCCAGTTTGCCGGCACTGTAAAATTTCTTTTATACGAACCAACGGGGTTAAAATCCCCGGGTACAAAGGGTGGGTTGGGCGGAAAAGGATATTCAACATCGGTGAAGATGAATTTGTCGAAGCCTTCGGTTTGCCAGTTTGCCGGCACTTTTATATTGCTCCACTTACTTACATCATAATCGTTTTTAAAAAAATCCTGTGGTCTTTCCTGTGGTGTATTTGAGAGCTGAAATTTCCACACGCCATCGAGCGATTTTAAGAACGGCGATAGTTGTTGTTTTGCTAATGCCCCATGCACAGTGGCGTAGGGAATGAACCACGCATGCGGCGCCACAGTGTTTTGCGAAACCAATTGCGGGTCTTCCCAATCGTTTGGCTGCGCAAAGCTGTTATCGTGCCATATCATCAACGTTGTTGTAATGGCGAAATATATAAGAAGCAACTTTTTCATCCGTGTGTTTTGTGTCTTTAGCCCGGTTGGGTTTTAAGCGGAGACTAGAATCTCCGAAGAACATATTAAGTACGAAGTCAGAGACTTCGTACAGCTTTCGTTTGAAATACAAGGGGATTTACCTCCCCTTGTATACATTATCTATCAACCCGGCAGTATGGTTAGTAACCGTTGTTTTGGTCAAGGTTAGGGTTAACGGCTCTTTCAAGTGCCGGTATGGCGTATCGTATATGTTTGTCGTCTCTGAAATTTGCAGCCGAGGGCTTTCCATGATTGGTCAACACTGATTTGATCGATATTTTTCCTGCCGTGCCATTCGACCAGCGGATGAGGTCAAACCACCGGATGCCAAATTCCATCGACAGTTCCACGGGGCGTTCGTGGTGGCGTATCAGGTTCCTGCACTGTTCTTTTGTAAGCGATCCGGAAGCAATGGACTTTGTGCCGCTCCTGGCCCGCACTTCGTTTATGCGGTCAATGGCATCATTTGTTTTGCCATTTTCATTCAATGCTTCTGCCAGCATCAGCAGCACATCGGCATACCGTATGAGTGAAACATTGGCGCCGGTGTAAGAGCCGCTTTTATCGTAGGGATAAGCGTATTTTTTAAAATAATTGGGGCGTGCCAGAGCGCCTGCTACTGATGAATAGCTTATTTCGCTGGCGGGCGTGTTCAGGTCCCAGATCTTTGATGCGGGGTCATTGAAAAATATGCTGCCGTATACGCGCTTTGAATAAGCACCGGCTGCGGTGGTATCTTTTTTCATTTCGGTTACCAGCCAGTCCGACGGGTAAAACAGTTCCCATCCTTCAATAGCGGCGGGTCTTACTTCATAATTGAATGGATGCCTTTCGTCCGAAAGTGTTCTGTCGCCACTGAATTGTATTTCAAAAATCGATTCGCTGCTGTTTTCCGCCAGCCCGTTAAAGTTGTTTTCATAATCGGTAAGCAGGCCATATTGTCCATATATTTCTTTAAACTTGGCTTCGGCTGGTTCCCATTTTTCGCGAAACAGGTATACTTTCCCCAGCATAGCTTTAGCAGCGCCTTTGGTGGCGCGTCCTTTCTGGGTATCGTCGTAGGCAGATGGTAGTACTGCTTCGGCTTCCTGCAGGTCTTTTTCAATTTGTGCCCATACTTCTCCGGGGGGTGCCTGCGCTACCTTCAGCTTGTCAAGGTCTTTTTCGAACGTAAGTACCAGCGGCACATTTTCAAAACCATTTACCAGCACAAAATAAAAATAGGCGCGTAAAAACTTCGCTTCTCCCACAATTTCATTTTTTTCCTGTTCGGTCATAGTTTGAATGGCTGGTACTTTTTCAATAACCTGGTTGGCCCGGCCAATGCCTGCATAGCAGTTGGTCCAAAGGTTCCAAACACCGCTTACGTCTGTACCGTCGGTAAAAGCAGCAATGCTCCTGCCATACCCTTCTGCCAAATTGTTTTCAATATCATCGGCACGATAGGTAAGCGTGGTATACAGCTCTTCAAAGAATGTCCACTTGCTGCCATCGTATCCCTGCAGCGTAGCATAAGTGGCCGTAATGCCTTCGAGGGCATTTTCTCTTGTTTGCCAAAACGATTGTTCGGTGATGTTTTGCTTGTCTGTTATGTCGAGATATTTGTCGGAGCAGGAAAAGAACAATCCCGACAGGATCATTGCTGCTATTGAGATTTTTTTAATTGGTGCCATATTTCAAGCTTTTTAAAATATTTGATTAAAATCCAAGGTTGATACCCGCTACAAATGATTTGCTGATGGGGTAATAACCCCTGTCTACTCCGCGACTGAATACCGAGGTGTTGGAAAGATCGGGGTCGAGTCCGCTATACTTTGTAATGGTAAACAGGTTGTATGCGCCTATGTATATTCTCAACCTTGATAATTTTAAATTTTCAACCAGTGCTGACGGGAATGAGTAACCGAGCTGAATATTGCGCAGCCTGAGGAAAGATGCGTTTTCCAGGAAATAGTCAGATACATCGCGCTTATCGTTCGCTTCTTTTGTTGCGCGGTAAATACCTGTTCCTTTATTGTCGGGCGTCCAGGCATTCAGCAGGTCTGTCGACCGTACCTGGCTATATAAAAATATTTTGGCTCCGTTGTACATTTTTTGTCCTGCTTTGCCATTAAAGAAAACGGCGAGGTCAAATCTTTTGTACGAGGCATTTATGTTCAATCCGTAATCGAGCTTGGGCAAGCCGCTTCCCATTATTACTTTGTCGTTATCGTCAATTACATCGTCGTTGTTGGTATCCACAAATTTCACATCGCCGGGTTTGGCGTCGGGCTGGTATAATTCGCCATTTTTGTTTTTATAGGCGTTTATCTCTTCCTGCGACTGAAACAAGCCTGCTGTTTTAAACAGGTTGAACGATGCAACGGGCAATCCTGCTTTGCTGATGGTGGTATACTTGTTGGCATAATCAACAGCACCGTCAATAATGGCGCCGTCTTCTGTGCCAAGCTTCAGTATTTTATTGGTGCTGCGCGATACGTTGGCCGTTACGTCGAAGCTGAAATCTTTTTCACCTGCATGTCTGTAGGTAACTGCAAACTCCCATCCTTTATTTTCCATGTCTGCAACGTTGGTAATGATGGAACTTACACCCGAAGTGGATGGCAGGGGAGTGGGGGCAAGCATGCCGGTGGTTTTGGATTTGAAATAATCAAAACTGGCAGTGATCTTGTTTTGGAGCAAACCAATATTTACGCCCGCATTGAATGTGCCTGTTTGTTCCCACCGGATATTATTATTACCCAGCGAGGTGGCTATAGCGCCCACACTGATTGCCTGCGAAATGAGGCTGCCTAAAGGATAATTCAGCCTTTCGCCGCCAATGGCTATGCCTGACAAATAGAGAAATGGCGGGATATCTTCGTTGCCCAATGTGCCATAGCTTACCCGTGGTTTTAGTTCGCTGATGATTTTGGAATGGAAGAAGCTTTCTTTATGTACGGCCCAGCCGCCGGATACCGACCAGAAAGTACCATAGCGGTTCAACGGGCCAAAGTTGGAGGAGCCGTCGCGTCGGATGCTTCCCTGGAGAATGTATCGATTGTCGTAGTTATAATTCAATCTTCCGAAATACGATTGCAGCCTTTTGGTAAGATTCCATCCACCTGCGCGGATATAGTCGGAAGGCTGGGTGATGATCAGCCGGCTGAGCACTTCGTTGAGCTGGGAGTACAAATGGTTGCCGCTGGCGGTGGTTCCTTTCTCTACTTTTTCTTCGCGCGAAAAGCCGGCGAGTGCTTTGATCTCGTGCTTTCCTATTTCAAGCTCGTAGTTGAGCAGGTGCGTCATCACCGATATATCGTCGCGCGATCTCGACTCAGAGCGTGCGGCGAACTCAACAAAGGAAGTGGCACCAAAATCGTAAGGCTGCACCTGCGAGTAACCGAAATAGTTGTTGATGGTTTTGGCAAAAGTGAACGTATAGGAAAGTCCCTTCCATAATTTAAGGTCGGCAGAAATGTTAGCCTGGAAATAGTCGTTGTTGGTGCGGTTCTGGCTCAGCATCCTTTCGCCTATGGGGTTGCCATTTCCCAAAATGCCCAGTTCCGCCGGTGCTTTGGCGTAGCCATTGGGCGAAGCCGGATCGTAAATGAGTTTGTGCGGCAACTGCGAGTAAATATTCATAATATCCGAAAAGCCTGCGTTGCCGTCGCCTGTTACATCCGCAAAGTCTTTGTTGTTGAAACGGGTGTAAGAAAGGATGGGCGTTATTTTAAGCCGGCTGTTCAGCATTTTAATGTTAGAGGTAAGACGTATGTTGTCTCGTTTGGAACCGGAATTGATGATGGTTCCGCTGTTGGCCCAGTGACTGTAAGAAATACGATAAGTGAGTTTATCGCTTCCGGCCGAAACATCTACATCGTGTTTTTGTTCGAACGCTCTTTTAAAGTAAGCGCCCTGCCAGTCTGTGTTGCCATATTTTGCATCGTCTGCAGCATAGGCAGGAAGAGGCGTTCCATCGTTGTTGGCTATCGCCTTCCATACTTTATTGGTTTGAAATTTATCCATGACGGAAATCCTGTTGGCAAGCTTGTTGGACGATACATACCCATTGTAATTGATTCTCGGTTCGCCGCTTTTGCCTTTTTTGGTTGTAACAATAATAACACCCGCACTCGCTCTTGCGCCGTAAATGGTAGCAGCAGAAGCGTCTTTCAATACGCTGATGGTTTCAATGTCGTTTGGGTTAAGGTCGTTCGCATAGTCAATCGGCACGCCATCTATCACATACAGCGGCTTCTGCTTGTTAAAGGAGTTGAGGCCGCGTATCAATATTACCGGTGTGCCGGTTGGGTTGCCGGTGCCGGTAGATACCACTACGCCGGGTACCTGGCCCTGCAGCATGGTTCCGAGGTTGCCGGCAGGTTGCTTCTCCAGGTTTTTAACATTCACGGTGGAAATAGCGGCGGTTACATCGCTCTTTTTCTGGGTACCATAACCCACTACTACCACCTCCTCCAAACTGGAAGCAACAGCGGTCATGCGAACGTTGAGGGTTTTCTGCGCTCCCACTGTTATTTCAGTGGTTTCGTAACCGGTGGCGCTGAAAACGAGCGTTCCGTTATCGGGCACAGAAATAGAAAACTTTCCCGCGGCATCGGTGGTTGTTCCCCGCGAGGTTCCTTTAAGTGCAATACTAACGCCTGCAACGGGCTTGTCATCCGTGCCGGTAACTATCCCGGTTATTTCTCTATCTGCCGAATTGGCAAATAATAGCAATGAGTTCAATAACAGGAGAAAGAGTAAGCAGCTCTTTTGGTAAAGGTTCTTTTTCATATTAATCGTTTGCGTAAAGATTGGTAATGTTTGTTAGCGATAAGGGTTTACAAGTATACAGAGATGGAGGGCTTGTTTGATTTTATTGCTGCTTTTTTAAACGCTCAAACAGGCTTTCATTACCCCTACACGACCTCTACAAAAAATGTAAGACCTGGTAACCAGTTGTTTATTCTATATTGATAATTAAATGTGTTCAGCCTGTTTCAGTGGATTTTGCAGTACACTGATCAACGAAACGGTGCCAATTGCGTAGTACAAGATTAGTTGTTGTTAGAATTGCTTCAGGAAATCGTTCAGGTTGTCTTCGTATTTGAGCTCAAAATGTTTGCGGAGACGATAGCGCGCCATTTCGGCAGATTTTACAGATATATTGTTCAACGAGGCAATGTCTTTAATAGAAAGATTGAGCCTTATTTGCGCACACAGTTTTTTTTCGTTTTCAGTAAGGTTGGGAAATTTTGCCAGCAGGTTGAAAAAAAAGTCTTTGTTGGTTTCTTCAATCAACCGGTTCAGGTCCTGTATATCCTGGTTTGCTTCCAGCGTATGCTGGAATTTGTTCAGCAGCCGGGAAAACCCGATGCTGTATTCCTTAGGCGTTTCTTTTTGCCAGCGCAGCAGCTCGTCAATAAAGTCCCTGATCATATCGTTGCGTTGCGAAATGAACAAGGCTGAATTTTTCAATGCTGCATTCTTGTATTCAAGCTTGGCGCTTAAAGCTGCTTTTTCGAGCTGGGTATTGGCGAGTTCTTTTTTGATCATTTCTTCTTTTATGGCTGCCAGTTCTTTTTCTTTTTTTCGTTGATGATGGATGCGGTTAAAAAGAAGGATGCCTATAACAATGAGCAGCACTATACCAGCTGCCAGTGCATTGCGCTGAAAAGCCCTTAGCTTTTTTTGAGCTTCCAGTGCATTGATTGCGGCTTCCTTCTGCATCGTTTCCCGCTCCAGTTTCATGGCGGCAATTGCTTCGCTTTTATTGTCTGAAATCACCTGCTTTTTTACCGCATTGTATTCCTGCAAATACAGGTATGCTTCGGCAAAGCGGTTTTGCGCTTTGTACAATAATGAATAATTATACAGGTAATCGAGCTGCTTTTCTTTTTTCATGTTGGAAGTGGAGCGGTCAATCAGTCTTTTGGCATTTGCAAGTGCAGCGTCTGCATCGGCATAACTTTTCAGCCCAATATTGGCCTCTGCCAACTGGTTGAATATTTCGGCCTGCAGCAATATATTATCCTTTCCCTCTTTTGTGGCCAGCGCCTGGTTAAAAAATGCAATGGCCTGCCGGTGCCTTCCCTGGTCGTTTTCGCATATACCAATATTGTTCAAAGCAGCAGCCTCGCCCGAATAATTGTTGGTTTCCTGCGCAATAACAAGTGCAATGTCAAAATAAGTACGTGCCGAATCGCACTGCCCCTTGGTTCTGTACACCAGCCCTATGGCATTGGCAGCCACCCCGCTTTTCTTCCGCTCGCCAATCTCTCCGTATAAATCGTAGGCCTGCCGGTGATACTGCATAGAAAAGTCGTAGTTCTCCGAATCAAAAAACACCCAACCCAGTTCCTTGTAGCAGTAGGCAATGTCGGGTTTGCTTTTTTCCTGTATTGATAAGTCTAACGAACGAAAAGCATATTGCAGCGCCTGGTCGTAATTGTCGTTATATAAATAAGTTGTCGCCAGGTTGATCAGCGACCTGGCTTCGAGCAATTTGTTTTTTCCCTGCAAGGAAAGCAGGTATGCTTTGTGGGCAAATTCCTTTGCGTGCTGGGTTGAATCGCGACTGTATAAAACGGACAACGCATTGAGTATTTCAATTTTTTCAGGCAGGGTGATGTTTTTATCTGAGAGTTTCCGTAGCAGGCTGTCTCCATCTTGCACCTGGCCACACAGCGAGGCCTGTAGCAATAAAAAAGAACAAAAAAACAGTATTATTAAAGACGGCTTTTTACGCATAAAGCAGTTGTACGAATATTGATATATAGGAATCGGGCAACTGTCAAAAATAAGCATTGATGGTGGAACAGAAGGTAGTGATTCAACTACCAGAAACTCGAAAATCGTTTGTCCAAAGATGTTAGGATGAGTTACCAATTCGCTAAGCGGAATATGAATCAACGCCGTTTAGTTAGCCGATCAAGGTTGGAAATTTAAATAGTATATTAATCAGCCGCAGATTCGCAGATCATCCTTCATCTGCAAATCTGTAGCAAAACGAATTTTCAATTACATTGGAATATGAATAGGAACATACAGCTGAGTATTGCGTTATAGGTCTGTACTCTACCTTTTATAATTTAAATTGTATGCTATACAGACTGTTTGCGGTTTTAATGATGGCGCTGCATGCTTTAACAGCCGGTGCCCAGCAACCTACTTATGCCGAAAAAATTGGCTGGCCAAAAGGCGCAAGGGTGATTGTGCTGCACGTAGACGATGCCGGCATGTCGCACGACTCGAACGAGGGGGTAAAAAATGCTATTGATAAAGGTGTTGCGTCTTCTTTCAGCGTGATGATGCCCTGTCCCTGGGTGCCGGAAATTGTGAAATACATCAAAGCCAATCCGCGGCATGATGGCGGGTTGCACCTTACGCTTACGTCGGAATGGAACAATTACCGCTGGCCGCCACTATCGGGCAAACCTGCAACACCAGGGCTGGTAGATGAAGAAGGAGCTATGTGGCACGAGGTGCCGGATGTGGTAAAACATGCTACGGCAGACGAAATTGACCGGGAAATACGTGCGCAGCTGGACCGGGCTTTAACCATGGGCTTTGTGCCTACGCACCTCGATTCGCACATGGGCACTTTGTTTGCGTCAGAGGCCTTTCTCCAAAAATACATTGAGCTGGGTATTGAAAAGAAGATACCTGTTATGCTTCCTGCCGGACACAATACCTACCTGCGTGCCGATTATATAGAACGGCAAAAAAAGGAACTGCAGAAAGCGGGTAAATGGAAGGAAGGGATGGAACTGAAGGCACCGGCAATACTGGATAAGGCAGAGGCTGTGGGAAACATGGTTTGGAATGCAGGGCTGCCAGTGCTCGACGATCTGCACAACAACAGCGGTGAATGGGTGGTGCCGGAAGAAGCTAAAAAATCGGATAAGGCATTGCAGGCATTTTACACCCAAAAATATTCTGAAACAATAGCAAGTCTTAAGCCGGGTTTAACCATGGTGCTGATGCATTGTACTGCTCCTTCGGAGATCTTCCAGCACATATCGGGCTCGGGTACCCGCCGCAAAGGAGATATGCTGGCTATGATGGATCCTCTTTTTCGTAAAAATCTTGAAAAACAGGGCATCGTTATTACTACCTGGCGGGAGGTTATGGAGAGGAGGGAAAAGGTGAGGAAAGGTGAGAAGTGAAAAAGCAAGAACCAAGTTACAAGAACCAAATAGCAAGAACCAAATAATAAGAACGAAATAACAAAAAACAAAGAAAGCTTCGCCCCATCGGCCCACCGCAGGTGGGTCTGATGGAAAAATGATTTGTCGGTCAAACCGTCGGTCTGCACTGCAAGGGCCCTGCTGCGGCTGGACGACCGGCATTCAGCGCTGCAACCCTTCACCTTTGACCTGCTGTGCGACGTCTCTGACGTCGTACTTATTATGTTCTTTCGAGATTTGGTCTCGTGTATAAAAATTATTCTTCTTCGGTCAGACCGCCCGCTACGCAGCAGGTCAGCGCTGCAACTCTTCACCTCTCACCTTTGACCTTTCACCTTTTATCCCCCTCACACCACGCCTCCCATCAGCGGATCAGTAATGCCGGGTTTGCCGGTTTCTACACGGCCGGCGTATCGGTTTTCAAAACGGTTGTTGCCGCTCATCTTCACGCTGAAGTCGTACCACTGTTTGCTTTTGCCCAGGTTTATTATAATGCTGGCCTGCGCATTTGCCGCAATGGTTTTGGAAACAGGTTTTGTTTTATAGGCATTGTCGGTAACCTGCACTGTAATTTTGTTGCCGCTGGTATTTCTTATTTTCAATTCGATATTGCCTGTAAAACTTTTGCTGCCTGCTTTTTCATACTCGCACAACACTTCTATCGCTGTATCGGCAGCATTGCCCCCAAACTCACGGTAATACCCGTTAGGACCATACAGTTGCAAGTGATAGTTTCCTTCGGTGTCGGTTGGCCATTCGTCGAACAGGTTGTCACCAGCCTTTACTGCATACTGGCGCGGCGGTTCGTTGTCAAGTGGTGAGTAAACATAAAAAGGAGCACCGGCTGATTTCTCTCCAAATACTTCTTTCTTTGCCTCAAATTTTATCCTGTAGGTTTTCCTGTCTTCGCTGATCCTTCCGTCTGCATACAACTGGTAGGGCAATCCGCACGACGGACGTGTTCCCTTTTCCTGCTTAGGGAAATACGGAGAGGAAGAAGGATTTTTATTGATCTCGTTAACATCTTCTCCCGAAAGTTTATGATAGCCCGTTGGCATTTGTTTGAACTGCGCTTTGTGAATACTTTCGAGGAAAGTATTTTTCTCAACCGGTTTAGGTGCCGGGATTTTTTCGCCGTTGTAAGGTCTGAATACGGAGGTAATGTCGCCACTCACCGTACGACGCCACTCCGTAAGTTGCCCGGAGCGGATGGGGCTGCCGGTTTTGTGCGATAAGAAATGTTCCATAAACTGGATGGGAGAGGTAAGGTCAAATACTTCCGAACAAACATACCCGCCTCGGCTCCAGGGTGAGGCAACGATCATGGGTACACGATAACCCAAACCAATCGGTCCTTCACGGTCGCCGCCTGAAGGCTTTTTGTCTTTCATCCACTGCTGACTTTTTGCAACATAGTCCAATGAAGGATCAATGCCTTCCGATACTTTGCCGCTGTTGGGCTTATACGGATTGGGTGCTACAAAAGGCGGCACATGATCAAAATAGCCGTCGTTCTCGTCATAATTAAGAATGAAAATGGTTTTCTTCCACACTTCCGGATTTTGCGTAAGAATATCGATCACTTCGCTGAGGTACCAGGCGCCATACCAGGGCGATCCCGGGTGATCCGAAAAATTAGAAGGCGCTACAATCCACGATACCGTGGGCAGATTGCCGCTCTTTACATCTTCACGAAACTGGTGCAATACATCTCCTTTTGGAACCTGCATGGTTCTTTCGGTATCGCCATCTTTATAAATAAGACTTGCAAGCTTGCGATAGTCAGGATCGTTCCTGTTATCGCTGAATGCTTTTTTGTGTAAGTTTTTGTGCAGCTCAGACAGCTGATTGTATTTTTCGCGCGAATATTGTGCTACCGATTTTTCAGCAGCCTGCAGCATATTTTTCTTTTGCGTCAATTCACGTTCGGCACTGATCCGGGTTACACTGAGTTCAGGCAGGTCTTTTATTTTTGCTTCCAGTTCGGCAATTTTGCCCGGTAATTCCGCTTTCATACGGGTAGCAAATTCCAGGTGCTTTTCCGAAAAGCGCACATTGTATTGAGTAAACCACTCCAGCGGGTTATCGGTAAAGTTGGCAAGCCAGTTGTCTTCTTCGCCGGTAAAGCCGGTAAGCAAGCTGATCTCGTTCTGATATATTTTCCAGGCAATATTGTTTTCTTCCAGGTATTCAGGAAATGTTTTCCACGATGCTTCGTCTCCATAATCCACATCCGAATTGTAAACATTCGCTTTTACATTTTCGTCGTGCTTATTGCGAATGGTGCCCGTCCAGAAATACAACCTGTTGGGAGTGGTGCCGGTAAGCGATGAACAAAAGTGCTGGTCGCAAACGGTAAAGGCATCCGCCAGTGCATAATAAAACGGAATGTCTTCCCTGTTATAATATCCCATTGTTAAAGGCAACGCATTACAGTCGTCTCTGTGCGATTTTTTTGCATCCAGCCATTTGTCGTGCCTTCCTTCATTTCTAGCATCCGTCATGTCGCTCCATCCATGCGGCAGCGAGCCCAGCCACGTAATTTTGCTTTCTTTAATATTCAGCCTGAAGGGTGCATAAGTTTCTCCACCTGCATTGGTTTGCGCCCACACCTTGTTTTTATTGGGCAGGTTGATAGCCCGCGGGTCGTTAAAGCCACGCACGCCTTGCAAGGTTCCAAAACAATGATCGAACGAACGGTTTTCCTGCATCAGGAAAACGATGTGTTCTGCGTCGAGATATGTTGTGCCCGGTGCGGGATTAATAGCAAATGCTTTTTGGATGGAAGGAGGAAGTCCGCTCAACAATCCTGTTCCACCAGATAATAAAGCAGCTTTCTTAATAAATTCTCTTCTGTTGTCCATATAGTACAGTGATGATGTTCTTAAACAAGGAGCGTAAATCTATGCATAAATACTAAATAGTGTTTAGGTAAATTAAATTTAACGATTAGGTAATTGGGGTGAGCAGGTTGAGTAAGTGGATTGGGTGAAGTAAGTTGAGTAAGTAAGTTAAATGGTTGATCCGGAAATTCTATTAATCAATCTGGCTCAGGTCTGCCGCCCGGAATTGTACGTTGACTGATCTGTGCTTTTGCGTTACTTGTTTTAGTGATTGATATAAGTAACAGTCAGGCAACAGGTATGACCGGGCGCAACGCTACAATACCCGCGCCAATCACCCAAATCAACTAATTAACTCAATCCACTTACTTAACCAATTCCCAATCAACTAAACAACAGGAAAGCAATGATTAACGTAACGATAATATTGAATAACTGCGCAATCAAAAATGCATACAGCGGTTTAAGACTGTTTAACTGGAAGAGTTCCCTGAAATTGGTTTCAAGCCCGATGCTTGTAAATGCCAGCGCGAACCATAAGGTTTGAATATTTTTAAGTGGCTTCTTCACTTCTGCCACTGTTTCGGGCGACACAAAAAATGAAAACATAAGCGATGCAATGATGAAGCCAATCACAAATTTTGGAAAACGTTCCCATATCATTTTGGCGGTGGGCTTTTCGTAACCGGCTTTAGTGCTGTCTTTTTTCGCATAGGTCCAGTACACAGAAATGGCAAATGCCGCCAGTCCTAATAATACGTTTTGAGAAAATTTTACAATGGTGCTTATTTTCAGTGCTTCTTCGCCCACTACCGATCCCGAGGCTACTACAGCACCGGTAGTATCGATGGTGCCGCCGAGCCAGGCGCCTGTTACTTCTTCGGGGAAACCAAAATACTTTGCTATGTATGGCATAAAAATCATCATTGGTACCGCGGTAATCAATACTAACGATACCACATAGGAGAGTTTTTTAGAATCGCCTTTGATGGCGCCGGCTGTAGCAATAGCGGCAGATACACCACAGATAGCAACCGCGCTCGATAACATCATTCCCAGCTCCTGGTCTACTTTCATTTTTTTGCAAACCCAATACGCAAAATACCATACAGAAATTACCACTACAATGGCCTGTATCATTCCTTTGGAGCCCGCCTTTAAAACGTCGGAAAAAATGATGGAGGTGCCCAGCAAAATCAAGCCAATCTTCACAAACATTTCGGTAGTGAGCGTTTCCCTGAACCATTGGGGCAACGTAAAAATGTTGCTTATCAGCAAGCCAATGGCCAGGCTGAAAATAACCACTTCAAAATTGGTTTCCTTAATGGTTTTGTTGCCCTCCAGTAAAAGGGCTACAACGGTTATTGCAAAAACAGCGGGAAAAACAATGATCATGTTCCTTATGTTTTTGCCAGTTAGTATGGCGCCCGCAATGGCAATTAAAAAAGTAATCAGGAAAAGGCCACCTATTTGCAGCAGGTTGGCGCCCGAAAATACCTTCCCTCCAAGATCTTCAAAACCACTCCAACTGTAGCCAGGCACCGGAAATGTAATGCCCGCCACCGCAAGCAAAATCAATATGAATCCTAAAATAACAACCGTCCAGTCTTCAGTAACAGTAAACGTTTTTTTGGCCTGCATCATTAAAATTTCTTTACCGGCTAAAGTAAAATAATATTTTCACTATCTTCGCGTTATCTCATTACAATATGTGTTTACATCATTTAAGCACATCGCGTCTTGCCCTTATTTCTTCCATTAACTTGTTTGTCTAAAAAAATTAAGCAACTGTTTGCTGCCATTCATTTTTTTTAAAACTTAAAATCTGATATATGCGGAAAACAGGCTTTCTTATAGACATGGACGGCGTTATTTACAAAGGCACCGAACCAATACCCGGAGCGGTAGAATTTATTAACGGCTTAAAAGAAAAAGGCTTCCCGTTTTTATTTCTTACCAATAACAGTCAGCGCACCAGCCGCGATGTGTGTTACAAACTGCTCAAAATGGGCTTTAATGTAACCGACGAAGATATTTTTACCTGCGCAATGGCAACTGCAAGGTATCTCGCTTCTAAAACGCCTTATGGTACAGCCTATGTAATAGGAGAGGGCGGGTTACTAACAGAATTGCACAATGCAGGTTATTCTATTGTAGATGATCATCCCGACTATGTAGTAATAGGAGAAGGGAGAACGATTATGCTGGAGTCGGTAGACAAAGCGATCAATATGATCATGAAAGGCTCAAAACTGATTGCCACCAACCTCGATCCGAATTGCCCGGTTGCCAATGGAAAATACCGCGCAGGCTGTGGCGCGTTTGTCGCCATGATTGAAGTGGCTACAGGTAAAAAAGCTTTCAGCGTAGGAAAGCCGAGCCCCGTTATGATGCGGATGGCGAGGAAAACACTGGAACTTGCTACAGACGATACGGTAATGATCGGCGACACGATGAGCACCGATATCCTCGGCGCCGGTTCTATGGGCTTTACCACCGTGCTTACATTGTCGGGCGTTACCAAAGAAAGTGACCTTGGCCAGTTTGGATATGCGCCCGATTTTATTATACCTTCTATACAGGATCTTTTAGACGAAGATCTGTTTGCGCGCGTAATAGAGAAACATGGGCAGTTGGTGATTGGTTAATTAAGTTAAGTAGTTAATTAAGTTGATTGGGTTGATTGCCCGTTTTCGTTATGCGGGGCGTCCCTGACTGCCGTCAGGCAGGCTCGCCTCGCATGTTTTTGTTGTCGCCTCTGGCGACGATGGAAATCTGATTTTTGTTATTAAGTGATAGATTTGATCGTGAACGGTAAGTTAAATATCGTATCGCCGCAGATGCGCAGATGTTGTTTTTAAACTTCTCAACACACTTAACTTATTTAACTCACTCAACTTACTCAACTCACTTAACCCACTTAACCATTCACTCACTCAACCAATCAACCCGTATGAACACTGTGCCTGGTATTGCGTGATATATTTTCCACGGTCCAGGGCACTTGTTTTTCAAACGCAAATTTTCGCACAGGGCAATCCTGCTTGCGGCAGATGCGGCACGAAAAATCCATGCAGCCATCGGCATGCACAAAAAACTCAACTGTTTCGCCAAACTCTTTTCTTACCAGGGAAGTGAGCGCATCTATTTCCAGGTGTGCTTCGTTTACATTCAAGTACCAGGGCACCGTAAGGTGGCAATCGGTATGCAGTATGTTTCCGAATTTAATAATGCGCAGGTTGTGCAGGTCTATCCAGTTTACCTGCCTGTTCGCATTCAGCAGCGTTACCAGCTTTTCCAGCAGTTCTTTATCTGCCTCATCCATAATACCGGCAATGGATGTACGCAGAATGTTATACCCCGTAAAAATGATAAAAAACGCAAATGCAATTGCCACTGTTCCGTCGAGCCACTGCAGTTTTGTGATCCATATTAAAATTAACCCCGCAATAACGCCGAGTGTAGACCATGTATCGCTTTGCAGGTGCCTGCCACTGGCAACCAATGCCAGCGACTGATTGTTTTTTCCTACGCGAATGCAGTAACTGCCTGTAATAAAGTTGATCACGGCAGTTGCGGCCACCAGTAAAATGCCCCAATCCAGTTGATTTAGTTCATGGGGATGAATAAAATTGTCGATTGATTCATAGATAATGATTAGCCCGGCCACAATAATCAGGCTTCCTTCTACTGCCGCCGACAGAAATTCGGCTTTGCCATGACCGTAAGGATGATTGGTATCGCGCGGCTTTGCTGCAACATATAAACTGTATAAACTAATAAAGCCCGCTATTACATTTACCGTACTCTCCAGCGCATCCGTTAAAATTGATATTGAGCGGGTAATGTACCAGGCAACAATTTTAATGATGAACAATGCCACTGCAACAATCGTAACAATTTTCTGTAGCCGTAAATTAATTTGAGCAACTGCCAATAGGTTCAGTTTTCATTCAAAGATAGGGTATTGGGTTAATTGGGCTGATTGGTTAAGTGAATTAATAGGTTAGTAAGAAAATTAGGTTGAGTGAGTTAAGCAGGTTGATTGTTTTTCAACTTACTTAACTCACTCAACCTGTTTAACCATACTCTACTTGCCGGATTTTGCTTTTTCTTTTTTCATTTTTTTGTGGTGCTTGCCTTTGTTGGCAGCCACCGCTTGTTTTGAAGGTGTTGCATTAGCTGTAGATGCTACTGGTTTAAAGGTGGTTTTGTCTGTTGTAGC
>JBQCFW010000152.1:0-5673 GCA_051958655.1 Agriterribacter sp. | reverse complement strand
TGTTTGTGTGGCTGCTGCCCTTAATGGTGGAGCGTGTGGCCTTTAACTACACGAATTACCTGCTGAAGCAACAGGAGAAAATAGTATTTGCTACTATGGAAAGGAATGGTATTGATTATTACCTGGAAGGCGATTCCAGCTACGGCAGTTATACCATGTTGAAGGAAGAATATATTTCGCTCGAACGGAATAAACATCTTTCGTTGCCCGACACCGTGCTCACATCCAAAAGAATGATAGAAGGCGATACGCTTACCTATCGGTTGCTGATACGGAATTTTGAATACGACGGAATAGCCTACACGTTGGAGATAGGAAAAACGCTTGCCTCCATCAGTCAGTACAACAAGCCTTTGCAAAGAATTGCCCTGTGGGTGCTGTTGATACTGGTGGTGCTTACCCTTGCCATGGACCTGGGCTTTACGCATGTCCTGTTGCGGCCGTTAAAGCGTATTATAAAGAGCAAGCTCGATTCGCCCCGGTTCCCCTACAATGAAAAGCTGGAGCCGGTTCCTACCTCCACTTCCGATTTCCGTTATCTCGACGAGGCTTTGATCAACCTGATGCACCGGATTACAGAAGACTTTGAAAGAGAACGGGCATTTACTTCCAATGCCTCCCACGAACTGATGACGCCGCTGGGCATCCTTCAGAATAAGATGGAAAATATCCTGCTCTCGACCCAGGAACCGGATGTGCTGGAAAAAGTATCGGTAATGATGAAAACACTGAACCGGCTCAAGAGAATAGTACGGTCGTTGCTGTTGATTTCACGAATTGAAAACAGCCAGTTTGCGAAGCAGGATGAAGTGCAGTTAAAAACTTTGGTAGAAGAGGTAATGGAAGAGCTTCAGCACCGGCTGGAAGAAAAAGCACTGTCTTTTTCGATGAATATTCCCGGCAGGCAAAAGTTGTATCCCGTAAACAGGGATCTGCTCTTTCAGCTTTTGTACAATATCATTAACAATGCCATCCGCTACAACAAAGAAAAAGGCAGCATTACCGTTATTGAAAAATATGTGCCGGGAAAATCTTACATACTCACAGTAGCCGACACCGGGATAGGCATAGCCGAAAAAGATATGCCCTCTCTTTTTGAGCGCTTCAAAAAAGCGGCGCTCTCCTCCGAAGAAAGCTTCGGACTTGGTTTATCCATTGTAAAAAGCATTGCCGACTATCATAAGATACAAATCCAACTGCGATCTGTAGAGGGGCAAGGCACAGAAGTGGATCTTATTTTTCCTCCAGCCTTATTGATCCCGTAGCAAGCAGGGCGATTCATTATTTTGGGTTTATATAGAATCCAGCGCTTATTCAAATGCAGCCATCACCGGCAAACCTCTCCATGGTTGTGGCTTTTTCAATCCAAAAATATAAGCAATGGTAGCGGCTGTATCATAAGTAACGATCACATCCGTTATCTCGTTTCCTTTTTTCACCCCCGGTCCTTTTATGATCCAGGGTATTAATATTTCATCTAACGATTTGCCTCCGTGTCCCTTCTTTATCCCGCCATGGTCTGCACTAATGAGGATAATGGTCTGGTCTTCGATGCCTGCATCCTTTACAGCCTGTATAACGGTGCCAATGCGGCGGTCAACATTTTTCAGCTCCGCATAATATTCTGGTGTACGATGTCCTATCGAATGCCCTACCCCATCCGGCTCACTGAAATGGATGAAAGTCAATACCGGCTTTTCATTTTTGATGATAGCAGCAGCAGTGTCGGCATAAAAATCACCTTCCGCCTTTTCGTCGTGCACAATAATATCAACGGCTTCTTTTTCAAAAAGATAACCGATTCCATCCCAGTTATAAATAACGGCTGTTTTGGCAGAAGGACGGCTGCTTTTCAATAATCCGAAAATGCCAGGAAATTTACCATACTGGTTCACGGCAGCCGAAGGAATTTCCGGCGTTCTGCTGTTCCATTCTGTATAACCATGCAGCGTTACACCCGCTCCCATCAACATAGAAGCCCAGTTGTCGGCACTTGAAGAGGGCAATACCGTCCGGGCTTTCAGGCTCCAGGAGCCGGTTGCCATTAGTTGTTTTAATATAGGCATCTCTGCATCCGGAACAGCGTATGCGCCCAAACCATCAAAGCCAATCAGCACCACATGCTTTATCTTTTTTACCTGCGCATTAAGGTGCAGACTTAAACCTGCAAAAATCAAAACGGATAAAATTACTTTTTTCATTGCTATACCTTTTTGAAAACATTTGTTTTGTATGGATGAAAACAGCTCGATAAAACAGGACGGCTAAACGTAAAACAGTTTATAAAAACGTTATAACATTATACTTCGGTTATGGATGGTGGTTGGAAACTGTTTTTTAATTTTTATTGGCACTTCGTCGCGGTAAACGGTTTGGCGACCTTGCAGAAAAAGTTTTCCCTGCTGTAATGTAACAAAAGCAAAAATAGAATCCTTAAAATAGTGAGGCCCCTGGTTATATACATAGGTAGCGCTGTTGATGATAAAATAGTGAACGTTGTTGCGAACACCATACCTGTCGTCGTGGTCGTGCCCCATAAATACTGCCACCACTTTCCCGTTGCTGTTATGCTGGCCGGCCGCAAAATTGATATCGTCGAAGATATCCAGTATGTCATCTGCATTGCCTAACTCGTTAAAATAGTCGCTTAAAAAAACAGGCTGATGCATAAAAATGATTGCCGGCTTTTTGTTGGCAGATAAATCTTTCTTCAACCATTCCAGTTGCGCCTCGTCGGTAAAGCTGCGAAACGGACCAGCATAAGGGCTCCAGTTAGAGGTGTTGTAATCCACCAGCGAGTTGTCGTCCTTTTTTAAAAAATTCCTGTCCATTACCACAAAGTGATAGCCGCCGTTATCGAAAGAATAATACCGTTTTTCCATGCCCCATAACCTCATGATGGTTGGCTTGTCGCAAACATCCATATCATGATTGCCCAGCACATGGTATTTAGGACCTCCGAAGCGATTCCATTCCCTCATAACTCCCTCCGACTGTTCCGGCCGGCAAAAATCTCCGCACTGCACTATAAAATCCGGCGACACCTGTTGCACTTCCTCCATAAATTTCTGCAACCGTTGTTCCTCCCTGTTTTTAAACTGCAGGTGATGAAGATCGGAGATAATGCCGAACGTAACGGGGTTATCTGTACCACCAGCACACAAGGGAAATACGTTTGAATAAAACAAGGATCCTGCCGCGGTGGTGGCAAAAGCTTTCAGGAATTTTCGACGCTGTATCATGTTTTTGTTTAGTAGAATTCAATGACAAAGTCTTTGCTGCGCTTACTCTCGCCAGCGAATATATGTTCATTCATTGTATTTTTTGTTTACAAATACTAATTAATGAAAGGGTAACAAAAACCCAATGCTGCAATGAATGACCGAACCTTGGTTTACAACAAAAAAATTTTGCCTTTTCAACATATGTAAAGACTTTTTTGCTCTTGCCTTTTCATATTTGCACCCGTAACCGGTTCTTAACACAATCATTTCAATATTCACAAAACTTAAAAGCAGGTAATCATGAGCAACGCAGGCAAAGTTGATGAATTTGTAAAAAAACTCAACCATCCTCTGAAAGCAGTAATCGAAGAGGCAATCAAAATTGTTCGGGGTGCCAGTCCTCAATTAGAAGAAGATATAAAATGGGGAGGTCCGAGCTTTGACTATAAAGAGCCAATGGCAACAATCAATCCCAGGATGAAGGACTATGTTGTTTTTATTTTTCACAAAGGCGAACTTATAAAGGACAAAAGCGGATTACTGGAGCCTGCGCCTAAAGGCAAGGCCTATTTAAAACTTCATTCGCTAAACGAAACTAAAAGCAACAAAAGCAATATTCAGAACATTGTAAAGGAATGGATAAAAATAATGGATAAGCAGTAACAACGTGGCATCTCACAACCTGCATTATGCTGTGCTTTATGGGCACCTGTTTGTGCTGCCTGAAAAATTATATTGTACTTTTACACGCAACAATAAAGCGTACACAGTAAGCCAACAATATATGAGCAGCAAAAAAATGACAGATGACGCCGAAACCTGCCCTGCGCAAGGTTTTTTAAAATTGCTGTCGGGCAAGTGGAAGCCCGAAATATTCCGTTTGGCTGTTGAGGGACCTTTGCGGTTCAGCGGGTTATTACGCCAGATTCAAGGCTCCAACAAACAATCATTGTCGGTTGCATTGAGAGAACTGGAAGAAGCCCGGTTGCTGGAAAAAGTGGTGGTAAAGCAAAAGCCATTACACATAGAGTATTACCTCACTGATAAAGGCCAGTCGTTGATTCCTGTATTTAAACAATTGGAGGGATTGTCGTAGGGCATGTACGATGCATAAACTGATCATTGTTCCCTCAAAAATTGCAAACAATGCGTGTTGGTGATGAAGATACCGACCGGTAAGGCTAACAGTTCTGGTGGTTGGTTAAACCGCCAGAACTGTAACAATGTCTTCTCGGTGGGCCAACCGGTTGCCTCCATCGGCACGTCGTAAGGGCATGCCTTATGGGCATGCATTCAATTACAACAGTAACGCATGCACGAAACGTTGTCTTAGCGCCCGGCACTTTGTAACGTCCAGATCGACCCGTTTTTTGTTGTCAATTTTTCCAAAGTTCCTTTATCTGAAAGTTCGTTCAGCAATGTTTCGCTTTCCTTTCTCGGTGTGCCCGACAGTTCTGAAAATTCTTTTGCGGTAAGGGAATGATACTTTGAGAAAAGTGTTTGCCAGTCTTTACGGTATTCGTCTTTGGCAGCAGCGGCATGAAGCTTTAAAATAGCTGTTTCATAAAATGCATAGGGCTTCGAGCCATAAACTATTTCTTTGTTGCCCGAATTGTCAAAAAAGAACATGGTGGGAAAGCCTCTTACACCAAACGATTTTGCCAGTTTTAAATCTTCTTCAAAAAGCATTTTAGCCTCGTCAAAACTGGTTTTTAGCTGCTCTGCATTTAATCCTACTTTTTTAGCGGCAGCTGCTAAATTCTCCCATCGGGTAATGTTCTTCTTCTGCAGGAAAACCATTTCACGTATCGCTCTCAGGAATAAAATAGCTTTTTCTTTGTCCTGCACTTGCGCAGCTTTAAAAGCGATGGAAGGTGGAAAAGACGAATGCAGGGGGTCTTCCAGCCAAACGTCTCCGTCGATAGGCATATCGTAATAACCGCTCACTTCATCCCAATGATGGGCAACGTCAGACGGTTTGCTGATACCACCACTGTTATAGCTCCAGTCGGGCAATAAACCGCCCATGCGATATTCAATTTCCAGGCTACTACCATACTCCAGTTTTAATTTTCGAAGTTGCGGCTCAATGCCCCAGCATGAAGAACAAATGGGATCTGTGAAATAAATAACCTTAACCGGTTTTTCAATGTTTTGAACAGATGCTTTTTTGTTGGTGTCCCTGTCGGGTATGCCACAAATTCCTTCAACAGGGTCGCATAAAAGCGGGTTGCTTTGGTTTTGTGCTACATCTGTTGCCTGTTTTGTTTCCTCTGCCATACTCTATTGTTTGTGCAAAGTTGTAGCCCGTAAAACACTTCAGCAATAAGTCAGAAATTTATGACCATTAAAAGCTGACAGAGACATAGGGTTCGGAACTTTATAGACATCGGCGAAAAATAAATACGAGTCTTCAAAGTTCCGAACCTGTACATCATTGCTAATTATA
>JBQCFW010000151.1:0-19330 GCA_051958655.1 Agriterribacter sp. | reverse complement strand
AAGCTCAACTTCAACGTGCGGGGGCTCTCCAGCATCAATGGTCCGCTCGACCCTTTGATCGTGCTGGACAACTTTCCCTATGAAGGCAGCATCGGCAACATCAATCCCGCGGACATCGAATCGGTCACCATCCTCAAAGATGCGGCAGCCACTTCCATCTGGGGCACCCGGGCAGGCAACGGGGTGATCGTCATCACGACCAAAAAAGGGCGCCTGAATCAACCGGTGCGGATACAGCTCTCGGCGGCTACCATCATCACTGCCAAACCGGACCTGTTTGCCCTGCCCACCATGGATAATGGGGACTACCTCAAGGTAGAAGAAATGTTGTTTCAAAATGGATACTTCGATGCCCTCCTGTCTGCGCCCGGTTTTCCGGCGGTAACGCCCGCGGTGGAAATACTCGACGCCCGCCGGGCGGGAAAAATTTCAGCAACCGATTCGGCTACGGCGATGAACAATCTGGCAGCAACGGATGCCCGTGACCAGTTCCTGCATCATGTCTACCAAAAAGCCATCACCCAGCAATACAACCTGCAACTCAGTGGCGGCAGTGGCAATATTGCCTGGCTCGTTTCGGGGTCGCTCGATCGCGCGATGGGTCAGACCGCCGACAAATGGCAACGGGCAAGCGTGCACTTTGAAAACACCTACAAGCCTTTGAAAGCCCTCACGGTCAATCTCGGTGTCTATTACAGCCAGACCAGTACCAGCAATGGCAAGCCTGCCTATGGCAACCTGCTGGTGAGCGGGCGCGCCGTGCCTTACCTCCGGCTTGCTGGCGATGCCGGGCAGCCGCTTGCCGTAGCCACTGCCTACCGCCCGGGTTTTACCGATACGGCAGGCGGGGGCGCCCTGCTGGACTGGAATTATTACCCCCTGACAGACTACCAGCACAACACGACGAAAACCGGTTTGCGCGACCTGCTCACCAAGATCAGCCTGCGTTACCAGGTCTTGCCCGGGCTGTCCCTTGAAGGCATCTACCAGCTCGAAGAGCAGCGCACCGATGGCAGGAACCTCCAGTCGCTGGAGAGCTACGGGGCACGGTCCTTCATCAACCTTTTCTCCTCCATCGATCCCGCCACGGGGCTGGTAACCTATGGCGTACCAATGGGAGCGATCAATACGATCTCCGCCGCGTCCGTTCAGTCCCACAACGCCCGCGCTACCGTCCAGTACCAGTACCGCTCGGCTTCCCATAGCATAGCCGCCCTCGCCGGGGCGGAGTTCCGGCAAACGCGCTTCAGGGAGAACGGCTACACGGTCTATGGCTATGATGACAACCAGCTTAGCTTCAGCAACACGAATTTCACCCAGCCGCAACCCACCTATTTCGGGGGTTATAGCATGATCCCCAGCGGCATCAGCTTCGAGGACAAGTTGCAGCGTTTCGTCTCTTACTTTGGCAATTTCGCCTACACCTTCCGCGATAAATATATTTTGTCGGGCAGCGCCCGCAAGGACGCCTCCAATGTCTTTGGGGTCAACTCCAACCAGAAATGGCGCCCGCCTTTCTGGTCCCTGGGTCTCGCCTGGAACCTCTCGGACGAGGACTGGTATCGTTCTAATTTCCTTCCTTCCCTGAAACTCCGCGCGACCTACGGCTTCAGCGGCAATGTCGACCTTGCCCGCGCGGCTTCCACGACGATGATCTACCAGGGTCCCAATTACCTCTCCAACCTGACGCAGGGCCTGATCACGCAGTTTGCCAACCCCGACCTGCGCTGGGAAAAAGTGGGACAGTACAATATCGGCGTGGATTTCCGCTCCCGTGGCGATATCCTCACGGGTTCCCTGGAATGGTATACCAAGAGAGGAACCGACCTCTATGGTCCGGAAATGATCGATTACACCGCAGGACTGGGACAGCCCACGGTCGTGCGCAATGCAGCTTCCATGCGGGGGCAGGGAATCGACCTTTCCCTCAATACCCTTAACATCAACCGCGCCTTGAAGTGGCAGACCCATTGGCTTTTCAACTTCAATACGGGCAAGACGACCAAATACTACCTGGCAGGCACTTCGCTCACGGCGGGGTACTTCGTGGGGCTGGGCAATGGCAGGTCCATTGCGACCATCGAGGGCAAACCCCTCTATGCCCTCATCAGTTACAAGTATGGCGGTCTCGACGGGGAAGGCAACCCCCTGGGTTACTACAATGGGGAGCTCAGCACCGATTACCGCCGCATCAACCGGGCAGAGGCAAAATTTAAGGACAGCAGCAACCTGGTGTTCCACGGGCCGGGCATGCCGCCGCTCTGGGGCAGCGTGGGCAATAGTGTCAGTTACCGGGGCTTTACCCTTTTTGTCAACCTCACTTATAAGTTAGGGTATTACCTGCGCAAACCGACCCTCTCCTACGAGGCGCTCTTCAGCCAGGGTGTTGGTCACCCCGACTTCGCGCTGCGCTGGCAAAAACCAGGAGATGAGAAGACGACCCATGTGCCGGCGATGATCTACCCTGCCACCATGCCCTTCCGCGACCAGTTTTTCGGCTCATCGGAGGTCAATACGTTCAAAGGGGATCACCTGCGCTTGCAGTTCATCAACCTCTCCTACGACTGGCAGCCGCATTTCAAAAAATCGCTGGCGTTGCAGTCATTGAAACTCTTTGTCAATGCCGCCAACCTCGGCGTGCTCTGGCGGGCTAACCCCTATGGCATCGATCCCGATGCACCGTCAAGTGTGCCCACGCCCCGCAGTTGGACCCTTGGACTGACCGCCACTTTTTAACCCAAAATTGGAAAGCAATGAAACGTTCGAACATACTATTCTTACTCCTCCTCGCTTTGTCCGTCAGCCACTGCAAAAAATACCTGGAGGCAAAACCCGACAAAAAGCTCGCGATCCCCTCCACCGTGGAGGACCTGCAGGCGCTGCTCGACAATGCCGACAAGCTCAACCAGATGACCCCTTCGGCAGACGAAGCTTCCGCCGATGATTATTACCTCAATCAGTCCACCTACAATGCGCTCATCGTGCCCTCGCAGCAGGTATACATCTGGGAGAACCCGCCAAGCCTGATCTTCGGCGACGATGATTGGGCGCGGATCTATAACTCGGTCTATACGCCCAATGTCTGCCTGGATGCCCTGCCCGCGGTTGCCCGCACGGCAGAGAACGGGGTGGCATGGGACAACGTGAAAGGCAGCGCGCTTTTCTTCCGGGCGCTCGGCTTTTTCCGGGCGGCAGTCATTTTCGCCAGCGCCTGGGACGCCACCACAGCGGATACGGATGATGGCATTGTCTTGCGGCTCACTTCTGACTTCAACGAGCCCTCCGTGCGGGCGACGCTGCGCCAGACCTATGACCAGATACTCAGCGATCTTCGAACCGCTGCGCCGTTGCTGCCTGTGACACCCCGCCATGTGAACCGCCCTTCCCGCACCGCCGCCTATGGGCTGCTGGCGCGCGTCTTTTTGTCGATGCGCGCCTACGACAGTTGTTATAAGTATGCCAGCAGTTGCCTGGAGCTGAAAGACGACCTGCTGGATTATCGCAACCCCGCGGACGTGAACATCGACAACGTGTTTGCGCCCTTTACGCAGTTCAATAAGGAAGTTATTTTTTCCTCCACCCTCGGGACCTATACCTACGAAGCGGTCTATCCCGGTTACGCCCGGGTGGACTCGGCTTTTTATGACAGTTATCACGTGGATGACCTGCGCAGGTACGCCTACTTTACGGACCTGTTCGGGGATGGCTACAGTTTCCAGGGCACCTATGACGGCACTTTCAGCGCGCTCTTCCTGGGACTGGCGGTAGACGAGATCTATCTCATGCGCGCCGAAACGCATGCCCGCGCCGGTCGCATCGGGCAGGCCATGGCGGACCTGAACCATTTGCTGCTCCACCGCTTCCGCGAGGGCAGTTTCACGCCGCTCGAAGCAGGCACACCTGCCGAAGCGTTGCAGTTGGTGCTAGCGGAACGCCGCAAGGAGCTCCTCTTCCGCGGTCTCCGCTGGATGGACATCAAACGCCTGAACAGGGAGGGGGCCGGCATCACCCTCACACGCCGCATCAACGGGCAAACCTACACCCTGCCTCCCAACGACAAGCGCTATGCGCTGCTCATTCCGGAAGACATCATTCGCTTGACTCAGATACCACAGAACCCCCGCTGATCCAATAGTTACCCATCCACAAAGACCGGCTGCATCCGCAGTCGGTCTTCTTATTTGACACGAACTGTTTTCATTTGAAAATTGCTTGCAGCACTTTCGATTCAGACTAGAAGAATTAATACGCAACTGATTGTAAGAGCTGTTCTGGGTGACGCAGCAGCAAGCCCAAAACATTTACCCGCATCGCCACTGTATGTTTTCACGAAGACAGCGATCTTCTTTTGCCAAGGCATTGAGATGGATGAAGCTGAGAAGCGAAGATCCGGCGATGCCCAAGCGTAAAAGATTTAAATGACTAATTGCTGTTACCTTCGTTCTGGTGTAAACTTATTCAGGAACAGCAACCCTTGACCGAATGTCAGATTTTAATATATTCTTCCTCATTTTTTACCTCGCCCTTCTCATTACATTTTTCAGCGCCAAAGAAAAAGAAGGCGACCGCAAGTTTCTAACCTTTCTTCAGACCATTGCGGCTTTACTACAGTGGATAAAAAAGGAACTGCTCGCGCTTATTCATCCACCTCGTACAATCTCTGCCGCCGGTAAAATAAGCGATTTCACAAAATATGAAATCCAGTTACCCGATAACTGGAAAAAGTTCGAATCGAAGGAACTTCGATTTGATATTTTCCCTGACGATCGATCCAGTAGCAGTTTCCTTCAGGACCGGGTTCTTACCGGCGATTTGATGAAAGTCACACTTGTAATTGAAGATGCTGAAGTTGCTCGTGTCTCCGATGACGTGCAGGTTGTAACGAACAAGCAGATGGGAAACCCAGAATGGATATGGAAAGTAAAGCCTTTAAAGGCAGGGTTAAAGAAAGTTACCGTGCTGGTGGGGTATCAATGGGAAGAGTACCCAACCGATGCGTTCATGTTTAATCCAGTCATTGAGCGGTGGGTAACGATAAAAGGAAATTTCAGGGAGGATTTCAAAACATTTTTACATAAGCATTGGACAAAAATCCTCGGCACTTCTATTTTGGGTTCAATTCTGTTTGATATTTATAAAAAATTTATCGGGGCGCTATTTGACTAGCCTTGGTGGCAATACAGTTCGATACCTATTCCGCAACTGGACTTGTACTCCCGCTCAATTTGTCTTCGGACAGCGGAAATCGTATATTTAGACATAGCCTACTATCCATGAAGTATTTACTCTCAGCGGCAATTATCACTGTCGGTTCCGTTCGGAAAAAAGACGCTAGCGCAGCAAACGTTTGACCTCGGCAAACAGTTTGCTCTTATAGCATATGCACTTTATGTGGATAGGCCTGCAACTTTTATGCTGGATCAGGTACTGATATATTGTTGCCCAATACCCACCTGCGAGTAGACATTCCCTTTATTAAAGGGTCGATTAACCCGAATGGATATCCTGCCAGCAAAGGAAGAGGCATTATACCCGAGCACATCGTAACTGTGAACGTGTCAGATATCCGGACAATGTTGATACAGAGATGAATTTTGTCCTTCAATTAATAAATGTGTCCGAGCCAAACCTGCTACACTTTCCTTGAACCTGCGCATAATACCAACGTTCAGCACCAAAATGTCTACTTTCAATTATCTGCATCACGCTAAATTGCGCCTAATAACATAATACAAACCTTAGCGGTGATTGCAAACGACTTCGCTACGCCTATGTATAAATTAATTTTGACCACAATTTTAAACGATGATTCAAAAGTATGCGGTTTTGATTTGCGTTATTACTTCAGCGATGCTAATAGTAATAGCAACATTGACTTATCCGGGCGGCTCATTGCTTGACAAAAATTCTATAGGATTTCAGTGGTCAAAAAATTTCCTAAGCAACTTGTTTGAAACAAAAGCGATCAATGGTTCCAAAAACCCTGGCTGGATTTGGGCGGTTATTGGAATGGCATTCCACTCGGTTGGTTATGGCATTTTTTTTATCAATATGTCAAAAAAGATTTCTTCAAGAAAATGGGCTGGAATCTTAAAAACCATAGGCGTTGCCAACATCGTATTTATTTTCTTAATCGCAACACCCTTGCATGACCTGGGAACAATATCCATCGTTTTAACATTGTTTGGCTTATTTACTGTTACTGTATTTATCCTACAGTCAAAGCACCATGTACTTAAATGCTGCTGTATTTTTTGCTTATTGACTTATTACTGTTTCTTTACCCTTTTTGGTTTAGGATATCCGGGCTTGTCAGTCATCATGCAAAAAGTATATGTTATAAGCACGATGCTGTTAGTTTTAGCACTGGAGTATTTTACCACCTCTGAAGACTTTTTACAAATTAAATCGGCTTGAAATAAAATACAAGTAACGAACCGCTAACAACCGCTTTGTCCATAACTTCAAAAGTAAATTTCCAGTCAGCAGCAGTTATAGGCGGACGGAATACTAATTCCTCCTGCATAAAACCCTGCTCGTCGCATGCAATTATAAAATTTTCCGACCCATCTAAAATCGACATAAATGGCTTGCTTAGCTCTCGGTTTTTGTACACCGCCACATAATGTCTTCGTTCTGTTCGCCAAGATATTTAAAAGCCAAAGCGTTACAACTATATCTATTCAAACGGTATGCTCGAGGGATGGCAAAATAGTTTCGACGGATCCTTCACCTACCAGCAACGGCTTACCTGGTATAGGGACCGCTATCACAACAGAAAATATAACCAATCCGCTGCCGGTTCGATTAGCCGGGTCTGATGCATGATGTGCTGTATAGAGCGCATTGTGCAACAATAACAATCCCCAAACGCTGTGAATGGTGCAGCCATCAAACCGGACTCAGTAAAATTTAGACAGTTGGCCAAGTGTGAAGTCTACTAAGGAGCGACCAGTCAACACAACGCATATCAGTCCTCATCACAGGTTGACCACTGCTCAGCGGTTATTCATTTTTAATATGACACCTTCCCGTTGCTTTCTCCTGGAGACGACTCTTTTCCGATATTAAATACCAGTCCAAAACGAACGGTGTTCGACAAAGGATTTCTATTCACACCATTTCCCGAAGGTAGCAGATACGACATATTGAGACCGATGATATGATAGTGGATGCCAAAGCCAACGGTAAAGTAACTTCTGTTACCCATTGTGCGACTATCGGTATAATAACCGGCTCTTAATGTAAACTGATCGTTGTACGTGTATTCAGCACCTACTGAATAAGCCATCGCATTGTTGCTGAAAGATTTTGCCCAGCCCGACACAACACCATCGCTGTTATACTTGGCATAATCGGCAGAGTCGGCACCAGCACCGGGAACAGCAGGCACCAACAATTTATTCACCTCCCCGTTGAGCGATATTTTATGTACTTCGTTGGTTATCCAGGTATGCCCTGCACCAATGCCTATGTTGGCAGGAATGAAGTTTTTTTGTGTTGCGTCCGAAGTGTATGAAATTTTTGAACCAAGATTGCTCAATACCAATCCCGCATTCCACCCCTGTCCTTCGTCGGTGGCAGTGGTATAATACAGTCCCACATCTCCCGCAACAGTGTTGCCTGCTTTGTAAGAACCACCGCCCGATGGCGACGTAGCACCTGAAGCAAGGTTGCTGTAAATGTAACGCAGCGCTACACCGAGCGAGAGCTTATCGGCCAGTTTGCGCGAATAGCCCAGGTCGAAGCTGAACTAACGGGGATGTCCTTTGTTCAGGTCGTTGCCGGATGCATCTGTAAACTGGATGCTGCCAAGGTTGAAGTAGCGAAGCGAACCTGATATTACCTGTTGATCATCCAGCTTATAATATGCCGCTAACGATGCCAGGTAAACGTCCTTCAATCCAAGATCTTTCAGCCAGGGGGTATACGTTGCGCCTGTACCCCATTGGTTTTGAATGAAGGGATATTTGGCGACGTTGTAAAACTGTGCATTTGCATCGGGCGAGGTAGAAATGCCCTGGTCGCCCAAACCACCGGCTCTTGCATCGGGCGAAACCCGCAAAAAAGGCACAGAGGTAGTTACTATATTAACCGGATCGGCGGTCTGTGCATGCGTTGCAGCAGAAATAGCAAAAGCTGCAGACAGCGATACCAGCAATTTGTTGTATAAGGTTTTCATTCAATTGATTTAGGGTTATGAAGGCTTCTTAAAAAGCCAGAGGGTTTGAATTGCTGCCCGTATTTACTACGGGCAGCGATGATGATTATTGATGATTATTTCACTTTTACTTTTTGGGCATCTTTGAACTTCTCCGCGGCAACAGAAAGCACATAGGTGCTCGATGCCAGATGACCTACAGGGACTGAGATGCTGTTAATACCTACGCTCAGTTGGTGCTGTTGCAATATCACCTGTTGCCCGGTTTCTGTATACAATATGATGGCGCTTTTTTGAGCAACGGTAGAGAATATGCGCACCTGCAACACATCGGGGCTACTGCTCCAAACTTTTACATTAAAATTATCTCCGCCGGAAGGTGTAACGGTAAGTTTGCCTTTTGTGTAGGTAATAGTGTAATTAGCTGATGCTGCGCCAGACGCTTCAATATCGTAGTAACCTATTGGCGAACCGGTAGTAGCATTGGTAGCTGCCACGGGCTGTGCTTCCAGGTCAGTTGGCCGGTCGCCTTCTACAAGACCGTTGTAGCTGAAAGTGAACGCCGGGTTAGCCGAACCTTGCTTTTTGGCTTTGTCTTCGGCCGTAATGGTTAAAGGCGCGGGGGTAATAGTAAAGCTGGCATGCTGGAACCACTCTATCAAATAATCGTCCCCACCGGTAAGCGATCCTTGTTCAACTTTGTAATGACCTACATTCTTACCTGCTGTTCTTTCCAGGGTGCCAGGCAGTTCATCGCCTTCCAGTTTACCTTCGGCTACATAGGTCAGCGCAGGATCTGCCTGTCCATATACCTTCGTTTTGGAATCGGCAGTTACACCAATTACCTTGCGCGTAATTTTGCCAACATTGCCGCTAATGGTAGTCGATTCCAGTTGGTAGTTGTCTGCATCCGCTCCTGAGAGCTGCAAACCGCTGACGGTTACTTTCTTCTCCGAGCCACCGTGCTTGTCTTCGTATACACCGGTCTCCGGTTTGTTCAACACCACCTCGTCTTCACCCACGATGCCCTCTACGACATAATTGTTTGCCGAAATGTTAGCTTTTGTTGTACCGTCGTATTCCTTGGTAATAGGAGTAGCATCAGATATTACGCGTACAGTAAGTATTGCTTTTTCTACTGTACCTTCTGTTGTAAGTTCGGTTGTGCTTAAGTGATAGTTATCGGCGTCTTCACCATTCAGTACAAACTCATTTACGGTTACTGCTTTATCGTCACCGGCATTTTTACTGTTGTATATTGCCGCTCCTTTTACAGTTACATCATCTCCTGTTTCAATGCCTTGCAACTGGTATTTGGATTCGGGAACAGTAGCCAGGGCTGTACCATCGTATACTTTGCTGATAGCCGGAGCATCTGCCAGTAAAAGGGTAATTTCCTTTGCTTTGATAGTGCCGCTGGTAACAGCCGACTGTGTTGTTACGGTATAGTTGTCTTTTTGCGCACCACCCAGCACAAAATCAGTCACTGTAATTTCCTTATCCGCGCCTGCCTTTTTATCGCTGTACACTGCTTTGCCTGATGCAACAGTTACATCGTCCTCTCCCAAAACACCGTCTAGGATATAGTTAGAGGCGGAAAGGGTGGCAGTAGCGGATGCGTTGTAAGTTTTGCTGATGAGCGGGCTGGACTGCAGGCTCAACGTTATTTCCTTGCGTTTGATAGCGCCTTTTACCGTTGCGCTGCTGGTTGTGAGTTCATAATTTTGCGCCTGCTCACCATTCAATACAAATTCAACAACCTGAATGGTCTTATCGTCGCCGGCATTGCTGTCTTCGAACGAAGCCGTTCCTTTCACGATCACGTCATCACCCGTTTCAACACCTTTCAGTATATAATTGTCCGCAGACAGCTTAATACCGCTATAGGTATCGTATACTTTACCGATAGCAGGACTTTCAGCGAGCGAAACAGTGATTGGTTTTTTAACGATCGTCAACACCTGTTGAACTGATGCAGCAGGTTTGTAATCGTCATTACCAGGCTGGCTCGCAGTAATGGTTGCCTGCCCTGCTTTTTTAATGTGAATTTTTCCGCTTACAATCTCGGCAACAGATTCATCGCTGCTGCTGAAGTTCAGTTCAAGATGTGAATTGGTGTTTGCTGCAGGTGTGTAATTGTCATCACCATATACTTTAGTATCTGCTGCGACAAAACTGATGGTTTGTACAGTTCTTACTTTTACGGTCAGTTTCGCGCTGTTGGACGAAACTGGTGCGCAATTACCTGTAGCTACGCAACGGTATAAGTTACCGTTCATTGAACCGATGGCATTGCTGATTTTGAGAATGTAGCTGCTTGTTCCGCTGTAATGCTCATCGTCTGAAAGATCCACAAAGCCATTTCCTGCGTCTACTTGCCATTTGTAAGCAGAAGCATTGTTAGCCTCGATCGCAAACTTGGTTGTTTCTTCGTCGTATATCGATTTATCAGCAGGATGCATTTCTATATTCGTCAATGCATTTACGGTAATAACTACCTCTTTTTCCTGACCGGCACATGTATTGTTGGCGGGAGTAATAACATATTTTATCATACCGCTGCCTGTAAGGGTTTGCTGTATGGATGTGCCGCTTGATGCAGCTGCACCAGACACATTGCCGCTTACAGAACTTACCGACCAGCTAAAGCTGGCGCCCGAAGGAACAGAGCTTAAAGCAATATTGGTTTGTTCGCCGCTGCATATGGTTTGACTGCCGGGGGTAGCCAACACCGTTACCTTAGCAGGCTCCGTGATGGTTACAGATTGTGTGGCAGAACATTCATTGGCATCGGTAACGGTTACCGTGTAAGTGCCAGCACTTAAACCGGTAGCAGTGGCGCCTGTTCCACCGCTGGGGCTCCAGCTGTAAGTATAAGAGCCCGTTCCACCGGTTACCGTAGCCGTTGCAGTGCCATCGCTGCCACCATTACAGCTTACGCTGGTTTTAGTAGCGGAAACGCTCAATGCTGCCGGTTGCGTAATGGTAAAGCTTTTGGTTGCCGTGCACCAATTGGCATCGGTAACGGTTACTGTATAAGTGCCCGCAGCCAGCCCCGTGGCTGTTGCCGCAGTGCCACCACTGGGACTCCAGCTGTAAGTATATGAACCAACTCCTCCCGATGCAGTTACTGTTGCACTGCCATTGGTGCCACCGTTGCACGATACATTTACCTGCGATGCGGTGGTTGAAATAGCGGATGGTTGTGTGATGGTGAATGTTTTTGTAATAGAACAGCTGTTGGCATCGGTAATAGTACAGGTATAGCTGCCTGCTACCAAACCGGTTGCTGTTGCTGTGGTGCCACCACTCGGGCTCCAGCTATAGGTTTTGGTTCCAGCACCACCACTAACGGTGACGGTTGCTGAGCCATTGCTGCCGCCATTGCAAGCCACGTTGGTTTGCGAGGTAGTAGCCGCCATAGCAACAGGTTGGGTAATGGTGAAACTGCGTATAGCTGTACAGCTATTGGCATCGGTAATGGTGCAGGTATAATTGCCTGCTGCCAAACCGCTTGCTGTAGCCGCAGTGCCGCCACTGGGACTCCAGCTGTAAGTATATGAACCAACTCCTCCCGATGCAGTTACTGTTGCACTGCCATTGCTACCACCATTGCACGATACGTTTACCTGCGATGTGGTGGTTGAAATAGCGGATGGCTGTGTGATGGTGAATGTTTTTGTAATAGAACAACTATTGGCATCGGTAATAGTGCAGGTATAGTTGCCTGCTACCAAACCGGTTGCTGTTGCTGCGGTACCACCACTCGGGCTCCAGCTATAGGTTTTGGTTCCAGCACCGCCACTAACGGTAACGGTTGCTGAGCCGTTGCTGCCGCCATTGCAAGCCACGTTGGTTTGCGAGGTAGTAGCCGTCATGGCAACAGGTTGGGTGATAGTAAAATTGCGTGTAGCCGTACAGCTATTGGCATCGGTAATGGTGCAGGTGTAATTACCCACTCCCAAACCGCTTGCTGTAGCCGCGGTGCCACCACTCGGACTCCAGCTGTAAGTATATGAACCAACTCCTCCCGATGCAGTTACTGTTGCACTGCCATTGCTACCACCATTGCACGATACATTTACCTGCGATGTGGTGGTTGAAATAGCGGATGGCTGTGTAATGGTGAATGTTTTTGTAATAGAACAGCTGTTGGCATCGGTAATGGTGCAGGTATAGTTGCCTGCTACCAAACCGGTTGCTGTTGCTGCGGTACCACCACTCGGGCTCCAGCTATAGGTTTTGGTTCCAGCACCGCCACTAACGGTAACAGTTGCCGAACCATTGCTGCCGCCATTGCAAGCCACGTTGGTTTGCGAGGTAGTAGCCGTCATAGCAACAGGCTGGGTAATGGTGAAACTGCGTATAGCTGTACAGCTGTTGGCATCGGTAATAGTACAGGTATAGTTGCCTGCTACCAAACCGGTTGCTGTTGCTGCGGTGCCGCCACTGGGACTCCAGCTATAGGTATAAGAACCAACTCCACCTGATGCGGTTACTGTTGCACTGCCATTGCTACCACCATTGCACGATACGTTTACCTGCGATGTGGTGGTTGAAATAGCGGATGGTTGTGTGATGGTGAATGTTTTTGTAATAGAACAGCTGTTGGCATCGGTAATGGTGCAGGTATAGCTGCCTGCTACCAAACCGGTTGCTGTTGCTGCTGTGCCACCACTCGGGCTCCAGCTATAGGTTTTGTTTCCGGTACCGCCACTAGCGGTAACGGTTGCTGAGCCATTGCTGCCGCCATTGCACGATACATTTACCTGCGATGTGGTGGCGGTAATAGCTGATGGCTGCAGAATGGTATAGGTTTTGGTGGCAGAACAACTGAGGTTATCGGTGACCGTAACGGTGTAACTGCCTGCGGCAAGACCGGTTGCGGTAGCCGATGTACCGCCGGATGGCGACCAGGAATAACTATAAGGAGCTACTCCTCCAGATGCTGTAACAGTTGCTGCGCCATTGCTACCACCGTTGCAAGCTACATTGGTTTGCATGGTAGCCGCTAAAGAAATGCTTGAAACGGTTAACGTAGCAGCATTCGAATTGGCAGTGCAACTGGCGCTGCCATTCAATGCCACACAACGATACAAATACCCGTTCATACCAGCTACTGCGCCGGTAATGGTGAGGGTGGTAGTAGTGGCGCCGGAATATACTCCGCCGTTGCTAATATCTGCAAATCCTGAACCAGTATTCACCTGCCATTGATAGCCGGTTGCACCTGTTGCCGTGCTGGTGAAAGAAGTGTTACCGCCTGCACAGATCGTTCTGTTTGGCGGATTGCCGGTAATGGTTGGAGCGGTACAGGGCGACGCATTGTTTCTTAACACCCACACATTCTTTTCTGTAGCCGCATCCGATTCATTTATTTTATCATTGATCAGAAGTCCCATTTTGTCATCGGCATCCTGGAAAGGATACACATTGCCCGTGCTGGTAAGCGTGGGTAAACAAGATTTGCTGTCGGAAATGAAATTGCAATTGAAATCATACTTCTCAAAATAATCCACCTTACCCAGGCTGGGACCGTTCGATCCAAGGTCGTTATAAAAATAACGCATGTAAAAACCATCAGCCACTGCCACGGGAGTGAAAGCGACAGATCCCCAGGAATAAATTTGCCTGATCGTTTTATCTGCCACGGCTACGGAGCCATCGTCGTTGTATACCTTAAAAGCCAGGCTCCTGGAGGCTGATGCGGAAGTAGGTTGAATTCGGCAAGCCAATAAAAATTTGTTGTTCGGCAATGCAATTATGTTGGGGGTTTTGTCAACATGGCTACCTGAAGTACCCGCGGTCATCGCCACAAAAGAATTGCTGCCTCCTACCTGTACGGGTGTAACCGCGTCGTTTTCAAAAATCATGGCACGATATACCAGGCTGTATGAATCCATCAACAGCATAAACCGCCCGTTACCATTGGCGGCTATTTTACAGGCATACATCGACTGGCCGGTCATTCCCGCCAGGTCCGTAGCAGAGATCTGTGCGTTGTCTACCGGCGTACCATTCAACTTGAAACGGCGCATGGAATAATCAGTGCCGCCGGTTGCCCATGTAAAAATGATGTTGCCATTGGACAATTGGGCAGATTCAACAAACCTGTTGAGAGAGCCGGGCGAAGTATTTATTTTGGTTGCTGCTACAACCTCGCTGCCCGACTGGTTATATATTTTAAAATAGGCATCGGTTAATCCGGTACTTGACGACCCTGAGTACCAATACACCAGCACGTTACCATCTGTAAGTCCTTTTATAAATATCGTCTCGGAATTGTTGTTCGTGGTTGGACTGATGCTGATAGTCGGACCATCGGTCATGGTTCCGTTTGCTTTTATAATTTTGCTCTTTACATTCGCCAGGCCTGCCCCGGTAGAATAGTTTACCAGGAGGTCGTTTGTTCCTAAAACAGAAACGGATCGATACGTTGAGTTAACGCCATAAGCGCTTTCAATGTCGAATCGGGCAGTACCTATGTCTGAACAGGAAGGCCCGGGGCCGTAAGGCGGCAGTTGATTGATTCGTGGATTTCTGGTATATCCATTTGAAAATGCGTTTAGTGCGATTGCATTTAATAAAATCATCGCCAGCCAAAACAGCATAAAGTTACCGTTTGCACTTCCCAATCTTTTCAACGCAAAATTTACACTACCGCAAATTCGGTTCCGGGATAATGCATTCTCATTGGGCTCATAGTAATACTCGGACATAACAGTGGGTTGATAAGGGTGTAGAAACAAACTTTCATCATTGGGGCATACACAAAATAAAAAGGAAAAAAGGCAGGATGGACAACATGAGGCCAGCAGGCTTTTTTACAATAAAATTTGTAGAAGTGTGGGCACCGCAGTAGAAAAGTTTCATGAATAGTAGGGTTTAAAACTCTGGCAGTGATTATTTCCGCCTATATCGAAAATTATCCAGGCATAAGAACATGCTTTTGGAAGATTTATTATAAACAGAAAGGAAAATGTTTAACAATTAGGTGTTTACGCTTAGTGCATTCTCTCCCGAGGTAACAATGAGAGACGAATATGTACAGTTTGTTCAAACTATCGACCGAACTTCGGAAGATCCGTAAGTTGATGTTGCGTCAGATCAGGTGAAACTTTCGCTACTAGTCTCTGCCATTCGCAAAGGGTTTCAGCGATTTTAAAAAATTTTATTCGGACAACAATGATTCAGCATCAAATATTTCTAACACCTCATTAAAATTTTCCACAATTTGCTCGCCTGGAGAAAGAACCAATTTCACTACGAAATAGTAATTTAATTATTATACTCTTTGTGTTCACTTAACATAGTCATTAAACACAACTTGTTTTCATACCCAGGGGAATACGAATCGGTGGCACATTATTTTATTTCCTTTACTTATTTCCATTCTCCAATCATCAAAAGCGAGGAAAGCTATTCGGAGGGCTTTTAGCGATAAATTTCTTCAATTTAAAAAACAAGTAAGAAGGTGGCTTTGAAGATAATTTAAAATTATCAAGACAAGTTTTCTCTTTCTTCTGTGGCCCGTCACAAAAATGCATGCTCCCATCCCAGAAAAGGTAAAAAAGTCGTACGACAATTATGTTGGACTAAAACAACTGATTGATTCATTGCCGAAGTCGACGACATACATTTTGAGGACGACAGAACAGGACAACTTTTCTGATTGGATTACTTACGCTGAAAAAGGATTATTCGCTTTTGACTTCCAGGATGCACATAGGGCGACTGCAAAAAAATCAATATGATTTAATTGCGCAACCAATGGTTCCATTGAACCTTGGGGAAGTTAATATTCCAACCAATCTCTTGGACGCTTTTTTCCAATTTGACTGTGACTTTTTACAAGGAAACTTAAAAACAAAGTTTTTAGAATGAAGATTAGTACACGACATTCAGTCTTGCGGCAGCCGCGACGACTAATTGGATCGCCAGATTTCCTGCAAGTCTCATCGGTTTAGTAAATAAAGGGCTAACTAGTACTTATCTATCAGCCAGCCCGTTCATGATTATATATTTAAGCCTCTCTTCGCAGATTCATTCTTGGGAGCCATTCCTATTTTCGCAGTAGGAAGTTGGCATGGTAAGTCAATAAGAAAACGTGGTCAAAGACAAGTTAACCCACAGTATGATAAGCTGACCAGATAGCAAAGATTTCATATTTCATCGCCCACTGGTAAACGCTGGCTCCAGCATTTCAATCTCTTTTTTTGGAATACCAATTTTTTCAGCAATTTTTTGCCAAGACGATACCGCCTGGACGACTTCTGTTATCATTCGTTCGACATCCTTAGAACCGGTGCGAAACATAGACGCAACCGAGCGTGCAAGATCAAGGTTCAGTGAATTATCTGTTTCAGATATATTCAAAGTGAGCCCCGTCCCATCAGGGTACGGATTTGCATCGAACAATGGGGAAAGTCGCCATCCCTGTTGTGATAACAAAAATCCGTGATTGCGTAAGTGGTCGTCTGTATTCTTGATGCAAATGGAAAATACAATGCGTCGCAAGATTTCTTCGAGGTCTTGTTGCACGTTTGAGCCATTACGCATGATGAATTCTGCAATTTCAAAATAACTGACCCCATCGTGGAAATCCGCTCCATCATTATACCCGAGTAAGGTCATGGCAGAAGCGAAATGTATTCGGTTACCATCTGCAAGGCGATCAAACCGACGACTTAAAAAGGTATGCTGTTTACTTGAAAAACGACGCACCTCGCAAGGCGCAACCAGGATACCACATAACGCGGCAATTTCCATCGCCACCTTTTCCCATCCGCCGACGTCCCATTCATCATTAACACTGGGAAATTTAGCGATGTATAGCTCACCTTTGCGGTCGCGCACACTCGCTTTCGGTCGCGCACCTCCTAGTGAAGCACCTGGTGCCAGCAACAGGTTGATCCATTTGAGGGCTTCCTTGTTGTCATCGTCGTCGCTTTTTTCAAGCCTCAGACTGGCTTCTTCCAATTCGCGAATAGAAGTAAAAGGAGGGGCAGCCATTGAATGTTCATTGCCGAGAAATTCACCCTCGTGGTCAAGTTTGAACCGTAGTCCACCCATCCTGTGCAAGTCGTATACGCCTAATAGAAAATCTGATTCGTACAATGTAGGTGGCTTTTGTTTTTGCTTTCTTGCCAGTAACGCTGCTCTTCGTTTCATGAGCACTCTTCCCCAGCGATCCGGCGATGAATCAAGGAATACACCAAAGTTCGGTTTGTCTTCGCTGGCGAACTGCGCCCCCCCATACAATTGCAGGTTGGGATCAATTACGGATGCATGTGCTGAATCCAACCAATCGCTAGAATATTCAAATGAGAAAATTTCTTTTCCACGTACGTGCCTGGACGTTAAAGTTCCCATCAGGATAGGGCCACCGGTTTCTACCCAGTCCGCATAAACCAATATATTTTTATTTTCCGTTGCCATTGTTCGTTGTTTTCCTTTTTGGTGCTCGCGCTTTAGGGCTTAGTTCGGCATCTTGTAACTTTCTACCCAATTCATCGTCAGCTGCCAGTTTCTGAAAATCCCTTTCCAAGCCCAGGGTAAAGAGCACCATAAAATAAGCTCCCATTGAAGGGCCTGGCGCGCCTTTTTCCACCTGCCACAGTGTTGCCCGGCTGATACCAGCCCTTTCCGACACTCGTTCACTGCTGAGTTTTCGCCTGAGTCTAGCCAGCTTAATTCGCTCTCCCAACTCTGTCAGAAGCTTTTGGGATTTAGGTGTCAATATTTGAGTTCGCTTCATAATGTTTTATTAACTATACAAAGTTAAAAAAATTGTTTAATTTATGAAACATTATAAAGGACGATTCCGATGCTATCTTGATCTTGGCAAACGCCGGATCATTTGTTGAAACTTACAAACTGTATCTCAAACTATTTGATTAGCGCAGGCTACATTCACCCGGTCGCTCAACCTGTTCAAAGCCAAGGCCTGGTCACTTTGTCTTCGGACAGCGAACATCCACGTTATGTTGGTACTACAAGACGAACATGTCGGAAATTTGGTGACAAACTTTATTCAACAAAAGACAGGAGTTCGATGAGTTTCTATTAAACTTATCGTCGGTCACTTTGGACTGGTGGCTCATTTTGAAAACGCCGGTTGAAGGTATAACAGCTAAGGGTATACTGAAAGCAAGGCTTTTCAGGTGAAGCTGCGGTGACAAAAAAAAGCCCGCCATAGATATGGCAGGGCTTTATGGTTTTTAGCCATAACCTTATTCTGTAAGGCAAGATAAAACATTTAAAACGTTTGTTGGAATAAGACAGTTTACGGCTTCTGGAATTTCGATGAAGGAAAAAATGTTGAGGAATGACATGGTACCACTTTTAGAATTTTGCCGGGTTTAACGAATGAAAGTTTTCCATTCCGACTCCACTTTGGATCAAAAAAGGCCGGCGCAAAAAGCAGCCGGCCCTCTTTTTAAAACAATCCTGCCTTAGGGTGCGGTGTTGGTATTAGCGACAGCGCTCACATCGGTTCCGGTAATGGGCCTAAAAGTCCCCGACTGGACATGTACAGACTGCGGCCGTATGATGCCACTGATCAGCGTCGTGTCAGTAGCGATCATCTTGCAACCATAGTTAGCGCCCGGGCAGGAAAGGGCGTTGTACGCGGCGAGCGTTTGGGTGGAAAGCAGCGTCCACTTTGTACGATCCCCTTCATCCTGGTCGCGGGTACCGGTAAACTGGAAATAATAATCGACGAATTCGGGCCCACCCGGTTTTTCGAGCGGTTCATGGGTAAAAGCGGCTGCGCCAATGGCGACTGCCAGGGCGATCAAGCCGGAAAAATAACGCTTCATGTTTTTAAATTTTTACGTTGAAAAATGGGGTAACAAAACGGGCCATGATCAGTGGCTATGGGAATAGATGCATCCGTCAGTTGGGTAAGGAACGTTTGCGGGCTTGCCGTTGTCTGCTTACCAACACCACGCCCGCCATCGCCAACACTGTAAAAAAAAGGTTGAACCCGATATGCTCCTTCCAGCTCAGCGACTGTAGCACGCCCCCGCAATTGCAGGGAAGTTCCTTGTGGAACGCTACCATCCACCACAGGTAAGCCGTTAGCAATAGTGTCAGTACAAAAGCTGCGATCAACCCTTGCAACCGAAACTTCGGCACGAGCAGAAGCAGGACGACAGCGAGTTCAAC
>JBQCFW010000150.1:0-25258 GCA_051958655.1 Agriterribacter sp. | reverse complement strand
ATGATCTATACCATTCGTCTTACACTGCGCAACTTATTGCGCCATGGGTTTTTGATGAATGAAGTGGCGGGGAAGCAGTGGAAAAACGAAGATGCTGCGGTATTGGCTACCGTGCTGGTGGGTGTGCAAACGCCTGAGTCGGCCACCTTCCTGTACAACTATCTTAAAACAAATGATGTTTCAAAAGAAGAATTCCCGAAAGCGTTTATGCATATTGCCAGGTTTATTCCCAACGCACAAGTAAATGATGTAATTGCTATGGGCATGCAAAAGGGCAGCAAGGATGCAGACCTGGACTATACTATTTTTAAAAGCATACAGGATGGTATTGTAAGAAGAGGTGGTAAGGAAACAAGCCAGTTCCAGGAGTGGGGTAAAAAACTGGCAGTGAGTGTAATTGATAATAATAAGAACAGTAAAATAGAAGGAGATCAGAGGAACATTGACAAGCAAAAGTATGCAATGGAAATTGCAGGTAATTATAAGGTGACTTCGGTTGCTCCCAAAGTACTGGAAATTGCAAGAGACACGAGCAACAAGCGGGATGTAAGAACCGCTGCGCTGAGAACCTTGCTGAAGCTGGATGTTGGCAAGAACGCTGCGTTGGCCGGCGAACTGTTGCAGGACGCAAAAGCAGCAGGTGATTTTAAAAGAGACATTGTTACCGCATTGGGTGAGTTTCCCGGCGCTGCTACTACCAAAGTACTGGCTGGAATAAAAAATGCGGACCCTGAGCTGCAGCAAACCATCGCCATAGCGCTGGCTAGCACGAGTGCAGGAAAAGATATCATATTTGATAAAGTGAGAAAAGGAGAAATGTTTGCCAGGGTATTGATTCAACCTAAAGTAGAAGAAAGATTGTCGCTTAATATTTCTCCTAAGCAACAGGCTGTATTAAAAGAACTCACTGCCAACCTGGAAGATGTAAGCAAAGAAAGGCAGGCGCTTATCAATGAAAGGATAGCTGCATTCAATGCTGCTAAGCCTGCTCCTTCGCCATCGGCGGGACGTGCTGTATTTACACGCAACTGTTCTCCCTGCCATAGCATTGGCGACGATGGCGGCGGCATGATTGGACCGCAACTGAACAGCGTAGGCAAGTGGGGCGTTCAATCGTTGTCTGAAAAGATATTAGATCCTAACAGGAATATTTCTGAATCTTTCCGCAGCTACACCATTAAGCTGAAAGACGGAAAGGTGATGACTGGCTTGTTCAGGAGAGAAGAAGGAGCGGCAACAGTTTATGCCGACGCATCGGGTAAAGAATTTTCTGTAGCGAAAAACGATGTAGCAGAACGCAAAGCATCGAAATACACTTTGATGCCCGACCAGTTTGGCACCATCCTTTCGCAGGAAGATTACAACGCATTGCTTGCATACTTACTTACGGTGCAGAACTAAGAAGATTTGAAATTTGAGATTTAAGATTAAAGGAAAGACTTCCGTATTAAAAACACGGAAGTCTTTTTTTATTACGAAATTGACAGAACTGATTTGTTGTTTATACTGTTATTCGCTCAACTATCAACAATAAACCCCACACTGCAGACACCTGAACGCTGACTGCTGAAACCTGATAGCTGACAGCCCTACTTATTCCGCTGCTCTTCCTGCTGCATTTGTTCGGCAACAGCGGCCGTAATATATTTTTCCCCCGATAAAACAATCTTTACCGCAGTCACCAAATCTTCGGGTGCAGCATCTTTGTTTAAATAGCCTGCAGCGCCGGCCACCATTACCCTAAGTGCATATTGATCTTCGGGGTATATGCTTAAAATGAGTACCAGTTGTTCGGGAAGCTTTTGCCTGATTATTCCGAGGGCTTCTAAACCGCCTCCACCGGGCATTGAAATGTCAGAGATAATAAGATCCCAGGGCTTTTCAAGGGCCAGTTTTACCAACGAGGGGGTGTCTTCAGCTTCTTCAATATATATAGATGCAAATTCATCCGTAAGAATTTGTGTTAATCCCTTACGTATAAACGCATGATCATCTGCTATTAATATCCGTAACATACCGTATTACAATACAAAAACAGAAAATTATACAACAATCGTTGGTTTGCTTGTAGGATGAAAAGCAGAAAATTTGTAGATAATATACTACAAAATGCTTTGCTTACCTTAAATGAGGTTATTGTTCAATGCATAGCGGGTAAGATCGGCATTCGATTTCATGTGCATTTTATCGAGTATCCGCGCGCGGTAAGTGCTTACGGTAGTTACGCTGAGCGATAGCTGTTCGGCAATATCGCTTACAGCTTTGCCGGCCGCGAGCAACTTAAAAACATCGAACTCCCTGTCGGAAAGTTTTTCATGCGAAAATTCTTCCTGGTCTTCCTCAAATGCCTGCGCCAGCTTTTCGGCAACGGAAGCCGTAATAAATTTTTTACCCAGCATCACCGTACGTATCGACTTTATAATGTCTTCATGAATGTTCTCCTTACTCAAATAGCCCGAAGCACCCGCCTTTAAAACCCTCAGTGCATATTGGTCTTCGGGGTGCATACTCATAATAAGTACCGGCAGGGACGGATATGCCTGTTTGATCTGCCTGAGCGCGTCTAAGCCGCTTCTGCCCGGCATACTAAGGTCGCATATTACAATATCCCAGTTGTCTTCTGTAATTTTAGACATAAGGCTTTCAGCATCGCTTACTTCTGCAAGGTTTGCAGAAGGATACTCTTCAAGGATCAATTGTTTTAGTCCTTTTCTAACGATCGCATGGTCATCGGCAATAAGAATCCTTATCATATAAAATGTTTCTTCAGATTAATCAAAGATAATTAACGTTGTTTTATTTATTTGTTTGTTTGTTACTAAACAAGCGTCATAACTCTTCTATAGAGCCGCTGTGCTTTTCGATAATATTCTGCTCCAGTGGAATGATTACGGTAGTGGAAGTACCGCTTCCGGGGCGGCTTTCAACCACATATCGTCCTCCCATCATCAGGCTGCGTTCCTTCATGCCCAGTATACCCAGTGTTTTTCGCTGGCTGGCGGCGTCAATGTCAAAACCTTTTCCATCGTCTTTTATGTGCAACACTATACAGCCATCTTCTATCCTCAAATTCACTTCGGTTGCAGTAGCTTCTGCATGCCTGGCAATATTGGTGAGCGATTCCTGGTAAATACGGAATAGCCCGGTTTTAATTTCCGGCGAACAGTTTAGCCCGTTTGCCGGCAGGTTTAATTTTACCTGTATGCCTGTGCTGTTTTCAAATGTTCGTGCATGCCATTCCATAGCCGCTGTTAGTCCAAGATCATCAAGCACGGTGGGTCGTAGTTCGGAACATATCCGGCGCACTGTTTTAATAGTGGTATCAATCATTTCCATCAGTTCTTTCAAACGCTTTGTTACCTCCGAGGCAGGGTCTTTGAGTTTGCGTACCGACCATGCCACATCCATTTTCAGTACTGTTAATTGCTGCCCAAGCTCATCGTGAATTTCACGGGCAATGTTTTTTCTTTCTTCTTCGCGAACTTCCTGCAGGTGCCCGCTTAACATTCGTATTTCTTCGAGCGACTGCCGTAGCTGCTGCTCGGCATTTATTTTTTCTGTAACGTCGTTTGCCAGCACCAATCGAACATGCCTGTTGTTCAGTTCCATGTCGTAAGCAAACATTTCAGCAAAAATGATTGTGCCATCTTTTTTGCGATGCTTCCATACACCTGCGTTATGGTAGCCTTCTTCCAGTTCCTTCATATATTGCTCAAACGCATCAATGTCTTCCGGCGGTTGCAAATCCCGCACATTCATCTGCAAAAACAAACGTCTCGAATATCCATATTGCTGCACCGCAGCATCGTTTACGTCTGTAATATTCAGCTCCGGTATGGTGATCATCCACATAGGAAGCGGGTTGTTTTCAAACAGCAGCTTGTATTTTTTTTCCGACCGCACCAGGCGTTCCACAATATTCTTTATCTCTGAGGTCCGGTCTTCAACCTGTTTTCCTAACTCTTTATTGAATTTTTTTAATTGATCTTCCAGTTCCTTTCTCGCGCTGATGTCTTTTGCAATGATCACTGTGCCCGTCATTTTATCGCTATCTCTACCCATCATTGCAGACGACAGCAGCAACGTAACGGGTGACCCGTCTTTTCTGTGCAAAACCGCCTCCCCTTCCCACGACCCGTTTTGCAAAAACTTCTTTACTACCGCACTTCTTGTACTGCCTTTATACAGTGGCTTCAAAGTAGCCGCAAGTGTTTTACCGCGTATTTCTTCGAACGTCCATCCAAAAATAGCTTCCGCCTTTTTGTTCCAGCTTACCACAGTAAAATTTTTGTCTGTCGAAATAACGGCATCCTGTATGTGCTCCATCAGCAATGCGTTATACTTTACTACTGTATCCGTTGTTTTATCAGCCACTAAATCAAGCTTCAGCTTTTGTAGCAGCATAATTACAAGTATCACCAGCAAGCCAAAAACAACATACAGAATTGACTTAAATGTGGCAATGGCTTCGGTGTTTACAAACTGCCGCTGATGCAATATTTGCTGTTCTTCTTTCTCAATGTTTTCAATAAGCCTGTTTATTCCTGCGGTGTTTAACTTAACCTGCTCATTGTTAATTAAGTCCAGCGCCGGCTCTCTGCCTGCATTGCGTCTTACTGCTATCACGCTGTCTGTAAGCTCCACTCCCCGGCTGATCAGCAGGTACAGGGAATCAACCCGTCGTTGCTGATTCGGGTTATCGGTTGTATAATTTCTTAGTTGCTGATAGGTATCTTCTATAGCGCTTTTTACCTGCTTTATAGAAAAGAGATGTTCATCATCGCCAGACAAGGCATACTCTTTAGCAATGGCCCGGCTTTCGGTTGTAGCTAATAAAAGTTTTTCGGAATGATAAAGTATATCCTGCGTATGCCCTATCAATAAAAAAGACTCGTTAATTTTATTAGACTGGGTAATGGAAACGTATACACTTACAGCAACCGCAATAACGGTTAATAACAGTGTGAACAGTAATATTTTGCCTGCAGACAAATTCATTCCGGGTGCTGGTAAGTAGTGGCGATTTCATATTATGCATGCCTGTTTCTAACATTTAACAGAGAAAATTACATAAAAAGTAAACAACTTTACAACATTCACTGCAAATAAAGATAGCACGAACATCAGCTATAAGATACCCCGGGCAATTGGCTAAGTATAAACTATTACACTTCTATCCTGATCGCAGTTTGCACTCATATCGCGTAAAATTATACGCTACCGAATCTTCGTGGTGAGACGGTCTCTGCCCTTGAACTTTTACGGAACAAAATCCTGTGTTAGGGCAATGTTAATGAACCGATTAACACTTAAACCTCGTTGTTGCATATAAGTCTAAACCCTTGTAAAAAACAACAGATATGAGGAGCGTTTCAAAACAGTTGCTATTACCGGCAATAGCAATTACAACTATCCTTGCCGGCTGCGCTAAAGATCCCATCAAAAATCTCAGCGATGAGGAGAGCAGGATATACATCACCAACCACGACAGCACTACTCAGTTCAGCAATTTCAAAACATATAGTATTTCTGATTCGGTAGCGGTAGTAAGCGATGGTGAGCTTAAAAAGAAAGTTATCAATGATACTTATGCTGCATTCATCCAGGCGGTAAAAAACAATATGCAGCAAAGGGGCTTTGAACTGGTAGATAAAAATGCGCAACCTGATATTGGCATCAATATCAGCGAAGTGATAAACAGCTATACGGGTGTGATCAGTTATCCATCATACTGGGGATATTACAACTCCTACTGGGATCCTTACTATTGGGGTTACGGCGGCTATAACTATTATTTTCCTTATGCATCGTACGCCGTTTATGATATAAAGGAAGGAGCGTTATCGATAGATATGGTAGACCTGAAGGATGTAGGTTCCGATAAGCAGATCAAAGGAATATGGAACGGGCTGATACGTGGGTCGGGTATATTCAATGCGCAAACGGCAGCATCGCAGGTGAGTGCATTGTTCGATCAATCGCCGTACATCCAGGCTTCGGGTAATTAAACAATCATCAGAAAAAAACATGATTATGAAACTTATTAAAATAGCATTGCCCTGCGCGTTGATCCTGGCCTTTTCGCAACTTAGCTATGCGCAGGAAGATCGCTTATCGTTGAATATTAATTACGGCATTAACATGCCAACAGGCAGTTTTAAGTCAGACGTAGTGAGCAAAACCTCCTACCTGAACTGGAACGCAGCTTTGCAATACGGCATTACCAATAAACTTTCGGTTGGCGTGCAAACGGGGTATAACAGCTTCCAGGAAAAATTTCCTCGCGCTTTATACGACACAAAACAGGGAACCATTTCGGCTGTGCTTACCAATTCTGTACAAACGGTGCCTATTCTTGCCAAGGCAAGGTATAGTTTTACCGACCAAGGTTTTATACAACCTTATGTGGGTGCCGGCGTGGGTGGAAACATGGTAAATTTTAAGCAGTACCTGGGTGAGTTTTCATCGGGCAAAACAGGCTTCTATTTTGCCGCATCGCCCGAAGCCGGAGTATTTGTTCCGTTTGGAAAACAGAATGCATCGGGCATTACCATTGGAGCCAATTATAATTACATGCCTTTTAAATATGGTAACATCAACAACCTCAATAACTGGGGTGTGTATGCGGGAATAAAATTCCCGTTCCGCTGATAAAAAATATTGGAAACGTGAGGGTGCGTCCCCCAGGTAAATGCCGGGGGACTTTTTTTTGCTTTAGCATTGCTCTGTAAACAATCCTGCTGCACTAACCCGTCAAAAAAAATTATCCTATTTTGGCAACTGTTTTAGAGGTGCTTCCGCCTTTGGCTACACTGCCTGCTCTCTGCGGCTTTTTGCTTTTTCTCGGAGCTGGTTTTCTTTTGGATGATTTGGAGGCTTCAGGAGATTTTACTTTTGTCTTCATACATTGAGTTTTTTTGCTTAACGATAGATCTTCTAAAATAATATATTGTTACTATAATTGAAACAAACAATGCAACAATTACCGCTACAATGATCACCCTTGTACCTGCAAAACTCCGCTGCGAAGTTTGCACCGGTTCTGCCCTGCCAATTAAAACCATATTTGCCCAATAGTAAGGCAGCAGCCTTTCTTTGCTGCTATGCTCCATATAATCGAGCTTCGCTTTTTGCAAGGCTTCATCCTTCCAATACCCACCTGCAAGATATTCATGAAACTTATCGGAAATTAAATAAACTGCGTCTTCATCTGCTTTCCATAAAGTAGCCGATACCGAAGGTATGCCGGAGGAAGCAAAACCCCGGGCAAGACTGTAAATGCCTTCGCCGGTTTCGTTTCTGCCCACATTGGTTTGACAGGCACTGAGCATTACGAGTTGAGTAGCCGGATCGCGGATCAACTGCAACTCGGGAAGCCGTATCAACGAATCCTGCATAAACAAAACGGGATCGGCGCTGCCGGTATCGGCCATTGCATGCGAAAAAACATTTACAATGCTGTACCTGCCCAACTGATTGAAAAAGTTGCGGCGGTTGGCCTGGTTGTTTTCAAACGAAGCAACATTGCTGTAGTGCAGGCCTGCTGTATTCATAGCTTTACCGGCCATTGTAAGATCGGGTACGCCAAGATAAGGGGCGAATGTCACCGGGGCAAAACCCACGCAGTCGCCTTCAGCATTGGCTGTATTGAATGTTTTTAACAGGTATGATGCTGAATATGCGTAGCTGAATATGTATTTTTTTACCAGGAAGCTGGTACCTGCTTTATCCGAACAAAGCGTTTCAAACGGCAGTAACATATTATCCTGGCAAATAATTACGCGGCGGTCGCGGATATTTAACGGCTCAAATAAGGTTTGATACAATTTGTGAGACAGGGCTGCAAATTGACCGTAATGATTGTTGAGCCATTGCTTATCGGCACATCTTGCTATATAGTTTTCCATCTCATCTTTGCCAATTGTTTCTTTTCCTGCACGCAATATTTTAATGTCTGCCTCCGAAACTTTTAATATAAATGTTACGGAATCTGATACGAAATAATGTACCAGGCTGGCCTGCGCAGCGCCGAGCTTTTGCTGAAGCTGTTGCAGCGACGGAACCGCGGTTGCATATTTATATTGGTAATACGCGGGGTAGCTGTATTCGAGTGTTCTTACGTAGCGTTCAAAATTTTCTTTCGCCTGCAAAAATTGTATTTCCTGGCTCCTGTAAGCTGTACTATTAACAGCAAACGCGTGCAACTTTTCTCTTTGGTCCACCACCTCCAACTGGAGCATTTGTTCGGTGCGTGCGGCTTCTGCGGGCAGATACAATCCGGCATCTAATTCATTCAGCTTATCGTTCAGCAATACTGCCCGACTTTTTTCCATGAAAAAAAAAGCGCTTTCCGTGTTGTTGGTCAGGTAGCACGCCTCGAGCATTGTTTTAAAAAAATTACGGGTAGTATTGCGCCAATACAGCTTGCTTTTTTCTCCTGTTTGCTCATGCCTGGCCTGCGTAATTGCCGAGTCCATCAACATTCCTGTTGCAATGCATGCCTGTATGTACTCATTTTTTTGCGTAGTGCGGTACATGTCCAGCAGCAGTTCTGTTTTATTGGTGAGTATCACCAGCAAAAGATCTGTGTTGGCAATAACAGACAAATCGCGCAGCGACGGATTTTTAAGAATGGAAGGCCCGGAAATGTTAAACACCTGCAATGCCATTTTATAGTATTCCAGGCAGGATGCATAGTTGTCTTGCTTTTTTTGCCGGAAGCATACTTCCGCCAGGTTGATGTATCCTTTTGACAAGCGTTCGGCATTGCCGGCCTTCCTGGCAAACAGGATTGTGTTTTTATAGCAGGCTTCAGACTGCTGAAATCGTTGCTGCTGCAGGTAAAAATTTCCCATGTCTGTATAGTCATCAGAAATCTGCGCAGCATCCTGCGTTGCCATTCTTTCCCGTATCGCCTGTCTGAATAAGTCTTCGGCATATTCATAACTACGATGCTCAACCGCAATAAGCGCTTTTGTTTTAATGGCAGTAGCCAATTCGAAAGAACTATTCGTTTGTAAGGCATAATGCCGGGCGGTATCAGCATCAGCAGCGGCCTTCTCTAATTGTTTTATATATAAATAAGCCTGCGCGCGCTGATTGCTGAGCGCCAGCAAAAGTTCAGGGTTCTTCTCCCTCCGCGCTTCTTCTATTCCTTTGCTGCAGTCTTCAATGCATTTTTGATAATCGCCGAGTTTAAAGCCCAGTATTGCTTTGTTGGTATAACACAAGGGAGCAAGGGGATTCGATAAGGCTTTTTGCCTGTTGTATAAAATAGCGCTGTCGTAATACAGGTTTGCTTTGCGATAAAAACCGGTACTTTCAAAATATCCCGCCAGGTTTGCATAGCTGTTCACTGCAAAATAGGGGCTTGCATTTTTTTTGCCGGATGTGTTGATCTGTACTGCGAGTTGCGTATAATCTATCGTTTCCTGCGTGGCGGTTCTGTTGTTCAACAAATACTTTAATACCGCTATGCGATGCAACAGTCGCGCATATACCGAATCATGCGCTGCGCGGGCTTTATCGAATATTAGTTTGAGCGAATCTGCTCTTTGTAATTTCTCTTTTTCAGAAATAGTTTCGTCAGCCTCCAGTTGAATAATGCTATTCCATATTTGCTGTGTATTAACCTGCGCATTGCTCTTCAGCGAAAGGCTTACGAATACAATGGAGCATACGAAGCTTATTGCAAAAGAAAACCGGGTTGGGCCAGAAAATATTTTTTTGAGGAGAAGCATACACGTTTTATTTCCGGATACGGAGCTCATTTTCGAGCAACACCTTTCGGAACACTTGTTGTTTTTTACCTGTTGTTGATGCCGTGCCGCGCAATAATACTTTTCCTCCGGCTATTTTAGTGTTTAAAGAAGAGTCTGCTATCAAAAAAGCCGGCGAAGCAACCGTTTTTACAATCGTGAATATGCTGTCGCGCACAGCGTTGTTGATGGCTGCAGGCTGTTGCAGCAAAGATTTATAGCTGCTGAACCAGGCGGCCAGTGTACCTGTTGCGATGGGTGTTGCAAACGACGATCCAACCACCATTTCCTGCCCCGACGGATCAAGCGGATTGATAAACCCGAAATGATCTTGTTCAATAGCATCGGCATCAACACTCAATTGTACCACAGCTGGTGAAAAATTTTGCGCCGGGCTTACCATTCTTCCATTGCGTGTAAGCCCCACCGTTGTTACGGGAATAATATTGGGAAGTACAGGTGAAAGTGACGCCGGATAAAAATTGATCTTGTCGAGATCGCGCGTGTCAGGAAAATCGTCTGTTCTGTTGCCGGCTGCACAAAGCAACAGTTTGTTTTTCTGGGCGAGATACACTTGTATAAAGTTGTGGAGAAGCGCCGGGGAAGTAGTATCTGCCGATGGTTCGCCTTTTACAAATTTGTTTTTTGATTCATAAAATCCAAAACTGGCGTTTACTATTTCGGCAGGACTTTTACCAGCAAAGGCAAAAGCGCAAAGTATGGTATAAAGATCCGAAGCGCCGGTTGAGTCGAACACTTTTAATGGCAACACTTTTACTTTTGTTTTCCGGTATCTTTCAACTTCGTTTAAAATGAATTTCGATACAATGGTGCCGTGCAATGCCTGGTTATCATCTTTCCAGTTATCGGACCAGCCTGCAAAATTCCACCCGCTGCCCGCGCCGGCAATGCACGATGTTGTATCGGGCGTGTTGAATAAATATCCCTGGAAATAACCAGGCTCCAGCCCTGTATCAAACACTGCAATGGTTACAGAATCTGTATATGAAAGGGTTGTGGGTTCAGCGGCTGCCTGTTGTTGAAGCTGCAACAGGTCGAACCCAATGAGCTTGTTGCTGGAGAAATAAAAAATGCCGTTTTCGCCGGAGATGGTGGCTTTGGTTTTGCTGGTGCTGCCGCCTTTTGCTACTTCTCCACTAATAAAAGCATCTATCCCACTGCCCTGCAACAATAAAACGGTTGAATCGCAATTGCCGCACACAGGTAAAATGGTTAACTGGTACTTACCGTTAGCAATAAAAGCTGAATCAATAAACCGGTTAAATTCCTCTCTGCCGGCACCCGGTTTTATAAAAACGATCAGTTGCCTGTCAACATCCTGTTTATGAATGCCAGGTTTATCGTGCGAAAGGTATTTTGTCCAATCCTGAACCGGCTTTTCGTTTCGGCATTTGCATCCTGCGCAAATCATCAGCAATAAAAAAGTCAGCAATTTCAGGTAAGAGTTCAGCGAGTGAGGTGTTCTTTGCATATACTATGGTTTAACTGGTATGTATTATATAACACAACAAAATTCCTGCACCGCTGCAGGAATCTGCTACTATACCAGGAGAAGATCTTTACATTACCACTCTTTCAGCCATACTTCTGCCTGCTTTGCTCCCTCGGCATTTTCTGCAACAACTTTTTCCAGGAGCTGTTTGGCATTTTCTTTATCGCCCGGCTGGTTGCGTTGCAATAAAGTTACTGCCTTTAAAAACAAACCGTGATTGCTGAACAGTTGCTTTGCTGCCAAAGCATCAAACCGCTCAATTGCCTTATCGTACTGTTGAGTAACCAGGTAGGCTGTACCTGCATACCGCAATGCATCGCTGTTATCGGGGTGTGCCTGGTATACTGCTTCAAACAACCCAATTGCTTTCGTATAATCTTTACTGTTATATGCGGCAATGCCTTGCTGCAAACTATCCCTGGCTCCGTCCATGGTTTGGCTAAGGTGCCCCAACTCGCTTTTTACATACTTGTCTGCCAATCCTGTAACATCACCTTTATCGGCCAACAAAAAATACGCAGACAATATGAGTAACACCGCAGCGGCGGCAGCAATGGCAACCTTTAAAAAGCTGCGTGTTTTATTCATAGCTACTACGGGTGCGGGGGCTCCCGAAGCAGCTCCTTCAAAAAAATAAGTTTTGTTCAGCCCTTCCAGTGTTTTTCGCAATGCATTTTCCTGCTCGCTGTACTTTTGGGCATTTTGCATCTCAAGATCAATGGTACGATAGGTTTCGAGTAAACCACGCAATTCAGCGTTTGCCGACAGTTCGGTTTCAAAGCCCTGCTTTTCCTCCTCTGTCATATCCCCTCCCAGGTACCTTTCAATTTCTAGGGTTCTGCCGTTATTCATAAGATTACCATTTCAATGAATTAAATTTTGGAGATTGTTTTACAAGGCCAATAAGCTTAGCCATACATTCCGATTTTTTCTTCCGTGCATAGGCGTAAGTAACATTCAACTTTTTTGCTACCTCATCCATCGATATTCCGCTCCAGCTCAGCTTTAGCAGTTGTTTGCAACTTTCACCCATTTCCGCCAGCTTTTCCATCAATAAATTGCTCCGCTCCTGCTGTAATACACAATCTTCAGCAAGCTTAAAATTGTCTTCTCCAATATAACTAAATCCATCTGTATCTATGTTTGTTACCTTATGGGTTTTCTTTTTACTTAATACGTTGAGCCATTTGTTTTTACACACCAGGTACAGAAATGCCTCGAGGGGACAGGTTAGTTCAAAAGCGCCCACTTTTGCTTTGTTATAAATAGAAAGCAGGGCATCCTGGAAAATGTCGGAAGCTTCTGCTTCGGTACCATTGTTCTGTAAAACCATCCATTTGATTTTTCCTGAAAATTTCCTGTAAAGCTCGTCCAGTACCACCGTATCGTTTTCCACCAATGCCGTAATATACTTTTGATCGGGGTGTTGCATTTTGTTATTGTAGGAATTAATATATCAAAAACTTTCTAAGCAAGGGTAACAATTTCACATGCGCCGGATATAAGAAACTGAAGGGCCGTTGAAATTATGAAACAAATTAAGCAAAACGGTTAAATGGGGAATATTTTTCTGCTATCAGTAATGAGTTTCATAGCAGGGTACCCCGCCTTTTCATCTAAAAAAACTACATAGATACCATAAACACTTATCCAAATTCAGGGACGGTTTGAGAACGGGATTCCGGGCCATGGAGGTGAATCGGGTGCACCGCCTGGTTCCGGATAACAAAAAGCCGCCCCGGTATTTACCGGGGCAGGCTTTACTTTTTTTAAACAAGAAAAGCTCCCGGAGGAGCTTTTTATTTATACAATAAATTTCGGGTAAATATTATTTAATGGAGAGTTCAAACAGGCTTTCGTCTTCAATAAAGCCTTCCATTTCGTCGCCTACCACACATTCGCCTACACCGGCTGGCGTTCCTGTAAATATTACATCGCCTATGTTCAGCGAAAAATAGTTTGATATATAGGCTACGATCTTGTCGAAATTAAAGATCATCTGCCCCGAGTTGCCTTGTTGCACCAACTCCTTGTTTTTATATAAACAAAAATTTATATTATTCTTTTTTGTTTCGGGCGTAATGTCCATCCATTTGCCAATAACGGTAGAATTATCCCATGCCTTTGCCTTTTCCCAGGGTAAGCCCTTGGATTTCAATTCATCCTGTATATCGCGGGCTGTAAAATCTATCCCAACGGTAATACCATTGTAGTACTTACCGGCATGCTTTTCCTGGATGTACTTCCCATTTTTACTGATCCGCAGCACCAGTTCCGCTTCGGCATGCAGCTCGTTGGTAAATTCGGGGTAGTAAAAGGGCGTATGCGACTGAAGCAAAGCACTTTTGGGCTTCATAAAAATTACAGGTTCAGACGGAACTTCATTCCCCAGTTCTTTCGCATGATCAACATAATTACGGCCGATGCAGAATATCTTCATAGTTATTAATAGTTCAACAAGGTTTATTAATATATATAACCGGTATGAACATAGCGTGTTTTTACTTTTAGATTACGGGCTGTTCTAGGAAGATGGATAGCGCGGATGATAGTCGCAAGACGCTAATTTAATGCAAACAAATTGAATCTTATACAGTTCAAACAATTTTTTAGCGAATGTTACTACGTAAAATTTCGCTTTATTTTTGAAACTCTATCGTATTTACCCAGTTCATGGTGCGCTCCAGTCCTGTAACAGAAACATTCTCAATAACTTCAACGCATTTTTCTATCTTTTGTTTTACGATGGGCAATTCCTCTGGAAACCATTTTCCCAGCACAAACTCTACCTGCATTCCTTTAGGGTATTGATTGCCAATACCAAACCGCAGTTTGGGGTATTTATCTGTTCCCAGGATCAGTTGAATATCTGCAAGTCCGTTGTGCCCGGCATGACTACCGCCGCCCCGTAGCCGAAGTTTACTCAACGGCAGGGCCAGGTCGTCTACAATGGTAAGCGTGTTTTCTAATGGCACTTTTTCTTTATCCATCCAATACCGGAAGGCCTTGCCGCTTAAGTTCATATAAGTGGTGGGTTTAATACAAACAAACTGTTTGCCCTTCCACTTTACTTCCGCCACTTCTGCCAACCGATCTACCTTAAAAGTAGTGCCATTTTTGGCCGCAAATGCATCTACCACATCAAATCCAATATTGTGACGTGTGTGTGCGTATTCTGTACCAGGATTTCCAAGCCCTACTATTAAAAATTTGGACATAACAGAGATGCATTACAGCAGGTGTAACAAAAAACCCAATCCCGAGGAGGATTGGGTATGATGGGTAACGTTTTTACACTTATTTTTTGGGGGCTGCCGCTTTAGCGGGTGCTGCCGCGCCTTTTGTGGGCGCCGCGGCTCCTTTAGCGGGTGCTGCAGCCGATTCCTCCTGTTTCAACTGGCGCGTCATTACTACCGATGCGATAGGAATCCTGGGGGAATTCAATATTTCGTAATGCTCTTCTTTTACGTCTTCTACTCTTACGTTGCCGTTTACTTCAAGGTTGGTAAGATCTACCTCAATGTTTTCTTTAAGGAACTTAGGATAAGTTTTAACCTTTAAAGATTTCATTTTGGTAACCAATTTACCGCCGGCTTTTACGCCTGCAGGAGCTCCGGTATACTTAAGCGGAATGTTGGCAATAACCGGTCTGTCTTCTACCAATTGCAGAAAATCAATATGGCTCAGCTCATCACTTACGGTATCCAACTGTATGTCTTTCAGGATGCAGCTATAGGTTTGACCCTCTACGCTAATGTTTGCTAACTGAAACTCAGACGTGTACACCAGGTTTTTAAAAGCCAGTACCGGAGCCTGAAAATTCACCTCCGAAGTACCACCATAAATTACACCAGGCACCAGTCCCTGAGAGCGGAGTTGGCGGGTGGCCTTTTTCCCGGTTCCGGTCCTCAGTTGTCCTTCGATTGTAATTGTCTTCATTTTTATGATTGTTTAAATATTAACTACTTGTTTCTTAACTGACTGTGAATGAACAAGCTGGTAATGCTCTGGTTTTCGTAAGCGTTCCTGATGGCAGATGCAAACAGGTCGGCTACACTCAGCACTTTGATCTTGGATGCATGTTCGCGCAAGGGTAACGTATCGCACACCACCATCTCTTCCAGCACACTGTTTTGAATGTTCAGATACGCATTTCCGCTCAATACCGGGTGTGTACACAATGCTCTTACGCTCCTGGCTCCTTTTTCGAGCAGCAAGCCTGCTGCTTTGGCCAGGGTTCCGCCCGTATCACATATATCGTCTATAAGAACTACATTCCTGTCGGTTACGTCGCCTATTACCACCATGCTCGCTATTTCGTTCGCCCGCTTTCTATGCTTATCGCATATTACCATTTCTCCATTAAAATAGCTGGCTATTTCACGTATGCGGTTGGCACTTCCCACGTCAGGGGCGGCAAAGGTAAGGTTTTCCAGGTTAAGATTTTCAATATAAGGAATGAAAATTGCCGAACTATCCAGGTGATCCACAGGTATATCAAAATACCCCTGAATTTGCGGTGCATGCAGGTCCATGGTAATTACCCTGTCGGCTCCTGCCGCCGTTAAAAGGTTGGCCACCAGCTTGCTGCCAATGGCTACGCGCGGTTTGTCCTTCCTGTCTTGCCGGGCATAGCCGTAGTAAGGTAAAACCGCAATTATTTTGTAGGCAGATGCCCTGCGCGCTGCGTCTATCATCAGCAGCAGTTCCATAATATTATCGCCGGGAGAAAAAGTACTCTGAATTAAAAAAACATAATCTCCCCTGATGCTTTCCAGGAACGTAGGTTGAATTTCTCCATCGCTGAATCGCTGTATGCTGATTTTTCCTAAAGGTTGGCCAAACTGCTGAGCTATTTTTTCTGCCAGGTAGCGTGAACCAGTGCCTGAAAATAATTTCGCCTTGGGCTGCATATTTGTGTGGATGAGCGGCGAAGATAGAAAGATTTGTGATTTGAAATTTGCGATTTGTGAACTTACACCCCTTATCTTTTATAGCTCACATTCAATTGATGAGTGGAGGATTGCAGGGATGCAGATGCAGTAACCTCTGTTGTGGCAGTATGTTTTTTACCTCCTTTAAGGGCGTGGTAAACAGATGAACATACAAAAACAGAACATACAAGAATGATGCAATACATGCCTATGCAAAAGAGCAACGGTTGAAGTGAGCCAAGTACTAATTGGCGGTTTGACAGTTTCATAAGAATACAGATTGAGGTTTGTTAAAAGGAAAATGGATATCTTACAAAGCCATTAACGATTGAAAAGTTTAAAAATTATGCAACCAGCAAGAACACCCATCAAAAACTGGTCGGAAGACGATCGGCCACGCGAAAAACTGCGAAGCAAAGGACCAGAAAATCTGAGCCACTCCGAACTGATAGCCATTCTTTTACAAAACGGAACCCGCGAAAAATCAGCCATTGATCTTGCCAAAGAAATATTGCAGCTTGGTAAAAATAACCTGAACGAACTGGGCAAACTTGCCATAAAAGATCTTATGGCAATTAAGGGAATAGGCGAAGCCAAAGCTATTATTGTAGCAGCCGCTCTGGAACTGGGCCGGCGACGGCAGGCGGGCGAAAATCTTGAAAAGCCGGTAGTTACCAGTAGCGCCGCTATTGCGCGTTACCTGCAGGCGCAGTTAAAGGACCATAAACAGGAGGTATTTATAGTAATTTTTTTAAACAGGGCCAATAAGATCAAACATTCCGAAATCATAAGCAAGGGAGGCATTACCGGAACGGTAGCAGACCCGCGTATTATTTTGAAAAAAGCGTTGCAGGAAGAAGCCGTTAGTATCATCTTATGTCACAATCATCCCTCGGGCAGTTTAAAGCCGAGCAAAGCAGACAGAACTTTGACTTCTAAAATAAAAGAGGCGGCCCAATTTTTCGACATCCGCGTAGCCGATCACATTATAGTAAGTGAAGAAGGTTATTTTAGTTTTGCAGATGAAGGCATACTGTAAGATTGCTGATTTGTTGATTTCTGATTTGAAATTTGAAATTTGAAATTGGCGATTGATTATACTAACATTACGATAAAGGCTAAACGCTGAAGTGACAGATAGCTGATTGCTGACGGCTGATTGCTGACAGCTTCCTGGTTGTTGTTTTTTGGTTCTTGTTTTTTTCTTTCCCTATCTTTCCACAAACAAACCATCATGCAACGATACCTTGCTTTTGTACTGGTCTTAATGGTTCAGGTACAATCTGCATATACACAAACAAAACCCATGGAACTTGATCTTTATCCTGCGAGCCAAATCCCTAATAATAAACCCGGAACAGACGAAGAAAAATCAGAAACTACCGACGGTATTTTGCGGATAAGCAAGATACGCAAGCCAACACTTACAGTTTTTTTGCCCGATGCGATTACAGCCAACGGCACAGCGGTTGTAATTTGTCCCGGAGGCGGCTATGGCATTGTGGCTGCGGGACATGAGGGATATGACGTGGCAAAAAAGTTCAACGAAATGGGAGTGGCTGCTTTTGTGTTGAAATATCGTTTGCCCGATAAAAAGAATCAGCAAGATCCCTCTGTTGCGCCATTGCAGGATGCGCAGCAGGCAATACTGATGGTTCGGCAAAATGCGCAAAAATGGAATATCAATCCGTCCAGGATCGGCATTATGGGGTTTTCGGCCGGCGGGCATCTTGCCTCCACTGCGGGAACACATTACAGCAAAGCCTTGGTGGCTAATCCTGCAAACATCAGTGTACGACCAGATTTTATGATCTTGATTTACCCGGTAATCAGCGCCAGTGTCTCCATTACGCATGCGGGGTCGTTTAAGAATTTGCTGGGAGAAAAACCAGGTGCAGAACAACTGAACCAATATTCAAACGAATTGCAGGTGAATGAAACCACTCCTCCAACCTTTTTGGTACATACGTCTGACGACAGGGGGGTGCACCCAGACAACAGCATTGTGTTTTACCAGGCACTTATCAAAAACAAAGTACCGGCAGAAATGCACCTGTATCAAAATGGCGGTCATGGATTTGGGATGAACAACCCCACCACAAAAGATGCATGGATGGATCGTTGTAAAAACTGGCTCGACAAAAATGGCTGGCTAAAAAAGCAATAAAAAAGCAGTGCCCTCTCCTTCTTTGCTTTGCACCTGCACATTGCCTTTGTGCAATAGCATGATTTGTTTGCAAAGGCTCAAGCCAATACCACTACCACTTTTTTTGGTGCTGAAAAAGGGAATGAAAATTTTGTCGAGCACATCAGCAGGTATACCTGTACCGTTATCTGATACTTTGATAACCACTCTTTGATTGGGCGCTTTGAAGGCTGATAGTGCTATGTGCGGTTCTTCCTTATCCTTTACGGCTTCAATGGCATTTACCAAAAGGTTGATGAGCACCTGTTCTACCAGGTTGGTATCGGCTTCCACGGTAAGGTCTGTATCTTTTAATATAACGTCTATATCAATTTTTTTCTGTTCCAGCGTAGGTTCCATCAACAAGTATAAGTTTTCAAACAGGTCGCGCACATACACTTTAGTTAAGCTCAGCGTAGTGATCTTATTGAGGTTGCGATAGGTTTCGGCAAATTTCAGCAATCCTTCACTTCTTCTTTTAATGGTAATGATACCAAGCTCCAGGTCTTCCACCGTTCCCTCTTTGTCCTGAATTTGGTTGGCTGCCAGCTGCAGCCGGTTTTTTAAAGTATCTGCCAGCGATGAAATGGGAGCTACCGAATTCATGATTTCGTGCGTCATTACGCTCAACAATTTTTGCCAGGCTTTGGCTTCGTTCTCATCCAATGCCTCATCTACATTTTGAAAGGCAATGAGCTTGTAAATGCTGTTATCGGTTTGAAAAGCGGTGGCAGAAAGCAACACCTTCATTACCTTGTTGTCTTTGGTTATTTGCACCACTTTGCCATCACCGGGGCGCAGTTGTATAATTTCCTGGTATAGCAGCCTGTCGCGCTTTTCAAGTGAGTGAATGGTTTTAAGGTAGGGTATGCCCAGCATTTTTTTGAGCGATTCGTTCATCCATCCTGTTTCGCCGCTTTCATGATCGTAGGATAATATACCGGTATCTACCAGCTCCAGTATTTTTTGCAGGTATTGATATTGTGTTTCGCGTTCCTTACTGATAACCTTAAACGTAGTATTGATGTCGTTGAACCCACGCCTTAAAGGCTGCAGTTCCAGTGGTGCCTGCTTTACATCAAAGTAGCGGGAAAAGTCGCGATAGTGTACCGACTCTACAAACTGCGATACTTCGTCCTGCGCTTTTTTATGAAACCGGTAAAAATCTGCCAACTGGTAAGCAACTACCGGAAGGGTTAGCGCCAGGTATACGTACCACGCCGGCCCTTTTACCAGTATAAAAGAAGTTGCCGTAAGCGTTACAAACAGCAACAGCACTCTTACCAATATGCGCCATTCGTATTTTTTAAACATACAAAAAGGTGTAAGGCGTAAGGTATAAGGTGTAGGTTCTACTTTGAAATATCATAACGATCAACAATGGTTTAAATATCATATTTGCTAAGGCGGCGATATAAAGCCGTTCGTGTTAAGCCAAGTTCTCTTGCCGCCTTGGTAATATTGCCATTGTGCTTTTCTATTACTTTCAGAATAGCGTTCTTTTCAATAATGCTAAGGTTCAGTTCATCGGGCTCCTCTGCTGCTGCAGGAGTAGATTCGATGGGCGAAAAGATAAGATCAGCAGCGGTAAGACTGTCAGAATCAGCCATGATCACTGCCCTTTCAATGGTATACTGCAGTTCGCGCACATTGCCCGGATAATGATACTGCTTCAGTTTTTCTATTGCCGAATTTTCCAATGTAAGGGTAGGTTTCAGGTATTTGCTGGCATACTGTTGAATAAAATGTTTGCCCAGCAAAACGATATCATCCTGGCGTTTGCGCAATGGCGGCACAGTAATTTCAACTGTGTTGATGCGGTAAATAAGATCTTTCCTGAAGCGGCTTTCGTTCGCCAGTTCAGCCAGCGGTACATTGGTAGCGCAAATCAAACGGATATCTATAGGCGTTGGCTGATTGGCGCCCAAGCGTGTCACCATGCGGTTCTGCAAAACTGTTAGCAGCTTTGCCTGCTGGTGCAGCGATATGTTGCCAATTTCATCCAGGAAGAGCGTGCCACCATTGGCAGATTCAAACCGCCCGGCACGATCTTCTTTGGCGTCGGTAAACGCACCTTTTTTATGCCCGAACAATTCGCTTTCAAACAAGGTTTCGGTGAGGGCGCCGACATCCACTTTTACAAAAGCTTTGTCTTTACGCAACGATTGTTGGTGAATGGCGCGCGCTATCAGGTCTTTACCCGTTCCGTTTTCGCCCAATATTAAAATGTTGGCATCAGTAGGTGCAATTTTGTTGATCTTGTGAAAGATATCCTGCATGGGCTCGGAGTTTCCTAACAGTTCGGTTCCGATAATAGAGTCTGGCGCTATTACTTTTCCTTTCAGTTGCGCATTGCCCTTTTGCTTCAGCGTTTCTTTTATAGAAGCAATCAGTCTTTCGTTATGCCAGGGCTTTACCATAAAGTCAGCAGCACCCTCTTTCAGCGAACGCACTGCCAGATCAATATCGCCGTAAGCGGTAATCATAATTACTGCCGCTTCGGAACCTAACTCCTTTATCTTCCTCAGCCAATACAATCCTTCATTGCCGGTGTTGATAGAGCTGTTGAAATTCATATCCAGCATAATCAGGTCGAACGATTGCTTGGCAAGCAACCACCTGATATTCTCGGGGTTCTTTTCAGTTGTTACCGAACCGGCTTCTGTTTTCAACAGCAACCTCACGGCGGTAAGCACGTCCTGGTCGTCATCTATCACAAGAACAGATGCATTTTTGAGATTCATCTAAGCGTATTTAAAAGCGTCAAAGTATTAATCCCACTAAATTAAGGGGAAAATAGGGAATGCAGGTAAGAGATTGACAAGCGAGGGAGAAGGTGTATAAGTGGCCGAATGGTTTCAGTGGTGAAATTGCAGCACTCAAGCAAGTCGCCACAGGCGACAACAAAAATCGAACGAGGCGACGATGCCTCGCACAGCCATCAGTGGGAACAATACCCTTGCCTATATACTTGCTTTTTGTCGCCGCGGGTAACAACAAAACTGAGCGAGGCAAACCTGCCTGACGGCAGTCAGGAGACGCCTCGCTCAGCGATTAACTTCTTACCAGCCTAACAACAGAACAACTACTTTTTATTACGTTCTGCCAACGCCTGATCAATAGCCGCTAAGGCTTTCTGTTCTTCTTCGCCGGCACTTTGCTTTTGCAGTGTTTGTTTTGCTTTTTGCAGCACGTCTACCGCTTTATTATCGGCGATGGCGCCCACACGCTGAATAGTGTACACCAGTATATTGGGTAACTTAGCAGCCGTTGCCAGGTCCATTGCACGGCTGGGATCTTTTTCTACCAAAGGTTCCAATGCATACCACACCAGCAGCGGGATATTTTTGTCTTTAACGTCTTCTTCCCGCATGGAGAGGTTCTTTACAATCTCCCATGTTTGATTCGGGTCCATTCTTTGCAACGCTGATGCTATGTACATCCGTACAATGGCAGATGAATCTTTACCAGCCATTGTTTCAAAACGTTTCTGCACATCAGCGGATATTTTTTTCTCTTCTGCCATCAACTGTATTGCCCATGCGCGAACATATTCATTGCTGTTGTCTAACAAACCAGCCCATTGCTGTTCGGTAATGCCTTTGGTAACATGCAATGTCCACAATGCGCGCAGCTTGCGCGTAACGTCAGGATTGTCGTTCAGTATTTTCCAAAGTGCCTGGTGCACATCGGCGCCCACTTTTCTTTCCTGCAATAAACGACGGGCATGCCGCACATAAAATTCATTTTCATGCAACTGCATGGCAACCAGCTCGGCATTGGTCTTTTTGGAAAGATCAACAGTTTCCCACGCATCGCCGTCATGTGAAATACGGAATATACGTCCCAGCGTTTTGTTGTGCACAGCGGGATTGGGGTTGTGGCACTGGTTCTGATCGTACCAGTCTATTACATACACCGATCCGTTTGGAGCAATTTGAAAATTCAGCCATAACGACCAGGAATCGTTGCGAAGTATAAAATCTTTTCCATGCCGGGCAGTATACCCCGAACCATTACGAGCCAGTATATCGTTGTTTACGCGGTGCCCATGAAGGTTATTCATAAAAATAGAATTCCTGTCCAATCCCCACTTCTTGTTGCCCAGGTAAAACATGGCGCCTGCATGCGCGTGTCCACCACCAACCGAGCCCGACCGGAAATTACCCGCATGCGGACCTGCGTTGCCTATCCAGTGCACATGGTCGGCAATGGTTTCAATGTCGTCGTAGGTATACGGGTTAAAATGTTTTCCGCCCTGTCGAAAATATCTTGCACCCTGAATCATGTGATAGAGATGAGGAATAACGCAGGCGGTTATAAACGCGTGACCGTAATCGTTAAAGTCAAGTCCCCAGGGATTGCTGGTGCCATGGGCAAACACTTCAAACACATGTTTTGTAGGATGGTATCTCCACACACCTGCGTTTATAGGTGTACGTTCGGCATCCGGTGCGCCGGGCTTTCCCACTTTTGAATGCGTAAATACCCCGTGTGTGCCATACAACCATCCGTCGGGCCCCCACTTGAAAGTGTTCAAGGTTTCGTGCGTGTCTTCGTAACCCCAGCCATCCAGTAATATCTGCGGTTTACCTGCCGGCTTATCGCCTGTTTCATCAATAGGAATATACATTAAATAAGGGGCTGCGCCAATCCATACGCCGCCAAATCCCCATTCAATTCCGCTCACCAGGTTTAATCCATCTGTAAAAACTTTCTTGCTGTCAAGCGAACCATTTCCGTCTGTATCTTCAAAAATAAGAATACGGTCGCGCCCCTTTCCTTCTTCCGCTCTAACGGGATAGGTTTGCGATTCTACCACCCACAACCGTCCCCTGTCGTCCAGCGCAAATGCAATAGGCTTAACAATTTCCGGTTCAGCAGCCCCGAGCTGCACAGAAAATCCCGCCGGAATGGTCATGGCTTTAACCGCTTCTGGTCCCGAAAGCCCGGCATGCGGTACAACATCCCTCATGGGCAATATCACTATATCTTCCGGCCGCAAAGCGTTTATATACTTCGGCTCTTCTTTGTGAAAGCGGAAGTTATCAAAGGCTATGTGCGACCACACGTTATCGCCTATATAATGTATTTCAGGCACCTTCCCGTTTTCTTCATCCACCAGGCGTATATACATTTTCTTTCCTGCATACGGACGCAAGTCTACTACCACCGGCCGGAAAATGGCCTGGCGTGTGCCTCTTATATAACCTTCGGTTACGGGGCCTGAAATTTTGAAAAATGGTTTCAACGAATCTTCAAGCACCAGTTCTACCCTGGCTCCTTCCAACGCTCCGCCGGCAACTTTGAAAGTGGCCCAGGGATGGGTGATCTCAAAAGTTTCGGAAGTAAGGGTGCCCTTCAACTGGTAATTAGCAGTACCGCCGCTGCTTACATAATAATCGCCATCCTGGCTGAGCGATAAAGAATCCGGATACAAGGGAGCCGGATCAAACGCAACGGATTTTGCTGAAAATGCTTCGCCGTTCGCTTTCCAGTCCTGCAGGCTTCCTCTCTCAAAACCCAGATTCAACGGCCGCCCGTTCTTGCGGGGAGAAACACCTTCGTCTACTACCGCTGCTTCAAAGCTTTCAACAATTTCAAATCGCCCGTTCATAATGGCCTTGTGTCCGGGAATGCTGCAGAAGTACACATCATTTTCTTTTGCTTCTACTATAACACTGGTAGTATCGCCTTTTTGTACAATGGGTGTGCTTTTTACACCCATCTTCTCAAATACAATATCGTGCGACATGAGTTCTCCGTTAACCAACCGAACCCGAACCCTTTCGCCTTTTTTTGCGCGCAACACGGGATTTCTTACTCCATCTATATCTCCACCCACTCCTGTATAGCCTGTCATTTTTGAATCGAGCACATACTCGCGGTCTATTTTTTGCGGCTCCGCCTTGGGAGGAGGCGTTTTACAACCAATAAAAAAGGAAAAGAAAAGCGTTGCGGTCATTGCAAGCGCAGGCAGGCGCCAGGGCTGGTTGGGACGACTAAACAAACTCATAATGCAAACGAAACTTTAATATTAAAAACATATCACGCCGTGGCGAGTGATGACGCTCGCCACGGCGTTAAAAACATTTTAAGTCAATATAGTGCTTATCTGTAAGTGAACCATTAATAGCCAACGTTTTGTTTGTACACGCCAAATGAATAGTTAACCTGCGGTTGCGGAATGGGCATATACTCATCGCGTCCGGCGGTAAAATGTCCATCCTTCATCCACGAACGGTTTCTTGGAAATTCTTTTGCGAAATAAGCATTCAATACTTCTTCGGCTATGCCCCACCGTACCAGGTCGTACCAGCGTATGCCTTCCATCGCAAATTCTAAACGATTTTCAAACATCAGCGCTTTCCATGCAAACTCATTTGTCCAGTTACAATTCACACCGTCTTCATATAAACTGATATTGTAATTGAGTGTAGATGTTCCGTTGGCGAATTTTAGCCTGCCGGTACTATTGGCAGCACGCTGGCGAATTTCGTTGATGATGGGCAAAGCTTCATCTTCCCGCCCAAGCTGTATCAGTATTTCGGCTTTCTGAAGCAGTATCCTGGCATAACGTATGGCAATTTCATTTTTAGAATTGTGCATCCAGAAAAGATTTACCAAACAGGCACAGTCAGATTCTACATTTTCTTTCAGCGAATTGAAATACCCGTAGTTGGCCGGGTCTCTGGAGCCGCTGCTGTCGAACAATAAATTGGTTTGATATTTCCACGGCATACCGGGAACGGCTACTGTGTGCCCGATCCTGGGATCCCACTTGTTGTTGGCAAAGTAGGTATTTTTATTCACGATCTCAGCATCATTGAACGTTTCAAAAAGCGGCAATCCATCGTCATCCACCCTG
>JBQCFW010000149.1:0-40868 GCA_051958655.1 Agriterribacter sp. | reverse complement strand
GGTCGGAATTATTTTTTCTGAAAGATTCCAACGGCGATGGTAAAGCCGACCAGCGGGTGCGCTTGTTTACCGGTTTCGGATTTACCGACACGCATACCATGGCGCATGTGCTTATACGTGGCCCGGGTGGATGGATTCATTTCAGCCATGGCGCATTGAACAAAGGCAACGTGTCTTCGATGGTAAGCGATGCAAAGGTGAAAATGGATTTCAGTAAGATTGCAAAATTCTCGCTCGACGCAAAAAGGATAGAACTGGTGAATGCCGGGTTGAACAATATCTGGGGTTTTCAGTTGCGGCATAACGGGCAATGGTACGGTACAGAAGCAAACGATCTAGGCTATTCGATAGTACCAATGGAAGAAGGAACAGGCTATCCCGGTATAGGCAATGAACGTCTTCGCCCATATCAGCCTTTCATGCCTGAGCTGCATACATTCAGGGTAGGCGGCACCGGTATTTCCGGTCTGGCATTCGCAGACGATGATGCAGGCTCCTTTCCGGCCGAATGGAAAGATGTGGCATTGCTGGCCAATCCCATTACCAGCACCATCAATGCCGTAAAAATTACACGCAATGCAGATGGTACGGTATCTGCCACGCATTTGCCCGATTTGCTTAGTTCAGAAGATAAATATTTCCGTCCCGTAAATATTGAGTTTGGGCCAGACGGGTGTTTGTATGTGGCAGACTGGTACGACAAGATCATCTCTCACAACGAAATACCTACCACGCATCCGGATCGCGATAAATCGCTGGGGCGCATCTGGCGCATCCGTCATAAAAGTCAGCAGCCGGCTACCGTTCCTGACTTTACCAAAATGAAAACCAGCGATCTGGCGGCGCATCTTACATCGCCTTCTTTATGGATGAAAAGAGCTGCCTGGCATCAGTTAACAGATCGCCCGGCAAGCGAAACTGCGCCTTCTATCCCGAATCTTGTGGCGCTTGCTGCAGACGAATCAAAAGATGAAGTGTCGCGCATCTACGCGTTGTGGAGCCTGGAGGGAATGGTGCATTACGATGCTGCACTAATGAATAAACTATTGAGCACAAAAGCGGATAACCTTCGGCGTGAGGCGGTGCGTTCACTGGCTTCATTTTCGCTTACTCCTGCAACGGTAGCTGCTGTGCTGCAACCTTTATCAGAAGATCGCAACCCAATGGTGCGCTCGGCGGTGCTGCGCACGCTTGCTGCTATTGGCAAGGCCGATAACAATGTTGTTGGATTGCTTGTGAAAGCCTGCAAGCCACCGTTGCAGGGCAACGCAATGGGAGGATCGTATGAGCGCAGCTTTGAAAGATTCCTGGCTTTAAAGGCGCTGGAGCAATATCCGGATGAGTTGTATGCATACCTGCAATCGGGTGAAGCAGCTGCCCAGCCGGCTTCTAATATATTATGGGCCATACAGGCGCTGCCCGAAGATCGGAAAGAGGAACAGTTGGTACAGCGATGGCCGAAAGCAGGCATCAACGAGTTGGATGAGCCGACTTTTATCTGGTTAAGCAAAATGCTTTCCAATCAAAAAATATACGACATGGTAAAGCCTGTGTACGAACAGCCGGCACATGCGGCAAAATACCTGGAACTTGCCATCAATCACCAGCAGGAAGTACAATCTCCGCAAATGGCTTCCATGCTGGAAGCACCGGCAAATACATTATTGAAAGCAGGAAAATTATCGGAAAAGCAACTGGCTCTCAATGCCATCGGCAGGTTCAACATCAAAGCCTCCCGTCAGCTTGTGGCGTCCACCATCAACAGCAAAGCCGATGAAAAAACGACGGCACTTGCGCTGGGTGCTTTGGAAGTGAATGCTGCTGATAGCAAGGCAACGTTTCAGCAAATAGCTCAAAACGGGCAGTTGCCATTTAAGCTTCGGTTGGCTTCGCTGCACAGCCTTGCAAAAACCGACACAGTGCTGGCAAAACAAACACTGGCCAAATGGATTCCTTCTTTTAATGATGAACAAAAAAAAGAACTCACCGGCGTGTTATCCGGTTCACCACAGGGTGCGGCATTGCTGATTAACCTGTATAATAAAAAAAGCCTTGCGGCAAATGCATTTACCATGTCTTCGGCAGAGCGTATACGCAATGCAAATGCTGGTAACCCTGCCGCGGCAACATTGTTTGGCCAAACAAAAAAATTAGCAGAAGATGAAAAAAAGGCGTTTGAAAACAAGCTGAATAAATACATGGCGATTGCTGAAAAGAAAGGTGGCAATGCACAAAAGGGGAAAACACTTTTTCAAACCTGTTTAATGTGCCATAAGGTAGGCGATAAAGGTCCTGGTATCGCTCCGGCGTTAGATGGTTCTGCAACGCGCGAGGATAAAGCGCTTTTAACTGCTATTATTGATCCGGATGCAGCAGTAGAAAGTGGGTATATGTTGTATCGTGTTACCAAAACAGATAACAGTACGCTTGAAGGTTATTTGTTTGAGCAAAACGATAAGGGTACCACGCTTGCATTTATGGGCGGCTCAAAAATATTTATCGAGTCCAAATCTATTAAAAGCGAAGGCTTCCTTACCGGTCGTTCGTTTATGCCTAAGGGTTTGATCAATAGCTATACCGATGCGCAGGTGGCAGATCTGTTGGCCTATATACGGACACTCAAATAAAGAGATAAAAAAAGGTTCCGAACTTTTGCAAGCCTGGTCAGATGGCTGCATTAAGCCTCACCCCTGCCTACCGGCAGGCAGGCCCTTATCCCTCTCCTTGCAAAGGAGAGGGACGGTACAAAAGAATAGAGCCAGTCATTATATCTTCCACATCAACTTTGAACAAGTCCAGACATAAAATGCAACAGTTATAAATTTTCAACTGCCCGCTAATACATTTAATCAACACTCTTCGACCTTGGGCAACCCCTCTCCACAGCGGGGAGAGGGGTCGGGGGTGAGGCTGTTTTAAGCCTCACCCCTGCCTACCGGCAGGCAGGCTCTTATCCCTCTCCTTGCAAAGGAGAGGGACGGTACAAAAGAATAGAGCCAGTCATTATATCTTCCACATCGGCTTTGAACAGGTCCGGACATAAAATGCAACAGTTCTAAATTTTAACCGCCCGCAAATACATTTAATCAACACTCTTTGACCTTGGGCACCCCTCTCCACAGCGGGGAGAGGGGCCGGGGGTGAGGCTGTTTTAAGCCTCACCCCTGCCTACCGGCAGGCAGGCTCTTTTCCCTCTCCTTGCAACGGAGAGGGACGGTACAAAAGAATAGAGCCAGGCGTTATATCTTCCACATCAACTTTGAACAGGTCCGAACGTAAAATGCGACAGTTCTAAATTTTAACCGCCCGCTAATACATCTAATCAACACTCTTCGACTTTGGGCACCCCTCTCCATAGCGGGGAGAGGGGCCGGGGGTGAGGCTATCAAACATCGGCTTTGAACAGGTCCGAACATAAAATGCGACAGTTCTAAATTTTAACCGCCCGCAAATGCATTTAATCAACACTCTTCGACCTTGGGCACCCCTCTCCACAGCGGGGAGAGGGGCCGGGGGTGAGGCTATCAAACATCAACTCTGAACAGGTCCGGACATAAAATGCGACAGTTCTAAATTTTAACCGCCCGCTAATACATTTAATCAACACTCTTTGACCTTGGGCACCCCTCTCCCCAGCGGGGAGAGGGGTCGGGTGTGAGGCAACTCCGATGGTATATACAAAAAAAGGCTCCGGACTTTAAATCCGGAGCCTTTTTGCAGTTCACAACTTACATTTACCTTATCACCACAATCTTCTTCACTGTTGTTTCATTGTCTTTCCTCAACTGTACAAAGTATATTCCCGATGCTTTACCGCTGAAGTTCAATCTTTCAATGTGTTTACCATTGCCTTTAATTGAACGCGCGTTAATGGTTTTACCTGTAGCGTCGGAAACGATCAGGGTTGCTTTTTTACCTGTAGCGAGCTCAAACCTAACGTCAACGTGCCCTGTAGCCGGATTGGGATATACAGACAGCAGGCTGTTGCTGCTTTCCATTCCGTTCGCTGTTGCACCAGGTCCCGCTTTGCGCGACGATGATTGCGTGTTGCTCACACAAATCTTGTCTTGCCTGCAACTTGCGCCTCCGGTACCCTGAATGCGGATAGTATTGCTTCCGGCAGCGAGGGCAACCGTTACGGATTGCGTGGTATGCACAATGTTCCATGAGTGAGTGGCAGCCAAGTTAACCGTTTGAGGTGTTCCGCTGCCTACTTTTACGCTCACTACTGCTGTGTTTGCAGCGTAATACTGCAGTGTTAAAGTATAATTACCCGCAGCAGGAACGCCTGTTACAACGTAATCAACATATTTGTTGTAATCATTCTCATCTCCTCTTGTGCTTCCGTTTGATGCGTTGGGGTCGTTGGTGATAGAACCATTGCCGGCTGAATTTTCAGATTCGATGCACTGGCTGAAGTTTCCTGGTGTTACTGTTACCAGTACACTTCCGGCGCTGCTGGTGCAACCGCCTACTGTGCAGGTAGCTGTATAGGTAGTAGAGCTGGTGGGGCTCACTGTTTTGGTGGTGCCCGATCCCAGGCTGTGCGACCAGTTGATGGTTCCACCGGAGCAGCCGCTGGCCGTTAACGTTACCTGCGTGTTGGTTCCGGCAACAATGCTGGAAGGACTTGCGCTTAATGTTGGCGCTGCAGGTGCCGTACAACTTTGATAGAAGTATTCAGCTCCGTCTGGTTCGGTTCCCGCGGCATATCCTGCAGGAGTGGTGATACCAGAAGGTTTGGTGAGACCGCCCCATGAGGTTCCGCCTCCTGCAAAGCAGGATGAGTCAACCTTGCCATTGGTCCAGGTAATATCAGTACGAGACGCAAAGTTTGCTCCTCTTGGGAAGTGTTTGTCTGTAGACGAACCTGGTACCGCCGTTACGATCAGCCATGCTGTATTTCCATTAACGGTATATTGACGTGCCTGAACACTGAGACCATTCCATGTGCCGATAGTAGCCTGGTTAACCAGGTTGCAGGGATTGCTTCCGCCGGATTGACTAACGGTAACGGTTATGCTAGCAACCGGGCTGGTGCAACTGCCCACGCTGCAGGTAGCAGTGTAAGTAGTAGTTGCCGTTGGGCTTACAGAAATTGAATCTCCTGTTTGTCCGGTTGACCAGGTAATGGTTCCGCCACTGCAACCTGATGCTTTCAGTACGGCGCTTCCACCGCTGGTGATGGCAGACGGACTTGCGCTTAACATTGGTGCGGAAGGCGTTGAACATCCGGTGCCGGTGCCCACAACACACAATTTATCCTGACGGCAACTTCCGCCGCCGGTGCCCAATATCCTGATTGTATTGGTGCCTGCAATTAATGCAACAGTAAATGACTGCGTGGTATGCACAATGTTCCAGGAGTAGGTAGCAGCAAGGCTAACAGTTTGTGGACTACCACCGTTTACCGATACGCTTACTGTTGGTGCAGATGCAGCATAATACTGTAATGTAGCCGTATAGTTTCCTGCAGAAGGAACGCTGGTAACTACATAATCCACATATTTGTTATAATCATTCTCATCGCCTCTTGTGCTGCCATTTGAGGCATTAGGATCGCTGGTAATGGAACCTGTGCCATTCATATTCTCGGCTTCGAGGCACTGGTTAATTGTTCCGCCGGTGCCACCACCATTCACCACTACCACCTGTATGGTTTTGGTTTGATTGGTGCAACCGCTTTTGCTGGTGGTTAATGTGTATGTGTAAGTGCCGGCGTTAGAAGGCGCGGCGAAGGTAACCGATGTGCTGGTATTTGAGCCACTGATGCCAGGTCCGCTCCACGAGTAGCTTACGCCACTGCATTGACCGGTGCAGGAAGAGTTGAGCGTTACCGATGATCCGGTGTTTACACTGCCGGTAGGTCCGGTTGGCGTAACACTATACTGGCATGGGTCGCTGCTTGTGCTTCCACATATATTGGCTCCGAACTGCTGATCCACCAGGTCTTTAAAGTCGCGGCTGGCAAGCGAAGCCGGATCGCCATTCTGCGCAAATACCAGGGCGTAGTATTTCTTTTCCCTGTTAAGGAAAGCGAATGTGCCAGTAGCGCCGGGGTGCCATACTGTTCTGATGTTGCCGTTAGGATAGGCATCCCTGAATACTCCTAATCCATAATTGTTGAAGCCGCCGTCTGTATTCTGCTTCTGTTCCATAATAGCCACAGATGCTGAATCAATTACGCTCACACCATTGTACCATCCGTAACGCACCATCATTTTCAGGTAATTCGCATATTCATTTGCCGAAACTTCCAGTCCGTATCCCGGCGACGGATTTTCGTCGGAGTATGGGAAGCTGTTAGAATAATGAGCATTAGGCATACCGCTCACTGCTGCCAGTCTTTCTGCAAATATTGTTTTCCATTTTTTGCCTTCTATTACTTCCGCAATTCTTGCAGCCACTTTGTACGAAGAGCTTCCGTACTCGAACTGCGTGCCCGGCGTGAAGTTCAGCGGAATGGTAGCGATATTATCTACTGCCTGCGCAAGTGTATATTCCACAGCATCATCATAAGGCGTTTGCACCGGCACGCCGCTGGTATGCGCCAGCAGTTGCTGAATGGTTACGTTTTCCTTTCCGTTGGCGTTCCACGACGGGATATGTGCACCTACCTTGTCGGTAAGCGCCAGTTTGCCTTCTTCTTTCAGCATCATAATAATGGCTGCTGTAGTCCACTTGGTCAGCGACATAATGCGCAACGGCTGGTCGGCGGTAAAGCCACGGTTATAGGTATAAAGGATATTGTCGCCACAACCTACAATTGCCACAACATGGTTGTTGTAACTTGAACTCAACCTGTTATTGAAGAAATTATCGAACTCAGCTGTATAAGCGCCACCACCACCGCTGCTTGCTACAGTTACAGATACAGTGGCTGTTTTATTGGTGCAACCGCTTTTGCTGGTAGTTAACGTGTAAGTATAGGTGCCGGCAGTGGAAGGCGTGTTGAAAGTAACAGAGGCGCTTGTATTAGAACCGCTGATGCCCGTGCCACTCCACGAATAACTTACGCCGGAGCTTTGACCGCTGATGGTTGAGTTGAGCGTGATAGATACGCCTGCGCCTACACTTGTTGACGGGCCGGAAGCAGAAATATTGTAATCGCAGTTATTTATAGGCGTGCAACTATTTACATTCTCCCAATAGCCAACGTCACTCATACTGATGGATTTGGGGGTGTTATCCGTAGTGCTCCAGGTGCTTCCACCCAGGTTATCCCATGTTTGATCAAACAAACCTCTCCCGGTAAATACATCCGGAAAAATGTTCTTGGTAACAGCAGCCGCTCTTGCCGGCGGTGTGTAACTGGGAGTAACATAAGTAGCTTTTATAGCTGCAATAGCAGGCGCCAACTGGTCTATCTCATCATTCCAGAAATGCATGGCGAAATGGATGTAGTCTGCACCGTGTTTATAACTTCTTGCGAACCACTCTGTAACCGCACCGGGCCACACGCCGTGCATACCCACTTGCTGCCCAAGATCGGTGGGGTCAAATTCAACGGCTGCAATCTTGTTGGCGTTGGTTCCTTTCAGTACATCAAGTGCCATGATCTTTCTCCAGGTATCACCCGGACTTGTTCCATCACTGGTATAAATGCCATCAAATTCATTATAGGCCGCAGGAAACGTTGCACTGCTCATGCTCTTGATATTTGTTTGCTCAGTACCAAAACCGGGCGTAAAATAGAGCACCTTGATATTGCTGTTATGGCTCTTCACCGCGTCACGGAACTGTTTGTACAAACGCATCAGTCCCCATGCGGCGAACCGGTGGTATTCTCTGCCATGCTCACCGTTAAAGTCTTCATACCATGCTCCACTGGAGGAAGTAGCAGGGTGAAAGGGTTTAAAAGGGGGAGCGTCGGCAATATTATAGGTATTTGATCCCCAGGTAACGGTAGATTGGCCGGGATACCTGCAGGGAAGATATTCTGTTCTCCACGATTGCAAGGCCTTTTCTTCAAAATAAGCCGGTTGATGAAAATCATCTTTTTTGATGATGGGAATGATATATTCTTCCGCATCGCTGTTTCCCATCTGCACATACAGTAAATCGTTATGATACGCCGATATTGCCGACATAGCATTGTTTACAAAATTGATGAAGCGGGTGCGTGCTGTAGCGGAAAAAATGGATACTGCTGTATGGGCAATATCATCCTGCGCTTTTGTTCCGTCGCCTAGCCTGGCAACATCTTCGTCGCCAAAATAGCTGTCGTTAAGAGCGCCCGGCCGCAGATAGGAGAAGTGAAGCGCCAGCTTAATATTAGGGTTCAGGCTCTTGATTGCCTGCAACGCTGCAACAAGTTTGGCTCCCTGGTAATTGCCTAATGTGGGTTCGTACTGGTTCCATTCAATATGCAACCTCACGGCAGTAACGCTGGCGTCCTGCCCGTTGTGGGAAAGCGTGGCCCATTTTTGAATGTAGCTCCACATTTCCGAGTCAATCCCAATCGAAGAATTTCTGTCAAGTCCTCGTCCCGTTGTACACAGGACCAGTTGTTTCTGCGCGTTCCCGTAAAAAAACAGGAGCAGAAAAAATAAAAGCAGTAGTGAATTTTTTTTCATGGCATAAATTGTTAGTGAATAGATAACAGGCATGCGGGCCATCTTTAAGAGACAGCTATACCTAATGATGCTTATTGATAACAGCACATAGATTTTCCGGACAATCACGCACGATCATCTTTAAGCATTAAACAGTCCGTAGTGTATTTACATTTTGATTTAAAGCAGTTATTGTATTGTTTTAGTGTACCTGAGAACCCGTATTATATTGAACATAATTCTTCCATGCCGGTAAATATTTCCAACGTGATGGTATTGTTTCAAAGGTTGTTCTCTCTTCTGTTATTTTGCTGTTAAGCGGGAATGGGTAGATAAAAAAGCTGTAACAATGTTCTTGCCGATGGATCAAAAAAAGCACTTCGTTTCCTCAGGTAAAGGAGCGCAGACCATAATGTGAAGTGACAGTAAAAGATCCTGTTCTTAATGTAAACATAGTTGAAACAACAGAACAAATATGTTCTGCGATTCTCTGAAATTGTCTTTTAATTAACAGATGAACGGAAAGAAGAAAGTGATAAGTGTTAAGTAGTAAGTGGTAAGATGTAGAGAAAGGTATAGGGTGTAGGGTGCAGGTGGGTTGTGACTATATACCCTAAACGCCAAACGATAAACTGATTTGCTGATTGCAGACCGCTATCCCAATCCTTGTGGAAAACGATCGGCAACAAGTTTAAGTTCAATGTTGAATTCAAGCAATGCTTTCAATGCTGCAAGTACCAGCGTAAAACCTTCTGTTGAGTCGCGCACGGTTGCAATAATTTCATCGCTGCTGCCTTTAAAATTTCCATTTACAATGCTTACAAAAGTCCCTTTGTCTCTAAGCGACTGAAACGTCCATTCAACAATGGAAACATCTTTTCCGTTGCCCCATTCAATGGCAATTCTTTGATTGAGAACTATAGCGGTAACCGTTACAGGGGTTGAATGATTGTACATTTCCCATGTCCATTCAACTGTTTGATGCTCATCGAGTCTGCCCGTACTTTTTGTAAACCAGAAGCGGGTGGTAATTTCAGGATTCACGAATGCTTCAAATACTTCTGCTACCGGTTTGCGGATCAGCATTTCTGCTTTTGCAAAATTTTGTGCGCTGCTCATTGTGTGTAGTTTTAAGGTGAAGGTGTAAGGTATAAGGTGTAGGGTATAAGATATAAGAAAAACTAAAAGCTGATAGCTGACGGCTGAAAGCTGGTTACTGAAAGCTGACCGCTCACTACTTCCCCGCCCGCTTCGAGCGCATGGCGTTCACTACCTTCAGCTTCTTATCGCTCATCATTTTTTTATATTCAGCAGTATCCATGCCATAAATGGCTACTTTGCCCTCTTCGTTGCTGTGCACGCCCCAGCCATAGCGTTTGGTGAGGGGAGAAGATCGCAGACAGGGTTGCCCCTTTGAAAAGAAGAGTTCTCTGCCAGCTTTCATTTCCGCTTTTGAAAGATCGTTCTTTGCCGCAAAGCACGAAAACACAACATCGTCTGAAGTATACTTATATGGATGCTTGCTGATCATTTCATACTGCATCGCAGCAATGCTTTTGTCGCCGTCTTTTACGGGTGGAACTTCGCCCTGCAATGCCGGGCAATCTTCGGCTACGGCAATAAATGTGTTGGTATAGTTGGTAGTGTGCGTTTTCATATCTGATTTTATATGCCCGAAAGTAGGACAAGCCACAGATTCACAGGTGAATTTGTTTATCTGGGCATCTGCGGCAGATGTCTCTAAACTGTGTGTTCGGCACGATTGCTGATTTTTTCTGTTTCCTGCTTGCGGAGTGCGTTTATCCATTTGCCCGTAACTGACGGTGGTAGACACCGAAAGCTGTTGAACCCTGAAAGCTGACTGCTGAAGGCTAATGGCTTATTCTGCCAAGTTGACATTTTTTCCCCTGTTTTGGTTATCTTTGCCCCCTCAAAAAGCGAAGGCAAATTTATGCTGGATTTGATGACCAATAAAGTACACGATGAGGCGCGGCAGGGGGAGGCGTATGCTCCTTTTGCGAATGATCCGGTTCAATATCAGAAAAAATTTTATATAGAAAGCTATGGCTGTCAGATGAATTTTTCGGATAGTGAGATAGTAGCCTCCATACTGAACGAGGCAGGCTTTGGCGCAACCCGTAACCATGAAGAAGCGGACCTGGTACTGCTGAATACCTGCTCCATACGCGAGAAGGCGGAACAAACGGTGCGGAAACGCTTAACCGATTTTCGTAAAACCAAAATGGCAAACCCCGGTTTGCTGGTAGGTGTTTTAGGCTGCATGGCCGAGCGCCTCAAATCGAAGTTTTTAGAAGAAGAAAAACTGGTAGACCTGGTGGTAGGACCAGATGCTTACCGCAGCCTGCCGGGACTGATAGAAGAAGCGGAAACAGGGCAAAAGGCAGTGAATGTATTGCTCAGCCGCGAAGAAACCTATGCCGATATTTCGCCCGTTCGGTTAAACTCCAATGGCGTGTCGGCATTTGTAAGCATTATGCGCGGCTGTAATAATATGTGTTCGTTTTGCGTGGTGCCGTTTACTCGTGGACGTGAGCGCAGCCGCGATGCGCTTTCTGTTGTAAATGAATGCATCGCGCTGTTTGAGCAGGGATATAAAGAAGTAACATTGCTGGGACAGAATGTAGACAGCTACTATTTTACTCCTGAAGGAAACGGGCGCGAAACCCAACCGGTAACTTTTGCCATGTTGCTGGAAATGGTAGCGCAGATATCGCCGGAGCTTCGTATCCGGTTTTCTACCTCTCACCCTAAAGACATTACGGATGACGTGCTGTATACCATGGCTAAATACGATAATATCTGTAAATACATTCACCTGCCGGTGCAAAGCGGTTCCACCCGCATTCTGCAGATGATGAACCGTACGTATACACGCGAATGGTATCTTGCTAAAATAGATCGCATTCGTGAAATATTGCCGGGATGTGGGCTCAGCAGCGATATTATTGCAGGCTTTTGCTCAGAGACAGAAGAAGATCACCAGCATACTTTGTCGCTGATGGAATACAGCGGCTACGACCTGAGCTACATGTTCTTTTACAGCGAACGACCCGGTACCCTGGCGCAACGCCGGTATAAAGATGATGTTCCCGAAGAAGTGAAAAAAAGAAGGCTGCAGGAAATTGTTGACCTGCAAAACCACTTGTCGCGCGAGAGCAACAAAAAAGATCTGGGAAAAACATACCAGGTATTGATTGAAGGTGACAGCAATAAAAGTGATACCGATTGGATGGGAAGAACATCGCACAACAAGGTAATCGTTTTTCCAAAAGAAGGCAACAGCTTTAGCAAGGGCGATTATGCCTGGGTAAAAGTGAATGATTGCACCAAGGCTACCTTGTTAGGCGAAGTGGTGAAGTAAAATATTTTTATGGTTGAAGTGGTAAAAAAAAATATAAGCTCTATTGTAGAGACGTGCAGAAAGATGCAGGTAAAATCGCTGTATCTTTTTGGGTCAGGAACAAGGGATGCTGATTTTAACGACCAGAGCGACCTTGACTTTGTTTTCAGCTTTATTAAAAACAAAGAAGGACTGCCTTTAGCGGGTTTCGACTATTTCGATTTATTGTTTGCACTTGAAGAAATCCTCGGTAAAAAAGTTGACCTGGTAGCAGAAGAAAAAATAAAGAACCGATTTTTCTACAACCAGGTTAAAAAGGAAAGGGTAAAGCTTTATGAAGCCTGATATCAGGAAATATTTTGAAGACATGTTGCTTTCGATAGATATTATCGAAAGTCATTTGAAAGATATCAGGAATTTGCAAGAGTATGAAAGCGATCAAAAGGCAATTGATTCAGTTGAGCGAAGGTTAGCGATAATAGGGGAAGCCTTATTTAAAGCTGATAAATTGGATCAGGCCCTAACTATATCTGATAAAAAGAGAATTATTGGATTAAGACATATTTTGGTACACGATTATGATTTAATTGATGACTCAACCATTTGGCTGATTGTGCAAAAAAATCTGCCTTTGCTGAAGTCGGAATTAATACAAATAATGGATAGTATATAATGGAGATACAGTCAATAAAAAACAGGTTCGGCATTATTGGTAATTCACCTGCGCTCAACTATGCGTTGCAGGTGGCATCGCAGGTGGCTAATACAGATTTAACAGTGTTGATTTTCGGCGAAAGCGGTGTGGGAAAGGAGGTTTTTTCGCAGGTAATACATGCCTTATCGGCGCGCAAGCACAACCCCTTTATCGCAGTAAACTGTGGCGCTATTCCTGAGGGTACAATTGATTCGGAATTGTTCGGACACGAAAAGGGTTCGTTTACCGGCGCGGTAGACAGTCGCAAAGGATATTTTGAAACGGTGAATGGCGGTACCATCTTTCTCGACGAAATAGGAGAGATGCCGCTGGGCACACAGGCGCGTTTGCTGCGTGTGCTGGAAACTGGCGAGTATATAAGAGTTGGCTCATCGAAAGTGCAAAAAACAGATGTGCGGGTAATTGCCGCTACCAATAAAGATCTGCTGGAGTATACGCACAAAGGGAGGTTTCGCCAGGATTTGTATTACCGGTTGAATACAGTTCCTATTCGCGTTCCGGCTTTAAAAGACAGGCAGGAAGATATTATTTTGCTGTTCAGAAAATTTGCGGCCGACTTTGCTGAGCGGTATAAAACACCTTCGGTGCAGCTCGATGATGAGGCGAAAGATCTGTTAATTCATTATCCATGGCCGGGTAATGTGAGGGAATTGAAGAATATTGCGGAGCAGATTTCGGTATTGTCTCAGGATAAATTGATTTCGGCGCGGCAATTAACACAGTTCCTTCCTGAATACAACACCAACAGGATGCCCGTATTGGCAGGCGGAGGCGCCAATGTATCGCATGCGGAATTTGCGAACGAGCGTGAAATATTATACAAGCTTTTCTTCGACATGAAAAAAGATGTAACAGAGCTGAAGAAAATGTTTGTAGAGATATTGCAGAATCCTCAACGGGCGGCTGCAGCGGCGGCTTACACCAAAGAGTCTTTGCTCAACGAATACCATCCGCAGCCGGCAGAAAGAGAAGCCGCTGCCGTGGTTACGCAACCTGCTTTAAACACCGCTCCGCAACCGGTGCTCATTAACCACAATGATATTTATGAGCACGAGGAAGTAGAGGAGTCGCTGAACATTATGGATAAAGAAAAAGAGCTGATTGTAAAAGCGCTGAAAAAACATAAAGGAAAACGTAAAGATGCAGCGTCTGATCTGGGCATTAGCGAAAGAACTTTGTACCGTAAACTGAAAGAATACGATATTAACGAATAACAAGATGTGGAAAAAGTTTGCTGTTATAATAATGGCTGTTGTATCGGTGCAGGCTACCTGTAATTATACTTTTAAAGACATCAGCGTTCCCCCGGAGGTAAAAACCATCAGGGTAAATTATTTCGAGAACAAAGCGAGATACGTAAATCCTCAGTTAAGTCCGCAGCTTACCGACAGGCTCAAGCAAAAGGTCATCAGCCAAACAAGACTTACAGTCATCAACGGCGACGATGCGCATTACGACGTGGGTGGATTTGTAACTGACTTTTCTGTGAACACTTCAGGTATTTCGGGCAGCCAGGTATCGAGCAACAACCTCAACATTACCATACACCTGATATTTAAAAACAGGTTGAATGAAAAAAAGGATTTTGAAACGGACATCACCAGGAATTTCCCTTTTCCTGCCAGCCTGAGCTTTACCGATGCCCAGAATAGTTTGATGGACGAAATATTAAAGAACGTAACGGAAGATATCTTCAATAAAGTATTCTCTGACTGGTAAAGATTGTATCTTCATCCGATGATTTCTGTAATGGAAAATATACTGCAATCTTATTTTCACAGGAGCACACTGGAAGAAGTAGATGTGAGAGAAATAGAACAGTGGGCCTCTCAGTATCCTTATTTTGCGCAGGCCCAGTTTCTGCTTGCCAAAAAATATTTGCAGTCCGGCCATCCCGACTATAAAAAACAGGTTGCCAGAACGGCGCTGTTTTTCAACAATCCGCATTGGTTTCATCAACTGTTAACCGATCAGCTTTTTACAAAAAATGCATTCAGCGACAGTTTTCTTACAGACAGAATAAAACCGCAGGACACAGATGATGCAAACAATGCAAATGTGGTAGAGACAGAGTCTGCAGAAACACCGATGCCTGCAGAATCATCAATCGAAGCGCCCACGGCGTTTGTTCAGGAGGAGCAGGTTCCGGAGCAGCGCACTATTATGGATGCACCGGAGACTGCAACCGCCGATGCTGTAAATCAATCTTCGGCCATTGTGGAAGAACCGGAAGGGAAGGAATATACAACACCAGAGGAAAAAGTTGGGCAGGACGTTGTTGCAGAAGCAACACCGCCGGCGGAAACAATTGAAAATATACCCGCAGAGCTGGACCTGACTGCTCCCGACGATATTTTGCTGGAAGCGCCTCCTTCTTCAGAGCCTCCTGCTACCACTGACAAACAACCCGACACAACGGACCAGCCTTTGCTGAAGCCCGAAAAAATGCAGGGTATCTTATCAAAGTTCCCCTTTGAAAAAACAAGCCCGGTAAACGAAAGCGCGGGTGGCATTATTCCCATAGAACCATTGCACACCATTGATTATTTTGCGTCGCAGGGCATTAAGTTGCGTGACGCTGAAGTGCACGGGAAAGACCAGCTCAGCGTAAAGCTCAGGAGTTTTACAGAATGGCTTAAAACAATGAAACGCATTCATCCCGAAAAACTCGAAAAAGAGGAAGAAGAACAGGTGCAATCCATTCAGCATATGGCCGAACATTCCAACGATAAGAACGAGGTACTTACCGAGGCAATGGCGGAGGTTTTTGCGGCGCAGGGCCTGCATCACAAAGCCACAGAAGTATATCAAAAATTAAGTTTGTTGAATCCCCATAAAAAGGCTTACTTTGCAGCCAAAATTTCCAAATTAAACGATCACTGAGATGGCACTGTTGTTTTTGATATTGATTATTTTGTTTTGCGTACTGCTCGGACTTGTTGTACTTGTACAGAATCCTAAAGGTGGTGGTTTGGCTGGCAACATTGCCGGTTTCAGCAACCAGTTTATGGGTGTAAAGCAAACCACCGATGTATTGGAAAAAGGTACATGGATATTTGCGGCGGCCATCGGGTTGCTTTGCCTGCTGTCTTCCCTTTTTATGAATGCCGGAGGCGGTAATGACCAGTTCATAAAAGGCATCAATACCAACCAGCAGCAACAGCCATCAATACCAACAGGCCCGCAACAACAGCCGGCAACAACACCGCCTGCTACGCCAACGCCTACACCGGCTCAACCATAATAAATCATTAATTATTGATATAATTTTGAACCCTGTTGTCATCAACAGGGTTTTTTGTTTATTTTTCAGCCGTCAACCTACGTCGGACTTCGTGCGCCGGGTTTCGTGTCTCACGAAACTCAAATGGTGGGTCGTGAGACACTACCCACGGCGAAAGGGAATGGGCCGTGAGATACGACCCACGGTGAGTAGAGTGGATCGTGAGATGCTATCCATGGCGGAGGTTTGCGGTTTCGGGTCGAACGAAACCAAAGGAGAGTCGTGAGACACAACGTACTAAACGGTCTTTTTCCATTGAATTACACATGTATGGTTAAAAAAATTATCCTGATTTTTATATTGCTCCTTGTTATTGTAACCGCTTTTTTTGCCTGGAAGCTGGCGGGATCGGGCACCGCGTTTAACGATAAGCGTTATTTCCTCTATATAAAAACCGGTTCAGGCTTCGACGATGTAATGCAAACGCTGAAATACGATAAGGTATTAAAAAGCCCCGGTATATTTTCTATGCTTGCCCACCGACTGGAAGTGCCTGCACGCCTGAAAGCGGGTAAGTATGAAATAAAAAAGGGAGCCAGTTTGCTGAGCATTGCCCGCATGCTGCGCAATGGAAGGCAATCGCCGGTTAATCTTATAATTACCAAGCTCAGAACCAAGGAAGATTTTGCGCGGTTTGCCGGCAATAAGCTGGAGTGCGATTCGCTGGCTATTATTTCGTGGCTGAACAACGCCGATTCGCTTCAAACTGTTGGGGTTGATACCAATACCGCTACTACTTTAATTGTTCCCAACACCTATACTTTTTACTGGAATATTACTGCTTCGCGATTGATGCATCGTTTGCACGACGAGCAAAAAAAATTCTGGAATGAAGAGCGGTTGCAAAAAGCCCGTAATTTGGGCTTAACGCCGCAGCAGGTGTACACGTTGGCCTCCATTGTTGATGAGGAAACCAATAAATACGACGAAATGCCCCTGATAGCCAGCGTATACCTTAACCGGCTGAACAAACAAATGGCGCTGGGTGCCGATCCTACGGTAAAATATGCGCTAAGAAACTTTGCAGCCAAACGCGTTACGGGAAAGATGATTGATGAAAGCGCGCAATCGCCCTACAATACTTATCGCAACAACGGCTTACCACCCGGGCCCATTTGCACACCTTCCGTTAAAACCATTGATGCGGTGCTGAATACGGCTAATACCGACTACCTCTACTTTTGCGCCAAGGCAGATTTTTCGGGGTATCACGCTTTTGCTGCCACGCATGCCGAACATCTTAAAAATGCAAGAGCTTACTGGAAGGCGCTCGACAGCTTAAAAATAAAATAAGTACTTTAGCCCGCATGACGAAGCTGGAACGAATCATTCTCAATCTTCCGCCAGTTGCCTTTGTAGTGAACCGGTCAAAACATTTGATCCTGCCTGGTTTCCGGGGGCTTCCATTGTACGATGTGGTGTTATTTCTTTTAAAACAGATCAAGCGCGAAGGATTGAACATGCGGGCTGCGGCTATTTCGTTTAACCTGCTCATGGCAATTCCTCCCTTCCTCATTTTCCTGTTTACCCTGGTGCCTTATTTACCGGGGCAGGAAAACTTCAGCAGGGAGTTGCTGCGGGTGGTGAGAGACCTTACGCCTAACCGTGATACTTATATATGGGTGCGTGACTTCATTACCGATTTTACGAAACCACGGAGCGGCTTACTGTCTTTAGGTTTTCTTACAGCTGGTTTTTTCGCATCCAACGCTATGCTGGGCATTATGAACTCATTCGACCGTTCGCTGCACACGATGTATCGCCGGAAAAGGAATTTTTTTCAAATGCGCGGTACGGCATTAAAGCTTACTTTTTTCATCGCTTTAATTTTCATGGCGTCCATATTATTGCTGATTACGCAAGGCAGCTTATTGCGCACCGTATTAAAATGGCTGGATATTGAAAGCGAAACTACCCGCTGGTGGATAGGTACATTGCGCTGGCTGGTAATACTGGCTTTGATCTATTATGCTATCGGGCTTATTTACCGCTTTGCCCCTTCGGTACACCGCAAGTGGAATGTGAATTCAGCCGGTACTATTCTTGCCACTACGCTTATTATCATACTCACTATATTGTTTGGATATTGGGTAAACAACTTTGGTACTTACAACAAAGTGTATGGTTCCATCGGCACCGTTATCATTATTATGTCGTCCTTCTTTTTCAATTCACTGATATTGTTGATAGGCTTCGAATTGAATGTAAGCATCAATCACCTGAAAATGGAAGCCGAACTGCGGCAGGTGAAGGAGGAGGGAGAGGTGAAGGGTGAGAGGTGAAAGGGGAAAGGGGAAAGGTGTAGGGTATAGGGTGGAAGGGGAAAGGTAAAAGGGGTTGCCAACCTTTGGAAGGTTGGCAACCCTCTCGCAGACCATTGCCGCAGGATAGTTTACAATAAACGCCCAACGATCTCCATGCAGCTCTGTATCCTCGTGCCTCCGTGCCCGCCTGACCGGACGGGCAGGGTTCAAATCACAAATATTCTTATAGGCATTGATCATCCCGTTACATTAAAGGGTTGCCAACCTTTGGAAGGTTGGCAACCCTCTCGCAGATCATTGCCGCAGGATGGTTTACAATACACGCCCACAACTCCGTGCACCTCCGTGCCTTAGTGCCTCCGTGGTTCAAATCTCAAATCACAAATATCTCTTATAGGCATTGATCAATCCGTTGGTTGACGAATCGTGACCTGTAACTTCTTCCTTCCCCGATAATTCAGGCAATATTTTGTTGGCCAATTGTTTGCCCAATTCAACACCCCATTGATCGAAGCTGAAAATATTCCAGATAACACCCTGCACAAATATTTTGTGCTCATACAAGGCAGTCAATTGTCCCAGTGTATACGGCGTTATTTTTTTTACCAGGAAGGAATTGGTGGGGCGGTTGCCTTCAAATACTTTGAACGGCACCAGCTTTTCGCGTTCTTCTTCGCTTAGCTTTCCCAGTTCAGCCGCAACTTCTTCTTTGGTTTTTCCATTCATCAATGCTTCTGTTTGTGCAAAGAAATTGGACAATAACTTCGGGTGATGATCACCGATAGGATTGTGACTGATAGCCGGAGCAATAAAGTCGCACGGAATTAAAATGGTTCCCTGGTGAATGAGCTGATAGAAAGCATGCTGTCCGTTGGTGCCTGGCTCCCCCCATATTACTGGTCCTGTTGCATAAGTTGCTTTTGTACCGGTTCTGTCAACATATTTCCCGTTGCTCTCCATGTTTCCCTGCTGAAAATAGGCGGCAAAGCGATGCATGTACTGATCATAAGGTAAAATGGCTTCGGTTTGTGCTCCAAAAAAATTGGTATACCATAAGCCCACCAGCGCCATTATTACAGGAATGTTTTTTTCAAAACTGGTATTGCGGAAATGTACATCCGTTGCATGAGCGCCTTTGAGCAGTTGCTCAAAATTATCGTAACCTATGGTAAGCACTATCGACAAACCAATGGCGCTCCACAAGCTGTAACGACCACCTACCCAGTCCCAGAACTCAAACATATTGGCTTTATCAATGCCAAACTTCACTACTTCTTTTTCGTTGGTAGAGAGCGCCACGAAATGTTTGGCTACCTGTTTTTCGTCTTTGGCAGTTTCTAAAAACCAGCTTCTTGCCGTGTGAGCATTGGTCATGGTTTCCTGGGTGGTAAAAGTTTTAGAGGCGATCAGGAAAAGCGTTTCTTCCGGCGTAACTTTTTTCAGCGTTTCTGCAATGTGTGTTCCATCCACGTTCGATACAAACCAGGTTTGTATGCCTTCTACCCAATAAGGTTTCAGCGCTTCGGTAATCATTACCGGACCCAGGTCGCTGCCACCAATACCGATGTTTACAATGTATTTTATTTTCTTACCCGTGTATCCCTTCCATTCCCCGCTGTGTATTTTTCCTGCAAATGTTTTCATCTGCTCCAGCACTTTCTTTACCTCAGGCATTACATCTGTACCGTCAGCTAAAACCGGTTGTCCCGAAAAATTGCGCAGAGCGGTGTGCAGCACAGCACGGTTTTCTGTCTGGTTGATCTTTTCACCCGTAAACATGCTTTCAATCGCATCCTTCAAACCTGTTTCTGCCGCCAGTTCCAACAGCAGCGAAAGCGTTTCATCGGTGATCCTGTTTTTTGAATAATCAAAAAGAATGTCCTCGAACTGAATGGAGTATTTCTTAAATCTATCTCCATCCGTTTTAAAAAGATCGCGCAGGTGCGTAGTCTTTGTGCTGTTATAATGTTGCTGCAGTTTTTGCCAGGCCTTGGTTGTAGTAGGATTTGTTTGTGGAAACATGCGAAGTATTTTATTAAGATGGTTGTTTGATTTTGAGCTATGAGTTGTGAGCCGTCAGCTGTCAGCGATCAGCTATTAGCTATTAGCTATTAGCTATTAGTGAAATATTAATTGGGCTAAAGTACCTGTCTTTTTGTTAATTGTCTCTGGTTTTTTGCTTTTTCATTGAAATATATAAACAAAGATTATTTATGAGTTACAACCTGTATACCCAGGCTGATTTGCTGAAAGCTGATTGTTGACAGCTGATTGCTGACAGCTTACTACATTGTTTTAAAGATATCGATTGTTTGTTGCACCATAGAGGGAGTAATGTCAAGATGAAGCACCAGTCTCACTTTGTAAACATCAATGGCGTATCCCAATATTCCTCTTTCTTTTAAACGCGCCACCAGGGCAGCAGCTTTTATAGAATCCTCCAGCTCAAAAATAATGATATTGGTTTCTACCGGCAGCACGTTTTTTACAAATCCCTTATTTGCAATGGCCGCCGCAATTTGCTGCGCATGAAAATGATCTTCCTCCAAACGCTGCACATGATGCTGCAGTGCATACAATCCTGCCGCCGCCAGGTAACCCGCTTGCCGCATGCCGCCTCCAAACCGCTTGCGTACCCGCCTCGCATTTTTTATAAAGGCCGTATCGCCCAGCAATACACTTCCTACAGGCGCGCCCAGGCTTTTGCTCAGGCAAATAGAAATGCTGTCAAAAGCAGAACCGTATTGTGCCGACGTTTGCTTTTTAGCCACCAATGCATTAAAAAGCCTTGCCCCGTCGAGGTGGAGCTTTAACTGATGTTCGTTGCATACACTGCGAATGGCTTCTATTTCCTGCCATTCGTAACAACTGCCGCCGCCGCGGTTAGACGTATTTTCGAGACTCACCAGCCTTGAGGGCGCCTTGTGTACATCGTCGGGGTTAATAGCTGCCAGCACCTGGTCGGCGGTTATACGTCCCCGGTCGCCGTCGATCAATTTTACCTGGCAACCAGCATTGGAGGCAATTCCGCCGCCTTCGTATTGATAAATATGCGATTGCCGCTCACAAATCACCTCGTCCGAAGGTTGCGTATGACATTTAATGGCTATCTGGTTGGTCATGGTGCCGCTGGGACAAAAAACAGCCGCCTCCATGCCAAACATATGGGCTGCATGTTTTTCCAGCTCATTTATAGAAGGATCTTCGCCAAATACATCGTCGCCCACAGGAGCCGACTGCATGGCCGCCAGCATTGCCGGCGTAGGGCGGGTAACCGTATCCGACCTGAAATCTATCGTCATGCGGCGAATATAAAAAGGTTTGGGCAATCAGCCGGCAGCCGTTGGTAAGTGATAAGAAGTAAGTGGTACGTGGTAAGAAGCGAGACGAAGATTGTTGTTACCGTACTACTTATCACCTACCACTTACTACCTTTCTGCCCTCCCGCAATCGTTTGCAGAAGCGAATAATGTTAACTATACAATTATTTTTCCAGATTCCTTTCATTTTTTTGCATAAAAGTTATGAGATGCAAAATTTGTGTATTAATTTTGCCAATCGTCTCTTACACAGTTTCGGGAATAAATAACATATCGTTTGCACACAGCTTGCAACACAATTGCCCTCAATTACTGTCTCTATAAGACGTTAACCGCTCAGGAACTGCCTCTTTCCGAAAATGGCTGTATTGCCTTACATAAATTTATTTTAAGATATGAGACAATTAAAGATAGCAACACAAATTACCAACCGTGATTCTCAGGCCGTTGAAAAATACTTGCAGGAGATATCTAAAATTTCAATGATCACCCCCGAAGAAGAAACTGTGCTGGCTCAGCGCATTAAAATGGGCGATCAGAGAGCGTTGGACAAGTTGGTGCAGGCTAACCTCAGGTTCGTTGTTTCCGTTGCAAAACAATATCAACACCAGGGGTTATCGCTGAGCGACCTTATCAATGAAGGAAACCTCGGTTTGATCAAAGCGGCACAACGCTTCGACGAAACCAAGGGTTTTAAATTTATTTCTTACGCTGTGTGGTGGATCCGCCAGTCTATTTTACAGGCTTTGGCAGAACAGGGACGTTTGGTTCGTTTACCACAAAACAAAATTGGTACCTACAATAAGGCCAATAAAGCCTATATGGCATTTGAACAGGAGCACGAACGTGAACCAAGTACCGAAGAACTGGCAGAGCTGCTTGAAATGAGCGAAACCGAGATCAATAATATTTTCCAGAGCAATACCCGTCATACTTCGCTGGATGCACCTGTGCATGAAGCAGAAGATGTGGCTATGGGCGACCTGCTGGAAGGCGGAGATGAAACCGATGACGATGTAATGAAAGATTCGCTCCGCAACGAGATCCGCAGGGTATTAAAATCATTAAGTCCCCGTGAAGCTGAGATCGTAAATGCCTATTTTGGTCTGGATGGCGAAAACGGAGTAACCATTGAGCAGATTGGTCAGAAATACGATCTTACCAAAGAACGTATCCGCCAGATCAAGGAAAGAGCCATCAAGCGTTTACAAAAAGCCCGTTACAGCAGCTCTCTTAAAGCTTATCTGGGTTAAGAATACTGCCGGATAGAGCGTACAAAGAGCTGCTATCCAATCGATCCTCCCGGTACCAGCGTACCGGGATTTTTTTTGCATTTGGGGATTGTCCTATCAAATACACACGATATTGACAGGCAGGACAGCCCGTTTTACCAATTGCCCGATTACAGTTAATTTTGCAAACTTTTGATAGTTGTAACAGTTGAATGGTTAAATGGTTGAATGGTTGATTCAGTTGAAAACGTGCTAACCACATTTAACTCAGTTAACTCAATCAACTTAATTAACTTAATCAACCAAAGAAAGAATTATGGAAAATAGCACAACAGAAAGAGTTCAATGTTTAATTATAGGATCAGGTCCCGCAGGTTATACAGCCGCTATTTACGCGGCTCGCGCCAACCTTAAACCCCTGTTATACCAGGGCATTCAACCCGGAGGACAACTAACCATCACCACCGAAGTAGAAAACTACCCTGGCTATCCCGATGGCGTGCAGGGACCGGAAATGATGGTGCATTTTGAAAAACAAGCCGCCCGTATGGGAACGGATATTCGCTTTGGACTGGCAACCAAAGTTGACTTTTCTCAACAACCTTATAAGGTTTGGATTGAAGATGAAAAGCTGATTGAAGCCGATGCGGTGATTGTAGCTACCGGAGCCTCTGCCAAATGGTTGGGCTTACCAAGCGAGCAACGGCTGAACGGCTTTGGCGTAAGCGCCTGTGCCGTTTGCGATGGCTTCTTTTTTAAAGGAAAAGAAGTAGCTATAGTGGGCGCCGGCGATACGGCTGCTGAAGAAGCACTGTATCTTTCCAAACTTTGTACAACAGTACACATGTTTGTTCGCCGCAATGAAATGCGTGCCTCCAAGGTGATGCAGGAGCGGGTGCAGCGCACACCCAATATCAAAATATACTGGAACACAGATACGCAGGAAATTTTGGGCGAAAACAAAACAGAAGCTGTAAGAATTAAAAATAACCAGACAGGAGAGGAGCAAACCATTCCGGTGAGCGGCTTTTTTGTGGCAATAGGACACGAACCCAACTCCGGCATTTTTAAAGGCTGGCTGGATATGGACGAGGCAGGCTATATTAAAACCAAGCCAGGTACTTCAAAAACCAATATCGAAGGCGTATTTGCCGCCGGCGATGTGCAGGACAAAATTTACCGCCAGGCAGTAACCGCCGCAGGCAGCGGTTGTATGGCCGCGCTCGATGCTGAAAGATATTTGGGAGAGAAGGGGATACATTAAAGTGGCAGGTGGTAAGGAGTAAGTGGTAAGGCCTGCGTCTTCTACCTTACACCTTCTACCTTACACCTTGTACCGTACACCTTAAAGCTTAAACCTCATGCTCAAAATTTCACTCCATCAGCTCAAATTCCACGCATTTCACGGGCTCTATCCCGAGGAAAAATTTACGGGTAATGATTTTGAAGTGAGTGTGGATGTGTTTTTTGAAGAGCCTTCGGATAAGATCACGCATCTCAGCCAAACCATTAACTATGCAACGCTTTATCAATTGGTAAAAGAGCGCATGAACATAGCGGAGCCGCTGCTCGAAACGCTGGCCATGGACATAGCAGAACAATCCAAAGCGCATTTTCCTTTTATTACAGAAATTAACGTTTCCGTAAGTAAATTAAACCTTCCGCTACTTAATTTTCAGGGCAGAACCAGCGTTACCTTTTCAAAAAGATATACAACAGGAAAGTAATGCCGCTGTAACTTAAACATGTGACAATGAAATATGGAATACTCTCGATACTGGCGTTGATTTTTGGTTGCTTTGTGTATGCACAGGATGTAGATGCCTTGTTGAAGGAAGCCGAAAAGTCGGAACGGGATTTGAAAGAAGCCGACGCGTTAGCCAAGTACAAAGAAATATTGCAGGTGCAGCCAGCAAATGGCAAGGCGTTGTGGAAAATAAGTGAGCTCACCGGCAGGATAGGCAACCGGCAAAAAGACGAAAAGCAAAGAGAAACCGCTTTTACCGAAGCCCGGCAATATGCAGAAACTGCGTTGAAAGAAAATCATAGCGATGCCGATGCCAATTATGCAATAGCGGCCGCAGCGGCACGCATGAGCACCGTTGTTTCGGGTAAGGATAAAGCCCGCAGCCTGCGAGATATGAAAAATTATGCAGACACAGCTTTGCAGATAAATCCCAAACATGCACGCGCTACCTATATACTCGGCCGGTGGAATTTTGACGTGTACAATTTAAACGTGGCTGAAAAAGCAGCCGTAAAGGTGTTGTTCGGCGGTATGCCCAAAGCCACCATGGAATATGCCATTAAATATTTTGAAAGCGCAAAGAAAGCCGATCCCTTATTGATCATCGCCTATCTTGACCTGGCAAAAGCCTATGTAAAAAATCACCAGACAGACAAAGCCATCGAAGTGCTGAACAGGATGGTGAAGCTGCCGCCTAAAACCGGCGACGACGAGGGGTATAAAGCAGAAGGCAGAACCCTGCTAGCATCGCTGCAATAACCAACCGTTTATAAAATAATTACCACCCGGTATTGCAGCTTTCCTTATTTTCATCAGGAATATTTATTATTAATTGGGTCTGATGACACTTTTCACACATAAAAATTTTCATTCCCCGCACAATGCTGATCATTGCAGGCATGAAAATTTGTGATGAAAGTTTCATCCATCTAAAATGTATACAGGCTCCTTGTGCATTCAATGGAACCTGTGCAAAACACGAGCGATCATGAAGCAATTTTTTTCTCTTTTGTCTTTTCTGGCATTTGTAACAGTAGCAGCGGCACAAAACAAGCCCGCCGGTTCCAATTACGATTATCACACGCTGTTTTCGCCGTTGTTTTACACCAATAACGGCAACGAGTACCGCGCAGCAAATGGCGAACCGGGTCCGGCTTACTGGCAAAACAAAGCCGATTACCACATCGATGTAAAGTTCGACGACAGTAAAAGCGAGGTTTCGGCAACGCTGTTGCTTACCTACAAAAACAATAGTCCGCAACAATTGCCCTATATATGGCTGCAGTTGGAGCAAAACCTTTTCAACGACAGTTCCCGCGGCCACGCCAAAATGCCGGCAACAGGCAGCAGTCGTTATGGCGATGCCAGCAGCACCTTTAAGGGTGGTTTTTCTATTAAATCTGTTAAGCTCGTAAGTGGCTCTTCCGAATCGAATGCCGATTACCTGGTAAACGATACGCGCATGCAGGTAAGGCTTGCCAAACCCATAGAAGCCAAGGGCGGTGAGTTGAAGCTGAAGATCGATTTTTCATTCGTTATTCCGCAATATGGCGCAGACAGAACAGGTATTTTGCGCACCAAGAACGGTGATATTTTCGCCGTAGCCCAATGGTATCCGCGGGTATGCGTATACGACGATATACGTGGCTGGAATACCGATCCCTACCTGGGTGCAAGCGAATTCTATCTTGAATATGGCGACTTTAACGTGAACATTACTGCTCCTGCCAGCCTGATAGTGGTAGGCTCCGGTGAGTTGCAGAACCCGGCAGATGTATTAACGCCGCAGCAGTTGCAACGGTATAACCAGGCAAAGGAGAGCGACAAAACGGTAATGATCCGCAGTAAAAATGAAGTAACCGATGCCAAATCTCGTCCGCAGAAACCATCGCTTACCTGGAAATTTAAAATCAATAATGCACGCGATTTTGCATGGGCTGCTTCCAAAGCATTTATTTGGGATGCTGCGCGCATTAATTTGCCCAGCGGAAAAAAGGGGTTGGCAATGTCGGTATACCCGGTAGAGTCTGACGGCAAAGAAGCATGGGGAAGGTCTACCGAATACACCAAAACGTCTATGGAAAATTATTCCAAACGTTGGTTTGAATACCCGTACTACAGTGCCGTAAACGTTGCCAGCAACGTAGGAGGTATGGAGTACCCGGGCATTGTTTTTTGCGGCGCAGGTGCTAAAAATTCGGGTTTGTGGGGTGTTACCGACCACGAGTTTGGACATACCTGGTTCCCGATGATTGTTGGCAGCAACGAAAAAAGATATGGTTGGATGGACGAAGGCTTCAATACCTTCATCAATAATATTTCATCGGGCGATTTTAACAACGGAGAATACAAAGCTGATAAACGAGATGCACACCAGATTGCTTTTATGTTTGGGCCACTATCAGAGTCAGTTTACAATACACCCGACGGTATGAGAGAAAGAAGCATTGGCAACCTGCTGTACTTTAAACCTGGCTTTGCGTTAGGTTTATTGAGAGACCAGATATTGGGACCGGATCGTTTTGATTATGCTTTCAGGAAATACATCAGAGACGGGGCATACAAACATCCCACACCATGGGATTTTTTCAGGAGCATGGAAAATGGTGCAGGCGAAGACCTTGCATGGTTCTGGAGAGGCGTTTTCCTCAACAGCTATGCGTTAGACCAGGTAATTCGTAAGGTGGAATATATTAATGGCGATCCTAAGCAGGGAGCGCTGATCACCATTGAAAATACCGAACCGCTTGCTATGCCTGTGATTGCGGAGTATACTACTGCAAGCGGACAAACGGCACGCAAAACATTACCGGTAGAGATCTGGCAAAACAACAATAGCTGGACTTTTAAAGTAAATACTACCGAAGAGTTGACAAAAGTTGTGCTAGATCCCGATCATGTGTTTCCCGATGCAAATAGTGCTAATAACACATGGGAGAAACAATAAAGAGATTTTTGATTGCTGATTTTTTGATTTCTGATTTGTGAGTTTCGAACACTGTTGAGGGTTTCCAACCTTTTAAAGGTTGGAAACCCTTTTCTTTTCACCTTTCTTTCTTACACCCCGCACCTTACGCCTTCTGCCTTTCTCACGGCTTCGGCGGACAATCGCTTCTGTCTTTATATCCAAACGAAAACACAATGCCAACTGAGTGACTGTAATAATTATCTTTCTTATCAGGATTGGCTGCCTGGCTGAATCCATCGAGGTAATCGGAAGATAGCAGGCGATAATTGGTTTCGGCTTTAACAGCGAGTTTGCCCGATATAAAATATTTGATGCCTGCACCAACCGGTATTACCGGCAGTGCTTTTGGCGGCCGACGGGCCATATCTGCTGCTAATCCTTCAGACACAGATTCTGAATTAAAATAAGCTGCGTTGTAATTGCTCCAGTCGCGCTGAATATTGAACAGGCTTATTCCCGCTCCTGCGAAAATATAAGGCGCAAAGCCCCGCCGTCCCTCCAGTCCGTTTTTGCGTAAAATGTCCCACACCACCATGCCCGAAAATTCAGATACAGGTGTTGTAAAGCGAAACGCACGTTGTTTGCGGTATTCCGGTGAATCATATTTTGCATCGTCTGCTTTCAATCCTCCAAAACTAAAATTGCCACGTACAGAAAAAGAGCGGTTAAGAATATACGAAGCAAACAAACCAAACTGCGGTTTCATGGTAGCGTAAGCGCCCAATGGCTCCGGCGTCAGATCACCCTGGTAAACAAATACACCGGCGTTGATGCCAGCTTCAAATCTTGAAGTATACAACTGTGCTTCCGAAACAAAACAAGCAACAGTTACGAATGGAATAACCAGCCCTGATTTTTTTATAACAGAATTCATCGGTCATCAGTTGAAAGTGTGAAATAAATGCCGCGTAGAATTCTGTTATAGAAATTGAGATTTTGTAGCTCAATGTACGGCCCAATTGCGTATGCAGTTGGTTAATGAAAGAGAAAGCTTTGTTAAGAGAGGTGAAAGGAGAAAGGTGAAAGGGTTGAGGTGAAAGGTTAAAGGAGAAAGGTGAAAGGTGAGAGATCTTCTTTTTCACTTTTCACCTTTCACTTTTTTATATCATTTGGTGGAAAAAAAGCGTGATCTAAGCATTTCCTACTACTGTTAAAAAAATCCTTGTTATATTGCGCACATTTACAAGGAAATTGGCTTCCACTATGACTTCATTTACCAACTTTAAGGTGCCTTATGCTAATATTGATGAAAGGTACACAACCCGCGCTGCTTATTTTTCTATGGAATTTGCTATCCACCAACCGCTGAAGAGATATAGTGGCGGATTGGGTTTTCTGGCTGGTTCGCACATGCGCAGTGCCTATGAACTGAAACAGAATCTTATTGGGATCGGCATTTTGTGGAAATATGGATATTACGATCAGTCCCGCAACCAGGATCAGACCCTCCAGGTGCAATGGAATGAGAAAATTTATAATTTTCTCGAAGATCACAATATCAAATTCCAGATCAATATTCACGATCACCCGGTGTGGGTGAAAGCATATTATCTGAACCCCGAAACTTTTAAAAGCGCTCCGCTGTTTTTATTAAGTACCGATCTTCCCGAAAACGATTATATCTCTCAAACCATTACACATCGCCTGTACGATGCAAATGTTGCTACTAAAGTGGCTCAATTTATTTTGCTGGGAGTAGGAGGCGCAAAGCTGATTGATGAAATTGGATTTAAGCCAGATGTATATCATTTAAATGAAGCCCACGGGGTTTCTGCTGCGTTTTACCTGTATAAAAAGTTAGGCAGTAAAGAAGCGGTGAAAAAGAAACTGGTGTTTACCACGCATACACCGGAAGAAGCAGGCAATGAAAAGCATGACATTCACCTGTGCCAGAAAATGAGCTATTTCTGCGGCATTCCTTTGGATGAAGTGAGGAAGCTTACGGGCATACAGGACGATCAGTTCAATCATTCGCTCGCTGCTTTGCGGTTTGCCCGTTTGTCGAACGGTGTAAGTGAATTGCACGGTCATGTAAGTCGTGCCATGTGGAATAAATACGAAGGCGTTTGCCCCATTATACATATTACCAATTCGCAGAACTGGCGTTACTGGGCCGACAAACAGTTGTATTATGCTGCCGACGAAAACAATGAAGAGAATTTTATTGACCGTAAATGGTTTTTAAAGAAAAGATCTTTTGATACGGTAGCCGACCAAACCGGTAAGTTGTTTGACCCTAATGTATTTACTATTGTATGGGCAAGACGGTTTGCAGGTTATAAACGTGCAGAACTCATTACAAGAGATAAACAAAGGTTTGAAGCGCTTTTGTCGAGCAAAAAATATCCTGTTCAGATTATATGGGCGGGCAAACCTTACCCGGTTGATTATCCGGCCATCAGCGATTTTAACTATCTCGTTAACCTCAGCAAAAACTACCGCAATGTAGCGGTGTGCATCGGGTATGAGCTGGCGCTTAGCAAACGGTTGAAGCAGGCTGCAGACCTGTGGCTGAATAATCCCAGAGTACCGCGTGAAGCCTCAGGCACCAGTGGTATGACGGCTGCAATGAACGGAGCCGTGAACCTTTCAACCGACGATGGCTGGATACCTGAATTCATCCATCACGGGCACAATGGTTTTGTTGTACCCAAAGCCGATTACGCCAATATGAATGTGCACGACCAGGACGCTTATGACCTTCGTACCTTGTACGACATTCTTGAAAAAGAAATACTGCCTATATACTACGAACGTCCCGATTTGTGGCGACAGATTATGCGGAACGGAATGAGTGATGTACGTTTCCGTTTCGACTCGAACCGGATGGCAGACGAATATTATCGTTTACTGTACAACGCTAAATAAAAATAAAATCCGCTCCGTAGCTATCGGGGCGGATTTTAATTATAAATGGAATCTTACAAAAAATATCCGGAAGTGCGTTGGGCCGATCTCGACCCCAACTTTCACATGCTGCATTCAAAATACTACGACCTGGGGGCTTATGTAAGAATGTGTTTTTTAACAGAGCATGGCATTACGCCCGCAGCCATGCAGGCACTCAGTCTGGGTCCCATTCTTTTCAGAGAAGAATGTGTTTTTAAAAGAGAAATAAAGTTTGGCGATAAAGTGGAGATCGATTTTAAAATGCTGAAAGCGAAGAAAGACGGATCGCGCTGGACAATGCAGCATCATATCACCACTAACAACGAAACACTTGCAGCAGTGATAACGGTAGATGGCGCATGGATTAATACCGAACGCCGCAAGTTAGCTACGCCGCCCCCTGCTTTTGCAGAAGCTTTTGATAAAATTCCCAAGGCGGAAAACTTTGAGTGGATGTAGGAGGGAGCTATGAGCTGTCAGCGATCAGCCTTCAGCAGCGGGCAGGTTACAAGTTACAGGTCGCAAGTTTCAGGGGCAGCTTTCGCAAAACCTGCATCCTGAAACCTGCAACGTGAAAGTATTCAAATCTTAAATTTCAAATTTCCAATTACACAATTTCCACCAACTCAATATCAAATATTAAATCTTTTCCTGCAAGCGCATGATTGGCATCGAGTATTACAGCTTTGTCTGTTACTTCAGTAACTACAACGGGTACAGGTCCCTGGGGGCCTTGTAAGGTTAACGACATGCCCGGTTCAAGATTCATACCGGCGGGTACATTTTCTAACGGAAATTCAATGACTGCTTCTTCGTTTCTTGCACCATATCCTTCTTCGGGAGTGATATTAATTACTTTTTTTTCGCCTACGGCCATTCCTTCAACACCTGCATCAAATCCTCTGATCATTTGTCCGCCACCTACTGTAAATTCCAGAGGGCTGCGTCCTGTTGATGAATCAAACTGGCTGCCATCTGTTAACCGGCCGGTATAATGCACACGAACCAAATCCCCTTTTTTTGCCTGTTGCATAAAATATCTCTTTTTAAATAATAAATAATGTGCGGAAAGGTAGGAGATTTCTCCCGCTTTCTACAAAAAGTTTAAGGATATTTGAAATATAGGGTACATATTGTGTACTGTTTTTAATATCAGCGTATGACATTGTTAAAATATCTTGTCAATTCCTTTACAGCCGCCTTTGTGGCACTGTTTTATATGTGCACTTCGGGCAACGAAAAAAGCCCGGGCAACCACGCCGCTGCCATAGTTGATAATAAAGTTGATAATCATAATAAGCCGACCGAAATATTGCCTGGCAGCTATTTGTTTGACAAATACCTGAAAATGCTGAAAGGCAGATCGGTTGCCGTTTTTGCCAACAATACCGCCATGGTAGGCAATACGCACCTGGTAGATACGCTGAGGAAGCAGGGAGTGAACATCAAAAAAATATTTGCACCGGAGCACGGCTTCAGGGGAACTGCCGATGCGGGCGAAAAAGTAGACAGCTATACAGACAAGCAAACAGGCATCGCCGTTATATCGTTGTACGGCAAAAAAAGAAAACCTTCTGCCGACGATGTAAAAGATGTGGATGTAATTGTGTTTGATATACAGGATGTGGGCACGCGGTTCTATACCTATATCTCTTCTTTGCAGGACATGATGGAAGCATGTGTGCAGTTGAACAAATCGCTTATCGTGCTCGACAGGCCCAATCCGAACGGTTTTTATGTAGATGGCCCGGTGCTGGACATGCAATACAAATCTTTTGTAGGAATGCAACCTGTGCCTGTAGTGTATGGCATGACGATAGGTGAGTATGCGAATATGTTGCTGAACGAAAAAATGCTTACTGTAAATGTGCCTTATCCCGTAACCAATATAGATGATGCCAAAGACCCCAACGCTGCAATGTATGGAAAGAAATTGGATTTTTCCCTGACAGTGATACGATGTGGTAACTATACACACAAAAGCAAATACGTGCTGCCGGTAAAGCCCTCGCCCAATTTACCCGACATACAGGCGATATACCTGTATCCTTCTACCTGCTTTTTTGAGGGCACTGTGCTGAGCGAGGGTAGGGGAACCAACAAACCTTTCAAAGTATTCGGGCATCCTTCTTTGCCTAAAAACTTGTATTCTTTCACTCCTAACCCAACCGAAGGCGCCAAAAGCTCGAAGTTGTACGGACAGCTATGTTATGGTTGGAACCTGGATGGTACGCCGGAAGAAGTGCTGAAAGCAACCAATGGCCGCATACAATTAAAATGGCTGATGGAAGCGTATAAACTTTTTCCCGTGAAGGACAGTTTCTTCATCATACCCAAATCGGGTAAAATGGAAGATTCTTTTTTTAACAAGCTGTCGGGCAATAACGAGTTGTGGAAGCAAATACGGGCAGGCTTACCCGAAGATGAGATCAGGAAAAGCTGGGAGCCCAAACTAAGTGCATTTAAAAAAATAAGGAAAAAATATTTATTGTACGAAGACTTCTGAGAGGTGAAAGATGAAAGGAGGAGAGGTGAAAGATAAGCCTCTGCTTTTCACCTTTCACTTTTCACTTTTCACTTAACAACAACCATGGCTGATTTTCCGAGGATTATTTTTATGGGTACGCCTGAATTTGCAGTGGCATCGCTGGATGCGTTGGTGCAGGCAGGCTATAATATTATTGCAGTTATTACAGCGCCCGATAAACCGGCGGGCAGGGGAATGAAGATGAACGAAAGCGCCGTAAAAAAGTATGCTGTTGAAAAAGGATTAAAGCTGTTGCAGCCTGAAAAATTAAAGCATCCGGATTTTATTGAGGAACTGCGTTTGTTAAAGGCCGATATACAGGTGGTGGTGGCTTTTAGGATGCTGCCCGAAGTTGTATGGAATATGCCGCCGATGGGAACCATTAATGTACACGGCTCTTTGTTGCCGCAATACCGGGGTGCTGCTCCCATTAACTGGGCTGTAATAAATGGTGAGAAAGAAACAGGCGTAACCACTTTTAAGCTGCAGCATGAAATTGATACAGGTAATATTTTGCTGCAGGAAAGTTTTGCCATAGGTGAAAATGAGACCGCAGGTGAGGTGCACGACCGGATGAAAGAAACCGGGGCCCGTTTGCTGGTAAAAACCATAAAGGGGTTGGCAGACAACGAACTGATAGAAAAGCCGCAGAAGCTGGTAGAATCCGGCGGGCTATTGGCGACTGAGCTAAAGCACGCTCCTAAAATATTCACCGAAACCTGTCGCATCGATTGGAATAAATCCGTTGCAGAGGTACACAATCTTGTTCGCGGGTTATCGCCCTTTCCCGGTGCTTTTACTTTGTTAAATGGAAAGACGTTCAAAATTTTTCGTGCCATAAAAATACCGGGTAATACCAATCGCCAGCCAGGTGAATATGATACCGACGGAAAAAATTTCATGCGCTTTGCTGCGAGCGACGGTTGGCTGGAATTGCAGGAAATTCAACTGGAAGGAAAAAAAAGAATGAGCATAGCCGAATTTTTGAGAGGCTATAAATTGTAGAACGAAACAACGAGTATTGGTGGTAATGGTCATGCCCTGCCTGCTGCCCTACAAAAACGGGGACGCTTTTCCTCAAAGAAATGCGATTGTTTTATTTCAACAGCAACCGTATTGTTTATTATTGTTGGGCAAGGGTGCCCCGGCCTTTTATTATCCGGGAAATTACCACGCGTAAGACGATGGCATGAATTTTTTTACCATTATTATATCATGCTGGTCTTTACTTCCATATTAAAATTCAACAGTCGCATGGTAACCGAATGTGCCGATGTGCCGGTTTGCTTTGGAAACATAATTATTGGCAACTGCCGGGTACGGTTAAACGATCATCAGGTAACCGGTATGTTTAAGGTGGATGAAGAAATATTGGGAGGCATTGATTTTTACTACCAGATATATCCCTTAAAGGGCCGCAAGCTCGATAGCATACAGGTGAATTTTATTCCCGGGTGCAATTTTCTGATGGAAAATCCTGAAGCAGAAACAACGAACTAAGGTGTGAGATATAAGAATAAGGTGTAAGGTGTAAGGTGTAGGGTAGTTCTTCCTATATGCCATTTACCCTAATACCCCATACCTTACAACTTCTGCCTTCATCTCAGCACATCCGTGTCTACCGGGGTGTAGCCTAAAGATCTTGCCAGTGAAAGTATTTGTCCCTTATGATGATATTCGTGTGTAACAACATGGGTGAAGAATTTAAGAGCGCTGTCTGCCTGTTGTTTCCCATTTCTTTCGTACCGGATGAGTTCATTCCCGGTTTGTATTGTTTGTATGAACACTGTTACCATCTCGTCTGCAACGTCAAACATTCCGCGGATGTCTTCAAGCGTTGTGCTTTCGGTTACATTACTGAATTGAATTGGTTTTTGCAACGCTCGTTTCCCAATCCATGCTTCGTAAGTATTAATTACATGCACAAGCAGGCTCGCAACGGTACCGCCATTGCCGAATGTTGCGTTCTGTTTGTGCAGATCGACAGGCGAAAAACTGCCGCAGAAGCCGAGTAAAGTTTTTCTCGACTCCAGCAGGTATGTATATTGCTGCCTGGCGTATGCTGAAAATGATGTTGCCATTTTTATTTATTGAAAGCGCGTTAAAATCAGTCTCCCTTTTTCCTCATAGCGTATGCTATTACCACCAGTATAATAAGCAATCCGTTAAAGGCAAGTGCAACTGGCAACGAAAAACGAAAAGCAATAAAACCCAGGAGGGCAGGACCCGCTAACTGTCCCGCATACCCCATTGTTGTAACAACCGGTATGGAAATGGTGGGCGGAATGTTTTTGAGCTTACCCCCTTCGCTGAAAAATATGGGGACCAGGTTAGCCGCGCCAATGCCCAGCAATACAAATCCTATAAGCGCTGTGGCAATCCATGGCGTAGCAACTGCCATAAAAAAGCCAGCTGCCGCAATCAACCCGCCCCAGATCACTACCCACCGGCTTTCAAATTTTACAATAATCGAATCGCCCATCAGGCGTACGGCGGCCATAGCTATCGAAAATGCTGCGTATCCGCTGCCAGCCCATGCTTCATCTATATTCCTGTTTTCGCGCAAAAATACGGCGCTCCAATCCAGCATGGCGCCTTCCGCCAGGAAAATGGCAAAGCACAATGCGCCTATGAACAATACCTGTGGCTTCAACCATAAAAATTTTCCGGAGCTGCGCGTTGCAGTATCCGTTGTGTCTGGATGACCTGCTTCCATTTGTTTATCAAACAGGAACCGGTAATTCCAGCACACAATGAATAGCAGCAAAACCGCAACACACAACGTTGCAGTTTGAGGGCTTAATCCCAGCTTTATTAAAAAGCCCAGTCCCAGCGACCCTGCCAATCCCCCCACACTGAACAAACCGTGCAGGGAAGACATGATGGGTTTGCCATAATGATTCTGCACCTGCACCCCATGCGCATTCATGGCAACGTCTATAGTGCCTATGCCTGCTCCAAAAACAAACAACACTGCCCCGGTGGCGGCCGCTGTTGGCATTATCAGCAACAACGGAAGAGAAAGCGCTATAACAAATCCCGAAAAAAACATCACAATACGGCTCCCGTATTTGTGGCAAAGCACTCCGCCAGCCGGCATGGTGGTAATGGCCCCGGCGCCCAGCAACAGTAGCAACACTCCCAGGCTGGCATCATTTAAATGAAATTTGTCCTTCACATACGGAACCATAGGCGCCCAGCTCGACATGCCAATGCCGCATACCAAAAAGATAGCGCTGGTTGCCTTCCGTGCATTGTATATATGTTTTAGGGGCGATGCGATTGTATTCATAAAGCGGTAAGGTGTGGGGGGTAGGGTGTAAGGTGTGGGGAAACAGTGCCTTTTGCCTTCAACCTTATACCCTACACCCTGGCTTCTATCTTTCTACATCATTCTTCCTTCTTTCTATAGGAAACTGCACATGAAAAACTGCGCCTTCGCCGGGTTCACTTTCCGCCCATATAATGCCCGAATGAGCCTGTATGATTTCGCGGGCAATAAACAAACCAAGTCCCATTCCCTTTGCGGCATTTGATCCTCCTGCAACGCGGTAAAACTGGTTGAATATCTGGTCAAGATGCTCCCTTGCAATTCCAATTCCCTGATCGGTAATGCTTATCCTCACGTCGTCGCCAAAAACAATCACCGCAATAGTGATAGTGGTATGTGGCTGCGAATACTTAATTGCATTGGTAAGGAGGTTCACAATCACCTGGATGATCTTTTGCTTGTCTACACATACCTGTAACTCCTCCTGCAAGTGCTGTACTTCAATATTGTGGTGAAGGGCGTGCACCGATTCAATGCTCTCTTTAATGATCTCCCGCAGATCGTTCTTTTCAAAATTATAATCGAGCTTGCCAGCCTGTATTTTTGAGATATCCAGCAGATCTGCAATAATATCTTCCAGTCGTTTGATCTGCTTATTCACTTTTGGAAAAAAATCCTGCATAGGCAAGCCTGTAAATTCTGCCAGTTGTATGTAACCTTTTATGGTGGTAAGCGGCGTTTTAAGTTCGTGGCTGGCAAAACTGATGAACTGATCTTTTTTACGATTCAGTACATGCACTTCCTGGTAGAGCTTGGCATTATCGAGGGCAATCGCTGCCTGTGCCGCAATGGCGGTAACAATGTCTTCGTGCTCTGCTGTAAATACTCCCGGTTCTGGATGTCCAAAAAACAAACCGCCTATTACAATGCCGCTGTTCGAAACTACCGGCACTGCCAGGTAACTCACCACCGGCAAATGACCTTTGGGCATTCCGTAGTGCGGCGCATTTTTACCATAACGTGGATCTTTGGTAATATCGTTGGACCGTACAATACCTGTTCCCTCAAAAGTGGGATTGAAAACAGCGGTGTTGCGGGGCATCCCGAATTTGTCGAATGCCTCCTTGGGCGCACCTGACAAGGCATATAACATATAAGCCTGTCCGCGGGCATCTATCGTATTGTAAAAAAAGGCGCCAAACGCCGCGCCGGACAGGCGCGTTGTTGCATCCGTTACAATCTGGAGGATATTGTCCACATCCAATTGAGAGTTGATAGACTTACCCACTTCGATGATAATCTTCAGCCGCTCTTCGTTTTGCTTTTGCTGCGTTATGTTGCGGGCTATTTTGGAAGCACCGACTACTTTGCCGGAGCCGTCTTTGATAGGCGAAATGGTGAGGGAAATATGCAGTCTTTTGCCGTATTTAGTCACCCGTATGGTTTCAAAATGTTCCACCCGCCTGCCCTGTTTCAACTTGGCTATTATTTCATCTTCTTCTGCCCGGCGTTCGGGGGGAATAAGAATGTGGATGAGCTCACCCACCATTTCTGCTTCTGTATAACCAAACATTCTTTCGGCGGCCTTGTTCCAGCTGGTGATGCGGCTGTTGAGGTCTTTACTGATGATAGCATCTTCCGAACTGTCTACGATCGCAGCAAACATAGCCTGTCTCTCATCAAAACTATTTAAATTCATATGCTAAAACCGGTAGTTGATCGCGGTTTAAAAATGTAATTTACCAATTTACGTTTCACAAAATAAACAATTAGCAATCAATGGTAAAAGTTTTGCTGCTTCCTGGCAATGAGCATCCGGGAGTACGCCGTTTACCCGGGGCGCGTTTTACCCGGTTACTTTAATCAAAAAGCATCCCAAACACTTTCCGGCACTCAAAATCTATATAAAATTTTTAAAAGCAGGCCTGGCTAACATATTCGTGGTTAAGTTCTATACAATTTCGGGGTAAATACTTATTGTTTATGGCTTACCTTTTTAGTAATTTTCTAACATATTCATTGATTTTAAAAAGAAAGAAGTAACATTAGTTGCGCCTCCGTTCAAAAACATGCACAGCGATACTCCTGCCAGGTGAAAACAATATTGTAAAACGATAGCCAGGACCCGCCAACTGGTTGCCTCAGCAAATCCTTTTAAAAACCTTTTTAACGATGGCTGAAACCCATATCAAAACAATACCAGTAAAACCTCCCCGTATCCGTCGGCTGCACGGTAAAGCCACCCCGGCAAAACCTGCGGAGCCAAAAGAGCAGCCGGCTGTGCCGCCGATACCTATGCCCCCTGCACAGGAACAATACCTGAAGGCCAACAAGAACGATTGTTTATAAATACCGTCTCCAAAATAAAATACAGGAAACATTTGCATGAGTTGCCTGTTATTGTAACGTGGTAAGGAAAGTGACAGGTTAAAACCCTTTCATCTTTTATTTACCGGATTTTTTTATTACATTAACAGAGCGTAAGAAAAATCACAACTCATGTCACCCAAAAAGATATTTATCAGTTACCGGGTACAGGATACGGCTGCCGATACCGGTCGGTTGGTTGACGCGTTGAAGCAGGTGTTTTATGAAGACCAGATTTTCATGGACATAGAAAAGCTGGAACCGGGTGTGGATTTTACGCAGGCAATAGCGCATTCACTGGATTCATGCGATGTACTTTTTGCCATTATTGGTCCCGAATGGGCCGGTCCGGCAAACCAGAAAGGTGTTACCCGGATCAACCAGCCAAACGATTGGGTAAGAATTGAACTGGAAACTGCACTGAAAAGAAATATCCGGCTGATACCGGTGCTGGTGCGCGGAGCCTCCTTACCGGGCGAAGAGGAACTGCCTGAGTCGTTGCATCCTTTGCTGAACAGACAAACTTATGAAGTAAGCAATAAGCGCTGGAAATATGATACAGATCAACTGATCAGCTTTTTAACCAGCCAGGGCTTTCAATCAAAAAGAACCGCCGCTCAGCAGCAGGTGGTTCAACGGCTGCCCGAAAAAGCCAAACCGGGGTTTAGCAGGTGGATTTTGTACACGCTGGCGGTGTTGGGTGCACTGGCAATTATCGGGATGTTGATGGAACTGGGCGACAGCAACAGTGGTGCCGGCAGGTATTCTGAATCGTATGTAAATGGCGGAACGAGCCTGCCGCCGCAGAATGCGAAAGAAAATGAAGTTATTGCCAATCCACCGGCAGATGAAGCAAAGCCACAGGAAACGACTACTGCCTACAATGTTACAGGATCGTGGTTTGACGCCACCAACCAGTATTACATGCACATTACCCAAACCGGCAATACGCTCGAACTGAAAAGTGTAAGCGCCGCAGGATTGGCAACAGGTGAGGGGGTGGGCACCATTGCCAATCACACTATCAATTTTAAAGTGCAGCTGTACAATGTCGGAGTGATTTCGGGAACCGCCCCGGTACCGGAAGACAACTATATCCTGAACGGAAAATTTATAATTGAAGAAAACGGCGCCTCCTACACTGAGCCGTTCCGTTGGACGCGCCAGGGCACTGCCGCACAATAGTTCGCCGTGAGTCTTGTCTCACGACTCACAATCGTGCATCAACGCCTTTGTATGTGGTGCCTCTCACAGCTCACAATTTTTACAACTTCCGGTTAGGTTTCGTGAGACACGAAACCGGGCGTAGCGATCGCCGTGAGTCGTGTCTCACGACTCACAGTCGTGCATCAACACCTTTGTATGTGGTGCCTCTCACAGCTCACAATTTTCATAATCTCCAGTTAGATTTCGTGAGACAGGAAACGGGGTATAAAGTTGGAAATGCTTTGTTGCATACAGATCATTATTTGAACAGAAAGTTTATATTACGTTCCAAACTTTACCACAACCCTTTCTGCATCGCTGTAATGAAAAAGATATTTCTCCTTTTATCAATTGTATTCGCTTTATTGCTTGTGCTGTGGCTCGTTCCTGTTGAAGAAAGAAAAGCGATTATTTTAAAAAACAGGATCGAGCATATAGACCGGCTGGTCAGTTCTTCCCGGGATTGGATAAAATGGTATAGCCCCATGCGCATTGCCTGTGAAAAAGATACCAGTGCCTGTTCGGCGCAGGAAAATAATACGGAAAAGGAATTTCGGTTGCATATGCCCGGCAGACAGGTAAAGGTGCAGCTGCTTCAGGGATTGCAGTATCACATAGAAATAGCTGCTACCCGCTATGCCAGTTTTGTGGTAGCAATGTCTCCCGGTGAATCAGGCAATGAAACAAAGCTGCTGTGTATATACAACAATCGCCTGCTGTGGAAGGTGTTGCCCTTTGTTGCAAAACCTAACGAAGCGGACCTGCTGGTGCAGGATTTAAAAACATTTGTTGAAAGTCCTCTTTCGTTTTATGGGTATACTATACAAATTGAGCAGCCGCAGGGAATTGGATTGCTTACCCGGCAGTTGGTAGCAGCAAAAAGCGATTTGTTGGCGCATGTAAAAGCGGAATTGAAACAACTGGAAAACTTTGCTACAGCAAATAATGTAAATGCTCTGCAACATAATGTCTCTTTCATTCCAGCCCGCGGCGATTCCATAGAAATAATTGCAGGCGTTGTTGTAAACAGGCAGGTAACCGGCAACGATAGCATCCGCTATATGAAGGTGCCGCCGGGCCAGCAAATACTCGTGGCGGATTATCACGGAGTGTACGCCGGAAAAAAGCAATTGTACAGCGCCATGTTGAGATACATGACAGAT
>JBQCFW010000148.1:0-28310 GCA_051958655.1 Agriterribacter sp. | reverse complement strand
AGCAAGCTACTTGATGTCATCCTTATATTTTACCTGCCTATAGGTTGGGTACTCGGAATGACAAGCAGAGGGGTGCTGTTGAAGACCTTACTGTTGCTCATCGTTCTACCACTGCCTGTCATGCCGAGGTACGAGGCATCTGTACCTCCTCACATATCCTTTGGCGGTGCTGCAAAGTACTTCGCTATTTCATCAGCAGTGGGCTGCTTCAGCGGTCTTACTATACGGAAACCCACAAACGAAGCGTCTGTATTCCACCAGTCGCTTTTAGGGATATGCGGATCGCGGTGTTTCCAACTTGCGGCTGATCCCGACCTCGCTGCAGAGCGAAGTTGTATCGCATCATCATCCCACGAGCCACCACGCACTGCCCTCGGGTATAATTTCGACGGAACAGCCCAGGCGTTTGGCTTTGCGCTTTCTGTTGTTGCATAAAAGCCCGGCAGGTATTGGTCCAACGTCCACTCACTCACATTGCCATGCATGTCATACAATCCCCAGGCGTTGGGCTTTTTAGTAGCCACTTTGTGATATTTTTCGTTGCTGTTTTTACTGTACCAGGCATACTCGCTTAATTGCGCGGCATCGTTGCCAAAAGAATAGGCAGTTGTCGATCCTGCACGGCAGGCGTATTCCCATTCCGCTTCGGTAGGCAGCCTGTAAAAATGCCCGGTTTTTTGCGTAAGCCATTTGCAGTAAGCCAGCGCTGCATATTGCGTCATATTCACCGCCGGGTAACCATTTTTACCCATACCAAAACTCATGTCGGTAAAGGGCGGGGTAGGCGAAGCGATTGCATCAACCGCTACTTTTTTACCTGCCGTGTTTTTTGTTTTGTCTGTTTTCTCCTTTTCTATGGCAGGATATACAAACAGCTCAAATTCGTCCCAGGTAATTTCATGCTTTCCCATCCAGAAAGAATCCAGCAGCACGGTATGCACGGGTCCTTCTTCTGCCTGGTGTCCTTTTTCTTCGTCGGAACTCCCAATAACAGCTTTACCGCCCGGTATCGGCATCATTTCAAAACTCACTTTCGACCCCGGAATGGCTTCTGTATAGGGGGTAAAATCCACAAAAGAAAAACTCCTTTGAATACGGGTAAACGAAAACAGTGGCAGGAAAGCAACAGTAACGATGCCGGCTACCTGCTGTAAGGTTGTTTTTTTCATTATGATGAAATTGCTGTTGGGGTATTATTTAGATATAACCGGGTGTTTTTCATTCAGCAAAAAAAGAATGGCAGACGACATGCTCAGCACTCCTGTTTTGATGCTTTTTTCAGTATCGGGGAAAAAAGTAGAGGAATGAATAGTGGGCAATGATTTTTCACCCTTTTTACTGGCCAGCATATCTTCTGCTTTCACTACTCCAAGAGAATACAAAAAAACAGGAACGGGTGTTTTCTCTCTTCCATATCTTCCAAAGTCTTCGCCATACATTTCGGGCGCAAGTTGCAGCACGTTGTCCTTGCCCACCAGGCTCGCAAAGTGGGCGGCTACCTTTTCTGATAGAACAGGGTCGTTGTACACAGACGGCGTGTATTCGTTCCTGATGGTTACCACCGGGTGCAGTTCTTTTTCCAGCCCTGAAGCAACAGCAACGCCTTCGCAGGTTTGTTTGATCCTGTCGATGATCTTTTGCTGTACCTCATCTTTAAAAGAACGCACCGTGAGTTCAAGCTTTACCTCGTTGGGAATAATATTTCCTTTGCTGCCACCATGAATAGAGCCAACGGTTAATACGGCAGGATCGAGTGGTGAAATTTCCCGGCTTATAATTGTCTGTAGTTCCAATACCAGTTTAGCCGCTATTACCACAGGATCTTTTGTTTGCTGCGGCATAGCGCCGTGCCCGCCTTTTCCTTTTACCGTAATGTCTATCATATCAATATTGGCCAGCGCATACCCGGCACAGTAACCCAGCTTGCCCGACTGCACATTTGAATTAACATGCAATGCCAGCGCATAATCCGGTAACGGAAACCGTGTATATAAACCATCGGCCAGCATGGCTTTCGCACCGCCTGCTCTTTCTTCGGCAGGTTGCGCAATAAACACGAGCGTTCCTTTCCATTTATTTTTCATCTGGCTCAGCACTCGTGCAACGCCCGCCCATACCGTCATGTGGACATCGTGTCCGCAGGCATGCATCACTGGCGTGTTCTCTCCCTTATCGTTTTTTACCACCACTTCACTTTGAAATGCCACACCGGTTTGCTCCTTTACCGGCAAGGCGTCCATGTCGGCTCTTACCAGTATCACGGGGCCTTCTCCATTCTTCATTACCGCCACTACGCCAAAGCCGCCAACTTTTTCCGTTACTGTAAAATTTCCGTTTGCCTTCATCAGGCTCGCCAGCCGGGCGGCGGTTTGTTCTTCCATAAAAGATAGTTCGGGGTGCAGATGCAGCTCCTTGTACAGCCCTTCCAGAGAGGCATACTCTTTTTCAATGATCGCTTTTATGGGTGTTGCAGCATTTTGTTGTGCAGTAACATGAAGGCCAAAGAGAAAGGATAACAATAAATAACCTAAACGCATAAGCGAATGTTTGATCATTGTAATTAAAGTTCTTTTATATAAATATTGGCAAACTGGAATAAATTATTGCTGGCATGATCGTCCTGCAATGCAATGGCACCGCTGGCTGCAATGCCTGGCAGCAGCGCATTGTCAATCACCAGCTGGTCATTCAAACGTACCGAAATTCTATCAGCTTTCATAGTGATCATAAAACGGTTCCATTCGCCGGGTGGTTTATCAGCTTTTATTTTAGGTGTTACCGCAGCGCGTATTTCGGCTGGCAGATTTTTATCTACGCGATACCCGTATATCTCCCCCGAGCCGAGGTAACGGTAACCAATATTCACCTGGTTTTTTGAATCACCCCGCAGGTATATGCCTGTATCACCCGCGTAGGGAACTTCCACCTGTTTGTTGGTTCCATCGGCGTTCAATGCATTTTCTCCACTGGGCAATACCACCGGACTCAATGCCAGCGCGGGTTTTCTTATTAAACGCACATCCGCCAGCAATATAAAATCACGAAAGCTTTTTTTAGTCCAGAGGCACTTATCTGTTTCGGCGCTTTTGCCATCATTATTGATCAAATTGTTTTTTACCGTCCAATGATCAAGGTGACCCGGCTTCATCTCCCAGTTGTCGAAATTGTTTCCATTAAACAACGCAACAAAATTTACATCTTCCGTAACCAATACCGGCGGTGGCGGTGGTGTAGTGCTCAATTTGCGCTGGTATATCAACTGCTGATCAACATGACAACTGCACAGTGTTACCAGCAATACTATCATACATGGATAACCGTAACGCATAGCATTATTTATATTACAGGTGATTTTCCGGGTTCAGGAACAGGATAATTACCATCTTTATCCGGCTTTACCGGCGGTTCACTGTTCCACGTCATTTTTTCGGGTGCCAGTACAATTTCTGAATTCAATGCTTCCTCCCATTCTACCATTTTACCAGAGTGTGCAGCCATTCTTCCCAAAATGGTAGTCATGGTGCTCATGGCTCCCCATTCGGTATCATTTACCGGCGTATTGTTGCGGATGGCAGCAAACAATACATCGTGTTCTACCTGGTAGGCGCTTTCAGCATCTGTGTTTTTATTACGCCAAATGCGTTCGCCGCTCAAATCTTTTATGCCACTCTGCAAACTGGCAGTACCGTTGGTGCCCTGGAAATAAGCGCCGCCCTTGTTCCAGGTGCCACCAATATGCCTGATCTGGCTGTTGAGTTTGGTGCCATCTGCATATTCATATTCAATATAGAAGTGATCGAAGATGTCGCCGTTATCACTTCCCTTTAATGACGACCGACCGCCTATACCCTGCGCCCGCACAGGGTAACCATCCTTCACCCAGTTTACAATATCTGTGTTGTGAATTTGCAAACCTGCCGGTGAACCAGCCCAAAGCCAGTTGAAATATCGCCAGTTCCGCATCTGGTATTCCAGCTCTGTTTGTCCTTTTTGTCGCGGAACCAATTTAACAGGACCAATTAAATAGTAATCAGTCGCGGAAACAATTTTCCCAATGGTACCTTCTTTTAATTTTTTAACCATTTCAATATAGCCAGGGTCATACCTGTTTTGTAAACCCACTACCACTTTCAGGTTTTTTTCAGTTGCCAGTTTCCCTGTCGCTAAAATTTTCCTGATTCCGGGCGCATCCGAAGCAAGCGGCTTCTCCATGAATACATGCTTGCCGGCTTTTACAGCAGCATCAAAATGCAATGGGCGAAAAGCCGCCGGCGTTACCAGCAATACCGCGTCTGATATTGCTATCGCTTTTTCATAGGCATCAAAACCAACGAACTTGTTTTTTTCAGGAACTTTGACAGCGTTTTTGATCGACTCAATTTTTGTGAGGTTGCTATAGGTTTCATCCAGCTTATCTTTAAACACATCTGCCATTGCCACCAGCACCACGTTGGATGTAGTACTCAATGCATTTACGGCAGCGCCTGCGCCACGGCTTCCGCAGCCGATGAGCGCAATTTTTATTGGCTCATTATTAAATGTCCACGCGCCTGCATTAAAAGGCAGCGCAGCGCTTACCAAACTTCCTCCAATAACCGCGGCAGAATTCCTGAGAAAATCTCTGCGGGGATGGAGTAATGTAGTTCCTTTTTGCTGGTTCATATATGGGTATTTATTAGTGTTGTTTACTGAACGATGAGCAAGGTTAGGAACTTTATAAACATCGCTGAAAGAAGGTAAAAGCTGTTGTAAAGTTCCTAACCTTTGTCATCCGTTCGGGTTAACAGGCGGTATTGTTATTTAATCATTCAAAACGAAAGCTTCCAAATTTATTGTACTCATGAAAGTTGCCGCTGGTTAGTTGCCACGACCAGAGTGCTTCACCGTTATCATAATCTATCCGGCACAGATTGGCTTTCCATCGAGTACCGGATGACGGCAATGCATTCAGTACAGGTTTCAGTAATTGATACGGAATAAATACTTCTTCTGTCCAACCGTTTACTGTTGCATTTGTTTTCCTTTCACCACCGGTAACGGCGGTAGCGTGTTTTGTTTTGCGATCGCCTTCGTAATAAAAAGGTATCCAGCTGTTCAATTTTCCTTTCTCATTAAAGATGATGATAGGCAATTCATAATTCAGCGGCGAAAGCTCGTATTCTAAATAAGCTGGTTGGGCAGAATCCGGTTGCAGGAAAATTTCAATCACATCTTCATTCCACAAATCCAAAAAATCAGCCTGCATCGTATTGGTCAGCTTGTTATCCTGGCAGGAAAACAAAAAATACAAACCGGTTTCGGAATACATAAGTTTTACTTTCGTTTCATAAGCAGTGCCGGTTGAAGTACGCTGTGGTATGGCAATCCACTCTGTGTTTGCCCAGTTGTTAGCAGCGCCATCTCCCGATATTTTAAAATCGGTGGTTTTGCGTACAAGGAGTTCACGGACCGGCGGTTGCCCGTTCCTGTTAACCCCGGCGGAGGATATGAATGTGAACAAAGGAATAATAACCCATCGCAGCATAAGCATCGTATTTATTTGCTTAACCCAGGAAACCATTTTTGTGCGTTCTTCCTGTATATTTTGTCTATCACTTCTTTCGGCAGATGTAGTGCCCGGAATGGTTCCGTCAATTCAGGGGCATTCATCAATTCATCTGACGTAAAAAATTTCCAGTGGCTCAGCCATACCTCCTGCGCTTCCTTTTTGGCGGCTGTGGTATCCATGTTGTCATCAATTTCCAAATCGGTAGCATATAAAAGCCTGTCCTGGTATTTGATAAAGAAGTCGCGTACTTTTTGATGGTTTTTAATAGCCTGGTATTCCAGGTGCGGTATACGAGCTGCCATATCTACGGCCATACCTGGAAATTTATCCAGTCTTTTTGCCAGCTCATCCACACTCCATTCAAGGCTGCCAAGGTGAGCCCCGTCAAACCTCAGCCGTGGATGCTTTTCCAGTATATGATCTCTTGCATTTACCTGGTCTTCGTAAGAAGGCAATTCAGGATGCAGGAACATGTGATACTCGGGGTGTTTTTTAAAATAATTCTGATCATTTTTTACGGTCATCTTATCCAATGGCAGCCAGCAATTTTTGGGTTCGCCCAAATGCCCAACGAGTGTAATGTTGTTCTGTTCAATGAAACTATAAATGGTGTCGAGGCGCGGATCGTCTGCCATTATAAATTTCCCGTCTTTGGTTTTGTATTCCATCCCGATGTTCTTCCATATTTTCACGCCAATCGCGCCGCTGTCAAACGAGGCTTTCAGGTAGTCCAGTGTTTTTTGCTGCCAGTTAGAATCTTCAAAACTATTGATGTCAAAGCTGGTGGCATAAGCAAAATTGCCTTTGAAATTTTTTAAGTGTGCCAGCGTATATTGCTGCTGCTGTGGAATGGTTGGATAACCCGGCGCACCCACATTGAGGCTTAGCAGCTTGAAATTATTTTGTTGGGCGAAGTGAATAAAATAAGGATTGTAAGTATTGATGTGAACATGTACATCGTATTTTTCCACCTTCGCATAGTCGTCTGCGCTGTAATAAGTTTCCTTTGAAGCTGTATGTTCCGAGCATGCATGTATCAGTAGTACGAAAAGAATCCATAAAGAACAGTAGGGATACTTTTTTATCATGAGTTGTTGTTTAAAAGCGGTTAATGGTTTGCGTTATTTAAAAACCTGGAGTGAAAATAGTGCATATATTTTTGCAATTGTATCAAATAGTCTTCCATATCCAGCTGTTGTTCGTCTATAATCAGATAAGTCATATCCGGTGCCCTGTTCGCAAAATGCCGCGTACGGTCCTGCTCAAAAAAGTATTGCTTTGTTGGAGTAGACATTCCTTTCGGAAGCCTTGTTTTCTCCCACAATGTAACCAGCGATGCAAATACATTTTGTCTTCTTTCGATGCTCTTTTTAACAATGTTTTCCGCTTGCTGCAGGTAGCTGTACGATTGTTGAAGATCAACAAAACGCAATTGGTGCGCCTGTTTGATCGCCTGTTCCAACTGGGAAAGATCAATATAGGTAAGAGCTGTGTGTTTGATCATATTTGCGAGGCTGAGAAAAATTTCTACATCGTACCTGTTATCAATGTCGCGCTCCAGGTTTTTATTGCAGATGTTGATGAGCGTATTCATTTTATCAAGAAATATTTCCGATTGCTTTACTCTTTCTGCATACCGGGTATTCCAGAATGGATCGTATTCGAGCGCATCACCTCTGGGCAGATCGGGCAGATGCGTTTTGCCAATCTCACCCCATGCCCACACTTCTCTTTCAAAACTTTCCATATAAAAGTAAGCACCTTCGTTCAGCAACCGGTACACAGAATCCATTCCAACAGCGTTTGCGCCATACCTGTTCTTAAAAAATGTGTGCGTGAATTCGGGTAGCGATGGTGCAGAAGCATTCCACGAAAATGCAGCTGTTGTAGCAAAGGTGAGCATCCATGCCTGCATCGGCAATCCGGAATCGTCCCACGAAGTTCTGATCACACCGTCAAAAACATTTTTGCCCAGGTTGGCTTTTAAAAACCGGTAAGAATTTTCCAGGCTGCCTTTCAATGTATCGCCGTTTTCGCCCTTGCTGAAAAAATAAGGAAGAAACAATTGTTCTATACCGGGGTTAGGATCGTATGCATAGATGGAGTAGCCTAAAGCCTTTGCCTGTTTCGCATATTGCAGATCGGGCGTTTCATAGTCGTAAGATTCGGTGAGCACAATTCCTTTTTGCGGTGTAACTGGTTTTTCTTTTTTCATATCGGTATGGTATACCCGCAGTCTTCCTTTTGCCCAACCCATGGGCGCTTCCCACACCATTGGCTGCCGGCCGGCGGCCTGTATTATTTTTGCCGACCTGCCTACAAACAAATGAAACAATCCGCTCTTGCCTATTTCCTCTTCTTTCTTTTTACAGTTGGCACATTGCCCCAGTTCATACGTCTCATCCGTACCTATATGCACAAACGATGAACCGGGCGTGGCTTCCATAGCATCTTTCCACAGATCGTTTAGCAGGAGGTAAGACGAATCTTTTAACGGGCAGAATTCAAAGTTCGATGCTGGAATTTCGCGCAAGTGCGCAAACTGCGGCCATTTTAATATAAAACTTGCATGTCCCAACCCCTGCACCAATGGTACGATCTGAATATGATATTGTCGGGCGTAGCGGGTAAGCTCCTGCATTTCTTTCATGGTGAATGCGCCGGGTGCGCCAATTTCTGGGTGACTGGGATATTCAAACTTGTCTTCCCATTCCCAAATGAGCATATTGATTTTGTATTTGGCAAGATCGCGGATAAAGCTTTCCACGAACGCACGCGTATCCTGGTGGTGTTTGGTATCGTAGTGCGCAGCTCTTTGCCTGGTATCGGGCCAATCAGTTATTTTCATACCACTGATATATGCGCCGGACTCTTTTTTCCGGATGAGCTGCATCAGGGTTTGCACGCCGTAAAATAACCCGGCATCTTCGTTAGCTCTTACTGTTATATTGTTTTCCTCAACAAGGATTGTATACCCTTCATCTCCCAATTTCTTGTTTGCGCCTTTGGTAGTAAGCACAATTGATTTTTTTGAAGACTTCGATGCCAATAGAATGGACAATGCAAATTTCTCCTGTAGGAATACAGACAATTGCTTCGCTGAAAACTTTTCATTAGCTGAAGCGTTTTTATCCGGCACAATAGTAACGTCAGCAGACAAATTAAAGTCACTGTCTGTTAGTTGTACTTCTTTAGGAGAAGGAATAATAAAGATGCCCTTTTCTGCCAGCGCTGTTTCCTGTGGAAAACTGTGTGTACCAATACCCGAAAGCAGCAACAACACGACAATGGTTTTACAGGCAAAATGTTTTATACGCATGAATATTTTATACTGATGGATGTGTTAAAAAATAGATCGTTATCTCTCAAATGCTACCTGACTTTCCGGACCTGCAACATTGGCAAGGTTTATTACTCTAAAAGCCAGCAGTTCTTTTTCTTTATCGAGTGTAACTGTTAGCGAATCAGCCACGTTTTGCCAACCGGCACCGGGCGAGCGCTTTGCCTGGTATGTTTTAAAATTAGGCGTGCTCGATTGCAGGCGAATGTGCGCGGTGTTGTTACTAACGGTTGCTTTTACTGCAACGGTATTGGGTGTCCACTCTATCGCATTTCTTTCTGCTACAGGTATTAAAAACCTGGTATGGTATGCCCAATGAGGTTTGCCGTCTCTGAACCAGGTATTGTTATCAAAATAAGAATCGGCGTACAGGTTCAGGTAATTGAGCGTATCGCTGTTTTGCGGCCAGTTGGTAAACCGCGTGTTAATCTTTTCCCAGGCTATCCAGGTATAGGCCTGCGCAAAATCTTTGGTGTACCATTTTTTAAATATGCCTTTGTCATTTTTTAGACTGTCGAAAGCGATAACTGTTCGGGCGGGACCTTTCATCAACACAATATCGGCTGCCTTGTTTTGTAAATAGGCATCTCTTATTTCCAAAGCCGACAATGGTATTCCGTTCTTTTCGAAATGATGATTGTATTTGGCGTCGGATAAAAACCATTTTTGGTAAGTATTGCTCCATATCTCGTTGCTGCCATGATGCCAGTCGGGTCCGCCTTTTACACCAGGGCCGGAACCCATACACCTTGTTATATACCCATAACTGTTCATAATGGCATTCTGCACAACCATGTAATGCCCGCAATGGTATCCCTGTCCTTTGATGGCTGCATCCAGTATTGCCTCAGCATCTCCTTCCCCCGGGTAGCTGGCTTCGAAATCACTTATTTTAATGGTGTTTGAAATCCAGTTGCGCAATAATAATATCCGCTTAAATTCATCCTGTTCGCCATGAAAAATAGTATCGGTTTGATATTTGTTTTTTAATGCCTGGAATTTGGGAGAAGAAAGATCTTCGAATGCAACGAACGCGGTATTGGCGGCGTACAATGGATTGGACTGTTCTGTTATATGATAGGAGGGATGATTGTTACAGCCTGCAACAATTCCTGCGATAAAAATCCAGTAAGCCGTTTTCTTTTTCATTGCATTTCGGTTTTGTCTATCGGTGGATGGCTTCGCCGCCTTAGGGCAGGCTCGCCATGACGGTAAGGGATTGATGTCTTTGCATCATCAAGCACTGTCCGGGTCGTTCGACTCTTCACGAAATCATTCACCTCCCCGCATCGTCACTGCGAGGCGCCAGCAGCATGCTGGCACTAAGTGAAACTTACGGCGACGAAGCAGTCTTCGTGCATAGGTAACTGTTACCCGGTGCGTAAGATGGCTTCGCCGCCTTAGGACAGGCTCCCCATGACGGTAAGAGGTTGATGTCTTTGCATTACCAAACAATTCCCTCGGCTATGCTAGTACACTTCGGGCGGAAACATTCCCTGCCGGGGATGTTCAAAGGGCAACCCGGGTTTTGCATCCCACCAGATCCTGCTCATCATTTTATCGCCTCCGTTTAACCGTGATACGGCCTGAGCCACATTGCTATTGTTCCTGGAATATTCCGAGGTGGGATAAGTAAGCCTGCGGGGAATATTCCCATTGGTACTTCCCAGGTCGCCGCCGGTCCATATTCTGGGGTAACCTGTTCTGCGGAACTCTGCCCATGCTTCGGTGCCCTGGTGATACATTGCCAGGTATTTTTGCACGATGATGTTTTCCAGTTTTTCCTCATCAGTGCCGGTAGCAATGCTGGCAGCAGGAGAGGCCATATAGTCGTTTGCATCGGCGCCAGGAATATTATACTGTTCCAGCGATGCGGTAATGCCATCGCGATACAATTGTTGTGCATCTTCGCCAGAGAGCCCTGCCAATGCCGCTTCGGCTCTCAGAAAAAATACTTCTGCTGCATTCATTACAACAATGGTGTGAGTAGCTTCCTGGAAAAACATCGGCAGTCGTGCGGTAGAATCAAAACCGTATTTTATTTTTTGATCTCCCTGTAAAGTCATCGGTCTGCCACGGTAGCCCGCTGCCGGTTCGGCGGCTTTGTTGGCAAATACGGGTAAGCGCGGATCGTCTCTCTTCAACAGTTCCTGGGTAACGGTAAAGCCTACCCAAACAGGATATTGATTGCTGTTTACATAATCGTTGTACAGTGGGTTCCGGTTGTTGATGTCTGTTCCATCGATGGTGGTAAGCGTAGCGTTCCATGCATTGTCATCGATCAATGGCGCAGTAACAACGTCAGTAATATGCTGGCCGGCCAATGTTTCGTCTGCATATCTTACCCTGACGGCCAACCGCAATCGCAATGAGTTGGCAAATCTTTTCCAGTGTTCCACATCTCCTTGGAATAAAATATCGGCGCTGCCGAACGAGGTTTGCCCGGCATCATCGCTGAGTTGGGCAGCGGCTTCCTTCAGTTCGTTCAGCATGTCTTTATAAATGTCTTCCTGCGTATCGTATTTGGGCTGATTGATCGCTTCGTCCACACCCAGCATGGCTTCTGAATATGGAAGGTCGCCATAGGCATCGGTCAATTGTTGAAATAACCATACTTTCCATATACGTCCAATGGCATGTTGATTTCTCAATTCCGGCTTGTCTGCGGTTAAGCGCACTACTTCGGAAATGTTGATCAGGTTGCCCTGGTAGTCTGAAAACGGGGTTGACCAATCCTGGTTTTGGAAAATTACACCGGATGCTTCGTTGCTGTAATAATTAGAATATTCTTTGAAAATAGTATTGCTGTAGGTAGTAAAAATAGATTGTTTGAGCACGGCAGTCAACAGCATAGAAGGCTTAATCACATCCTTCGTTACGATCAACGGGTTGGTGTTCATCTTTTCAAAGTTTTTTGTGCAGCCAAAGCCGAACAACAAAAGACCTGAAACGAGAACGGTTTTTATATAGTTCATACTTACTTCTTTTTGACGGTTTTTAAAATGAAAATGACAGGTTAAAGCCTAGACTGCGTGTGGTGGGTACACTCAACATTTCAACACCTTGTGCTGCCGTTGTTGTATTGAATGCGGTTTCCGGGCTTATTCCCATCAATTTAAATTGCGGATCGCGGTACAGGTAAAACAGGTTTCTTGCTACCAGCGATAATTTGGCAGACTTCAATACGCTTCTTTTCAGCAGTGGCAATTGACCGAAGTTGTAGCTGAGACTCGCTTCGCGCAATGCTACGTAGTCGGCATCTACCACGCAGGTTTCGCCAATATCTGTCCATGGTCCCTGCAATGCATAATAATCCTGCGCCAGTAATACTTTGTCGCTCTTTACATATTTTCCATCCGGTTGCAGGATAACGCCGTCTGCAATCAGGTTCTCCCTGTTTTCAGTGAATTTACCGGTGCCGCCGGCCATCTGGTTATACTTTGACATAGAGTATACCTGTCCGCCCTGTCTAACGTCTATCAATACACTTAATTGAAGTCCTTTATAGCTGAAGGTATTGGTGATGCCACCGAGCCAGTCGGGCTGCACATTGCCAAATACCACCGGTTCGTTACCGCGTTGCCAGGCTCCCTGTTCGGTCAATACCCTGTCGCCATTTTCATTTCTTAAAAAGGGTAAGCCTACAATGTTTCCATACGATTGTCCAACCCTGGCTTCAATAACAGCCCCGTTGTAGGTGTCGAGCAGGGTAAGCGTTTCAATACCATCAGCAAGAGAAACCACCTTTGATTTGTTCTTTGAAAAATTAAGCGTGAGATCCCAGCGGAAGTTTTTACCGGCTACCGGTGCCGCATTCACAAAAATTTCCACGCCTTTGTTCTTGATCTCTCCTGCATTGATGATGCGTGTAACAAATCCTGTGGCTACAGAAATCTGTACAGGCAAAATCTGGTTAATGGTAGAAGCATTGTAGTAGGTGAAATCTAATCCAACCCTGTTTTTAAAAAAGCGCAGTTCAGTACCAAACTCGTACGATCTCGTCAGTTCGTTTTTAAGATCGGCCAGGGGAATTTCGCTTGACACGGCCGCAAATGGCTGACCGTTGAAGCTTGAGGTGGAGATCAGGTAACCGCTTTTTGTTCTGTATACATCTGCATCGGCCCCGGCCTGCGCATACGACGCACGCAGCTTACCGTAAGACAACACTGAAGTGTTCATTTTCAAAACATCGGTAAATACAAAGCTCAGGTTAGTGGAAGGATAAAAAAAGGAGTAATTGTTGATGCCCAATGTGGACGACCAGTCATTTCTTCCCGTAACATTAAGGAACAGGAAATTTTTATAGCCTAACTGTGCATCGAAGTACGCCGAATTGATTTGTTTTTGCGTGGGAAAACTCGACGAGGTAACTCGCTTGGCATTGCTCACATTGTACAGGTTGGGGATATTAAAGCCCGTGCCTTCTACACTTAAAGTATTTGTTCTGCGATTCAGGTGATTGGCGCCCACCGAAAACGAGCCTGTAAAATTTTGCGACAGGTTACCCGATGCCGTTAGTAATACATCGCTGTTCTCCTCTTTGATGTTATAGTCGTTATTGTTTACCCTGCCATCAACAATGCCAGGCGTTCCTACGCCTACGCGGGAGAAACGGGTTTCGTTGTAAAAATCAGTTCCACTTCTTGCTTGCAAGGTAAGCCAGTTGGTAAATTTATAACGTGCCAGCACATAGCCTATTACCCGGTCGCGCCTGCCATCTGCCAGCAGTTCATTCATGATCCAGTAAGGGTTTCTCGGGCTTCCGGATTTGTAGTTGATGCTCGATCCGTCTGCGCGTTTATAATCTTTCAGCCAGTCCAGGTCAAGGAAAAGCGGCATCCTGTTCAGCGCCACGGTAGCGGAAGTGCCTCCTCCGCCCGTTTCGGGTGGATTAACCACATGCTGCCGAACGTAATTTACTTTCGCTTCAACCGACAGTTTGGGAGACACTTTGAAGCTGGCAAGCAGGTTCACCGTTTGCCGGTTCATACTGTTGTTAGGCACAATGCCGGTATTGCGCATATCCGATAACGAGAGTCTGAACGTAGCATTTTCATTTCCTCCCGAAACGCCTGCTGTATTGGTAACGGTAGAGCCGGTGCGATAAAACTTCTTGAAATTGTCATCGCCTTTGGCTGTATAAGGAATCAAACCCAGTTCCGGCCACGTAGCAATCGAAATCAGCCGGCCGTCGTATTTGCCGCCCCAGTTGTCTTGCAGCCAGCCGGGCCATTGCGATACTGATTGGCCGTCTATTACAGCATTGTCGAACGACGCATAGTTGTCGTCGTAACCTCCGCCCCAGATGCTTTGGAAGGTAGGCGTTACGTTTACTTTTTCAAAAGTTACATTGGAGTTGATGTCAACGGTAAGTTTCCCGGATTTTCCTTTTTTGGTAGTGATCAGGATAACGCCCTTGGCACCGCGCGATCCATACAAGGCAGCCGCTGCAGGCCCTTTCAATACTGTAACGCTTTCAATATCGTCGGGGTTTACGTTGCCAATGCCGTCTCCGTAATCGCGTTGACCTCCAAATATGCTGGGTGTTCCGAGAGTCTGGTTGTCGATAGGAACGCCATCAACCACATACAGGGGTTGGTTGCTGCCGGTAAGCGAACTGCTGCCCCGGATCACCACGTACGAAGAGCCGGAAGGCCCACCGCCTGAAGGATTTACGTGTACTCCCGCTACCTTTCCTTTCAATGCATTGGCTACATTCACTTCTCTTACTTCGGCCAGCTTGCTCCCGTCTACGGTTTGAGTAGAATAAGCGAGAGATTTCTTTTTGCGTTCAATGCCTATCGCTGTTACTACCACTTCGCTGCTTTCGGTAATTTCCAGCGCGAGCTTTATCGAAAGGGTATTATCACTGCCAACCGTAACCGACGTTCTTTTGTATCCTATAATCGTAAACTCCAGTATATCACCACTGTTCGCTTCTACCGTAAACTGCCCGTCGATGTCGGTAGAAGTGCCGGTACGGCTGTTGCGCACCACCACCGAAACACCGCCCAGCGGCGCCCCGTTTTCGTCGGTTACCCTGCCGGTAATCTGTCTGGCAATTGCTATACTATCTGTTTGCGCGGTTTTTGCGGCAGGCAGCTCTCTTTGTTTGATCACTACTGTGGTGCCCACTAACGAGTAGGTAAGCGGCTGATGCAGGAAGCAGATGTCCAGTGCTTTTTCTACCGGAACATCCTGCACATGAATGGTTACCTTGTCTGCTTGGCTGAGCCACGATTCGTCGAAGAAAAAAGACAATCCCGTTTGTTTTTTGATGGAGCGGAATATCTTTTGTAATGAGCTACCCTTTTCGGAGAGGGTAACTTTCTGCGCATTTACTTTTGCGCTCACCTGCAGACAGGCTGCAAGTATAAAGATGGCTGTGAACTTCATCATCAACAGCGTTTTGGTTACAGCATGCCTGTGGCGATACAGGAAGCTGCAAAGTTTTTTTTGCATACTTTTGTACATGTTTGGGTTTAAAAAACATTTTGCTTCAACAATTGTGGACTGACCCGAATAAACTTTAGCCGCTCTGAGGCTCAATTCAGGGCGGTTTTTTATTGGTGTTCCAGCGCGTTTATGTTACTGCTTCTCTAGCAGTACAATAATTTTTTTACCTTCTATTTTAAAATATACTTTGCTTTCTTCCATGATCTTCAGTACATCGCTGGCATTGCTGCTGCGCGATATTTCCCCTCCGAATTTCCTGTCGGGAATGGCTCCTGCATATTCTATTTCCACATCGTACCAGCGGCTGATCTCCCGCATCAGCGTTGCCATATCTGTTTTATTAAAAGAGAAGTACCCGTTTTTCCAGGCCATTACCGCATCCACATCCACATCGCCCGATACTTTCATCTTCCCGTTTTTACCGATGCCTACCTGTTGGCCGGGTTGCAACAACGCAGATTCGTTGTTGTCGAGCGATACTTGTACGCTTCCTTCCAGCAGGGTGGTTTTCACCGCGTTTTCTTCCGCATAGGCATTCAGGTTAAAGTGCGTGCCCAGCACATTTACTTCGCCATTGTAACCCGATGGCGTAGTGAACTGTACGATAAATGGTATTTTTTCTTTGCCCGATTTTGTATACGCCGGCGCAATTTCAAAATAAGCTTCACCTGTGATCTGCACTTTGCGTTGCGCGCCTTCAAACACTGCCGGGTAGCGGATGGAAGAAGCTGCGTTTAGCCACACCTGGCTTCCATCGCTCAACACCACTTTAAATTGTCGGCCTCTTGGCGTGTTAATCATATTGTACAGCGGTTCGCTGCCCGTTGCTTTTGTTTTTTCATAGTTGATCACACCATTGTCAGCGGTCAGTTTTGTTTTTCCCTGTACGGCAAGCAGCCCGTTTTGTGCAGTGTCCAGGTTAACCGTGCTTCCGTCCGAAAGGGTGAGGATGGCGCCACTTCTTCCTGGGGCGATGTCATTTTTATAGCGATCGGTTTTTGAACTGGCTATGGGTAATGACTTTTTTTCGTTTGTGAATGACCGGTAGGCAAGAGTTCCTCCCACTATAAATACCAACACAGCCGCGGCCCAATACCATTTTCGTTGTATAGACAGGAATGCTGTCTTTGGTGTTGATGAAGGGGTGTTCATTATTTTCTTCATCGCCCTGTTCCAATCCGGCAAATGCTGTTGCATAGCCGGCGGTGCTTTTTCTCCGTACTGTAAATAAATAGCTTCCTTTACCGGGTCGTCGTCACTCAGTTCATCCATGGCCTTCCAGAACTCCGCAAGTTCCTGTGGTGTTGCCAGGTTATGAATAAACCGGTGATAGAGCCATTGCAGGCGATCCTGATGTTCCGTCATAGTATAATGCTTATGACCGTACTACGTCATCAACCAGCATCAATAACTATTGGCTTTGCCATTTTTTTTGAAAAAGATCAGAGCAGGAAAAACAGCCCGAGGGCATTGCCGTGCCTGGCGTAGTTTTTTACATAACTGGCGATGGAGCGGGTTGCCGCCATAATGGTATTGTTTACCGTGCTGGGCGAAAGATGAAGCATGGTGGCAATCTGCTCGTGCGATAAACCTTCCTGCTTACTTAACTGGTAAATGCGCTTACGCTGCGGCGGTAGTTGATTGATTGCTTCGTACAGGAGCGTTTTTAGTTCTTCGTCGAAGAAGGGTTCTGTGCCGGCGGGATCTTCTACCTGGTTAAGGTGGTCGAAATATACCTGCCTGAGCCGGGAATGGCGGGCGGTGGTTCGTAAAAAATCCATCACCTTATAGTAGCCTACTTTGTGCAGGAAGGCGCCGATGTCTTTGATCTGTTCTGCCAGGCTCCTGCCCAGCCAGAGCTTCATAAAAATGTCGGTAACAATTTCTTCGGCTATTTCGGGCGATTTGGTATGGCGGAGCAGATAATAAAAGAGTTTTTCGCGATAACGTTCAAAAAGTTGGGTAAAAGCATTTTCATCTCCCTTTGCGATCTTGGACAGCAACACAGCATCAGTATCAACAAGAGATGAAAGCACTTGGTTTGTTTTGGGTGATTAGAACACTGAAGTTTATTCCGGTAATGAAATTAAATAATAAATATTAAGATAACAAAGGAGCCCAACTAAAAACAATTTTATGTGGAGGACATTTTTAAATGCCCGCACCTGATCGGGCCCGTTTGGATTGGATTATAGTCCAGTGCTATTGCAATAAGCAGATGATAAAGTTTTAAGGATTCATCTTTCGCTAATGACATTGCATTTGTTTGCCAGGCATGTTAAATCCATTAACTTTTGTCAATTAATTTTTTAATGTAAGAATTGAAAGCACCCATTTTGTGAGCATAGGAGCGACCTGCAAAAACTACAAACGCAGCAGTTTTATTTTGATCATCTATTCACTATACATCGAATTAAAATGCATATCATTCTGGCACGATTTTGTAGCAGTTCTCCCTCAAAATGTACTTTATGAAAGTAATGAAAACAGCTACCTGCCTTTTTATAATGGCAGCATTTTTCGCATCCTGCTCTAAGTCTGACAACAATTCTTCTTCCATGTTGCACGTACGCCTTACCGATGCGCCTGGCGATTATGATTCGGTTAACATCGACCTGAGGGAAATTCGGATCAAATCAAATAGCGATGCTTCTGATGAAGGCTGGCAAACCCTGGAGACCAACGCAGGTATTTATGATTTGCTTTCTTACCAAAATGGTAATGACACATTAGTGGCAAAAGGTCTCATTGATTTAAAGAATATTCAGCAGATCCGTTTGGTACTGGGCGACAGAAATACAATTGTAGCGGAGGGTGTCAGCTATCCGTTAACCATTCCGAGCGGTGCAGAATCTGGTCTTAAAATAATGCTCAATAAAGTCATTGCGCAACCGGCTGACACGGTTATCCTTGATTTTGATGCGCTTCTTTCCATAAAGGAAGAGAACGACAGCTTTAAGCTAAGACCCGTAATTACGGTGAAATAGCACGTAAAAAAATAGTCATTCATATAAAATCATTAACCGGTTAGTTTCCATAACCGGTTTCTTTTTTTTAGATCTGCCGTGAAAGAATGCTCTTCAGATTTATCACTTCACTAAACCAAATCGCCAGCTCAAAAAACAGCCCCTGTAAAAACAGGGGCTTAACCAAAACTAACTGCGTGTGAGAAGTTTTTCCGTCCGTTTAAATGCATTGCCTTTTTGCCAGGCACATACAGGTATCCCTTACCTATTTTAAATAATAATTTCTATTGTTGCTGCACCGGTTGCGTAACAAATGTTTTTCAGTTTTTGCTACAACCCGGTTATTTCTTAGTAATTGGCAGCATGCATTTGTAACCTGTTGCTTAAAAGTATTGATTTATGATAACCAATAGGCGCTTTGGCTTTTTACCTGTTCAAATCTTTGCCGGTTTCGTTCTTGGCTCCGGAAGATCCGTTCGGTAATTTTTGTACCTGCTGCAATATTTTTAAAATTTCCTTTGCCCATAGCGAGTAGGTTGCTGCCGTATAATGTATGCCGTCGCTAATAGCATATTGTTTCAAAAGGTATCTTCCATCCGTAATCTTTTCATTCAAATCTATCAATATTGCTTTTTTCTTTTTTGCCAAAGCCCTGATAGCAATGTTCAGTTTTTGAATGCTGCTGTTAAAGGTTTTGGGGTCATGCCATTTGTAATTGTCAGCAACATAAGTTACGGTATGCAGCACCGGTATTATATTTTCGCTTCTCAATGTATCAATCAGTTTAGAAAGATTGCTGGTGACAACCTCCTGCGAAATGCCACGACTGAGATCATTAACGCCGCCTTCGATAAAACAAATAGCAGGCTTTAAATCAAAAATGTCGTTGATCCTGTTAATATAACCTTCCGTAATATCACTCCCGATGCCCCTGTTGGCGACATCGTTTCGTTGCAGGATCGTATCCCAAAAACCGCCTTCTGTGAGGGAATTGCCTAGCATTACAATATTCTTTTCGCTCTTTTGTTTTGCAAATAATTCCATCCTTTTAAAATAATGTGGATTGTCCGAATAAGAAAAGCCAGCCTTTTTCCCGGGCGCGAGTCCAAACACACTGTCAATAAAATCATAAGCCTGCCATCTTACCCGCAGGGGAAAATCGTGTTCGCTATCGGGGTAGCGCACCTGAAGATTGCCAGGCACCTGCAAAAAATCGTATACTTCTCTAATGTTAGCTATTCCTTTTTGTATGCCCGCTGCATTGAAGTTGCCATCATTTACAGGCGAATTGGAAAAAAAAGCGCGGGGAGCGATTGCCGCTATCGCTTCATCAAAATCAAAAGGAATTTTATCGGGGTCAAGATTGTATTTATCCCGCATCAATGGCATATATCTTTCCTGCGACCAGGGCCATAATTTTCCTCCGTACCTGCCTGCTGATGCTGAGTCGCCATTAAAGTAACTGTGCATCAACGTCCAGCCGCAACTGGATACCACTACTTTTAAGCGATCATCGAAAGCGCCGGTGAAAATGGCATTGTGCCCTCCCAGGGAATGCCCGATCACTCCAATGCTGCTGGCATCAACGTCGGCTCTCGACAGCAGCAAATCGATGCAACGCATATTATCGAATATGCTTTTCATTGTTCCTGATTGATAGCGATCGGTTTTAAAATCATATTCTTTCAGGTCGCCAAAGCCGGGATAGTCCGGTGCGATCACTATATATCCTCTTTCAGCAAGTTCTTTTGCATAAGCCAGGTTGGGCTTGCCGGTTTGTCCGTCTGCAATTTTTTTTCCCTGCATACCTGTTTCATGCAAGGCGAGTATGCCAGGAAATTTTTTACCACGCGTTTTCTTAACAGGTACATACAGGTAAGCCGGTACCTCTTCCTTTTCTGCTGCTGTAAACCGGATATTGTAGCGGGTATAATTTTTTGTTGTTATACTGTCGAGCGTTTGTGTGTTGAAGGGAGGCAAATGTTTTCTATCAGGAAGGTTGCCCATCACCGCCTGCATGCTATCCTGTATTTGTCGTCGCCTGGTTTGCCATTCATCAAAACTGCGAACCGTTTTTAATTTACCTGCTTTATCGATATAGGAAAGCAGAGCCATAACGGGTAAGCTGTCTGCTTGCTCTGTTACATTTCCAAAAGATAGTGCAGGCATTGATACGACAGCCAGCAGGCTTACAAGAATACAACGACTAACACTCCACCGGTTAAAATTATTACTGTGCATATATGGGGAAACTTGAATAATGCATTTCTAAGAATTATCATTAGCGTTATGACAAGATATGCGAAAATGAAGAATCGATCAATATTTGTTCTTTGGAGGCGTGTGTGTTTATCCGTTAGTATTGGCCATCCCTACGGAGTTCAGAGAAAAGTAAAAACTGGTGAGTGAAAATCATTTGCAGTGCTTTACAACAGATTAAGCTATTATGAAACAACCCCGGCTGCGGGCCGGGGTTGTTTCATTTTTTTGAGACGATTGTTTAAAATCTGTATGCTACACTTGCCACAAAATTCCTGGGCTTTTGCGGATTTACAGTGCTCCAGCCGCCACCATAATAATCTTTGTTCGTTATGTTATTAAGGTTACAAGTTATACGGAACTTACCGGTATTGTAAAATACCGATCCGTTTAAAACCGTATATGCCGGTAAAATGAATACACCCGTAAGCGTGTTGTTCAATGTAGCATTGTCGCTGGCATAGTTGCCGCCAAAACCTATTCCCAATCCTTTCACTGCACCGTTTGTGAAAGTATATGTTGCCCAGGCATTAAACAGGTTTTCAGGTCCTGCCCATATAGGGCGCTTTCCTTCTTCAAACCATATGTTCAGCAGTTCGCCTTTTAGAATGTTGCTATAATTGTAGCTGTATCCAACCATGATGTTCAGGCCCGCCACAGGATTGGCCGTGATGTCCAGTTCCACCCCGCGGCTGCGGCTTCTGCCGCCCTGGATCAAATTTCTTGGATTGCTGCCTGGTTTGGGCATGGTTTGGTTACGCACTTCAATATCGTAATAGCTTATAGAAGAAGTTAGTTTTCCTGCGAACAGGCTGGTTTTAATACCAAATTCCAATTGATCGGCCTGCTCAGGCTTAAATGCAGTTTCGCCGATGATCACCTCATCTTCTCCTTCTGCTTCAGAGTAAAGCGGCGAAGGATCGATGTTCCTGAATCCATTCATATAATTGGCGAATATGGATACCTGATCTTTAATGGGCTGATAGATCAATCCGAATTTAGGAGAGAATGCGGTTTGTTTGTGTTTAGAATTAACAAACCTGTCGGCTCTTATGCTTGCCATTGCCATAATGCCCGGCGTTATGTTGAACACATCGGATACATAGGCGCTGTATACTTTGTTTTTAGAGTTGTAGTTATCCCAGCCCGTGGCGGCCAGCAACTGGTCTACAGATGCTTTGGTTAAATACACTTCCGGCAAATCAGTTCCGGGATTGTATGGATCTCTGTAGTTGATCTCACCCTGTGCATTTACGTTATGCACCCTGTCCCAGCCGGTGCCTGCATAAGCTACTCCTCTTTCAAAATAATCAAGACCAGCTACAATGCGGTTTCTGAAATTGCCGATTGTAAAATCGCCGATAAAGTTCTGTTGAATATCAGATGAAATGGTTCGGGTATTCTCTTTCGTTATGAACAACCCGAAGTCTCGTTGTCCATCTTCATTATCGTACAGGTAAGAATAATAACCATCTGAATTAGACTGGCTCCTGGACACCACCGTTTGAGAAGTCCAGCTACCGGAAAGCTTGTATAACATTTGTGCCTGCAGCACATACCGGGGATTTTTCATTGAAAGATCGTTGCCTGTGAGCGACAGCTTCTTATTATAGTTCAGGTCTTCCAGGTCTTTAAATTGCAGCTTGCTATCTCTGCCCAGGAACAGCATGGTGGGGTTGGTTTTTTCTTCCTGCATAAATTCGCTTACTACCAAAAAAGATAATTTTTCGTTTACTTTATAAGAAAGGGTAGGAGCAAAAAAGAATGATTTCCTGAAGCCCTGATCCTGGAAGCTGTTTTCATTGTGATAAGCAGTGTTTACGCGAAGGGATATGCCTTTTTCCTTGTCTAACGGAGTATTGATGTCGGCCGTAATCCTGTTCAGCCCAAAGCTGCCTGCAGTGTACGAAATTTCGCCGCCGAAAGTATCGTATGGCTTTTTTGTAACATTGTTTACCAACCCGCCATAACCAATAACATTGCTGCCAAACAGTGTTCCCGAAGGACCCTTAATTACTTCAATTTTTTCGAGATTAGCCGGATCAAGATTGCCGGTAGATAAGCCAGGCAAGCCATTTACCATGCTCACCTGCGCTTCAAAACCCCTTAATGCAAAATAGGAACCGCCATCTCCACCGCGACCCGTAGATTCCCACAGGCGTTGTATGCCCGGTACATTTTTAAGTGCATCGTCGTAGCTGGTAATATTCTGCTGTTTTAAAATTTCTGAAGAAACGGTATTGTATACCTGCGGATTTTCAAGATATTTTAATGGCAGCCTTGCCACATATTCGCTGTTTTTAGTATGGCGGCGCGAAGAAATGATGACTTCCTGCAACTGCTTGTCGGTTTCAACCAGCACAAAATCCACCTCTGTGGTTTCTCCGCCCGTAACCTCTACCGCTATTTCTTTTGTTTCAAGTCCCACGTATGACGTAGATAAAATGTATTTACCCGGCGCCAGGTTTTTGATTTCATAACGTCCATGCTTGTCGGCAATAGCTCCTTTGGTAAGACCCTTTATTCCTACGCTTACCGATTCCGCAGGTTTGCCGTCCGATGTTTGTATCGTTCCTCTAATATGTCCGGTTTGTGCTAAAGCAGTGGAGCAAGCCAATAAAATTGCAGCGAGTAATAATAGCCTCATTGTATAGTGAAATTTAGTGCTGCAAATTATTTTTAAGAATTGCAGCAGAATTTCGCAATAAGGAATTATGCTTACGAGATCGGGAAACTTACGGATAAGAATACCCGAAACACTTGTTTTGCATTTTTTTCGCTCACCTGCCCACATGGCGGTGAATACAAATGGGGAGTTGCTCTCTGGAGCGTGCCCGGCAGCGGGAACCTCCACCTGTCAGAAAAATTTGATTTTTCTAACCGAAGACAAATGCCCCTGCTTATTATTACTGGAAATAAATTTATTTTGCGGGATAATTTCCCTGGTGAAATAACCAACGTTGCCTGCCGTTACATTCAATGCAAAGTCATTCCTATCAACTAATTTTGAACAGCAATGAGTATTGTTCACAACAAAGATATCGGCACTAAACAGAAGGCACTTGCAATTAACCTCGATCCGCAGATATATGGCTCTTTTGCTGAAATTGGCGCCGGGCAGGATGTGGCTGCTAATTTTTTTAAAGCGGGGGCTTCATCGGGCACCATCGCCAAAACCATGTCGGCTTATGACATGACTTTTTCTGATGCCATTTACGGCGTTCAGCAAAAAAAACGGTATGTAAGTGAAGACCGGCTTCTTTCCATGCTTGATCACGAATACCAGCTTTTACTGGAGCGCCTGGCGGCATTAAAGGGCGAGACCACTACTTTTTTTGCTTTTTCTGATACGGTGGCTGCGCTCAATTACAACAAAACAAATGAGGGGCATGGCTGGATGGGGGTGCGTTTTCAACATACGCCCAACAGCGAACCGAACGATGTGGTGCTGCACGTAAAATTGCTGGATAACAACAACAACCGCCAGCAGCAAGCCACAGGCGTGTTGGGGGTAAACCTTATATATGCCTGCTATTACTATCGCGAAACGCCGCTCACCTTCCTGTTGTCTTTGATGGATAATATAGAGCGAGACAGGATTCAGATTGACATGATCCGCTTTGAGGGACCTGCTTTTACCAATGTAGACAATCGCCTGATGAGCCTGCACCTGGTTCGATATGGATTTTCGGACGCTGCGGTATTTGGCCCTGACGGAGAAAACAGGCAACCTTCTGAAGTGTTGTATAAAAAGCACATTGTAGTGTTGCGGGGCCGTTTTCGCCCGGTAATTAATGTACACATGGATATGCTGAATACCGGTGTTAAGCAGTTTTTGGAAGAGCCGGATGTAGATAAGGAAAATGTGGTAGTACTTACGGAACTTACCTTGCAGGGATTGAAAGAAAGAGATGCAGACGAAAAAGCCGAGATAGATGAGAAGGATTTCCTGGATCGTGTAGATGTTCTTTGTTCGTTAGGTCAAACCGTAATGATCTCTAACTTTCAGCGCCATTACAGGCTTGTGGCTTATCTTTCTTCCATCACCAGGTTAAAAATCGGGATGGTGCTTGGCTATCCCAATCTTGAATATATTTTTTCGGAAGAACATTACCAGGATCTGCCCGGTGGAATTCTTGAAGCCTTCGCAACCTTGTTCAGTAGAAAAGTAAAGCTTTTTATTTATCCAACTTTAAGAGAAGGCGTCATCTGTAACTGTATTAAACTTTCTTTGCCTCCGCACCTGGTTGACTTATTCCGATACCTGATTACGAACGATAAAATAGAAGATATTCAACATTATGACGAAAGCAACCTGCAGGTACAAACGGATGCGATACTGCAGCAAATAAAAAGCGGCACGCCCGGTTGGGAAGTACACGTGCCAACAGAAGTTGCTGTGATGATAAAGGAGCGCCAGCTTTTTGGATATACGCCACAGTTAGGAAAGGTGAAGTAGTTGAGGAGAGTTTTTCAATCATATTTCTGAATGCATCTGATGTTCGTTGTTTTCGAACTTTCGTTTTTCTACATTCCTATTGCTTGTAGGCCCTTGCCATAATTACCATACTGTAACTCGTATCTGCAATGGCTGCATTGTAATAGTTCCGATAGTAGTCTTTTGTCATCAGATTCACCTGGTAGGAATAATTGACATTCCTCTTTGCAGCACCATACAATTTACTGACAAAAACCTGCGCAAAGTCTGTGTTCCTGTATCTGTCCAGATCTGTGTTTTTTGTTTTCCGGCCATTTACCCAAACCCCATATATTTCCGGATTTTTGAAAGACTCAAACTGACGTTCTGTTGGTATTGTTTTAGGTAGTGGTTTTACAGGTGGTTTAAATCTTATGAATTGACTGCTTTGCTGTTCTGCAGTCATGTTAAAGTATATTGTCTTAAGCCGTTCCCTTTCCGCCTGAGTCATGTCTCTGAAATCATATACAGCATTAGAATTTTTTACGTTATGGTATTTTTCAACAATGTTTTTGAATTCGTTCAGTTCTTCCTCCGAAACACCCCCTGTCCCTGTCACTGTTTGTTTTTCTGGCTGAACCTGAGGTTGAGGTTTTTCTTTTTGCTGGGCGATAGCTTTTGTAGAAAATGCATATCCTGAAATGATTACTATCAAGGTAATTACTATCATCCTGAGTACGGCGGTCAGCCGGGAAGTCTGTTTCGTCATCATGATCAGTCTTTTTTTGGCGGTTAAAAAATTAAATGGGCTGGTGAGGAAAGCTTTGCTTTGAATGCGAATTGTATTCAGCAGCAGGTATTGATATGATGGAATATCATTGCAGGTTTTAACAACATGCCCATCGGCTAAAAACTCATGGTTCAATTGGATGGCTCTTTTATAAGCGTATACAAACGGGTTAAACCAGCAGATTGTTCGCAACAACTCCACTGCTATTATATCAAAAGAATGTTTTTGGCGAACGTGTGTCATTTCATGATCGAGGATCGCCTGTTCAATCCTGTTTGCATTGTATGCACTTGCGGAAACAAAAATATAATGCAGAAAACTATACGGTTGTATATTTTGCTCAATGAGTACCAGTGTTACGTTGTCCAGTTGGATCGTTTTATTGCGCCTTATCTTCTCCGACAGTAACCACAAAACTGCCGTCAGGCGCACTAAAAAAAGTAGCGTGATTGCGCCATATACATACAGCAGTATACTGGTGTAAGAATAAAATTCCGGCAATTGAGTTTTATGCGATCCTGTAACTGTTTCAGGCAAAACAGCAGGCGTAAAAGTGTTGACAGTTGCCATTACAGGATCTGTAACCTGCTGTACAGTAAATACAAGCAAAGGCATAGTATAAGAAAACACAAGACTGAACAACAGGTAGAACCGTTTGAAATGGTTCATATTTTCCTTTTCAAGAAAAAGCTTGTATACGCCCCATAGCAATCCAGAGCAGGCAATCGTTTTTAAAAGGTAAATGATCATTTTTTCTTTCTTTTAATTTCCTGTTCCACAATTTGCTTTAGTGCTTCCAGTTCGATAGCCGTTAAATTGCTGGATGTGGTAAAAAAGGATGCAAACTGTAAAGCAGAATTGCCGAAATAATTTTTGATAATGCCCTTCACGTGCTTGCTGAAATAATCACCCTTATTAACAAGCGGGTAATATTGACGAGAATTGCCGAAAAGCGTGTATCCAATAAAGCCTTTGTCCTGCATTCTCTTGAGCATGGTAGCAATAGTGGTGCTGGCTGGTTTGGGATCGGGATAACTCTCAATAATGTCCTTCATGAACACCTTTTTGTGATTCCATATCAGTTCCATTAACTTTTCTTCAGACTTTGAAAGCTTTGTCATTCTACAATTTGATTTCTTGTTCTACAAATGTAGAATAAAGTTTTATATTTCAAAATGAATTGCAGGTTTTTTTGTTATCCTTTCAATAAAGTCCGATTATTTATCCGCTGCTCCGTTGCGTTCGTCGCGTAAAACCCGGGAGTATTTACTGCTTATGCACATACGTTGATGTAATTTCTGTAGTGTTCGGGTTCTTTGGCTCTTCTTTTTTAGCGATTTTAGCATCGCGCGTATTTTTTTGAACGGCAATTGCCGCGAAAATGGCCAGCGTAAACGACATAGCGTAAAATCCCTTTTCGCTTTTGGTGAGCGTAGCATTCCATAGCCCCACCGTTAGCAGAACAATGCATAAAATGGTAGCAAACCAGGCAATACCATAATACAGATTGGTGACCGGAACGCCTTCCATTTGGTCGCGTACCGCTTTTTGCACTGATATAGCCGAAAACAAGCCGAACATTAGTACCGTAAAATAATAGCCCTTCTCATTCAGTTGCATGTCGGCATTCCATAATCCTATAATAAAAGCAACAATACCTGTTAATAAAGCAAACCACGACGCACCGACGAAAGCGGCAGAGGGTTGTTGGTTGAATTTTTGTTCCATAGTTTTTATTTATGGAAACAAATCTATTCTTCGCAGGCAATGCTGGTTTTGATAATAGTCAAAAAGCCGGAGGTAGATTGTTAAAGCCTGCTTCGCACACGGCTCAATGTCTCCTGGCTGATGCCCAGGTAAGAAGAGATATATCCCAACGGCACCCGTTCAATGATATGAGGTGCGCGCAGCAGCAGGTCTTCATAACGTTCCGTTGCTGTTTTAAATTGGGCGTTTACAAAACGATCTTCTAACCGGATGTAATATTTTTCGTAGGCAATGCGAACCAGTCGTTCAATTTCGTGGTGACGATCAAACAAGCTTGTTAGTGTATTTTTAGAGATTGCCCATAATATACTGCCTTCCATCAGTTGTATATTTTCTACCGATGGTTGCTGCGTGGTAAAGCTGTGAAAGGAAGTAACAAAATCGTTTTCAAAACCAAACCAATGAGTGATCTCTTTTCCGTCGAGGGTGTAAAAGCCTCTTAAAGCGCCTTGCTGCAAAAAGTAAAGGTGCCTGCATATTTTTCCTTCCTTTACAAGGAACTCATTTTTAGCGAGTGTTATTTCTTCAAAACAATCTTCCAGCACTAATTTAGCCTCCGGGCTAAGCTGGTAAAAAGTTTCAAGGTTTGTTAGCAATTGCTGCATGAAGAGAATTTGAGATTTGAAATTTTTGATCACTAGTGTCCGGTAAAAAATAATATAAGGAATAAGGGGGCGATTGCCCCCTTATGGTTAGTTTTAAGTTACCACACTTCAAACAACCATGAACAAAAGTAATTTTTTTACCGGACAGCCAGTATTTAGTCA
>JBQCFW010000147.1:0-14418 GCA_051958655.1 Agriterribacter sp. | reverse complement strand
CTGCGGTTCAAAATGCTAATCACCTGTACTGTTAGATTGCAATTACGCAATTCAGCTGCAGTATACAAATTATCAGGCGTGGCAGAAAGAAAATAGACTACCATAGCCATAAACACTTATACTTTTCCTTCGTGCATGGCTTTAATCGAGTCTACCACGTCGAAGCCATGATGCTGCGGCGGACGAAACCCGAAATTCGTTTCAATGCTGTCCAGGAACTTTTGCGGAGGCTTTTCGTAAATGCCCATTGTACGGTCGCCCTGCACATTGCTGTGCCCCCTAACCGGGCAGGTACCCGCACCGGGTTTGCCAATACTGCCTTTTAGCAGCAGCACGTTTACAATCTCCTTAATGGAGGCTACCGCATTTTTATGCTGTGTAAGTCCCATTGCCCAGCAGGCAATTATTTTTTTCTTTTTGCAAAATACGGATGCTACTTCCTGCAACTGGTTCATGTCAATGCCGCAGGCATCTGATAGCTCTTCCAGCGAATAAGCATCAATGTTTGCAAGCAACTCGTTGTAGCCGGTAGTGTGCTGATGAATAAAATCGTGATCGAATACAGTGCCCGGATTTTTACGTTCTTCTTCCAGCATCAGTTTTGAAATGGCCTTCATCAACGCCAGGTCGCCATTGATCTTTACCTGTAAAAAAATGTCGGATAATTTTGCTTTTATACCCAGGGCACCTTTAATGGTTTGCGGATTGCTGAAAGCCACCAAACCCGTTTCGGGCAAGGGATTTACCGAAATAATAGTACAGCCATTCTCTTTGGCCTTGCTGAGCGCGGTGAGCATGCGTGGATGATTGGTTCCGGGATTTTGCCCCAGGATAATAATCACCTCCGCTTCGTAAAAATCTTCCAGTGTTACCGACCCTTTGCCAATACCGAGGCTTTCGCCCAACGCCACGCCACTGCTTTCGTGGCACATGTTAGAACAATCGGGCAGGTTGTTGGTTCCATATGCTCTTACAAAAAGCTGGTAGAGAAAAGCAGCTTCATTGCTTGTTCTGCCCGAAGTATAAAACGTGGCTTCGTCTGGCGAAGCCAACTCACGTAAATGTTTTGCAATTAAATCGTATGCATCCTGCCAGGTGATTGGCTGGTAGTGCGTGCCGTTTTTAGGAAGATACATTGGTTGCGCAATGCGCCCTTTTTTACCGATGCGGTAATCGTCGCATTCTGCCAGTTGCACAATAGAATTTTGTGCAAAAAAATCGGCGCGCAATGCCTTGGTGGTTGCTTCTTCGGCTACTGCCTTTGCTCCGTTCTCACAATATTCTGCAATGCGGCTGCGGTCGTCGTCGGGATCAGGCCATGCACAACCCGGGCAGTCGAAGCCGTTTTTCTGGTTCAATTTCAGCAGCGCCTTCATTCCTCGCATCGGGTCCATTTCGTGTAAAATATGTTTTACGCTCGATACTACCGCAGGAATGCCGGCGGCAACCGTTTTAGGCGCCGTTACTTTTAAATTTTCAAAAGTCTCGGGATTTTCCGGGTTGGGTTGTATTTCGGTTTCTCCTCTTTTATGTTGCAGGCTGTTGCTTTCTTCCATCATAAATATTTTATGGGTTCTGTTGCGGCTCCTCTATTTGCTTGTTCGTTATCATTCTTTCTGCACCGCAATAAATATTAAACCGGTCTTCACGTAAAAAGCCAATTAACGTAATGCCAAATGCTTTGGCGCATTGCACCGCCAGGCTGCTGGGTGCGCCCACGGCGCACACAATGGGTATAGACGCTACCGCTGCTTTTTGCAGCAACTCAAAGCCGGCGCGACCACTTAATAGCAATATGCTTTCCGAAAGCTTTGCGGGATTGTCTTTTCCAAATAAGGCAGCACCAATAATCTTGTCTAACGCATTGTGTCTGCCAATGTCTTCCCGCAATAAATTCAGATCGCCATTTTCATCAAACAATGCACAGGCATGCAGTCCGCCAGTGTATTCAAAAACATTTTGTTGGGCGCGCAGTTTTTGCGGCAGCCGCAAGATTGTTTCAGGAGTTGCCTGCAAATTGGAATGTACAACCGTATTGCATTGTATTTTAATATGCTCAATGCTTTCTTTACCGCAAATGCCACAACTGCTGCTGGTGTAGAAATTTCTTTTCAGTCTTTCGATGTCAACGGTAATATTGTTTTTAAGATAAACACGCACGATGTTATTTTCGTTTTCAGCAGTTTGCATGTTAGTGCAATAACGTACCCATTGCACATCGGCGGGCGATTGTATAATGCCTTCTGTAAATAAAAACCCCAGCGCCAGTTCAAAATCATTTCCCGGCGTTCGCATGGTAACAGCAATGCTTTGCGATTTCCTGTCATCGGCGCTGCCGTAATCCAATCTTATTTCCATAGGCTCTTCTATTGCCAACAGGTCTTTGTCTGTTTGCTGCACGCCGTTTTTAATGCGTTCAATGTCTATGGAAGCTACGCTGGCAAGTTGCATAAGGTGCTTTAAAGTTAGAAAATATTGGGGATTGATCGTTTTTCGTTTATGGTTTATGGTTTTAGAACCGCGATCGCAAAGCTATAATATTGCCTTTCAAGAGATTTCTCCTGCTTCGAAATGGCGTAAAAATCTGATGACTCAACGCTAACGGCTAAACGCCTTGGGAGCGATTATTTTCTTCCGGTGTTTGCAGTTGAGCGGCAGATTTGCGAATGCGGTTTGTTTTGTTGCGCCGTTGCTTCTTTGCGCGCTTTGCGTGAAACTCTCCGCCTCAACAAAAAAGGCGACCATTGCTGATCACCTTTTTTTGTTCAATCAATAACAAAGAAAAGTAGCTTAGTTTGCGATCATACCATGCGGATCGATCACGTATTTCTTTGCAGCACCTTTGTCAAAATCTTTGTATCCTCCGGGCGCATCTGCCAGCGAAATAACCTGAACGTTCACTGCTTTTGCAATCTGTATTTTATCATACAAAATAGCGTTCATTAACTGACGATGGTATTTCATTACCGGGCACTGACCTGTATAGAAAGAGTGCGATTTCGCCCAGCCGAGGCCAATCCGGATGCTGAGACTTCCTTTTTTAGCAGCCTCATCTTTCGCACCGGGATCGCCCGTTACATACAAGCCGGGAATGCCCAACGCACCACCCGCACGTGTAATATCCATAATAGAATTTAATACCGTTGCAGGTTGCTCTACGCCACTGTTGGCGCCATGTCCCCGCGCTTCAAAACCTACGCAGTCAACGGCACAATCTACTTCGGGTACACCTATGATAGCAGCAATCGCATCTGCCAGTGGTACATCTTTTTTAAGATCTATTACTTCGCAGCCAAAGCTCTTTGCCTGTTTGAGGCGCTCATCAATCATCTCGCCCACAATTACTACCGCAGCACCCAGCAGGTGGCAGCTTGCAGCGCAGGCCAACCCTACCGGACCCGCGCCCGCTACATATACAATAGAACCCGGGCCTACACCGGCGCTTACAGCCCCGTGGTAACCTGTTGGGAAAATATCTGACAATAAAGTAAGGTCTTTAATCTTTGCCATGCCCTGGTCTTTGTCGGGAAATTTCAGGAGGTTGAAATCGGCATAAGGCACCATTACATATTCTGCCTGTCCTCCAACCCAGCCTCCCATATCTACATAACCGTAGGCGGCGCCGGGGCGTGCAGGATTTACATTCAGGCAAATGCCTGTTTGTCCGGCTTTGCAATTTCTGCATCGGCCGCAGGCAATATTAAACGGAACAGACACCAGGTCGCCCACTTTAATAAATTCAACATCTGGTCCGGCTTCAATTACAAGTCCCGTTATCTCATGTCCCAGGATCAGGCCTTCAGGCGCGGTGGTTCTTCCGCGAACCATGTGCTGGTCGCTGCCGCAGATGTTGGTAGAAACAATTTTGAGGATGACACCGTGGTTGCATTTTCTATTGCCTAGTTGAAGCTTGGGATATTCAATTTCCTGTACCTGTACTTCACCAGGTTTGATGTAGGCGACTCCGTGATTTTTACACATGGCAAAACGTATTTCGTTATTTTAAAAAAAGGATTAACAAAATTTATTTAACGGCTGCAGCCCCGGCCTGCGCTACCGCATGATCGTTTTCGACGGTGCTGCCCGAAACGCCAATGGCTCCTATAATTTCTCCTTTGCCATTTTTAATGAGCACTCCACCAGGAAAGGTGATCAACCCGCCGTTTGAATGTTCAATGTTGAACAAAGATCCTCCGGGTTGAGAGAGCTTACCAATTTCTCCCGAATCCATATTGAAGTACCTGGCTGTTTTCGCTTTTTTAAAAGAAATGTCTATCGAGCCGATCCATGCGCCGTCCATTCGTGCAAAAGCAGTGAGGAGTGTACCGCTGTCTACCACACAAATATCCATGAGGGTATTCAATTCCTGCGCTTTTTTCTTTGCTGCCGCTATCGCGGTTTCAGCTTGCTGTAGTGTAATGTTCATATGGCAATTTTTTAGTAAAACAATACCATGAATTTACTTACGGCAAAGCCATTTCAATAGCACAATCATCGTTTTAAGACGTTGTTAAATATAATGCTTATTTGATGAAACAGGAAACAAAAACAAAAAACAAGATGCAAGAACCAAGGGCGGTCAGCTTTCGGCCGTCAGCGATCAGCAATGCGCAGTTAACAATCAAACCTGGCTGCCGGCAGGCCCAAATCAGAAATCACAAATATTACATCTGGTTTTCAAAATAAAAAACCCCGTGTTTATTGGCAATGATGATATCCGGCTTTCCGTCTCCGTTTATATCCTGCGCTTCTATGTTAATGCCCACTCCTGAGTCGTCGTCAATTTCGTGTTCAATCCAGTAAGGCTTTTTGCCAGGCGTGAGTTCAAACCAATACAGTGTGGGCTTTTCGTAAGTGCCCGGGTCGATAGTGGTTTTGTTGCTGGGGTTCAATCGTTCCAGGTGTGCAAAATAACGTTTGCCGGTAACGAGGTCTGCGTGACCGTCGCCGTTAAAATCCGCCATGGCGCTGGCATGCGTTTGCGAAGTGGAAAAGCTGATGGTATAATGATCCCACCAGCGGTTGCCCTCATCATCTTTGTATTGCGGATGCCACCATATACCATACCGATGGGCCGATGCGCTCACCACATCGGGAAGACCATCGGCATTTACATCCGTTACATGCATTTGCGAACAATCTTCGCCTATATCTGCCGGATGGAAAACCCATTCCGGTTGTTTCACATCTGCCGGCCCTTCCCACCAGCCATCTTTGGTAAAAATGTCTTTTTTCCCATCGGCATTCAAATCGCCGTAACCCATGCCGTGCCCCTGTATATCTGTACCCAACACGTTTCGTTTACCCACGGTAAAGCGCTTCCAGGTTGTACTGCCTTTTGCCGGCGCCTGCAGCCAAATTACCTGGTTGGTTTTTGAGTCGGCGCAAATAATATCATCCTGCCCGTCGCCATCCACATCGGCAAACACAGGCGATTCGTTGCCCACGTTATCGAACAAACGATGTTTTTTCCAGTAACCCGCTTTCTTGCCAGGATTTTCGAACCAGTCGGCGCTCAGCCCCGGAAAGTCGAGCACAATCAGATCCGGCCATCCGTCCTGGTTAACATCCATGCAGTGGTTGAGAAATGAACGTGCATAAGTTGTTTTAGGCTGATAGACTTTAAAGGTATCGATGTCATGTCTTTTCCAATCGGGCGCTTCAAACCAACCCGGACCCGCCAGTATATCTATTTTTCCATCCTTGTTTACATCGCCCACAGCAACTCCTTCCGAAATGAAATCTTTAGAAATGACATGCTTTTTAAATGCGGGTACAGACGTTTGTGCAGTAATGCATTGTGCTGAGAAAGTAAAATACAGCAGGAATAAGCCGGCAAAGCGTACTGCATTCATAGCATCGTTTTTAGTGTAAAAGCAAGGTAACGGTTATGAATGTACTATATTTTTGTGTTTCGTGTTTTTGTTTTGTGTTGAGAGGTTGTAGGCCTTCAACCTTACATCCTCAACCTTACACCCTCTACCTTGCGCCCTACACCTTATTAAACCTCAAATACATTACCCTGCCATCATTCACCTCAAAGCCGATGATCTTTTTTCGTTTATCCCTGATCGTTCTTAGATGCCGCATCCACCAATGATCGGTAAAGAGGTGGTCTTTGCCCACCAGCTTCAGCTTGCTGTTGTTGTATTTGTTATTGGTGAGCACCAGCGCATGATCTTTTACCTCGATGCTGTATTTGCAATCTAATTCCGGGCAATGATATACACCAGCGTATGCCTGCAGTTCCGCGTCGGTAAACGATGTGTCTGCAGCATATCCTTCCAGCACCCGCTTGTTGCCCGGCCAATATTGGTTTACTACTATTCGTTTGTCCGGCATCGTTACAAAAGCAAACCGCACATCGGGCGATTTTGCTACCACAAAACTATCGTTAGCCACAGGATATAACACATCCGAATTGCCGTAGCGCTGCCAGTACAGTTTATTGTTGCGCAAAGCAAAGCTGAACAAAACCCCTTCGTCGGACACGAAATCGCCTGTCATTTTTTTGATCCGCACGGTATCTTTTACAATGGCTTTGCTGCTGTCTACCGTTGGGGTGGCTGTTGCCGTTTGAGTAGTAGTATCTTTTAAAAATACATCTACCAGTTGATATGCTTTTTCATAGGTATTCACTTCGCCCAGGTTGCTGAACACCATAAAGCCCATTTTCAGTTCGGGAAACACCGTAAGGTAAGTTCTGAAGCCCGCATCGCCACCCGAATGCGAATACTGCCGGTATCCTTTGTAGGTGTCATTCATTATACCCAACGCATAGTCGATTTCCGTGCCATCGTTCAGTTTGCCCTTTTGCACTAGTTGTTCAATGTCGGCAGCTGTGCCTGCCACTGGTTTGTAAAAGTTGGCGGCCCATTTTGCTAAATCGTTGATGTTGGTGAACAGGCTGGTAGCGCCCGCATTGCTGTACGACAACACACTGTTGGCAAACGACAGCATGCTTTTGCGGTAGTACGAATAAGCCCGGTTCTTTTCAATTTCCATATAATCGTCGTGGAAATGCGTTTGCTTCATACCCAGCGGTTTAAAAATCGCAGAGTCGGTAAACTGCCGCAGCGTTTTGCCCGTAACCGATTTTACAATTTCTGCCAGCATGGTATAGCCGCTGTTGCTGTAAAAATATTTGTCGCCCGGTTTAAAGTTGAGCGCCTGTTGCCGGCTCAGGATCTTTACAATATGCTCCTGCGTAATCACATCATCCAGCCGTGTGCCCGAAATGGCCAGCAGTTGCCACTGATCGCGAATGCCACTTGTATGGTTAAGCAAATGCCGGATGGTGATCTTCTCCTTTAAGTCGGGAAACCAGGGCAGGTATTGCCGCACATCGTCTTCCAGCTTTAGCCTGCCCTGCCGCGCCAGTAGCACAATGCTGTATGCCGCAAACTGTTTGGATACCGACGCCATATGAAAAATGGTTTCCGGCGAAATAGGAATGCCATACTCCAGGTTGGCCATGCCATACCCTTTGGCATATATCAGCGAATCGTTGCGCACCACGCCAATGGCCACGCCGGGAGTATTGTTGTTGTTCCACAGGTTAAAAATTTGATTGATCTTCTGCGCTGTTGAATCTGGTATCGGTTGTGCGTGGGCGTAATGAATGCCTACACATAAAAGTATCAGTAAATATTTGATAGAGGAGTGCATAGCAGGAAGTTTGGGTAAAGGTAGGGTATTGCAAAACGTTATGATAGTAATGTTCCCGCAGATGAACGCAGATGTTTTTCGCTGATTCATCTCCTCCAACAATCCGTGAAAATCTGCGGGAAATATTTTGCGAAAATCTGCGGGAAAAAATTCGCTGTAATCTTACATTCTTGTCCCAACCGTCAAACTCTGTCGCACTCTCGTAAGCGTTTCTCTCGATACGCCCAGGTAAGAAGCCACCATATGCAATGGCACCCGGTGAAAGATGTCAGGATGTGTTCGCACAAAGTCAGTATATTTTTCCTCTGCGCTCGCGCTAATGTTCATCAACACCCGCTGCTGAATAAAACCCGCGTTCGTGCTGATCACCCTTTCCGAAAAGCCAACCAGTGCAGGAATGGCCTGCTTTAGCAATTCAAAATCGTCGTGACTAAACATCACTACTCCCGAAGCCTCAATTGCATCAATGTAATATTTAGAAGGTAAGCCGCTGTAATAACTTTCCGGGTCTGTTGTCCAGCCGCCCGCATCGGCAAAACGCACGATGTATTCGCGCCCGTTATCAGCAAGGCTGTAGTTGCGCAGCAATCCCTTTGCTACAAAAATTTTATGCCGGCACACTTCGCCCTCCTGCAATAGCATTTCCCTCCTGCGCAGCTTTTTCGTAACGCATCTTGCACGCATCAGGTCAATGTCCCTTTGCGCGATGTCCGGAATCATTTTTTGAATATATTGTTCAAACGTTTCAAACATGCTGCAACATTAAATAACGGTAAAATTAAACATTTTAAAACCGCTTGAAAGATGCTCACCGTATGTTTAGCCGCAGATTTGCAGATGAACTGTTTTTGTCTGCGGAACCTGCGGACGGAAATGATTGAGTATTATAAAAATTGCGTCAAATGTCCTTGTATGCCAGCACCGTCGCCACCTAATTTTGCCAAAACATTTATCATTTTAAAGAAAAACATATGAAGGTATTTGTAACCGGTGCATCGGGCTTTATTGGCACTGCGGTGGTGCAGGAATTACTGGCGGCAGGACATGAAGTGACCGGGCTTGCCCGCACCGAGCAGTCTGCCAAAGCCATTGCAGCCGCAGGCGCAGCTGTATTAAAAGGAAGCCTCAACGATATAGAAAGGCTGCAACAAGGCACTGCCGAGGCAGATGGGGTGATACACACCGCTTTTATCCACGATTTTAACCAGTATGCTGCCGCTGCTGCTACCGATAAGGCAGCCATTGAAGCAATGGGCGAAGTGCTCAAAGGAACCAACAAATCCATCGTAGTTACCGGCGGTATTTTAGGCTTGCCCAAAACAAATGGTATTGTTACAGAGGCAGACGCTGCGCCCGCCGTTCCCCGTGCATCCGAAACCACTGCCATAGCGTTGGCCGAAGCGGGAGTAAACGCTTCTGTTATCCGTTTGCCTCCTTCGGTGCACGATAAAGGCGACCACGGTTTTATTCCTTTCATCATCGGGCAGGCGCGTAAACATGGCGTGTCTGCCTATGTAGACGAAGGCACCAATCGCTGGCCCGCCGTGCATCGCCTTGATGCTGCGCAGCTTTTTCGCCTGGCATTGGAAAAAGCCGCCAAAGGCGCCCGATACAATGCAATTGGTGAGCAGGGATTGCTTATTCGCGACATTGCTGCCACTATTGGGCAACAACTGAACCTGCCCGTTGCTTCCATTAGCCAGCAACAAGCCGCCTCTCATTTTGAATGGATGAGCCGCTTTATCGTTTTCGACAATCCGGCAACCAGCGCCACCACCCAGGCGCAACTGGGCTGGCAACCAACGCATATGGGCTTGCTGGAAGATATGGTGCGGAATTATTTTTAGAAGGGGGTTATTGGTTTGTAAGGCCATACAAAGATGGATTTGTGTGGGCTTCTGCCTCCATTTTTTTGGAACGTGTCTTCCCCCGAAATTTGCGAAGCACGTTGCCGTAGCATTAACAAATGTTATAAATCGCCTAAGTGTTGTGGGGCAAAGGCTTACGAATGACAACAGGGCGGGGTTATTAATGATAGAAATTTTATATTAGCTGAATTATTGATTTAACGCTAACTAAATGCTAACAACCCCTACCCTGAAAAAGTATCGCCAGGGCGACTTCGTGCAATACATGAACAATGTACTCCAAATCATCAGCGCCGCACGTGCCACCACATTAAATATAACTTCCCAGCGCAATGTATTGCAGCAGGCAGTGCAAAACCTCAACGATTCGTGGCAGCCTAAAACCGGCAGCGAACTCACCCCCGAAATTGCTGAGCTCGACCGCCAGCGCGACCAATGTTTTACAGGACTGAAACTAACGGTAGATAACTGGGCCATCCATCACTATAAATCGGAATTTAGAGAAGCTGCCTTTATCATTTCCGATTATATAGCCGCCCACGGCAGGCGAATAACAGACCTGCGTTACCAGCTACAAACTGCCACGCTCGACGCCATTATTAGCTACCTTGAAAATGAACATGCCCGCTACATTGTTAGGCTGGGTTTGCAGGAATGGGTAAGCGATTTAAAAGCGCTCAATGAAGCTTTTAATACCATGTACCTGGCACGCATAAAAGCCGTTCCCTTACAAGAGCGAGGGTTTGTAAAAGCGCTTATAAAAACTGCAACCGGCACCTTTCGCCAGCTTAAAACCATGTTTGAGGCCCGCTTTTCGGTAGCGGTAACCGATCAGCAGCCTGCTATACCCCTCTTTCAACAAATAACAAACGAATGGAACGTGCTTACCCAACAATACAATGATGTTGTTAACCGCAACAGCAGCAACGACAACATCGATACAGGCACCGCGCTGCAGCCCTTCGAAACCGAATAACATTTAAATCACCGTATCTCAACATTGATAATGAACGCTGTATTATGAAAAACCGCAACAGCCATTTCAAATGCCACCCTTTGTTTTGTGGTTATGATGTTGCAATGAAAAATGCCAGGCTCAGCCCAAAAAATGCTATCTCGTGCGGTAGAACCACATTGTTTCCCATAAGGGATCTACCTCCCGTAGCTTACGGCATGCTGCCACCCATAGGGGGATGACCTCCCGTAGCTTACGGCACGCCGTCGCCCATAGGGAGATGACCTCCCGCAGCTCACGGCACACCGTCGTCCATAGGGAGATACCTTCCCGTAGCTTACGGCACGCCGTCGCCCATAGGGAGATACCGTCCCGTAGCTTACGACAAGCCGTCACCCATTGGAGGATGCGTTCCCATAAGTTACGACAAGTTGTTAGCCATACTGAATTTGTTTTTGGTTGTTTGCCGGAAGTTATTTTGTTAGGAGAGAATTGCGGGAATAAAGTGTGCACCTCTATTTCTTAATCAACCTAAAAAACTCCTGCAACGTAATATTCCGGGAACAGCAAATTTTTTAACGCGTATACAGCGTGATGTTGGTAGCCGCTGTGGTTCTGGCTTTCTCAAGTTCCGGCAAATCGGTTATCTTCCACAATCATAAATGTTGCTATGACCTTACAATACACTTTGTACGAAAAAGACTACCGCGAGTTTCATTTATACTTGTTGTCTACTACTAAAGCAGTCAAAAAAAGAAGGCGGAGGTCTACATTTATTATTGTAGGTGCGCTTTTCGTGCTGGGGTTGCTTACGTTGTCCGACAACAAGGCGCAGGCTTATGGCTTTTGGATAACCGCGGCGGTGGTTTTGTTATTCTACCCTTTGTACCTGCGCCATTTGCAAAAAAGACGTTTCACAAGGCTCGCTGCTGAGGCCTATAAAGACAGAATGGGAGTGGCGTCGCATGCTGTATTTAGCGATGATGCTGTTTTCATATCAAGCGCTTTGTCGGAACAAAAGATCTTTTTATCAGCGCTCGAAGCTGTGGACGAAACCGGCAATTATTTTTACGTAAGGTTTAAGTCGGGAGAGATCATTATTATTCCCAAATCAGAGGTTGATACAGATGCGGTGAAAACTATCTGCAACAGGCCACGCAAAAATCGAATGTTCTTTACAACAGCAATCTTAGGTAGAAAGGGAAATGATAACTATTCGTCGACACGCCTGAAATATCAGGCATCTGGCTTCGCTTCCATAACTGCTGATAATACGGATGGCGTTGCCAATTGGAATAGACTCCTCGTATCCCACGCACAAGGCTGCACCTCGGAGTGACAAGCTGTGGATATATGTTGAGCAATTGCACTACAGTTCATCAAACTACCACCGCTTGTCACGCCGAAGCATGAGGCGTCTATCTTCGCTGCGATAAACTGCTTACATGTGCGACAGCGTTGCTTAACGGCGGGAGGCTCCTCGGCTCCATCGCACAAACTACCACCGCTTGTCACGCCGAAGCATGAGGCGTCTGCCTTCGCTGCGATAAACTGTTTACATGTGCAAACAGCGTTGCTTACGGCGGGAGACCCCTCGGTTCCATCGCACAAGGCTCTGCCTCGGGGTGACAAACAAGAGGATGAGTGACAAGCAACCGCTGCACAGTTCAACTTAACACCACTGCTTGTTATGCTGCAATATGAGGCGTCTGCCTTCGCTGCGATAAACTGTTTACATGTGCGAACAGCATTGCTTAACGGCGGGAGACCCCTCGGTTCCATTGCACAAGGCTCTGCCTCGGGGTGACAAACAAGAGGATGAGTGACAAGCAACCGTTGCACAGTTCAACTTAACACCACTGCTTGTTCTATCGCGAAAGGCTGCACCTTGGAGTGACAAGCTGTGGATATATGTTGAGCAATTGCACTACAGTTCATCAAACCACTACCGCTTGTCACGCCGAAGCATGAGGCGTCTGCCTTCGCTATGATCGTTTCATTCGTGTATCATCATCTGCTCCGCCCAGTTCAACCCGCCCGGCAATTGCCGGTTGCAAAACTCAATATGGATTACTCTTCGTTTATGGTTGTTCGTTGTTCTGCCCGAACTGTGCAACAGCAAAGGTTTCATTAGCATAATACCGCCCGCCGGCACATTGCAGGTCGTTTCTGTTTCTACAGTCCAGTCAATGCTTTCGGGACGGTAAATACCTTTGAGGTGTGATGCAGGAATTACTTTTAACGCGCCATTATTTTCATCCGTATCGTCGAGGTGAATTCGAATGGTAACAATATTGTCAAGCAATTCAATGGTGGGCTGAACTGCAAACTGATTTTGCTTTACCGTCCAGGGACCAAAACCTTCACGGTCAATTTTCTTGTCGACAGAAATGGTTAAGTCCTGGTGATAGGATACATACCAGTTAGAGCTTGCAGGCTTATCAAAATAAATGCTCTTCACTACAAAATAATCATCACCCAATAATTGTGAAATAACAGATCGCAGGCGGTCGTTAAAAATAAGATCCACCGTTTCCGGCACTTCTTTTAAAAACTGCCGGATGGCAAAAAGGTCTGCCGACTTCCGGAAAGTGGCTTTGTTTTGATCGGCGTTTTCAATGGCTGCTATAATGGCTTCTGTTTGCGCTTGGGTGTAAATATTATTGAGAATGGTGAAACCGTTGTTTGATAGTTCGGTTTTATGAAGCTGGTTGCTTTTCATGTAAAAAGTATTGTACGAAGTTAACAGGTAAGGGCACTTCGTGCCGGAGTGATGTAAACAAAAAACCGGAAAAGCATTGCTGCTGTTTCCGGTTTTAGTAGCCCGTACGAGAATCGAACTCGTGATTCATCCGTGAAAGGGATGCGTCTTAACCCCTTGACCAACGGGCCATTTGTTTTTGGGAGTGCAAAGATATAGTTACCAACCTATCCTTCCAAAACTTTTTCTCAATAAAATTGCAGCTTTTTTTGCCCTGTTGCCCGGGTTTTTGCAGGCGGTTACTGGCTGCTATCCCTATTTCTTTCCTATTAAATTGGTTGGGAAGTGCTAACTTTGCATCTCAATTTTAAAAAGCCTAAAACAATTGTACAATGAGCACAGTAAAAGTTGCAATTAATGGTTTCGGACGTATAGGCCGGTTGGTATACCGCCAGATATATAATATGGAGGGAATTGATGTGGTTGCGATCAACGATCTTACCAGCCCCAAAGTATTGGCTCATCTTTTAAAATACGATACAGCTCAGGGACGTTTTAACGCCGATGTAAAAGCTACCGAAAACTCAATAGTAGTAAATGGCGAAGACATTAAAATATATGCACAAAAAGATCCTGCACAAATTCCCTGGGCTACGCACGAAGTAGACGTAGTGCTGGAATGTACCGGTTTCTTTACCGATAAAGACAAAGCAAGCGCTCACCTGAAAGCTGGTGCTAAAAAAGTGGTGATCTCTGCTCCTGCAACCGGCGATCTTAAAACCATCGTTTTTAATGTAAACCACAACATACTCGATGGCAGCGAAACCATTATCAGCTGCGCATCGTGCACCACCAACTGCCTGGCGCCTATGGCAGATACGCTCGACAAAAAATTCGGTATCGTATCTGGTTTAATGACTACCATTCATGCCTACACGAACGATCAGAACACACAGGATGCTCCCCATGCTAAAGGCGATCTTCGTCGTGCAAGAGCAGCCGCACATAATATTGTTCCCAACAGCACCGGCGCTGCCAAAGCAATCGGTTTGGTACTGCCTGGCTTAAAAGGTAAGCTCGATGGAAGCGCACAGCGTGTTCCAACCCTTACAGGTTCTCTTACAGAGCTGGTAACCATCCTGGGTAAAAAAGTAACAGTGGAAGAAGTAAATGCTGCTATGAAAGCGGCTGCTAACGAGTCGTTCGGTTATACCGAAGACGAAATT
>JBQCFW010000146.1:0-17897 GCA_051958655.1 Agriterribacter sp. | reverse complement strand
CTATCTGCAAATTTTTCAAACGTATATAGTTCGCATCTTGTATCCAGAAATCGGAAGTTGCGGTATTGTGGGTACCGCCTACGTAGGGACGGGGCAGTTTTGCATCTTGGTTTTCCGGTGTCCAGAAATCGTTTTGAGACACCCATCCCTGCCTCCAGGTTTCTAAGTAAGGCATTGCTGCGTATGGATAAACATACATTTTACGCTTGAGCACACCTTGAAAAAATGCGGAGAAGTCAATGCCTTTGATCAACGCCCCGACATTGAAGCCGAAACTATAATGTGGACTGGTCTCTCCAAGCAATACAAGATCTCCGGGATCGTCCAAGCTGCTACCTCCTACACTTATTTTGCCATCCTTGTTTAAATCAAGATATTTAATGTCGCCCGGGCCAGTTTTAGTTGGAACCAGTGAAACTTTTGTTATTCCCCCGCTTGTATCAGTTCCAAAAAATCCATCGGTTCTATATCCCCAGATAGTGTTTAACGGAAATCCTTCAATCACCCGGCGTTCTCCTAAGCCAATAGCCGTTCTTCCCAGGAAAGCGGTAACCTTATTTTTCTGGTCAGACAGGTTTCCCCCCACCCAATAAACAAAGTCTTCAGAAACAGCATCTACCCATTTAAACTCAAGTTCCCAGCCCCAGCTACGCATGGAGGCAATGTTCCTTGCTGCCGCGGTTAAACCAAAGATATCTGGAACAGTAGGTTGTACCAGCATATTTATATTATCCCTCGTATAATAGTCAAAACCCACAGTAAGCCGGTCTCTAAAGAAAGCCGCTTCCATGCCAATGTTTTTTGATTCCAGCGTTTCCCAACCTTTTTCAGGAGATGCGTAAGCTCCTACATAAAAAGAGTTAGCCCGTTGATTATTAAAAGGATAAACCGAACCACGATTTAGAAGTTGTAAATAGTCGTAATAACCTAGCACCGACGAGTTCCCCAATTTGCCCCAAGACGCCTTTAGTTTAACTGAGTTGATGGCCTCGGTGTGCGGGAACCAGTTTTCTTTGTGAATATTCCATGCTGCTGAAGCGGAAGGGAAAGTTTTTGAACGATAACCGGGTGCTAATTGTGAGCTGGCATCGTTGCGAACTGTAACCTGAAATACATATTTGCCGACATAATCATAATTCAGTTTACCAAAAAAGGAAATTAACACCTTTGAATCGTAATTATCAGCAATAGTTGGCGGATTGGTGATTGGATTGGCTAAATAGTTAACAGAAGGCAGTTCAGACGAAATGATATTGGTGGCATTTGCCGACACAGTCTTCAGTTCATATTGATCAAACTGATATCCTCCTAACAAATGGAAATGGTGCCCGCCTCTTTTGTAATCATAATCAGTTAGAAACTGAAAATTTTGTGTTGTTGTTATCAAATCGCTTTTTGAAATATTATCAGTTGGATTTAAGTAGCTGAAGGATGTAGCTGTAGACCATAGCTTGAGCTGCCGGGTAAGGGCTGTATTCTCTCCAACAAATAGCCGCGGACTATACTGAAGCGTGAGATCTAATCCTTTCAGGACATTCGTGGCTTTTAGTTTAAATACTCCATTTATACGATGCGTACGGTTGCTATTATATCCGCCATCTTTCATAATTGCATATGCTACTCCGCCTCCGGCATTTGAGTATTTGGAGGAGTCGTAACTGCCCGCATAAGATCCATCATTATTAGGCAGATAAAGGGGAGCCAGCGTTCTTAATTGATATATTCTATAAAGCAATCCGTAATCGCCGTCTACGCTCGCAATCGGATAAAGGGTATTCAGGTTCGTATAATCGATATTGCTTGAAAAACTGAACACTTTGCTTAATTCCGTACTTATATTAAGACGGGCATTGATTCGCTTATGTGAGTCGGGGCCTAATAAAAGTATTCCTTTTTGTGTATAATAGCCTCCGGAGAACAGGTAGCGGGTGTTGCCTGCCTTTCCACTCAAGCTGAGATCATGCTGAGCGCTCCGTGTTTTGTTTCTGAGCAATATTTTTGCAAAGTCTAGATTCTCGTAATAACCCCAGGTGCCATTAGGGTTTAGCACATAATTAGTATCCGGATCCTGCATCCACCTGATTTGCTGTTCGTTCCACACCGAAGCCTGACCTTGATTAGCTCTTGCCAGATTAAGTTGTTCGGCTTCCAACCACGATGGGTTCCGCTCTGGTACGTTAAAGGCTTTATTCGTTGTAAACAAGGCATTGTAACCCACCGATAGCTTTTTAGTAGACCCGATTCTTGTTGTAACAATAATTACACCGTTAGCCGCTTCCGCACCGTAAATAGCGGCTTCGGCTGCATCTTTCAATACGCTGATCGTCTCAATATCGTTAGGATTTAATGTAGAAAGGCTTCCCGGCGCTCCATCTACAATCACTAATGGACTACCATTACCATTTACAGAAGAAAGCCCCCTTATAAGCAAGCTCCATCCTTCCCTGCCAGGCTGTCCGGTATTGCGGGTAACAACCAGTCCCGGCGCAAGTCCCTGCAATGCTGCTACGGCGTTAGTAACAGGTCGGTTTTGAAGTTCCTTGCCGCCAATAACGGACACAGCCCCGGTAAGAAGCGCTTTTTTCTGCCGCTTACCATAACCCACCACTACCACTTCATCTCCTATTGCCTGGTCGAGCTCCATTTTTATTGTAAAAAAAGTTTGGGTGCCCGGCTTAATGGTAACAGGCTTATATCCAACCCTGGAAAAAACAAGCGATTCGCCAGCTTTTACGTCAATCGAAAAACTACCGTCTCGCTGGGTTAAAGTTCCTTTTGAAGTACCCTTAACCGTTACAGAAACATCAGGCAGTGGTTGATCATCATGATCTTTTACTACTCCTTTCACTGTGGCAAAGGCTTCCTTCAATAACATTGTTCCGGTTGGCAAGGCAACGCCCGGAACTTTTTTAATAACAATCGACCTGTCTACAATGGAATAGACAAGCGGTTTGTCCTTCAACACGAGAGACAAAACCTGGTCTACCGGTAACTTATTGATGGAAAGACGGAGCTTTTCATTACTATCAAGCACATTGGCTTTGTAAAATACCTGGTAACCTGTTTGCTCGTTGATAAGCTTAAATAATTGCTGGTAACTGATCGACCTTTCGTTGAGTGTGACAGTTTGCGAAAAACCATTGGCGCTCACATTAAGCGCGAATGCGAGTAAACAGGTGGCTAAAAATTTCATAGTTAATAGCAGTTTTTTTAGCCTGCGTGTTTGACGGACAAACACAAAATCAACTTTCTTATTCATAAGAGCAGTACCTGAATTACCCCAGGCCGGGTTTGAGTGAAGCAATTAAAGTTTGATGGTTTTGTTTACTGTTTTCGCGGCTGCTAAATGCGGTGCGAACGCGTTTACAACCGTGTGTTAAAAAATTATTTTATTGTTGACTAATGACACCTGCACGCCTCCGGTTCTCAGCATCTCAATTGTTTCATTTAAGCTGGACTCTCTGCTGATGATGCCTGAAAAAAGGTCGTTCGTCTGGTTGCTTTTAAACTCAGGTTCCACATCGTACCACCGGCTTAATGTGTAACCAATTTCTTCGATAGACTGGTTATTGAATACAAATGTTTCGTTCTTCCAGGCAACAGCCGCTTCCACATCGGGTGCTTTTACCACATCCAACGAATTACCTACTTTGGCCTGCTGCCCGGAAGAAAGTGTGGCAGAACGTTTTGTTTCACTATCCAGCACCATTACCTTTCCTTTTACAAGCGTTACTTCCACGGCTTTATTTTCGGCATAGGCCTTTACGTTAAATACTGTTCCCAGTACTTTAACCTGTGTACTTCCCCTGTGTACAATGAAAGGTTTTTTTGTATCGCGCTTTACTTCAAAAAGTGCTTCGCCAATAATATTCACTTCCCTTTTGCGGCCCGTAAATATTGCGGGGTAGCTAAGTTTGCTGCCGCTGTTCAGCCACACTTTAGAACCATCGCTTAAAATAATGTTGATTGTTTTACTGCCCGCGGGATTTTCCAACGTATGGTAAACCTCGCCACCGGTGGCGCCAGTATATTCAATGCCGCCGCCGGAGTGCTTTTTTATTTGTATTCCTTCACTGTTAAAAAATGAATTATCTCCTATTTCATCTACCAGAAGCTTTGTTCCGTTGGCCAACATAATAAAAGCCTTTATTGCCGAAGGCGCTTTTATTTCTTTTATAACGGCGCCCTGGGCGGGTGCTACTCTATTGTTTTGATACCATACCACTCCGGCCACCAGCACAAAAAATAAGGAAGCAGCTACTGCCGTAATCCGTTTAAAGGCTGTTTTGCTAAACCTTACTTTTTTAATCTTTTTCTCCGGGTTCAAAATATTACCGAGTATAATGCTGATCTGGTTTTCAGACAATATTTCCTGCGGCACCCCTTCATCATACAAGCTGCCGATCCTGTTCTTTATAATATTTTCATTTTCCCGTTCCAGCAGCATTTGCATCAGCTCCGCTTCCTGTTCGGGAGTGATTTTTTGATGGATGTATAAATTAAAAAGGTAGTCGAATCTTTCGGTGCTCATGTTTGAACTGTTAGCTTTTTACAGTAAGCGTTGTTTATATAGACACCTGGAAGAAAAAAAAGGGGGGATTATGTAAGGAAGGATAATACAAACAGCGAAATACTTGTTTCAAAATTGGACTTCACCGCCTTTTGAGCAATCTTTAAATACTCTTTAACCGTGTGTGTGGAGATGTTCAGTTCCTTTGCAATTTCAGCCGTTTTTTTCCCCGCAATTTTTTTTAATCGAAATACTTTTTGTTGCTGCGGTGGCAGCTTTTGAATGGCAGCCTCTAAAAATGCTTCCATCTCCTTAAACTCAGCTATCTCCTGCGGTGCAGGAACAGCATCTGCAGCCCTGTTGTAAAAAGCCAGCAGCGCCAGCCGGTTATGGGCTTTCTTTCTCAAATAATTGTAACATACGTTTTTGCACACAACGTGCAGCCATGAATGAAAAGAATGTACATCGTGAAGCTGGCTGCGGTGCTCCCAAACTTTTATAAACACATCCTGAACAATTTCTTCGGCCGTTGAATGCGACTTTGTAAGATAGAGACCAAGAGAAAAAACCTTTGAAGCATATTTTTTGAACAGTTCGCTGAAGGCTGCGGCATCGCCCTGCGACATTTTCATAACAACACTGGTGTCTTTATCATTAGCAAACGTTAGCAAGTCTTGGTATTAAACAGTTAAACAGATCGTGTACCGAAGGTAAAAATATAAAAATTATGAACGCTTTTTAATTCGCCCGTTAAAATTGTATATGATCGGCAAAAATGAACGCTCGGTTCTTCTATATCTCCTGCAACCACCATCATTTACAATTAAAAGTGAAGGAAGAAAGAACTTTTGCTGTAAAAATGCTACAATCGGCTGTTGACGGAGAGTTGACAGTTTATTGCTTGTAGTTTTTATGTTTGCTTAACCTGTAAACAATTGTGTTCTTTCTTTGTTTTGATTTCGCGGTGCTTGTTTTTTGTTATTTTGTTTCCTGCCTCATCATCTTTTCATTCCGTACATTCGCATACGCCTTTGCAAAAAGGAGGTTTGGGTTAAGCAATATTTTTTTGATGGTTTTGTTTTTCCCAAAAAATTGCGGGAGGTCGTGCGAAGACCTCCTGTTTTTTAGTGGTGTGTTATCTGCAGTGAGCAACCGCTAATTTCCTGCCTGCTGTTTACTCTTTACGCTACGCTACAAACCCCGCTAATAATTACCTTTGCCGCATGAATGAAGCTGATGTAAAAAATATTCTGGGGTTGCAATTACCTACCGACCCGCGCTGGGTTGATTTGGCAAGCATTAGCCTTGAAGACATTCTTACCGACCATGCTTATTGTGAGCAAAAGGCTGCCACCACCTGCATATCGCTCATTCAGCGTTATTCGGACAGGGAAAAGCTGATTACCGCACTGGCGCCTGTTGTTACGGAGGAATGGGGACATTTCCGACTGGTGCTGGCAGAGCTGCACAAACGCGGGCTAAAGCTTGGTAAGCAGCGAAGGGACGAATATGTAAACAGGCTGATCGATTTCCAGAAAAAAGGCGGAAGCCCGGAAGAGCGCTTTTTGGACCAGTTGCTGACAATGGCATTGATTGAAGCCCGGAGCTGCGAACGGTTCAAACGGCTGAGCGAAGGATTGAACGATGCCTACCTGCGAAAATTTTACAGGCGTTTTATGGAAAGCGAAGCGGGGCACTATACGTTGTTTATTAATCTTGCTGAAACCTATATTGATAAAGAAAAAGTACGGCAACGCTGGGCGGAATGGCTGGCTTTTGAAGCCGGCATGATACAGCACCTGGAAGTGCGGGGAGACAGGATGCATTGAGCGGGGAGGTATCAGCTTTCAGCTATCAGCATTCAGCTTTCAGCCATCAGCTTTTAATACACAACATTATTACCAGGCTTACAAAATCTGCGCATCTGCGGCGTTTCATTTCGCGAGGTTCGCTATGCGAGGTGCGTTCGCTATGCGAGGCGTCTTCGCCTCGCATGTATTTGTCGTCGTCTCCGGGCGACAATAATATTACATTACAGCTCAACTTAATCAACCTGCCAATTCACTCAACCCACTTAACTCACTCAACCTATTTTCTAAACCTCTTACTCCGTTCAAAAAAACTTTCTTTTTGCATTTGCATTTCAACTTCGTTCACGGCGGCCATAATATTATTAGGTGTGTTCAGCATTTCATTGAGCGTATCAATCATTTGCTGCCAAACGGGTTTCATTTGTTCTATCAGTTCATTTCCTTTGGCGGTAAGTTGCAGCAATCTTTTTCTTTCATCGGTCTTGTCTTTTTTTGAACGGATTAGTTTTTGCTTTTCCAACTCTTTCAGCAGGCTGATGGTGGAGGGATGTGTGTATCCGATTTCAGCAGCAATTTCTACCACGCTCAATACAGGCTTTTGATGCAGCGCATACATCACGGGAAACCATTTGGGCTCGAAGCTGATCCCGTTGTCTTTGTAAATAAGGGCTCCGTCACGCCGCAACTGGTCGCTGAGCCGCTGCAACCTGGTGGCAATGGCTAATATGCCCGATGCATCAATTACGTTCATGGGCATACGATTGAATAGTGAGCTGATAAAATATGGTGTCTGCAGCCATTGCAGGAAAGCTTGCAGGCAGCGACGTTTTGGCTAATCTTTCAAACCCGTTTTTTTCGTAAAACCGGTGGGCTGCTTTCAGCATCTCAACAGTACCCAGGTAAAGATGGGTGATATGATGCCGGCGGGCATACTCAACCAATTCGTTCAGCAAAGCCTGGGCAACTCCTGTTTCTTTACCCCGGTATTCTTTTTTTACAAACATTTTCCTGATGGCTCCAATATGCGGGTTTACGCCTATGAGTGCAATAGTGCCGATCAATTCTTCTCCTGCAACCGCCCCCCAAACACCGCCGCCGGTGCGGTGATAATTTTCCTCCAGTTGCAGAAGGTCGGGCTGGTCTGCCAGTGTAATTGGCACATGAAACTCATCAATCTGTATAGGTAAAATTAACTGCACCACCGCATTGCTATAGCTGTTGTCCAGCATCCTGATTGTAAACTGTTTTTCCATATTCCGGTATTTATGTACAAAGATACGTAGCTAACTACATAAAAAGGTATAAGGGAGAAGGTGTAAGGTATAAGGCCTTCTACCCTACACCTTACACCCTACGCCTTACGCCCTATACCCTACACCTCTCTTTAACAATACCGCAGGATAATAATTGCTAACTTACAGGCGTTTTTTACATTATTCTTTACAAACCGGTATTCATGAATAAGCTTTTCTTTACGCTCGTTTTGTTTATAGCAGTGTCGGCAAACGGACAAACGCAAAAGCCGAAACCTGCCACATCATCGCAAACGAGTTTGCCCAAGGTTACAGTAAGCATAGGGGGATACAAAGGAGGAGATATTACCAGTGATATATTATCAACGATTGTGGATTCATCGGTTGTTGTGAGAGACAGCAAAGGAACGACCTATCAACTGGTTCGCTTCAGGGTGCTGTATAAATTCAAAAGCACCTACGACGATCCTGAAACAGGACAGAAGAAAAAGTCGGATGACATGCGGGTCAACGACTTTTCCAATACTGCCGTTATGAGCGAGCTCTGGCGTCAGAGCATTAAGGACAATGTAAAATCCGGAGATGAAATAATTTTTGATAATATTATTATACGGCTGAAAAACGGCACCAAGCTGATGGCGCCACGGATTGCGTTTAAGGTAATTTGAGATTTTTGATTTCTGATTTGAGATTTCTGATTTCTGATTTGTGCGCCCTGCATTGAGGGAAACGCCATACATCAGACATCATAAATCAGCAATCAGCAATTCCCTACTCGCCCCTGTAAATCATTTCCAGTTCCTTCAGCTCAAAAAAATTGGTAATGTTCAGCTTTTCAAAAACTCTTGCTTTGTGAGTGCTGGCGGTAGACATTTTAATATCGAGTGCTTTACTGATTTCGGTCATTGATTTACCTTCCAGCAGCATATTTACAATTTCCAGTTCGCGGGAAGAAAGCGTATCGAACGGGTTATCGGCCTTGAGATGGGAAGATTGCCGTCCCAGCAGCTCTGCCATATCCGCACTGATGTATCGCTTTTTTGCAAGTACCGCTTCAATGGCTCTTTTTAATTCGTCGAGCGGCGCATCTTTAGAAATAAAACCTTTGGCTCCTGCTTTTATCATCCGGAGTGCATACAGGCGTTCGGAATTCATGGAAAAAATCAGCACAGGTGTTTCCGGCGTCTCCTGCTTTACATGCCTGATGATTTCGGGAGTATCCGCATCGGGCATTTGTATATCAAGTATAATCAGATCATAAACATCTTCCCTGAGCTTTTCCATTACACTGGGGCCATCATAGGCCTCGCTTACCTCTGCTCCAACGTATGTATCTTCCAGCAACACTTTAACGCCGGCCCTAACTATTCTATGGTCATCTGCCAATAGAAATTTTCTGCCCATACTGGTTTATTATCAATTAGAGAAATTCCATTCCGGTATAACAAATACAAATTATCTGCCGCCTTTCACAGATTAGAATGGTGAACCGGCAGCAAATTAACAATTTTTCAGGCAAATCTTCTGTATCAAACTTTTAGGCAAGCCGAATTTTGTTTATACATCGTGTCATGAATTCCGAACAGCGGCAGATCGTTGCTGACCCGGCTCCCGATCACGCAAAGGTTGCGCGTCTGCAGCAATGGTTACTTCCACGTCATGTGTCTGCCTGTCGTTTAATAGTGGTATCCAGTCTTCTTTGCACGGTTGATCGTCCATTAATATACCGGTTGCCGTTGCCTCGCGTTTTATATGTACGCGTATATGATACGGTGTGTCGAAATACCGGTATGTAAATTCAAATCCATCCCAATGTTCGGGAACACAAGGGTGAATGCAGAGCCGGTCGTTCCGCTTTTGTATTCCCAGGAAATATTCAATGATCAACTGGTACATCCATCCCGCCGAACCTGTATACCATGTCCATCCGCCCCTGCCGGAATTCAATGGTTCGGTATACACATCTGCGGCCATTACATAAGGTTCTACTTTATACCTGGCAATGTTTTCGGGTGTTTTGCCACGGTTAACGGGATTGATCATTTGCAGCATTTCCCAGCCCAGCGTTTTGTTTTTAAGTTTCATTAATGCCATTACAAACCAGATGGCTGCATGTGTGTATTGTCCGCCGTTTTCCCGTACTCCCGGCACATAGCCTTTTATATATCCGGGGTTCAGTTCCGATTTGTCGAACGGTGGATCCAGCAATTGAATCAATCCTATATCCCTCCGAACCAACCTCGCTGCAGCGGAGTCCATTGCTGTTTTTCGCCTGGCAGCACCTCCGGCATCCGATAATACGCTCCAGCTTTGTGCGATCGAATCAATCTGCGCTTCATCATTTTTTGCCGATCCCAGCGGAGTGCCATCATCAAAATAGGCGCGGCGATACCATTCTCCATCCCATGCCGATGTTTCTATATTGTTCTGTAGTTGCTTTGCATCGTTTATGCATTGCTGTGCAAATTCTTTCTCACCTCTGGCTTCTGCCAGCGAAGCAAACGAATATAAAATATCATAAAAAAAGAATGCCAACCATACGCTTTCACCTTTTCCCCTTTCGCCCACCTTGTCCATACCATCATTCCAGTCGCCCGATCCAATAAGCGGCAAGCCGTGGGGACCATACCTTCCTCCGTGCTTAATGGCCCGCACGCAATGTTCGTATAAAGATGCCCTTTGATTGGAATTTGCAGGAAGATCGTAGTACGATTCTTCCCCTTCGTTCAGCAACCGTCCTTCAATAAAAGTTACCTGTTCGTCCAGTATACCCGTATCGCCTGTATGGTCAACATATTTTGATACGGCAAAGGGCAACCACAAAAAATCGTCGGAGCAGGTAGTACGCACGCCTCTGCCTGCGGGCGGATGCCACCAGTGCTGTGCATCGCCTTCTTTAAACTGACGCGAGGCATTGAGCAATATCTGGTGGCGGGCGACTGAAGGTTGAGCATATAAAAGAGACAATACATCCTGCAACTGATCTCTGAAACCAAAAGCACCGCCAGACTGATAATAACCGCTGCGCCCCCATATGCGACAGGCGAGGGTTTGATAGTTGAGCCAGTTGTTGCTGAGCAGGTTTACCGCAGCATCGGGTGTGTTGATAACAATTGCAGAAGCGGTATGCACCCAATAATCTTTTACCTGCTGCAAAGCAGTGTATACGGCATCGGTAGTTTTAAATTTCTGCAACATGCCGGTTGCTTCCTGCATATTTTTTCCAGCGCCTAGTTTAAAAATGATCTCTTTGGATTCATTTTCTGCTAATTCAAAATTTAATTGCAGCGCGGCACAGGGATCGAGGGCGGCGCCAGATTTACCGGACAGTTTGATCTTGTTCATCGCTTCGGGGTTGCGGAGCGATCCGTTCCGGCCTATAAACTCACGCCTGTCGCAGGTATAGGATGTTGGCGCAGCATCCGCATCAAAAAACGCAACCCTGTTTTCAAAATCAGTATTGTAAGCATTGGTTGCAAAAACAGTAGAAGCTTCCACATCAAACCGTGTAACCACATGCATTTGTGTTTTAGTGCGGAACTCACCCAACACCCATTCCACGTATCCTGTGGCCGACAATTTTCTTGTGCGTCCCGACCGATTGAAAAACTGCAACATGGTAAACTTTACGCCGCTTTCAAGTTCAACGAATACAGTCATTATCGAGTGAATGCCATCTTCAATATGTTCAAACACGCTGTAGCCTAAACCATGTTTTGTTACATACGGTGTGTTGCTGCGCACAGGCAGTGGTGCGGGCGACCAGAACTTTCCGCTTTCTTCATCGCGCACATAAAAGCATTCGCCTTCCAGGTCGCCTACAGGATTGTTGTTCCAGGGTGTTAGACGATATTCGTGTGCGTTCTCCCTCCAGCTATATGCCTGCCCGCTTTCAGACACAACGGTTCCAAATTCCGGATTTGCCAGGATGTTGCACCATGGCACCGGGGTTAATTTGGATGGATCGGTTAACATAACGTATTCTTTTCCATCTTTCGAAAAACCACCTGTTCCATTAAAGAACTGCAGTTCACCGGGAAGCGAAACAGCGGTTTGAACCGACGGATAAAATTTGAGCGGCGTAAAATAGGGAATGATGTTTTTTGCTTTCGTGATCTTGCTGAGTTGTTCTTCCAGCGTGCCTGCCTTGTCGGACAACACTACCCGTGCCACTGCCTGGAACAACAGCCTGTCTTCGGGTGAGAGCTGATCGGCAGAGCGAATGAATACACCGCCGGGATCTTCTTTAATATGTGCGCCTACTAACGGTGCTACCAGCGACATGATCTGGTTTTGAAGCGTATGCCTGTAATTGCCGTGATCTTCATTCCATATTACCAGGTCTACCATCAGTCCCTTCAAGCGCCAGTAAGCATGCGCCTGTATGAGTTGCTTTACCAATTCAATATTGTCCGGGTTCTCTATCTGTACCAAAACAATGGGCAGATCGCCGGATACGGAATGGCCCCATAAACCAGATTGCCCGCGACGGTTCCGCGTGATCACATCGGGCGCCGCTCTTAATGATTGGTTGAGGTAGATAACGGCGCTTGCCAGCCTGCCGTACAATTGTGCGTCGCTTTCAGAGGCGTTGATCTGTCGCAATATGATCTGGCTATGCGTCCACGAAAGTTCAAAGCCGCGATCTACTAAAAATTTGTCCTGGTATTTGTCAATTAGTGTAAAGCAACCTTCTTTGGTATCAGCAACGCCGGTTACCATATCAATAATGGCAGTACGTTGCGGCTCTACTTCAATGATATACCTTACTGCCACCACCGGGTCGAGCACCGAGCCCTGGGTGGAAGACAGGGCGCCGGGATGCTGCATGGCAACGGGATGCTGCGTGGTGTTGCCCCTGCCCGTGAATTTCATGCGGTCTGTTTCGTACGAAACCTGCTGCGTGGCCGCCCGGTATACTTTCATGAGATGAAACATGGACGGTGCATGTTCTTTTTCGGAACGGGGGCGCCGGGTGCAGAGGATCGCATTTTTATCTTCGAGCAGCTCGCTTTGTACAAAAAGATTGCTGAATGCAGGATGCGCCATATCTGCCGCCTGTGGTGCCAGCACTACTTCTGCATAACTGGTTATTTCTATTTTTCTTTTTTTGCGCGACCGGTTGGTGATGTGTACCCGCCGTAATTCCACATCGTCTTCGGGCGAAACCACAATTTCGGTATGCGTTTCCAACCCGTGTTCGCGCCGCCTGAACTCTGCCCTTCCCTGCGAAAAAACGGCTTCGTAATGATCGCCCGATTTTGCAGCCGGCTGAAAGGAGGAAGACCAGTATTCGCCGGTTTCCGTGTCGCGTATATAGCAAAAGCTTCCCCAGTTATCGCAGGTGCTGTCCTCCCGCCAACGGGTAACCGCAATGTCTTTCCACTTGCTGTACCCGCCGCCTGCATTGGTAACCATTACATGGTAGCGCCCGTTCGACAGCAACTGCACTTCCGGCACAGGTGTATGCGACGTGGTAATTACCCGGATGGGGGTTTCGCTTTCTTCGCCTACCGATCCAGTATCTGAAATATGCGTTGCCGGCGAATCCAATACCGATACACGCGGTATGCGTTCCTGCAAAAGCAACAGGGTGGATTGAAACTGCACATCGGCCATAAACCTTTTTTGCAAAGGCTGATTGAGCAGCAGGTGCGATAAAGAAAGAAAGGCCATGCCCTGGTGATGTACCATAAAGGAATGAATAACGGCATACTCCTGTCCGCGTGGTAAACGGGAGCTGGTGTAATCAATGGCTTCATAAAATCCGTATTCGCCGGCAAAACCCATCTTTTCCATTTCCTGCAAATTGTCGCAGGCTTCGCCGGGCATTACCATCAACGACATGACGGTTGAATAGGGCGATATCACCAGGTCTTCGCCTAACCCTCTTTTTAAACCCAGGCCGGGAACACCAAAAGCTTTGTACTGAAAATTAAGAGCAGCATCTACCATGTTGTACCCCGATTCGGACACGCCCCAGGGAACACCTCTTTTTTTGCCATATTCAATTTGTTTTTGCACGATGGCTTTATGTGTTTGATCGAGCAGGGTGTTTTCGTAAGCGGGCATTACCAGTAACGGCATCAGGTACTCGAACATAGAGCCGCTCCACGACAGCAATGCCGGCGACCGCCCGAGCTTGGTGAGCTGTCTTCCCAACGCAAACCAACTCTCCTGCGGCAACTTGCCTTGCGCAATGGCTACGAAGTTGCCAAGCCGCGCTTCAGAAGCCAGGAGGTCGTAATAGCTGTTGTCGCGCCGGTGCTCTTCTGCATTGTAGCCAATCGCCAGCAAATGCTGTGTTTCGCTGTACAAAAAGTCATAATCAACAACAGCATTTACGGCACACTGCGCCATTAAATCATCTATCAGTGCTATTCTTTCTTTTGCACGAACAGAGGCTTGTATAACCGATGCCACAAAAGCATCGAGCCATTCATTTTCTGCAGGTGTATTGTCCTGATAATAGTAGGCTCTTATTTTGTGCATTACTTCGCCCTGGATGGCGCTTAATTCTTCGAGTGTGGGAATGCTGTCAATTTCATCAAATACGTTTTTCAAACGAAAGGCAGGCGCATTCAATGCCAGCCAGGGCGCCATGCTGAGCAGATCGGAATAAACGTCCTGCACCTGCGCTGTCAGCAAATCAAGCCATTCTCTCCTGTTGATTGGTTCAACTTTTCCGTTGTTATCCTGGTTGACAGCAATGGAAGCTAGTTTGGCTTTTACCCGCTCTATTCCATCCAGTGCTTCGGGCAGCGACTGCGGAGGGTCCTGCCGTATGATGTCTATTTCTTTTCGCAGTGCCAGCAACGGGGCATGCTCTTCGTTTTTTTCCAGCAGCACGTCAACCGTATCCAGCATTCCCCTGAAAACACCGGGTTGTATAATGCTCGTCTCCTTCAGGTCTTGGAGGCCTTGTCTCAAAGTGAGAATATGCCCCACAAAATTGCCGCTGTCAACACTTGAAATGTATTTGGGATGCAGGTAGTTGAGCGTTGTAGTGTCGTACCAGTTGTACAAATGTCCCTTGTACTTTTCGAGCGATTGAACAGTATTGAGCGTACGCGCTGTTCTGTCGAGCAGCCGTCCTGCTGAGATATAACCAAAATCATACGCCGTAAGATTGGCGAGCAACGACAAGCCGATATTGGTAGGCGATGTGCGGTGCGCTATTTTAGGTCCTGGTTTCTCCTGGTAGTTATCGGGTGGAAGCCAGTTGTCTTCCGGTCCTACAAACTTTTCAAAAAAGCCCCATGTTTTGCGCGACAGCTTTTGCAGGAATAGTTGCTGTGCATTGCTGAGCGATTTTTTTATTGCCCTGCGGGGCTTGCCAACGAGGTATGCAATGGCGGGCGATAGCACCCATATAAGCAGCAATGGAAGCTCTGCTATTTTTTGAGGCGACTGTGTATACCACAACCAGGTTGCCAATGCTATTGCAAAAAGCGGGGCTATCCACATGGAAATATATGCTGCCCATATTGACGGCTGCCGTGCGCGGGAAGAGACTCCGTACGGATTCCATTGCAGCAGCCTGCGTTTTGAAACAAACATGCGCCAGTTGGTTAACAATATGGCATGTGCATTCGTCCATGCTTCATAAGGCATAAACGCAAAGTCGAGCAATGCCCTGTAAAAATTATCGCGCGCATTTTGAAGCGTGTATAAGGCATGCTGGTAAAAATCAATGTCAGAAGGTTTGTTGCACAGCTCATATACCAGCCTGATGCCGGGCGGCAGCAACAGGAGGAGCAACACGGACGAAGTCCAAAATACGCCTGAGCCGGTAACCCATCCGTGTATCAGCAACAGCAGTAAACAAACGGGTACGAGGCTGCGTCGCAGGTTGTCGAATATCTTCCATTTGGATAAAGCATTTAAAGGATTTTTCCTGAATTGTTTTTCGGGTGCCGGAACGGTTGGAAAAAGCCATCTTCCTATCTGCCAGTCGCCTCTTATCCAGCGATGCCTGCGCTTCATATCGGTAAAGTAAGAGGCTGGATACTCTTCGTACAACTGCACATCGCTCAAAAAGCCCGAACGGCTGTACGCTCCTTCAATCAGGTCGTGACTAAGAATGCGGTTTTCAGGAAACCTTTTTTCAAGCGCCTTGCTGAACATGTCCACTTCATAAATGCCTTTGCCAATGAAAGAGCCTTCGGCAAAAAGATCCTGGTATACGTCGGAGGTAATTCTTGTATATGGATCGATGCCTGGCTCATTGCCATGAATGCGCGCATAAAAAGAAGCGGAGGAACCGGGTAAACTGTTCGATACGCGCGGTTGCAAAATGGTATAGCCTTCTGTAACCCGTTTTTTATTTTCGTTGTATACCGCTTTGTTGAGGGGATGCGCCAACGTAGCGGTCATTTTCCATGCAGCCTCGCGCGGCAGCCTGGTATCTGTATCGAGGGTAATAACGTATTTGATCCGGGCAAACAAAGATTCGTCGCCGATAACAGTAGCAAAGTGTGAGGCGTTGCCTCTCAGCAAAGCATTGAGTTGCTCCAGCTTGCCTCTTTTCCGTTCAAAGCCCATCCATTTTTGCTCGCGTGGGTTCCACAATCGCGGACGGTGAAAAAACATAAACGCTTCGGGCGAAACATCGTGGTATTTAAAGCGTAAGGTTTCAATACTTTTAATGGCATATTGCAGCAGTGATTCGTCTTCGGGCAAATGCTGTTCATCGGCATCGGTAAAATCGGTAAGCAAAGCAAAATGAATATGCTTTCCCTGGTTGGCTACAAAGCGTACTTCCAATGCCTCTACCAGGTCATCTATACTCTCTGTATCCGTCAACATAGTGGGAATGACTACCAGCGTTCTGTGACTTTCGGGTATGCCGGCCGAAAAGTTCAGCCTGGGCAATGGGTTGGGGCGGGCAAACAATGTGCACACCCAGTTCACTATGGCTGTTACGGGCTGACTAACGGCAATAGCGGCAACCAACATAAACAAAGCCAATTGCCAATGGCTGTATGTGGTGGTAACGGCAAGCGGCCAAACCAGCAAAGCGGTTCCGGCCACTATTGCCAATATATATAACAGCAAAGCAGCGCCGGATGCTCTTCTGCGAAATCGTTTTGTAAACGGAAGGCGCACATCTGCCGCGTGTTCTGTTTTTTTTACTCCTTTGTCTACCAGAAAATAACCTACATGCCCGAGGCGGCTGTCCTGCTCATTTTCGCTGGCAAATTCAATTGCCAGGCGCGCTACCTGCTCTTCCGTTAGTGTACTGTATTTTGATATTTCTTCTACCACATGGCGGTAATGGTCTCTTGTATAAAAGTCCATTTTCGCATATACATTGGCGGGATCACTGTTCAATATTTTTTCAACGGTGCTTTCCTGCTCTACAAAGCTGCGCCAGTCCATATTGTTCAAAAACCGCAGGCTGCCTATACTGTTGCTTACAGACACCTGCTGCGCGGCCTGCTTCTGATTTTCGATATATACCAGCTCACTGCTGGTAATGCCCGTATCCTGCAACTGCTGTTCAATCCAACTCAGCGGCAATGCCAACGAGGGACCTCTGCCCTGCAATCGCCTGCTCAGTTCGGCTACAAACGATCCTTCTACCGGCGGGTTAGACCTTGCCATGTCTGCAATGACCACCACCAGGTTCTTAGGCTTTTTTTCCACCGTTTCTATCATTTGATCGGCCCAGTAATCTGCCTGGTTTTTATGCAGGATGTCTACCGCAATTTGTGTAGACAAGCGTCGCAGGTTTTCGATCAGCGCCAAACGAAGCATGATGGGTATGGCCCAAAGCTCGCCTAACTGAAGGGAGGTTACTGATTGATAGGCACGTATAAAACCCGACAGGCTTTCTATATCAACGCGACCGTCGCTGTGGGATATCAGCTCTACGATCATATCATACACTCTTGGCAAGCCGGCCGATGAGCCGTTGGCCAGTTGGGGCAATCCTTTGCTGTATTTTTTGGGAAGATGTTTTTTACCGGTATAGATCTGCTCTTCTATCAGATAAAAATTATCGAGCAGCCACTCGCCGGCGGGTACAATGCGCCGGTTGATCTTTACTGTTTCCGTTAGCAACTGGTGTACTTCAACCAGTACTTCTTCATTTTCGTTCAGCCTTTTAAGCATCCGTTCCGATGGCTGACCTTTTATAAGAATGTGACGTTGAGCCAGTGTGCGCGCATGCTGCTCCATTTGCTGCAGGGTAAAAAGCTCGGCGCGCAGCGGTGCTTTTTCGTCTGCATATTTTTCAAAGAAATTATCAGAAAACAAAGGAGTGAGCAGGTTCCTGGTAAAAGAAGAAATGGCCTGGGGCAATGATTCTGATAGCCCATC
>JBQCFW010000145.1:0-7681 GCA_051958655.1 Agriterribacter sp. | reverse complement strand
TCCACGCATTTGCCATTGTGGTATGTATATATATTATCACTCCCGTCTGGAAGTTTGAGTATGTATTTATGGGCTGAAATTGGGTTTACCTCCACATATTTGCCAAAATTTTCAGAGAAAATATGTTTCATGCCTGTTGGTTCTACGTACATCAGGCAGGCAGTGGTAAACTGGATGGAAGATCTGAAAGATGCAGATTTGCCATCGGTTTTAATCAAGTAACTGTCTTCAAGCCTTGTAATATGCCTGTCCGATTTTGTTTTTCCATTCACCAGCCGTATGAGTTTTCCATCCTGCAGAATGCCATTTTTGAAAGAGCTTTGCAGCTTGCTGTAAACAGATATGCTTATTAAAGCCGAAAATTTAGCGGAAGATTCGTTAATGTATTCTGTTGTTTCACGGCTTTCTACCTTGCTGCATTTCATATAACCTATCACTTTGTTGTTCTTAATAATATCGTAGTATAACTGGTTACTGTAATCAGTTTCATTTTCTCCCAAAGGAATCATTATAACCAACGACCAATAAAGAAGACCTATCATAAAACCGGAGATTTTTATAAATGCAGAAGTATTTAAAGCTTTGTAAAACTGTTGCTACTACAGGATGCGTTTTACCTGGATGAATAGAGCAGTGCCGGGTATTTTCGAAGAAACAATTAATATGCTGCCGGGCGGCAACAACAACTCAGTAAATATTTGTTTGTAAGCTTCACAATACGAAAGTACATAAAAATATTAGTCTACCAAATTTATAGACTAATATTTTTTAAGTGAAAGGTGAAAAATTTAGCTCTTGCTATGCGAGGCGTCCCTGACTGCCGTCAGGCAGGTTCGCCTCGCATGTTATTGTTGTCGCCTCTGGCGACAAGTGTAAAACCGGGACCAAGTCCCGGAAGAACATATATAGTACGAAGTCGGAGACTTCGTACAGCAGTTGCTATCGTACAAGTCCATAAACATAAAAAAAGTGAAAGGCGAAATCTCTCACCTTTCACTTTTTACTTTTCACCTTACCAACTCCATTACTCCAGCAATGGATTAATCTGCACTTCTGCTAACGGAATAGGGAATTTCAGATTTTCTTCTCGGAACGTAGCGCCGCTGGGCAAGGTATATCCAACAGCATCTACCATTGTTTTATCGGCAGCATCAAATATTTTATGGGTGCGTACAATGTCGAACCATACTTTGTCTTCTGCGCAAAGCTCCCAATAGCGTTGCTTCCATACCTCTTCTCTGAAAGCAGCCTGGCTTAATCCCGACACATCTGCCAATCCTGCACGTGAACGAATGTCGTTCAATGCTTCATAAGCCTGGGCGTTGGGAGTGCCGTCTGCTTCGTTCTGCGCTTCGGCATAAGTAAGCAGTATATCCGCATATCGTATTACGGGAAAATCTTTGGCAGAACGCGGCGCATTGTCCAGCAAGTTTTTATCGAAGAATTTATACATCGCCCAGGCAAAATTGTGAGTGGTTCCATCTACCGTAATAGTATTGAAAAAGAAACCGTTGTTTTTGCCACGAAGGTCGTTGGTTGCGTAAGAATCGAGAAAACTTTGCTCGGGAATAAGCAGCCCCATGTCGTTGTCAACATGACCGTTACGGTTAAACGAAACACCTTTAGGATACAGCTCGTTCGGTACAATGGAGTTGATGATGTTCAGCCCGAACTGTATGCTGAAAATATGTTCCTGCCTGTTGTCGAAATCAGGATTGTTCAGTTTGTCGAACCAGGTAAGACTACCATCTGTTTGAAACAATGAAAAGGAATTGCTGTTGATCACTTCCAAAGCCTTATCGCGCGCCAGCGCCAGCTTGTCTGCCTGGTTTACGGGAAAACCCGCCATACTTAAATACACTTTTGCCAGCAATGCTTTGGCGGCGCCGGCAGATGCCCTGCCGCTGCCTTCGGGTGTGGCAGGCAGCCCGCTGGTTTCGGCATCTTTTAAATCGGGTACAATGGCAGTTTCGTAAATGTCTTTTACACTTGTTTTAGGTAGCAGCCCATCTTCTGCGCTAGTGGTGGGCGTTAGCTTAAGAGGAACATCACCAAAAATATTTACCAGCGTGTAGTAATAGTAAGCGCGTAAAAATTTGGCTTCACCCAATAATTTATTACGTTCCACATCATCCATTGCTACTTCGGGCACATGTGCAATAGCAAGATTGGCGGCTTCTATACCCTGGTAGCACGATCCAAACCATTGTTGCAATAACGGGCTGGCAGAATTCTGCCGCAGGTTCACCACCTGTACCAGGTCGTTGCCTTCCGACTGGGTTCTGTATCCACCTGTAACCAGCTCCAGCATGGCGTAACCGTAGTTGCGACCACTGCCGGTATAGGGGGGGTATAAAAAGGCATATATACCGTCAATGGCTGCACGCGCATCTTCTTCGGATTTGTAAAACTGCGAGCTAGTAATTACCGAGCGCGGCGCTTCTTCCAGCCATTTTTTGCACGACGTAAACACCATCGCTATCAGAAAAAATAAAATAATATGCTTCATAAAATAATTCATTTAAAAGTTTGCATTTACACCCAGTGTGAACGTGCGGGGGCGGGGAGAACCATAAAATTCCACACCTTGTGCGAAGGAGCCGGGGAAGGTGCTCACTTCCGGATCGTATTCCCTGTACGAAGAAACGAGGAAGAAATTTTGCACATTGCCATAAATGCTCAGACCGCTCAGCCTGAGGCGGCTGACTGTTTTTGCCGGGAATGTATAGCTCAGGTTAATGCTTTTTCCTCTCACAAAAGATCCGTCCTCTACCCAACGGCTATCCATAAAGAAGGGAAGGTCGGTGCCCCATGGGTCTACGTGCGAAAAACGCAGCGATGGTACCATGGTGTTTGGATTGGAAGGAGTCCACGCTTCGTTCAGGATGGTACCATAACTATTAGCATAGTATTGCCTGTCTTCAATAGTAAGCGTGGTAACATTCATTACTTTATTGCCTTGTCGTAATTGTACATCAGCACGCAGCGTCCAGTTTTTATAACGGAGCGAAGTGGAAAAGTTCATTTCATACTTAGGGAACATATTACCCAGCACCATTGCATCGCTGTTATCAAAAACATGGTCTCCGTTTACGTCGAGGCGCTTGATGTCGCCCGGTTCTTTTCCATACAGTGCCGCTTCTGTAGCTTCATGTTCTCCCCAGGTGCCTATGCGTTGAAAGCCCCAGAAATTGCCGATGGGCTTGCCTACCTGCAGGATGTTCGTTTGTCCAAGGAAGTTAGGCCCCGGATAGATGTCTGCATCTGTTGCTCCCAGGCTCAGTATTTCATTTTTGTTGGTAGAAAACATTACGCCCAGGTTCCAGTCGAAGTTTTTGTTTCTTACAATGGCGCCGTTCACCATTAACTCAACACCTGCATTTTGCAGGCTCCCGATATTGGTAGTAACCGTGTTATACCCGGTAACGGTGGAGATGGGAACGTTCAATAAAAGATTGGTTGTTTTCTTTTTGTAGTAATCGGCCGTAAGCGATAAGCGGTTGTTGAACACCGACAGGTCTACACCAATATCCAATTGCGCTGTTTGCTCCCATTTTAAATTGGAATTGGGAATGCTTACCGGCACTGCGCCGATAAACATCTGGTCGTTTAAGCTGATGGTAGAAGTGCCCACGTTGCCGAGCGAAGAGTAGGGGTTGATCTCGGAGTTACCTGTAATACCATAGCTGCCCCTGAGTTTCAGGAACGATACAGTATTGCCGGAACCAAAAAAATCTTCATTGGATATAATCCAGCCCACAGCTCCCGAAGGGAAGAATGCATATTTATTAGAAGCGCCGAATTTTGATGAACCATCATACCGCCCCGTGAAAGTCAACAAATATTTTCCCTGGTAATCGTAGTTCACACGACCATAATAAGAGTTCAACCTGAAATCATAATAATTAGATACAGGTCCTCCGCGCACAGCACCCGCACCAAGGTTGTTGTACAGGTAATAATCGGTAGAAAAATTGGTGGCATTGGCGCTGGCGCTTTCCTGGCTCGATTGCATCCAACTGGCGCCTAGTACCGCATTGATGCGGTGATCTTTGCCAATGTAGCTATCGTAAGTAAGATAGTTTTCTGTTTGCCAGTAAAGGTTCCGGGAAGTACCTACTGTTGCAGAGCCGCCAATGGGGCCTACGCCCTGCAGGTCTTTGCCAATATACTGGTTGTTTCTTTGCGAAAAGATCTGTGATGAATAGGTTGTTTTGAAAGAAAGTCCTTTGGCAAGTTTTACTGTAGCATAAAAATTTGCCAGCACCTGGTCTGTCGTAAAAAGGTTTACCATTTCTTCCAGCTGCCTCATTGGGTTATCTGCCGGGTAAATGCTTGCTTTGTAATGCGAGCCGTCCGGGTTGAAGTTGTATCCAAAATCATTCAGCCGCGCCCAGTCGCCATTGGGATATTTAACCGGGAAGATCGGCAGCATTTCCACCATCATCCTTGTTACGTTCATTCCACCAACAGCATGGTCGTCCATACGGTTGGTTTTAACCTGGTTATAGGCTATATCGCCACCTACGGTTAACCACGACCGTAAGTTGAGCTCTGTATTATAACGGATGCTGAATTTTTTATACCAGGTATTTTTCAGGATACCCTGGTCGTCCTGGTAACCTGCATACAAGCCATTTTTAGACTTTGCTGTACCAGAAGTAAGCGAAATAAAATGCCGGTTGGAGACAGCTTTTCTCAGCACTGCATCCTGCCAGTCGGTATTATAAATAGGGCTGCCATCGGCATTGAACAGGTCGGGGTAATCGGCATGCAGGTCAGGCAAAGCGCCGCGGGTTGGTTCGTATTCCCATGCTCTTTTAAACCATTCCATATACCCGTCAGCATCCAGCATGTCCATTTTTCTTGCAATGATGTTAAGGCTTACGCTGCCATTGTAGGCAAGACCAAAATCGCCATTCTTTGCTTTTTTGGTAGTAACAATAATTACTCCGTTAGACCCTCTTGATCCGTATATAGCGGTGGAGGATGCATCTTTCAATACATCGATGGCTTCAATATCGCCGGGGTTGATAGATTGAAAATCGGCGCCTACAATTCCATCAATTACAAACAAAGGCGAGTTGGATGCCGTAATGGAGTTGAAGCCACGCAGGTTTACACTGATGCCGCCACCCGGTCTGCCCGAATTATTATATACATTCAACCCGGGCACCTTGCCCGATAACGCTTCCAGCGGGTTAGATACAATCCTGTCTGCCAGGTCCGATGCCTTCACAGAAGCAACCGCTCCGGTTACATCAGACCGCTTTTGTTTGCCGTAACCTACTACCACCACTTCGTTAAGTCCAGATACAGATTCATGCAGCACAATTACAATGTCCCTGTTTTCGCGCACCACGTACCTGGTAGACATATAGCCAACAAAGCTCACTTCCAGTACTACCGAATCGCGTTCCTGCACATCGAGCGTAAACTCGCCATTGGCGTCTGTGGTGGTGCCCACCTGCGTTGCTGTTTCCACTACCGATGCTCCTGAAACGGCTTCTCCGCCGGCGCTGGCTACCCGGCCCTTAATTCTTTTCAATTGCGGGGCATATCCAAACTTTGGCGCATCGGGTGTAATAACAATTACATTGTTATCCACCACTTTAAAGCCCAGGTAGGTATTGGTTAATATGCGGGTGAGCAACTGCGTTACTTCCTCATCGTGCGCCTCCACCTTCAGGTTTTTTTGCGCTGGCAGCAGGTCGTCGTTAAAAATAAAACGGTAATCTGTTTTTTTCTCGATGGCGAGGAATACGTCTGACAATGAAACGTTTTTCAAACGTATTGTTAGTTTGGTTTGAGAATGCAGTGTGGCAAAAGAATGAAGACAGCATAGCACGGTAAATACAAAAGTCAACTTCATACACTGGAAAATTTTCCGCAGTGTGTTTGAGTCAATAGAAACACACTCCAGTCGTTTTTTTTGCATAACTTGGATTTGAATTTGTTAGATGATGACGGTTCTTCTCTTCCGGAGGCAACCGTTTTGTTTAACTTTCGTGGCGGGAAATGTAACAGCATTTCCCGTTTTGCTTAAAAAAGATATTTATGTGCAGTTTGTCATACAGCAATCGTTTTGGTGATCAATCTGGTTGAAAATTATTTGTCGATGATAAACAGCTTCTTTTGTTTGTCGTACATAAACAAAAAGCTATACGACTCTGAAAGGCGCGTCAATGCCTCGTAAATGGTTTCCGTTTCAAAAGTGCCTGTGAACCGTTTAGACAGCAGCGCCGTATCGCGAATGTCGAAATTTACATTGTACCAGCGCGACAGTTCGAGCGCTACTTCTTCAAAGGGTTTGTTCCTGAAAACAAGTTTATTGTTCACCCACGACGTTTCAATGACCGAACTGTCGCCGGGTTGATAGGTTACGGAAGAAACAGACGGAATATGCTGAACAGGGGCGGACGTGAGCTGCAGTGAATCGATCGCATTGCTTTCGTTAGCGATAGAAATCTTTTCTGCCGGTTTTAATACCAGCTTATGAGAAGGTATATTGGCGAAAGAAACTTCGAGCATGCCGGTAATCAAAGAGGCTTCTGTTCTTTTTTCTTCGGGATAGGCACGTACGTTGAATGTGGTACCCAGCACCTTTAAATCAAATGCCGCTGTGTGTATAATAAAGGGTTTTTCTTTATTGTGAGATACGTCAAAAAACGCTTCGCCCGTCAGCGATACTTTTCTATCGCTCTTTCCAAAATCATTGTCGTATTCCAGCAGGCTGCCCGCGTTCAGCCAAACTGTTGTGCCGTCTGGCAGCCGCGCTTTCAACCGAGATCCTTTTTGTGTAGATACAATATGTGTTTGCTGCTCTTGCCGCGGCGTATCTTTTCGGGTAAGCCACCAGGTGAGTGTAAAAACGAGCGCAAGCGATGCGGCAATGCTTATGTATTTTGCAGCAGGAAATCTTCGTACCCGCGTTACCGTTGTTCCACTCTCTGTAACATCTTTCGCAATGCTCGTTGTTGCATAACCGTGTGCTTCGCCTGTAGCAGCCTGGTTGAAAAGTTTGTTCAATACACGATCCGACATTTCGTCCGGCATCTGCTCTACCGGCTGGTAAGTTTCCCAAACCTGCTCCAATACTTTTTTCAGTTGAACATTGTCGCGGGCTTTTTGTACCAATGCTGCCAGTTCCTGTTGCTCTGCAGCAGTAGTATGGTCGTTTTCAAAATACTTTTTGGCAAGGTGTGTCAGTCTGTTAATATCCATGGTTAATGAATGTGCAGGAATGGCGGATTATAGTAACCGGCATACCTGTTCATGCAGATGACAATCGGGGCAGAAAATAGGCCTAGTGCGAAAGCAAATTATTTTTCAAAACATGAAGCAACGAACAGCAATAAGAGTAAGATACCTACCACATCGGGCTGGGCATTGAACGATTCTCTTAAAGTACGGAGCGCCGCGATCATGTGATTTTTTACGGTAGAAGGAGAAACGTTCAGGCGCTGCGCAATTTCATCGTATTTAAGACCTTCTTCGCGGCTGAGTGTATATACCAGTTTTTGTTGCGACGAGAGGCGGGAGAGAGCCTTGTGCAACAGATCGGCCGTTTGTTTTTCGTTGTTGTAATTTTCTATTGAATTGTGTTGGGGAGCAGATTTCAGGTTAGACAGTTCCCGCGCGTCCACTGCCATTTTTCTAAAAGCGTTGGTTGATTTGTTAT
>JBQCFW010000144.1:0-14650 GCA_051958655.1 Agriterribacter sp. | reverse complement strand
AGGTAAGACTTTAGAATTTGAGATTTGAGATTTCTGATTTGAGATTTATGGCTTTCAGCTGCCAGCTTTCGGCAATCAGCGATTAGCTTTCACTTTGAATCTTGGATCTTGGTGCTTGTATTTTAGCTCTTGCAACTTAATTCTCCACATTTCCACATTTTCATATTTCCACATTTTCAAATTGCCTCTTCCTTACATTTGCATATGGATAATTTTATAGTATCGGCCCGTAAGTATCGTCCTCAAACATTTAATACAGTTGTAGGGCAGTCGCATATTACCACCACATTAAAAAATGCTATCAAGAACAAGCAGTTGGCGCATGCATTTTTATTTTGTGGTCCCAGGGGAGTAGGCAAAACCACCTGCGCCAGGATACTTGCCAAAACCATTAACTGCGAAAACCAGCAAGCCGACGGTGAAGCCTGTAATGTGTGTAATTCCTGCAAAACATTTAACGAAGGTACGTCGCTGAATATTCACGAACTGGATGCTGCCAGCAACAATTCGGTAGACGATATACGAACGCTTACCGAACAGGTGCGGTTTGCACCACAGGCGGGCAAGTACAAGGTATACATTATAGATGAGGTGCATATGCTCACTTCTTCGGCGTTTAACGCTTTTCTTAAAACGCTTGAAGAGCCTCCGCCATACGCCATTTTTATATTGGCAACTACAGAGAAGCACAAAATATTGCCAACCATCCTATCGCGTTGCCAGATCTTCGATTTCAAGCGCATTACGCCCAACGATACTGTAGAGCATTTGCAGGAAATATGTGAAAAGGAAAATGTAAATGCCAATAAAGCGGCGTTGCAGGTAATTGCGCAAAAAAGCGAAGGATGCATGCGCGATGCATTGAGCATACTGGATAAAATAGTAAGCTTTACCAATGGCGAGCTGAGCTACCAGAACACATTGGAACATCTTAACATACTAGATGCGGACTATTATTTTAAAATGACCGATGCCATGATGGAGCAGGACCTGGGCGCGGCTATGTTGTTGTACGATGATATTAACCGCAAAGGATTTGAAGGTGACCTGGTATTAAACGGCTTTGCAGAATTCATCCGCAATTTACTGGTATGCAAAGATGAAAAGATAGCCGGTCTGCTGGAAGTGGTAGAGAGTTTTAAAGATCGTTATGTGGCAACTGCAAAAAAGCTGTCGCCCGCATGGATGATCAGCGCTTTGAATATTTTGAACGAAGCGGAGATCAATTATAAAGCGGCCAGGAATAAAAAGCTGCATGTTGAGCTTACGCTGATCAAACTTACTTATTTAAGCCAGGCTGTGGAACTGGTAAATGAGCAAGGTGTTTCAAAAAAAAAGTTAACTGAAACAGCACGTTCCGTAGCTTTTAAAAGTATTCGTCCGCTGGAATGGAAAGGTACTCCTGCTGCCAACGGTAAAGCTCCTTTACCACAGGAAGACGAACCTGCCGGTGCGAAGCTTACCATAGAAACAGGTATGCAGGCTGCGCCGGTTTCGCGCAGCAATAACGTTCCTTCGCCGCCTCCGCAGAACAAGCCTGAAACAGCGGCGGTTGCTGAAACCACTGTTGCCACAGCCACTCCCAAATTAGGAGCGTTGCATAAAATAAGGAAGCAGGTGGCACAACAAAACGTGCAGGTAAATGATACCGTTAAACCACTGGTACAGCCCGCACTGGAAGAAGCATGGGAACGATATACCGAAAAACTGGCAGAGCAGAAAAACCATTCTGCCGTAACCAATTTCAGGCTGGCAAAACTGCGCATAGCCGATGAAAAAAGTTTTGAGATAATAGTAGAAAGCAACATACAGCAAAAATTTGTAGAGCAGGAGCGGGCTGCCCTGGTGGAGCACATGCAGGGATTTTTCAACAACAGAACGCTGGCGTATACGATTGTGGTGATAGAAGCACCACAGGAAACCATTGTGCAGGAGCGCCCGATGAACAGCCGCGAGCAATATATGAAAATGGTTGAACAGTATCCACTTATCAAAGAGTTAAGAGACAGGCTGAAGCTGGAGTTGGATTATTGATTGAGTTATGCAGGCTCAATAAATTTTCATATCCCGTTTTTGCCTTAATTTCGACCTTCCAAATCACATCTTAAACTTAAATTTTATATATAATATGGCTGAAGTTATTAAAATGCCAAGGATGAGTGATACTATGACGGAGGGTGTTATTGTAGAGTGGCATAAAAAAGTAGGAGATAAGGTAAAGCCGGGCGACTTGCTGGCTGAAGTGGAAACCGACAAAGCTACCATGGAACTGGAAAGTTATAACGAGGGAACCATCTTATATATAGGTGTGGAAAAAGGAAAGAGCGTTAAGGTGGAAGAAGTAATTGCAGTGATTGGTAAAGAAGGAGAAGATTATAAAGCTGCCCTGGGCGGTGCTGCCCCGGCTGCAAAAGAAGCCGCTCCTGCAAAAGAAACTGCTCCTGCCGCGAAGGAAGAAAAGCAGGAGGCAAAAGCTGCTGAAGCGCCAGGCAAGGCTGCCGTTACCCCTGAACAGTTAGGCGTTACCGTTATACGTATGCCGCTGTTGAGCGATACTATGACAGAAGGTAAAATTGTGCAATGGAATAAAAAAGTGGGAGACAAGGTGAAGAGTGATGACAACCTTGCCGATGTTGAAACCGATAAGGCTACCATGGAAGTGGTGGGATATACTGAAGGAACGTTATTGTATACCGGCGTTCCCGCAGGAGAAGCTGCCAAGGTAAACGACGTAATAGCCATTATAGGAAAAGAAGGTACAGATGTGAGTGGGTTGGTAGAATCGTTGAAAAATCCGCAAGCTGGTGGAAGCCAGGCAGCAAAAGCACCCGAAGCAAAAGCCGGTGCTCCTGCACAGGAACAACCCGCCGAAGAAAGCGAGGCATTTGGCGGAAGCAATGAAAACGGAAGAATCAAAGCTTCGCCGCTGGCTAAAAAAATTGCGAAGGATAAAGGAGTGGATCTGAAGCTGGTACAGGGTAGTGGCGATGGCGGCAGAATTATTAAAAAAGATATTGACAGTTATACTCCTGCTGCTGCAGCCAAAGCTGGCGAAGCGGCAGCGGCAAAAGCTGCGCCTGCAGTGGCGGCATTCAAACCTGCTTCTGATGCAGAAGGTTATACTGATATCAGCCTTAGCCAGATGCGTAAAGTAATAGCCCGTCGCCTGAGCGAAAGCAAATTCTCCGCACCGCATTTCTATCTCACCATGGAAATTACCATGGACAATGCGATAGCAGCCCGCGCACAAATGAACGAGCTAAGCCCGGTGAAGATCAGTTTTAACGATATGGTAGTAAAAGCAGCAGCGTTGGCTTTGCGTAAGCACCCGGCGGTGAACAGCAGCTGGATGAACGACACCATTCGCCAGTGGCATCATGTACACATTGGTATTGCCGTGGCGATAGAAGATGGATTGATCGTTCCTGTGGTGCGTTTTGCTGATCAGAAAACATTGAGCCAGATAGCTGCAGAAAGCAAGGATCTGAGCGGCAAGGCACGTAATAAAAAATTGCAGCCTAACGAATTTACCGGCAATACATTCACTATCTCTAATTTGGGTATGATGGATATTGACGAGTTTACCGCAATCATAAACCCGCCCGACAGCGCTATTATGGCGGTGGGTCGTATTAAAGAAACCGTGGTTAAAAAAGGCGATAGTTTTGCTGTAAGCAACGTAATGAAGATTACGTTGAGCTGCGACCACAGGAGTGTTGACGGGGCAGTTGGCGCAGCCTTCCTTCAAACATTTAAAAAATACCTGGAAAACCCGGTAACGATGCTGGTGTAATTGCTGATTTGAGATTCGTAATTTGAGATTTGAAATTTTTGGTGTCATCTCGACGCAGGAGAGGTTTCCTGCCTGCACCAATGGCTTACAAATAATTTGTTCATAAACTACAATAATGAAAAAATCAATTTTGTTTCTTTTTGCAGCATGTACGATCAACGCTGCTGTATTTGCACAAAAAGCCGTTTCACTTTTTAATGGCAAAGATCTTACCGGGTGGAAGATCAACGGCACCGAAAAATGGTATGTGGAAAAAGGAGAGCTGGTTTGCGAAAGTGGTCCTGATAAGCAATACGGGTACCTTTCTACAGACAAGAATTACAAAAACTTCGACCTTACCCTGCAGTTCAAACAGGAGGCAGAAGGCAACAGCGGTATATTTTTCCGCTCAACCATTGATGGTGTAAAGATTAGTGGCTGGCAGGCCGAAGTAGCCCCTCCCGGTCATAACACAGGCGGTATATACGAATCTTACGGCCGTGGATGGTTGATACAACCAGCAGCAGAAAAAGACAAATACCTGAAATATGGAGAATGGAATACTTATCGTTTGCGCGTGGTGGGCGATGAAGTAACCACTTGGGTAAATGGTCATGAAATGATCACTATCAAAGACGAAAAGATCGGTAAAGGTGAAGGATTCATTGCTTTGCAAATTCACGATGGTGGTGGCATTAAAGTAAGGTGGAAGAATATTAAGATTAAGGAACTTTAGCTTTTAGCTATCAGCTATCAGCCGTGGGCATTAAAAGACCTATAAAGTTTGCAGCGCAACAATGCTGCCCGGCAAACTTTATAGGTCTTTAATTTAATAGCTGATAGCTCAAAGCTGATTGCTGATGACTGCCCGCTGCCCGCTATTTGCTTATAATTTCACCAACTGTTTTTATTACGTAATCAATCTCTTCTTTCGTAGTAAATCGCCCCAGGCCAAAGCGGATGGAGTTTTTAGCGAGTTCATCTGCAACACCCATTGCTTTTAGTACATGCGATGGTTCGGGGTTGGCAGAAGTGCAGGTAGAGCCCGACGATACTGCAATGGTTTTACTGATATCTGAAAGCAAGCCATTGCCTTTTATACCTGCAAAGGCCAGGTTGGTGACATTGGGCAAACGTTGGTTTTTGTTGCCATTCACTTTTACGTTGCTGTGGTAAAGCAACGCTTCCTCCAGTTGGTCGCGCAATGCTTTAATGTGCGCTGATTCTTCGGTCATTTGTTCTGCACACAATGCACAGGCTTTTCCCAGGGCTACTATTCCCGGCACATTCAATGTTCCGCTTCGCATCCCTCGTTCATGCCCGCCTCCATCCATCTGCGCCAGCAGCCGTACCCTTGGATTTTTCCTGCGCACATACAATGCACCGGCACCTTTAGGTCCGTATATTTTATGTGCCGATAAGCACAGCATGCCATAATGGTGTTCATTTACCTGCACCGGTATTTTGCCCGCAGCCTGCGTAGCATCAGAAAAGAAAACGATGCCATGCTGCTTTGCAATAGCGCCTATTTCATTAACAGGCTGTATAACACCTGTTTCGTTATTGGCATGCATAACGGCAATGAGTATCGTATTTTTCTGTATAGCGGCTTCCAGTTGGTGAATGTTAACCATCCCCTCTTCGTTTACGGGAAGGTAGGTAACCAAAGCGCCCCGCTTTTCCAGGTGTTTGCAGGTGTCGAGCACCGCTTTGTGCTCCGTGGCGCAGGTAATGATGTGTTGTTCTCCTTCTCCATGTATTTCATAAGTTCCTTTGATCGCGAGATTGATTGCTTCGGTAGCTCCCGATGTAAAAACAATTTCATCAGTTTCAGCTCCTATCAAAGCTGCTACCTGCTCCCGCGCTTGCTGAACTGCCTCTTCCGCTGCCCAGCCAAACGCATGATTGCGGCTGGCGGCATTTCCAAAATGCGCTGTCAGGTACGGCATCATGGCTTCCAGCACCTGCGGATCTACGGGCGTAGTGGCATTGTTGTCGAGATAGATGGGGAGCTTCAACATGCTGCAAATGTAGGTGAAAGGCGGAAGGTGAAAGCAGTAGGGTATAAGGTGTAGGGTATAAGGTTGGAAAAGCACTTCTTCCTTATACCCTAGGCCCTACGCCTTATACCTTCACCTTACCCCTTTCCCGCAATAAATTAAAAAAGTATACGTTCATATTCACCAGATATTATTGTTGAGTCCAATACATGAAAACAACAACTTTTTTGCTACTGACTGCAGGATGTACTTTTTACCCGGCTTCCTCGAAAATTGTTTCGGTAATCCTGAGCACCAACTATTTTCTTCCCTTCATCTGTAAATAATTTTACTATCAATACACCCATAAAGATTAAAACCCATTAAATTCACATTAATCTTTATAAGACCTCCGCGAAGGAGGTCTTTTTTGTATTTTACACACCATCCTGCTAATTTTTCCACATTCTTAAGCGCGATCTTTTTCTCCCCCCATAAAAAGCTGTAAGTTTGCACGACCTCAGAATATATATCTTACATTTTTCCAGGTCATTTTTTGGATGGATTGTGCTGTATGGTCAGTGTGGTATGCATACTATTTTTAAATAAGATAAACTATTATAATTAATTTATTCAGTCATGGCCAAGTACATTTTTGTTACCGGTGGCGTAACATCTTCATTGGGTAAAGGAATCATTTCTGCCTCGCTGGCAAAGCTGTTACAGGCCCGCGGATTGAAAGTAACTATTCAAAAGTTTGATCCCTATATCAATGTCGACCCCGGAACGCTCAACCCCTATGAGCATGGCGAATGCTATGTTACAGAGGATGGTGCAGAAACCGATCTTGATCTTGGGCATTATGAGCGTTTTCTGAACATCTTTACTTCGCAGGCAAACAACGTAACTACCGGTCGTATATACCAAACCGTTATCAATAAAGAAAGAGAAGGTGCTTACCTGGGAAAAACGGTGCAGGTAATTCCGCATATTACCGATGAAATAAAGCGCAGAATGTTGCTTTTGGGTAAAGAAGGCTTCGATATTGTGATTACGGAACTGGGAGGTACAGTAGGTGACATAGAAAGTCTGCCATTTATTGAAGCAGTACGCCAGCTGCAATGGGAACTGCCCGACGAAGATTGCCTGGTAGTGCATTTAACACTCGTACCTTATCTTAAAGCGGCAAAAGAGTTAAAAACAAAACCTACCCAGCACAGTGTAAAATTACTGAGCCAGGAGGGCGTAAATCCTGATATAATTGTATGCAGAACAGAGCGCCCCTTAACGCCCGAACTGCGCCGCAAAATTGCACTGTTTTGTAATGTTAAGCCAGATGCTGTAATTGAAGCAGCCGACGCTCCCACCATTTACGAAGTACCTGTAACCATGATGCGGGAAAAACTCGACCAGATATGCCTTAAAAAACTGGCTATCACTCAGTATAACGAACCCGAACTGGGCAAGTGGAAGGAGTTTTTAGACAAGCTGAAATATCCAAAGAATAAGGTAAATATTGGTTTGATAGGAAAATACATCGAACTGCAGGATGCGTATAAATCGATACTGGAGGCGTTTATACATGCAGGCGCCATTAATGAATGCAGCGTTAATGTGGTAAACATCCACAGTGAGTTTATCAGCGAAGAGAATGTTGCCGAAAAATTAAGCAATCTGGATGGATTGCTGGTAGCGCCTGGCTTTGGCTTGCGCGGTATTGAAGGAAAAATACTTGCGGTTAAGTATGCCCGCGAAAATGGATTGCCTTTCTTTGGCATTTGTTTGGGTATGCAAATGTCGGTAATTGAATTTGCGCGGAACGTATTGAACCTCAAGGACGCTCATTCAACAGAAATGGATGCCAATACGCATAATGCAGTCATCGACCTGATGGAAGAACAGAAAAAGATTACTGCCAAAGGCGGCACCATGCGTTTAGGATCCTATCCCTGCACCTTGAAAGAAGGAAGTCTTGCACAAAAAATATACAACGCCACCGATATTACGGAAAGGCACCGGCACCGCTGGGAATTCAATAATGCCTACCTGCAGTCTTTTGAAGAAAATGGAATGACAGCAAGCGGCAGAAACCCCGAAAGCGGGCTGGTGGAAATAGTAGAACTGCCTGATCATCCATACTTTATAGGTGTGCAATACCATCCGGAACTCAAAAGCACGGTAGAGAACCCTCACCCGTTATTTGTAAGCTTTATTAAGGCGGCCAAAGATTTTGCAGAAGTAAAAAATGCCCGGAAAAAACCTTTGATGCAGGGTGAAGTGCTGTAGGGAGAAGGTGTAAGGTAGAGGGCGTAGGGTATAGGGCGTAAGGTATAAGGCAGAGGTATGGGTGGGAGGATTAATGGAAACTGGTGCAGCTTTTAGAAGATTCTTCCCCGTCCGAATGGCTTCAGTGGGGAAGGTTGAAAGCCGATGGCTGATTACTGATAGCTGTGTCGTGTCCTGAAAAAAGTGAACAATATTTTTAATAAATGTTGTTTTCTCTCATAGCCAAGTCGGTCAGACCGCCCGGGCGTGCCGACCACAACTGACGGCTGAAAGCTGATGGCTGACTGCTGATAGCTGACTGACCGCTCCCAATTTCAAATTTCAAATCTCCAATCTCAAGTTGGTTCAAACGCATTACCTTTGCCCACTCAAATTTTAAGGTAAACTATGCAGTTTGACAAAAATGCGGTAATCGGATTTGCTTTGCTGGGATTGTTGTTTATTGGATTCTTTTATTTTACCCGCCAGGGACAACTGGACGTGGAAAGAAAAAGGAAACATACAGAGGACTCTATTGCCGCCCTTCAGCCCAAAGTAGACAGCAACCTCGTAAAGCAGCAGGCTGCGCAAAGAGAAAGCCAGGACAGAATAGCTGCTGCCGGACAGTTTCCCGCCGAAGGAACTGAAAAAACAACGGTAGTTGAAAACGATGTTTTAAAAATCACTTTTTCCAATAAAGGTGGCCAGCCTTCAAAGGTGGAGCTGAAAGGCTATAAGTCGGTAGACAGCCAGGCCGTTAAACTGGTGGAAGGCAAGTTCGATAAGATCACCTACAGTGTTAATACCGCCTCTAAAAGAGCTATACAAATAAGCGATCTGTATTTTGAAGGCAGCGAAATTACCCGCAATGCAGATGGCAGCCAATCGCTTGTATACCAGCTTAAAGACTCTGCGGGACAGGGAATAGTACACCGCTTTACTATTAAGCAGGATCAGTACATGATTGACTGGAATGTTGAATTAGAAGGGGCGAATAGTTTGCTTACACAGAACAGCCTAAACCTGATCTGGCAAAATGAAGTGCGCCAGCATGAAAAAGACATGGAAACCGAAAAGCGCGAAACGCAGATAGGTTTCTGGACAAAAGATGATTACGATTATTTCACTTTGGGCAGGTCGTACGAACGCCAGTTTGAAGCCCCGGTAAAATGGTTGAGCCTGAAGCAGAAGTTTTTTAATACTACGCTCATTGCAAAAAACAACTTTGCTTCGGGAAACATCACCTGCACTGAAACCCACGATTCGACAGGTTTGATAACAGCCGCTACCAGTAACCTTAAAATCAATCTGCCTGCGCAGGACAAAGCCGTTATTCCTTTCCAGATATATTATGGACCGAATGATTACGACATCTTGAAAGGTTATGATCTTGGTTTGCAAAATGTGATCAATCTAGGGCAAGGCATATATGCTTTTGTTAAATACATCAACAAATGGCTGGTAATGCCGGTGTTCGACTTCTTTACGAAATATGTAGGGAGTTATGGAATTGTGATTGCGCTGCTTACCATCTTCATTCGTTTGCTCACCTCACCCCTGGTGTATACCAGCTACCTGAGCGGAGCCAAAATGAAAGCGCTGCGGCCCGAACTGGATCAGCTTAAAGCAAAGCATAAAGACGATCAGCAGGCCTATGCCATGGAGCAAATGAAAGTTTTCAGGAGTGCCGGTGTAAATCCCCTGGGGGGATGTATACCCGCCCTGTTGCAAATTCCCATCTTCTTTTCGCTGTATAGCTTTTTTAATTCAACGATAGCGTTGAGGGGGCAAAACTTTCTTTGGGCAGATGATCTTTCGTCTTACGATTCCATCCTGAATCTCGGATTTAATATTCCTTTTTATGGAAATCACGTGAGTTTGTTCACGCTGCTCGCAACGGTTACCAGCTTGTTAATCTCCATTTACAGCATGGCTCAAACGCCCACACAGGATAACCCGATGATGAAATACATGCCTTACATTTTCCCTGTAATGTTGTTGGGCATATTCAACAAGCTGCCGTCGGCGCTTACTTGGTATTATACGGTGTCGAACGTTATTACGCTCATCCTTCAATACATTATCCAGAACTTCATTATCAACCACGACAAAATATTGGCCCAGCTTGAACTGAATAAGAAAAAGCCCAAAACGAAGAGCAAATGGCAGGAGCGGATGGAGCAAATGCAGGAAACCCAAAAGAAGCTGCAGCAAATGAAGGGTAAACAAGGTAAATAGTTATTGCCGGCATATTTTTTTTATGAGGCGCTCACATTGAGCGCCTTGTATTTTTATTTGCGGAGGGTATACCAATGTTTTTTACCTGTCGTTAATACAACCATCATAGCCATTTTGTTATCTTTATTACCTAAACTGTTACGCACAAATGAAGATTTTGGGATTCATTTTTTCATTAGCACTGGTTTTGACTAATACTACGTATGCTCAGAAAGTGTTATCTGAAGGTACTATCACTTACGATATCACGGTTCAAACGGGCAGCAAAGAACCACAGCTTGCGGATATGTTTGACGGGGTTACCGCCACTGTTTATTTAAAGGGCGCCCAAAGCCGAACAGAAATGATCAGTCCGCTGGGCGCTACCGTTACATTGCTTGACGCCCGAGCCGGAACCGGCGTTATTTTAAAAGAATACGGCAACCAGAAGCTGTTGATAAAAATGAGCAAGGCCGATTTTAATGAAGTGAATGCCAAATATACTGGTATAAATTTCACTACCACGTCCGATACCAAAGTAATAGCGGGGTATAAATGTCAGAAAGCTGTTGCCAAACTTAAAGACGGCAGCACTTTTACCGTATTTTATTCAACTGAACTCACGGCCGAAAACCGGGACTACGATTTCCAGTTCAAAACATTGCCCGGATTGGCGTTGGAATATGAATCTTCTGTAGGAAATTTAAAGGTAAAATATACAGCGTCGAAAATCAGCTTCGACCCTGTGCCTGCACAAAAATTTGCAGCTCCCGTAAGCGGCTACAGGCAATTAACATTCGAGGAAAGTAAGAACCTGAAAGCATCCAATTAAGAACGTTCGGCAATAGTGTTTCTTAAAATGTCGCCAACGTATATATTCACGTCTTTGCCAACGGTCAAATCGAGATGCCAGCTCTTTTGGCAAATTAAGTCAATCTTCTACAAGCTTTTTTGAGCGGTTGTAAGAAATAGCAAATGAGTAAAAATCCTAACGCGCCAGTTAAAATGTATAGTATTCTTCTTAGCATTATCGTCGGTAGATTTTATTCAAATGTCGTTTAGATAAGCCGATCAAGGTTGGAATTTTAAATAGTTATAGTAACGCGCTGCGGATTCGCAGATGATCTTTTATCTGTGTATCTGCAACAAGAAAAATGAGTTTTCACTAACTAAACAACATTGGATTTTATTCATTCATGCTTACAGTAATTACCTCTCCTTTTTTGGTTTGAATATAGTACTCGTAAAATTTAGGCACATCCATTTCAGGTAAAGCATTTTTTTTATGATCAAGGTGCGGCCCGGGGTTTATAGGAAGCAGCAGCTTGTTGGCTACGGCTTTATCTATCAATCGCCCGCCGCTTATCTTCAATGGAACGGTGCTGCGCAACGGCAGCACTCCCGGTTTACCGGCAACGATTGTAGCCTGTTTCAGCGTATTGTTTTCCCAGTTGATACTAACGGTATAGCCTCCCCGCGCTTTTAATCCGGCAATCTTTCCGCTTTCCCATTTTTGCGGAAGTGCCGGAAGTAAATGCACAAAGCCGTCGTGCGACTGTAACAGCATTTCACCAACACCAGCCGTGGCGCCAAAGTTGCCATCTATCTGAAACGGCGGGCAGGCATCGAGCATATTAGGATAACAGCCGGAGCCTTTAAACGCCGGGTCATTTTCTTTTACCAGGTGCACCAGTTTCGACATAATCTCCAATGCCTTGTTACCATCGTACATCCGCGCCCACATATTTACTTTCCAGCCTAGCGACCACCCGGTTGCATCATCGCCTCTCCTGATCAATACCTGCTTTACAGCTTTGGTTAACTCCGGCGTGGTGGTAGGTGTAATTTGATTGCCGGGATGGAAGGGATACAGATGCGAAATATGGCGGTGGCGTACATCCTGGTCTTCAAAGTCAAACTGCCATTCCTGCAATTGTGCATATTGCCCTATTTGGTAAGGAAGCAGCTTTGCCTTTTTATTTTCAATTTCATTTTTGAGTTCGGTGTCTTCTATTCCCAATATGGTTAAGGATTGAAGATAACGGTCAAAGCTTTCGCGGATCAGCGCCATATCCATTGTAGGACCGGGACTTTGAGTAGAAGTCTTTCCATCGCCATATTTAAAACTTTGTTCGGGTGAGTGTCCCACAGGCGTTGCGAAGTACCCTTCTTTGTTAGGTACCAGCCAGTCTTTGTAAAACAACACTGCTCCCCGCAGCAAAGGATACGTTTGCTCGCGCAAAAAATTTTCATCTCCTGTAAACAGGTAGTGCTCCCAAAAATGGCTGACCAGCCATCCGGCTGCCACCGGCCAAAAAGAACAGGCGCAATTGTCTACCGGGCCGGCATGGCGCCAGATGGATGTATTGTGGTTGGCTGTCCAGCCAGAAGCGCTAAACATAGATTTCGCGACCTCCCTTCCCCTGGTCGCCAGTTCTTCAATTGCTTTGAAATAGGGTTGGTGACATTCGGACAGATTGGTAACCTCTGCCGGCCAATAGTTCATCTCCAGGTTTATATTAACAGTGTATGCCGCTGTCCACGGCGGAAGCAGCTTGTTATTCCATATGCCCTGCAGGTTAAGCGGCTGTGTTCCCGGCCGGGAGCCGGCGATCATTAAATACCGGCCGTACTTAAAAAACAGTGCTACCAGGTCTTCGTCGCCCCCTTCTTTGTATTGCACAATGCGTTGATCTGTTGGCAGGTTCTGCCGGGTTGTTTTGTTGTTGATAGACAAATCAACACGATTGAACAGGTTGGTATAATCGGCAATGTGGCGGTTTTTGATGGTTGTATAATCAACAGCATCTAATTTGCTCAGATACGACAGGACACGTTGCTCCGGCAATTTTTCATTTAACGGGCTTTCGTTGAATTGGGTGAAGCTGGTGGCGGCAGTAAGCAGCAGCACCATTTCCTTTACGCCTGAAAACTCAAGTTTTCCATCCTTATACATTACGCGGCCACCAATATGTTTTACTTTCAGACGTGATTGAAAGTACATGCCCAGCCCGCCTGCTTCGGCACCATACAGCAGTTGTTTGGCTGCTGGTTTTTTACTTCGGTCGCGGTTGTAAATTTCCGGGTATTTGTGTTCGTCTCCGAACGATTCTATCTGTTCCAGTGTTCTCAGTACTCCAAACCCTGGTGCGCGTCCTTTAAGATATAACATATTGTTGGCGCCACCGGTTTGCATGGCTGGCTCGTGCGGAGTGGTGAAGGAGATAGCTCCGTCCATTGCGGATGATCCTGTGGCGGTAAGTTTAATGGCAATAATGTGATCGGGGTAGCTGGCCAGCACCTCGCGTTCGTAAGTGGTGTTGCCAATGGAGTACGATACTGTGTGCAAGGATCTGGAAAGATCAAGCATCCGCTTATAGTTGGTTACGGTGCCTTTGTGATGCATATCAATCCAAAGATCACTCATGGGCTGATACATGCTTTGTGAACGTCCCAGCCAGTTTTTCCGGATCATTGTTTGAGCTTCTGCATATTTGCCGCTATCCAGCAATGCCATTACGTTGTTGTACTCTTTTCTGATGTCGAAGCTTTCGTATTTTTGAGAGGGGTCGCCGCTGTATAAGGTAGACTCGTTGAGCTGGATATGTTCCTTAAAAGGATCACCGAAGATCATTCCGCCCATATAAGCGTTGCCAATTGGGAGCGCTTCGGTCCAAACTTCTGCAGGCTTATTATAATACAGCGTATTGTTCGGTTGAGCAAACAAAGTGAATGTGGAAAGCGTAAACAACAGGCATTGCGCTATTTTTTTCATTCGTAAATATTTATTTAGCCGCTTTCTGCGGTGATTATTTTGGCTGAGTGGAACGCCCTACTCACTTGTGAGAGATTTTTACATAGACCTTTCAGGTATATATTTCTTCTCCACGATAGATGGCGATCCTTCCTTTATATGTTATTCACAGGGATAACCTGAATAATGGTAAATATACTCGAGTATATATCGCCGGAGAATAGATTTTAATTGAAAAGTTATGGACTATTCTATGATTTTAAATGCAGCAGTTTTACTGGCTGTCTTTTGAAACTCTTTGGCGATATTGCGACGGAGAACTTCCGGTTATTTTTTTGAATATCCTGGAAAAATAGAAAACATCATCGTATCCCGTTGCCACCGAAATTTCGCCGATTTTTAATTCAGACTGCTTCAGCAACTGGCAGGCAAATTTTATTTTCAAGCGAATGAAATAATCAATAGGCGAACTGCCGGTTTTATTTTTAAACAGCATGGCATAATGCGAGGCAGAAGTATTTTGACTTGCTGCCAGCTCGCTTACGGTTAATGGGTTGCCGATATTGGCTTTCATATAAGCTATTGAATCTCTCACCGGATCTTGCTTATTAACCGGAATAGATACTTGCACCGGACAAACGAAAAAAGTAAGCAGGCGGTAGA
>JBQCFW010000143.1:0-9143 GCA_051958655.1 Agriterribacter sp. | reverse complement strand
GTTGAAGTTGGGATAATTAACCGGGTCGTTAGGGTTGTTTCTGAATGCATCGATGTCGGCCTGGGGAAAATAAGGAGCGCCGCCAGCCCGTATCCTCGCTTCATTCCAGTATTGCATATAATCTGCAGAATTGTATAACAGGTCGGGCAAACGTGTTGCTTTCTGAGCCTGTATGTTTCCGCTGTAATCGATGTTAACCCGTCCCGACTTTCCTCGCTTGGTAGTAATGATGATAACACCGTTTGCGGCGCGTGCACCGTAAATAGAACCGGATGCAGCATCTTTCAGTACAGAAACAGAAGCTACATCGTTTGGATCAAGGTTAGACATATCGCCCGCAATTCCATCTATTAATACCAGCGGATCAGATCCGGCACTACTGAACGTGCCCAATCCGCGGATGAGAATCGTATTCCTTTCGTCTCCTGGTTTTGCAAATGTTTGCGACACCTGCAACCCACTTACTTTTCCCTGTAAAAGATTCGCCACATTTGAAACCGGTCTTTTAACCAGCTCTGCAGCACTTACAGTAGAAACAGCGCCGGTAAGATTCATTTTCTTTTGCGTGCCATACCCTACCACCACCACCTGCTCCAGTTCAGAAACATCCTGCTCCATTGTAATATTATAGCTGGACTGGTTGCGCACGATCATCTCTATCGTTTTAAACCCTACAGCCGTTATCTCCAGCACGTCGTTCTCCTGTGCGTCTAATGTAAACCGCCCGTCTGCATCTGTTTGAACACCGCCGGGTTTTCCTTTTACTTTTACGGTAACGCCGGGCACAGGCTCGCCCTTTGCATCTTTTACAACACCTGAAATGCTTTTGAAAGTGGTTGTTTTGTTATTACCTGCTACAGACATTGCGGGTATCAACACAAACAGGAGCAAAAAAAATGGCAGTATGGACAGATACCTGATAGTATGGTGCAGCCGCGCATGCCGGATCACTATGCATATAGCATCAGTTTTGGTTGTAAGCATTCGTTAATTGTTTTAGTGATTAGATATATGGAATAGCACGGCAAACATAACAATGTGGTTAGCGAGCGGTGTTACGCATTTTATTAAAAGCATAAAGTTTTTTACCATAATTAAGTTTCTCCTTCCCTTATCTTTTTACTATCTTCATTACAATCTTATCCACCAACGGCTGAAAACACACCAGCAACTACTATTGAAAAGCCTTGCCTGATTTACGTTACAGTCCATTATTAAATGACCCTTTTAACTGATTGCTATGAAACCTGAGCTGATTGTTGATGCACCGATTTTGGGTGAGAAAAAAATATGGGTAAAAAAAATCAATAAGCCGTACTTCGATCATCCGTTTCACTTTCACAAACTGTGTGAGTTAACATGGGTTGAAAAAAGCCATGGCAAGCTAATTATTGGCGACTATGTAGGCAACTTTGCCGAAAACGAACTGATATTAGCCAGCCCTGAACTGCCGCATTTATGGAAATGCGATGCTGCATATTATAGAAAGAACAGCAATCTTTACACAAAAGCAATAGGCCTGTATTTTCCCCAGGAGCTTATTCATAGCATATCCGACGACACTACTGCGACAAACCTGTATAGAGAACTGATGTGCAAAGCCGAAAGAGGAATGCGCTTTTACGGCGATACAAAAATGAAAGTGGTAAGCAAACTCAGGGAGCTGATAAACAGCAACGGGCTGCTGCAGCTAGGTACATTTTTACAGGTGATTGACATACTCTCTTACTCGAACGAGTTTGAATACCTGGCGAGTGTTGGGTATAAAAAGTCATCTAATAATAATGATATGGAGCGGTTTAACGAGGTATACCAGTTTTTACTGAAAAACTTTAACCGCGACATTATGTTGGAAGAGGTTGCCCGTGTTTGCAATATGACGCCCAATTCGTTTTGCCGCTTCTTTAAACAGAAAACACAAAAAACGTTTACCTATTTTTTAAACGAGATCCGCATTGGGCATGCTAAAAAATTACTGCAGAGCAGGAACCATACTATCAAAGACATATGTTATGAATGCGGCTATAACAACCCGGTAAATTTCTTTAGTTTTTTTAAGCAGATGACGAATCAAACGCCCAGAGAATACCGCAAGCACGTGCTTTCGTTCAGCGATGATGAGGCATTGGTGAATTGAATTCACGCCGCCGCATCGCGCTGCTGTACGCACAGTGCTGCTGCCAATTAGCATTCCCTCCGCCTGTCACGCAGAGGCACGAAGCGTCTGTTAAACAGCGGCGGGAGATGTCTCCTGCGTCGACATTAAGCGAAGATAGATTCCTCCTGCGTCGGAATGACAGCGCGGAGTAACGGTTGGACAGTGGTACAAATGCTCAACCATGCACCACTGCCTGTCACGTCGAGGCACGAGACGTCTATTCAACTGCGTCGGGAGATGTCTAGTGCGTCGACATGACGTCAGATGTGCCAATTCGCCTTTCGGTAGGCAGCGGGTGTGCGTTGAGACAGCCGGGTGAAAATGCGGTTGAAATATGAAATATTACACAGCCCTACCATGTCTGCAATTTCCTGCAGGGAGTGCGCAGTGGTGGTCAACAACAACTGGGCGCGCTCAATGCGTTTTGTGTGCAGGTATTCGAGCGGGCGCATCCCTGTATGCTTCTTAAATATCCTTGAAAAGTAATCGGGATTGAGATGGCAATGCGACGCGAGGTGCTGCACGGTAATGTCTTCCGATATATGCTCTCCGATATACTGCATTACTTCGCTTAACCGTTTGGAAATATCTGCAGTAGAGGAAGCATCCGCCTGGTCGCTTTTAATAAAACCAGAAAAAAGGATCTTCAGCACCCCTTGCGTTTCAATGGCATCCCTTGCGGTAGAACGATGGTTTAGTTCTGCAAAGTTTTGCAGCATGGTTTTATTGTCATACACTTTAGGATCACTTTTGCCAAGACTACGGTGGGGGTTGATTTCCAGCAACCTTTCAAACAACAGCTTATCAATAGCAGCAGCCTTTCGTTCATACAAAAACGTACACTTGTTATACAACGAAATACCCGCCCCTATTTCTTCGAGAAAGTGAATATAGAATTGTTCCATGCGATTGTCGCATTTATAGCGGCTGTAAGTGTAAGAAGGAACGAGGTACAGATGGTCTTTTTTTAAAGTAAATACCTGCTGGTGATGGTACACTTTTGCCGTGCCGCTTTTGATGAGGTATAATCTTGAAAACGGGCTGATCACGTCCTGGTAATCCCAGCTTTTATCGAGCCGCGCATACCCTATATTCAACAAGCTCACTTTCAACAATTGTAGGGATTCGTTCATATTTCACATTCGTTAAAAAGTGATAAAAAGGGGCAATTTTATCCTCCGCCCGTCAAAAATAGTCGGAAATGTACAAAAACTAGTCTGCTTCATGCGAGGGAACCTGAATGAATATTTTTAACTTGCCACATATTGCGGCAATATGAAGTATTGGATTGTTTCAACGCTGGCTGTAGCGTTCATTTTTGCATCTTGTTCTACCCCCCTCCCTAAAGAGGTGGAGGCTGTATACCATACCCTGCCCGCTACCATTGATTTTAACCGGGATGTAAAGCCCATTTTATCCGACAAATGTTTTTCGTGCCACGGACCCGATAAAGCCAGTCAGAAAGCAGGCTTGCGGCTCGACCTGATGGAAGCAGCTTATGCAGAGTTACCCGAAAGCCCTGGTAAAAAAGCCATCGTTCCCGGCAATCTTGCGCAAAGCGAAGTGTTTAAAAGGATCATGTCTGACGATCCCGAATACATGATGCCCGAACCTTCTTCCCACCTCAGTCTTACAGTTCATGAAAAAGCAATGCTGGTAAAATGGATCAAAGACGGAGCAGTTTATAAACCGCACTGGGCATTTATAAAGCCCGAAAAACCAGAAGTGCCCGCGGTAAAAAACAAGGCAGCTGTTGTAAATGCTATCGACAATTTTGTATTGCATCGCCTGGAAAAAGAAAACCTTGCGCTGTCGCCCGAAGCAGATAAAGAATTGTTGTTGCGGAGGGTAAGCCTTGATCTTACCGGCCTGCCTCCCACCCCCGAAGAAACAGATGCATTTTTAAACGACCGGTCTGCCAACGCTTATGAAAAGCAGGTAGACAGGCTGATTGCTTCGCCACACTACGGGGAGCGTATTGCTACCGACTGGCTGGATGTGGCGCGCTTTGCAGATTCGCATGGTTATACAGTAGACAGGATACGCGATATGTCGCCCTGGAGAGATTGGGTGATCAAAGCGTTTAACCAGAATCTTCCTTACAACGACTTTATTACCTGGCAACTGGCGGGCGACCTGTTGCCCCATCCAACACGCGACCAGTTGATTGCAACCGGCTTTAACCGCAACCACCAGCAGAATATGGAAGGTGGTATTGTGGAAGAAGAGTTCAGGGTAGAATATGTGGCAGACAGAACCAACACCACGGCAGAAGCATTTATGGCCATTACCGCAGGCTGCGCACGATGCCATGATCATAAATTTGATCCTGTTTCGCAAAAAGAGTATTTCCAGATGTTCAGCTTTTTTAACAATGTAAAAGAAGCAGGACAGATTTCGTGGGACAATGCCATGCCGGTGCCTACGATGTTGCTTACTACTGCTGAACAAGATAAAATCATCAGCAGCTTAAAAGACCAGGCAACACAAAAAGAAAAGGAATTGCAAGCAACCGTGCAGCAGGAAGCAGTTGCCGCAGATGCATGGATACAATCGGGCGCTTACCGCAATATTGCAGGCAACCGGTTCCCTACGGGACTGGTAGCACATTTCCCTTTGCAGGGCAATTTAAAAAACATGGTGCCGCAGGGAAAGGACGGCATTATGAAGCGGGAAGGCGGCACCACTGAAAAGGCAGTATTCACCGATACCGAAAAAGGAAAATCGATATTGTTTGACGGCGACATCTGGCTAAACCTCGACAAAACAGCCATGTATAACCGAACAGAACCTTTTACCGTGGGCGTTTGGGCAAATATACCCGACGACCTGACAAGCGGTGTTATCTTCCACCGGTGCTTTTCTACACAGTTGTACGATTTCAGGGGCTTTAGCCTGAGCGTAACCGATAACCATTTTGAATTGAAGATGGCGCATACCGCACCTTACAATGCCATCATTGAATTTTCTAAAAAAGAAGTTCCCAAAAACAAGTGGATTCAACTTACTGCTACTTACGACGGATCGGGAAAAGCCGCGGGCTACAAGTTATATATGAATGGCGAGGAGCTGGAAACAACCATCGACCAGGATAACCTGTATAAAGATATTATTCTCACCGGCAGCCCGCAATCGCTGCAACTGGGTGCGTGGGAACGCGGCAAGGGTTTAACCAACGGCAAAGCCAACGAAGTTACCGTGTTCAACAGAACGCTTACGCCGCTGGAAGTACAGCAGCTGTACAATCCACAAACATTTAAAAATGTATTTGGCAAAGCTCCGGGCGCATTAACAACTGAAGAGAAAAATGCGTTGCGTGATTATTATATCTCCAATATTTCTGCTCCTGTAAAAAAACAACTCAAAGAATTGCAACAAATACGGTTAGCCGGCAACGATAGCACAGAAAAAATACAGGAAGTGATGATTATGCAGGAAATGCCGAAAAAAAGACCCGCTTATATTTTAGACAGGGGCGTATACGATGTTCATAAAGAAGAAGTGCAGGCAGATGTTCCTAAAAGTATTTTGCCAATGCCAGCCAGTATGCCGCGCAACCGGTTGGGCTTTGCGCAATGGCTTACACATGCCGATCATCCCCTTACAGCCAGGGTAGCCGTGAATCGCTACTGGCAATTGTTTTTTGGAAAGGGATTGGTTAAAACGGCTGAAGATTTTGGCAACCAGGGTGAGATGCCTTCGCACCCTGCATTGCTCGACTGGCTGGCAGTACAGTTCAGGGAAAGCGGCTGGAATGTAAAAGCATTGATCAAAATGATGGTAATGTCGGCAACCTACCGACAACAGTCAACCGCATCAAAGGAACTCATGGAAAAAGATCCTGAAAATATTTTACTGGCACGGGCTTCGCCCTCGCGCCTCACTGCAGAAATGCTGCGCGACAACGCATTGTTTGCAAGCGGACTGCTGAACGACAGCATCGGGGGCAAAAGCGTGTATCCTTACCAGCCCGAAGACCTGTGGCGCATGAATGGCTCGCGGTATGTTCAGGATACAGGCAACCTTATTTACCGGCGCGGCATGTATACCATCTGGAGAAGATCGGTGCCCAACCCCACTCAATCTACTTTTGATGTTGGCATCAGAACGAGCTGTATTGTAAGAAGACAAAAAACAAACACCCCGTTGCAGGCGCTGGTTACGCTCAACGATCCCACATTTGTAGAAGCGGCAAAAGTAATTGGAGAACAAATGACGCGTGAGGCTGACGACAAAACGGCCATTACAAACGCCTTCAGAAAACTGACGGGAAGAAAACCCACCGGCAAAGAACTGGAACTGCTAACGGAATTGCAGCAAAAAGAATACACGAAGTTTAAGGCAGATGCTACCAAAGCCAAAGGCTGGTTGCAGGCAGGCATGTATACCATAGATAAAAGTTTGCCGAAAGATAAAGTGGCGGCCAATGCCGTAGTAGCCAGCACCATTATTAATACCGATGCAAGCATCACAAAACGATAAGTGTTATGCACCATCATCATGAACAGCCTTTTGATCCGATGAATAAAGATCTGGCGCAGGTAAAAAAACAACTCGACCGCAGAACGTTCCTCACCAAAACCTCCATGGGGTTGGGAGCTGTGGCGCTGGGCAGTTTGCTGGGCAGGTCGTCTCTTTTTGGCAAATCGAATGTTGCCGCGCCGCTCGAAGAAGGTGTAACAGCCACTGTATTTCCCAATTATTTGCCCAAAGCCAAAAGGGTGGTTTATCTTTTTCAGAGCGGAGGGCCTTCTCAATTGGAACTGTTCGACTATAAACCGCAACTGGAAAAATACCAGGCGCAGGATCTGCCGGCCTCCATACGCGGCAACCAGCGGCTTACCGGTATGAGTGCAGAACAATCTGTTTTCCCGGTGGCTTCCTCTATTTTTAAATTTCAGCAATATGGCGAATGCAAAGCGTGGGTAAGCGAACTAATGCCGCATACTGCGCAGGTGGTAGACGATCTTTGCTTTGTTAAATCGATGAACACCGATGCGATCAATCACGATCCTGCCACTACTTTTTTCCAGAGCGGCAACCAGATAGCGGGCCGTCCTTCTATTGGTGCGTGGCTGAGTTATGGACTGGGATCGGACAATGAAAACCTGCCCACCTTTATTGTACTGGTATCGAAAAACGGAAGCGGTCAGCCTTTGATGGCGCGGTTGTGGAGCAATGGCTTCCTGCCTTCGCGGCACCAGGGCGTAGAGTTTCGTTCGGGAAAAGATCCTGTATTGTATCTTGGCGATCCCGAAGGATATGACGGAAAAGACCGCCGCCAGATGCTGGACTATCTTAAAAATTTAAACCAGTTGCAGGCAGATACCTATGGCGATCCGGAGATCAACACGCGCATATCGCAATATGAAATGGCCTATCGCATGCAAACCTCCGTACCCGAAGTAACGGACATGAGCAAAGAGCCTGATTGGGTGTATGATATGTATGGACCCGACAGCCGCGACCCGGGCACCTATGCCGCCAACTGTTTACTGGCGCGCAGGCTGCTTGAAAAAGACGTGAAGTTTGTACAATTATATCATCAGGGGTGGGATCACCACGGAAGCTTACCGGGTGGTATCAAAGAGCAATGCCAGAAAACAGACCAGGCAAGCGCCGCACTGGTAAAAGACCTGAAACAACGTGGCTTGCTGGAAGACACACTGGTTATATGGGGAGGAGAATTTGGAAGAACGGTGTATTCGCAAGGCAAATTATCGCCGGATAATTATGGGCGCGACCACCACCCCCGCTGTTTTACAATGTGGATGGCTGGTGCGGGCGTAAAACCTGGCTTTACATTTGGCGAAACAGACGACTTTGGATACAATGTTGTAAGAGACGGAGTGCATGTGCACGATTTTCACGCTACCCTGTTGCACCTGTTTGGCATCGACCACGAAAAACTTGTATATAAATACCAGGGAAGAAGGTTCCGCTTAACAGACGTGAGCGGGCATGTGGTGAAGGACATACTGACGTGATTTCTGATTTTTGATTTTGTGATTTATGATTTGAGATTTTGATTTTTGGATCTTGGTTCTTGTATCTTGGACCTTGGTTCTTGTATCTTGGATCTTGGTTCTTGTATCCTGAAACCCTGCAACTTAACAACATGAAAAAAAGAACTTTTTTAAAAACCACTTCTATCCTGGCAGCAGGATTGGTAGCCAAATCATCATCAGCATTTACTATTATGAGCAATACAAAACAGGAAGATACGATAACCGGGCACGGCAGCTTCCGGTATAAGGTTAATAAGAACTGGGCAAAGATCAGTCCTACTTACACACCATTGCTTAACTGTCACGAAATGGTGATGGACAGCAAGGGAAGACTGATCATGCTGGGCGATCATACCAGCAATAACATTCTCGTGTTCGACAAATCGGGTAAACTGCTTGATTACTGGGGAACACAATATCCCGGCGGGCATGGACTTACGTTGAGCAAAGAAGGCGGCGAAGACTTTTTGATTATTACAGACTGCGGTTATTTCCTCGACAAAAACGGCACCTGGCAGGCGCAGGCCGGACAGGTATTTAAAACAACCATCGACGGAAAGCTGCTGTTTAATTTTGGCCATCCGCACGCTATTGGTATTTATAAAGCAGATGAAAAATTTATGCCTACCGAAACAGCGGTTGCGCCTAACGGTGATATATATGTGGCAGACGGATACGGATCGGATTACATTATCCAATACGATCACCGCGGCAAATACATCCGGCATTTTGGCGGGCACAACAACAGCAACCCGGCGCATAATCTTAAAAATGCACACGGTGTAACAGTAGACACAAGAGATAAAAATAATCCGGTGCTGATCTGCACTTCCAGGGCCGAACAATGCTTTAAAATTTTTACGCTCGATGGCAAGTACATCAAAACCATCGATATGCCGGGAATGTTTGTATGCCGTGCTGTGGTAGACGATACAAATGTATACGCCGGTGTATGCTGGTCTACCACCAAAGAGGGT
>JBQCFW010000142.1:0-78374 GCA_051958655.1 Agriterribacter sp. | reverse complement strand
CGCATGCGCGGTGAGGGTCCTGTAGCGCAGATTATTGCACAGCAGTACAAAAAATATGGTAAGCTGTATAACATGAATGAAGATCGCTATGAACTGGATACCACTATTTTCAGAAGACCGGGCGAACAGGGGAAATTGTTTTGAAAATATCTGAAGTCAAAATTCTGTTTCCGGGAATGCTTTTGCATATATAAAAATTGTGTATTGGTAAATTATATGCAACTGTATATAATCAATAAAATAATGAGTGATGAGTGACCGTATCCTCGAAAAGCTTTCTATCCTGGCAGATGCTGCCAAATACGATGTAAGCTGCGCCAGCAGTGGCAGCGACCGGAAAAATCACAACAAGGGACTCGGCAACGCAAGCAACGGTATTTGCCACGCTTATACAGAAGACGGACGCTGTGTTTCTTTGTTAAAGATTTTGCTGACCAATCATTGCATCTACGATTGCGCTTACTGCGTAAGCAGGAAAAGCAACGACACCAAACGCGCGGCATTCACTGTTCAGGAGGTAATAGATCTTACCATCAACTTTTATCGCCGCAATTATATAGAAGGATTGTTTCTCAGTTCGGGCATTTTTACCAATGCCGATTACACAATGGAACGATTGGTATTGGTGGCAAAAAAGCTGAGGACGGAACACCGGTTCAATGGTTATATCCATTTAAAAACTATTCCCGGCGCCAGTAACGAACTGATGCAGGAGGCCGGATTGTATGCCGATCGTTTGAGTGTAAATGTTGAAATGCCGACAGAACAGAGCCTTGCATTGCTGGCACCTGATAAAAAAAGGCAGGACATGATTGAGCCAATGCGTTATATAAAAAACCAAATCATTAAACATGAGGAAGAAAAGAAAACCTTAAAACATGCTCCCAGGTTTGCTCCTGCGGGCCAAAGCACGCAAATGGTAGTTGGCGCAACACCCGAAAATGATTTGCAGATACTGTGGATGGCTGACCAGTTTTACAAGAAAATGCAGTTGCGAAGAGTATATTATTCCGGGTATGTACCTGTTAGCAATGATAATCGTTTGCCGGCTATTGGCACTCCCGTTCCTATGATCAGGGAAAACCGTCTTTACCAGGCAGATTGGCTGATGCGGTTTTATAATTTCTCTCTCGATGAAATAGTTACAACACACGATCCTTTACTTGATATGGAAATAGATCCGAAACTCAACTGGGCGCTGCGCAATATGCATCTTTTTCCTTTAGACTTAAATAAAGCAGATTATAATTTAATACTGCGTGTGCCAGGTATTGGAATACAGTCTGCACAAAAGATTTGCGCAGCACGCAAATTCAGTTTATTGCGCTGGGAGCATTTAAAAAAAATAGGAGTAGCGGTAAGCCGCGCAAAATATTTTATTACCTGTGCAGGCAGTTTTGAGCGCAAAGATTGGCTGCCGCATCAAATCAAACAATTTATACTTTCTGCAAACAACAGCAAGTATCAGCCCAATTTCAGTCCCCAGTTAACTTTATTTTGATGATTCCAATGGTATATGATGGCAGTTTTGAAGGTTTACTTACTGCCATTTTCGAAGTATATGAATATAAATTTAAAGATCCTTCCATCGTAAAGGAGGGAGCTGCAGCGAGTCTGTTTGGCAAAACACATACAGTACATAGCTCCGCGGAAAAGGCGGAAAGAGTTTGGAAAAAGCTACAGGAAAAATTATCGCGCCAGGCTATCGGGCAGGTATACCGTTCATTTCTTTCCGAGATTGCAGGTATGGAGGATTTTATTTTGCGATATGTTCAATACACATTAAAAAATAAAAGTGGTATTGAAAATGATTACAGCAATAAGGATGTTTTGATGTTGCAACAAACCAGTAAAAAAGTGCATCGTGAAAAACATCGCATGGAAGCCTTTGTGCGATTTCAGTTAACCAAAGATGGTTTGTATTATGCAATGATTCAACCCGACTTTAACGTATTGCCACTGATCGTTAAACATTTCAGGGAACGCTATGCGGATCAGCGCTGGCTGATTTACGACACCCGGCGGAAATACGGAATGTATTATGATCTTGCTGAGGTTGAAGAAGTTCAAATGGATTTCAGCTCAGAAGTTACAGACAATTCACAGCTATTTTCTATTCATGATGAAAAAGAAGAGCTTTACCAAACACTGTGGCGGCAATATTTCTCGAGCGTCAATATCGCAGCCCGTAAAAACCTGAAACTACACATAAGGCATATGCCTGCCCGTTACTGGAAACACCTGACGGAGAAGAAAAAATAATCCGGCTTTTTAGCCAGGATTTTTCTCAATGTTACTGATAATTGATTTTTTTTGTTTTTATTTGACTCCTCAAGTTTTATCCCGGTATAACTTTTAGGCTATGGCAATAGGGCTACCTTTACCCCAGGCAAAACTGGATATACCCACTAAATTATTTAAACCCTTAAAGATGAAAATGAAATTTTGCGTACCCGTTTTTTTGTTCCTGATTAGCATTTTAGCCGGATGTGTTAAAGAAGATGACCTGACAGAAGAAAATTGCAGGCTGATTGAAAACGTTAAAATTACAGGCGCCAAAGACATGTACTATGTAGGCGATCCGATAGAGTTGGGTATAAATGAGCAACCCAATATTGCATTGTATAAATGGATGCGCACCAACTCTAATGAGTTGTCGGGCACTACTGAATTGTTTATAGGTTACTGCGAGAAGAGCGACGAAGGTTGGTACTATCTTAATGTTAGTTACGAAGATTGTGCTACAGTTAAGGTAGACAGCGTTTATATCACCGTGAAGCAGGCTCCGGTGGATGTGCCATGTACTATGGAGAATAATAAAATATATTTCTCTACGCTTTCCGACATAGATGCCGCAAACGTTACCTGGAATACGGATGGAGTTTATAAAAAGAAAAAACTGGCTGCCTACTCTCAGTCCGGCTCGCCCGACTTTAGTATCTATTTCAATGTTTACTGGAACGACAAAGAACCCGAAGACGGAGAATACGGAATTGGGAACGCTGGCTCACTCGGCGAGTTTAATCCTTATACATTGTATGCAACTTCTTTGCAATCCAACATTTTATTTACTGCCAGCAGTGGAAGCGTTTATATTACGCATGAAAATGGTAAACTAAAAGCAACCATTTGTTCTATGGTATTAAAGGGTAGCAATGGCTCCAATTCATTTTCCAGCACGGCTGAAGGTTCAATACAGGCGCCATAAGATAGCTTACCAAACAATTCGGAAACGGCATTAGCAAAATGAAGCTCATGTTGCATCAAGGCGTAATTTCAGGAGAAGGCAAGTCTTCCTGACACCCGAACGAAAAATGAATTTTTGAACCGTGTTATAGCGTTCGAAGAACAATCTAAAAATCCGAAATACATAAAAGTGTTTGATAAAATAGCACGCCCTGCATTTTTTAAGTCCGTTGCCGAAATATCGGAAGCAGAGCTGGGCGCTAAGTGGAAAGAGCTGCAGGAATACCTGTACCAATATCGTATTACGCTGGATGTTTGCAGCGCTAGCGCTTATTCCGCGCTGCAAAATAGTGCTCAAAGCTTTCGCAATTGCTGATTAAATCATCGTAATATTCTGGATATAGTTTTTTGAGTTCACTATAATACCTGTTTTGGTCGTCATTATCTGATCGATAACTTTCGCACCGCCCAGCCATACGCAGGCATAAAGCGGCAAACTTTTTACTTTTTGAAACCCGCTTTGCTTCGAGGTAATATTTCCTTGCAAGGTTACAATGAAGGTATTCGTTATCATCCACAATACCAGTGGTGTTGGCACTGGCTGACCAGTAATAACGACGCATCATCCAGGAATTGCCATATTGCGTCATGTTTAAATAACAGTTAGCGGCAAGAAAATAATAATAATCTCTATCGTTACGCGAAGGATCGTCAGCTTTTTTTAGGTATTCAATCAGCGTACTCGTTATGGTAGTTTTGGTATAACGAACAGTGTCTGCATGCGTCGGTCTATGCTCGTTATACATATTGGTATAAAAAGGATTAGCAGCCAGATAGAAATCATAAGGGTAATATTTTGAATACCACAATGTATCGTTTACATTTTTAAATGCCTTAAGCGCTGCCTCCAGTTTGTTTTCGCGCATGTATTTTGTGCCAAGCAAATCATACATTCTTGACATATTATTCTTGATGCTATTATACTTCCATTCGAGAAACTGACCGTTACCGTTAGACTCATTTTTTATGTTTGAAATCAGCGCATGTAACTGGTCGGCTGTGTATTGTGCATCCAGATAACCAAAATACTCCCAATAAAAATCCACGTATTGATTATTGATGCCTCTTGAGTTTTTCCAATACACATTTTCCGTCAGCCAAAAATCATCTTCCTGGTTCACCTTTGAAATCAATAAAGCGGCATCAGTTGTATTGTTCTTATACTCCAACTCCTTTGCGATAGCAAAAATGAATGCATAATTCTTTTGACGAAATGCCTTTAACAACAAGGGCTTGACGGTTTCGGGAATAGCGGCTTTGTCCTTTTCCTGCTTTGCCGTCAACGCCAGTGCTTCAATCATTTGTAGCTGACCTAAAACGGGACTATTTTTATCTATATCCTTCTTTAAAAAAGAAGAAACAGCCAATGTTTTGTCATATTCTTTCAACATCAAGTGCAAATAAGCCATGGCCGTATTCCACAATATCTTATTTTTCGCTCCGACAGCATTTACAGAATCCACAAAAGCCAATACCTCTCTTGCATAGGCCATGTCTCGCTCAACATTTTTAAATATGGTGGCATGAGATGGTTGGACAGCATAGGGATCGAACGATATGGAAGGAGGAAACAAATAATAGGCCGGGGTATACAACCAATCTTCTAATTTGTTTATTTCGCGCAGCAGTAAAAAGTCAAGGTATTCAGATTTTGCATTCAACAACTGCATGCTTTTCAGGTTTTTCAATGCCCTTCCGGGGTTCCTCACCGCATCCATCAAATAAACATCACATTGATCATTCTTATTTTGAGCCAGCTTTAAAGTAGCATTCAGGGGAATGTCCTTTTTATAATCGTACACAACTGCCATTCGCTTATCGGGTGCATGGGCATATACCCTGGCAATATTAAGATTTGTCAATGCGCTCTCAGGTTGAAGTGTTGCATAAAAGTAAAGCGCCCAATAATCGATGATGTTCTTTTGTTTTCTCGAAGAAAAGAACTGTTGATACAGCTTTTGTGCCTCTTCAAAATCACTGTTGTAATACGCAAGGCGAATTGCCAGAAAAGCATAACGCAACTGGATGTCGCTTAAGCCTTTCGCGGCTCTTTCAGTAGCGACTTCCATCAGCGAGTGTCTTTGAGCAGATGTTCGGGCATCAGCTATACTGTCGCTTCTTTCCCAGGGATCATACAAAAACCGGTTGAAAGGTTCGCAGCTTTTGGCAAAAAATATATAGTCAATCGCCTGTTGATCATTCGTTTTTAGCAAGTATTTAATCATCCCATTATTGCTATTCCCGGACTTGATATCGGTTATGCTTAGAGAATAGACAGCTTGCTCAGCATCGGCTATTGACACCTGATTTTTGCAATATTTCCTCCACAATGCAATGTTTTCGTCGGGCGGTTCTGTAACCGCTGATTCAGTTATCGCTTTTTCATACTCGTAAGGATATTCAAACAAATGCTTGCTGTAATGAAAACGATCAAATCCTTTTTGTTGAAATACAGCGGGCTTAAGAATATTAAAGCGCACTTCGTCGGGGTATTGAGGCCCGCAGGCAAATATGTAAACGCATATGCTACTTGCCAAAAGCAGTATAAACGCTATCAAGTGTTTCATATGAAAAGTTGTTGAGTTTGTGTTCATCTAAATGAAAAATGGATACGATAACCGAATCATCTAGTATTGAGCTGCTTTTTATCAGTTCAATTGCCTGCTGCAAGACAACGGGCGATACTGTTTCATACTTTATTTTATCGCCTCGTCGTAAATAATATTCATCTATTACAGTATCTCTGAACACTTCGTACCACAGTGGTTTTACCAGCTCAAGTTTAGTTATAATATTTTCATTCTGCTGACTGATAACGCCGCGGAACTGACCGTTCTGATAAACCAGCATCCATGAATAGGCTGGCAAAGCAATATCTAAATGGATAGGATACTTCCGGTTTTTAGAAAGGTACTGGCGTAGCTCGTTTATTTCGAGTATTGAATTTTTGGATTGATTTTCCAAAGCGTTTACAAGGTTGTAGCACATGAGTGTAGCCCTGTCTGCAGGAGGAATACCCATCTTATCAGGATATTTGTACGGATATAGCCGCAATGTTACAGAAATGGCCTTGCCAGATAAAATCTTCAGCTTTTTGAGAAAATAGAAATAGCTATCCTTTGTCGACTGTGTCCAGTCACAATCAATTTGAATTTCACTATACCCGCGCTCAAACCTTTCCTGCAATATTTTGCGGCACAGATGATTTACATTATCGGCCAATGAATCCAGCGCAACCTTGGAGATATGGTGCAACACTTCATTTTTTAGGAATACTACCGGTATTATTTCAGCATTTACAGAATCCCATTTATTTATCCGAAGGCTCGTTTTAGATACAGGTGCGTTGCCCCACACCCGATCATTGCCTACTTCAAAAACTTTCACGTAAAGTTTTTGGATATGCAGAGTGTCTAAGTATTCTTTTTCCGCATTTAAAAGGTAATAGTTATTGCTTTTCCAGAAATAAAAAGAACGTAGTACAACAGGTTTTGTTTTGCATGCACAAGTTGTTACAGCAATCAGCAGAAAAACAACAAAGTATTTCATCTTGATAGGCGCCAGGGTTTATACTACAGGGTACTCAAATGTACAGTTTAAATAATGCTGTTGTTACTTATCCTAAAAAACAAGTCATAAATATTTTCTAAAAATTTTCGACAAAAAATTTGTATTGTAAAAAAAATCGTTCAACCTTTGCACTCGCAAAACAAAAACATATGCAACGCACACGGTTTATACATATCAAATCACTAAACTGCTTAAGTCCTGAGATGGGCTATACAGTTTGCGGGGCGTATAATGCTGTTGATTAGTTGAAAAACAAACTCACTGAATATAAGCCCCGCCTGAACCGCGGGGTTTTTTATTTCCCCTCTCCTTTGGAGAGGGGCAGGGGTGAGGCTAAGAATTTAATATGCTGAAGCATTTACGATATAAACGATTTAATAAAACGATGTGGAATAAGGCATCATCACTACTCATATGCAAATGGTATGTGCAGGAGCGGAGGAGTATTGTGCCCATAGGTAATGATGATGAGCGTAAACATACACGGCCGGAATGTATTTATACATGATCTGTACACAGCAGGTTATGCAAAAAAGCCCGGTCGAAAAAACGACCGGGCTTTTTTGCTTAGGAACCAGGTGAAATAAAATTATACGCCTTTGAAAGCTGGACCGGAGCCAGGGTAGTCTCCTTCCATGGAGGAGATTGAGAAGAGGCTACTTTATTAGATGCAGAAAAGGGAGGGAAACAGCATTCCCCGTTTGTTCCGATGCAAGCGGAATGAGATGCACAACGGGGATGCTTTTCCAAATGGCCTGTTCGTCTAATGGTTGAGGACGCAAGACTTTCATTCTTGTAATATGAGTTCGATTCTCATACAGGCTACGTACGGTTCGTTTGCAGTTTTACAAGCTAGCATGTAAGCTGCAAGGGATGAACAATCCACCCGAACCGCAAACTACCGGATAGTATAACTGGCAACATATCAGCGTTTGAGTCTGATGATCTCAGTTCGAGTCTGAGTCTGGTAGCGATTAAATGTTGGCTCTACCTGCATGCCGGCAGGCAGGGCTTAACTGGCAAAGCGCTGCACTGTGAATGCAGAAAAAAGGATTCGAGCCCCAAAGTCAACCAATGACCTATAGTTCAATGGATCAGAACACTGCGCTACGAACGCAGAGATACAAGTTCGAATCTTGTTAGGCCAACAATAAGTGTGACCTGTAGCTCAACTGGTAAGAGCAATAACCGTATACGTTACAGGTTGCTCCGATATCCACCGGAGTCAGGTCAACATAAAATGCGGTTTAGAGTAATGGCAACTCAATGGTCTCATAAGCCATAGATGCAGGTTCGAATCCCGTGGCCGCAACCAATGATGGCTTAGCATCGCCACAGCACATTGCAAATGCAATAGCTGTATGGCTGACGCTGTTAGCTGTCACAACCATGCAACTTTATCCAATGAGAAAAGATGTTACATGGTAGCAGTTGTAAGCTCCCCGCCGTTCCAGGCGGGGCTCTTCAACTGCCACAACAAAAATTGGTTCGTAACTCAATTGGTTTCAGAGTACCGGTCTTTTACACCGGGAGTTCAGGGTTCGAGTCCCTGCGGGCCAACAAAAAAATGGTTTGTAGTAAATGTATCGGGTGCAAACAAAACTGGATGAATAGCTCAATGGCAGAGCGGTTGCCTGTTAAACAACGAGATGGAAGTTCGAGTCTTTCTTCATCCGCAAAAAAGATCTGGAAATAATCGGACAAATCGCTATATCAAAAACAAATCGCTCAAAGAAGTATTAGATATGATTAAACAGGAATAAACCATTAAACTTAAACCAATGGAACAGGCACAACAACAATGGAGAAAATTAAACGGCGAAAGAATTCGCATTCCTATTGCAGAAGAAGTGGCCAATGTATTAATGCGCGAACGAGAAGCGGGTCATGATTTGAAGGGTTGCATTGGCACAGACAGCCAGGTAAAAGGCAAAATCACTGAATTTGCTACAGTAATCGTATTCATCCGCAAAGGGAAAGGCGGTTTCATGTACATACACAATGAAACTACTCAACAGAAAATGAGCATCAAACAAAGGATGCTGGTAGAAGTTGGAAAAAGTATTGATATAGCATATGCTTTGTGCAATATATTTTCAAAGTTTAGTGTAGACATGGAAGTGCATGCCGACATTAACACCAACCCCAACTTTAAAAGCAACGATGCTTTGAAAGAAGCAATGGGCTACATTATGGGAATGGGTTTCGCTTTTAAAGCAAAACCGCAGGCTTTTGCCAGCTCAAGCTGCGCTAATAAAGTGGTGCAGTAAGACTGGGATGATGGGATATGGAGATGATGGGAATGATGGAATTCAACAGCTTTTGTTTCTATATGTGATGAATGCTCACCGATGGCTGAAGGCTGATAGCTGATAGCTGACAGCTTATTAATTAATTGAACTTAAAAGTGTTTTATGAACGGAATAGTAATACTACTGACAATTGCCCTTGTAGTAGTTTTTAATAATACCCCACTGAAGGCAAAAATGCAAAGCTTTTTTGCAATGCTGTTTAATAAAAGAACGGCTTCAATATTTGATCAATACTACTTGGAGCCGAAGGCATTTTACCTGCACAGGTTTAACAAAATACCTTGCGCTACTATTGTAGAGGATATAAACATAACAAACGCCTATGCTTATATTGATACAAATTTGAAGAACAGCATTGTGGACGTATACCAGAGTTGCTTTTACAACCACAGTGAAGGTTCGCAGCAATTTTACAAAACAATATTTGTGTTGGGCAATAAGGTAATGATAGAGCTGTCGGCTCACTATGCCAGAATATTGTTTCCAAACAGGCAATACCATTTTTCAGATAATCTTGTAAAAGCACTGAGTCAATTCAAGCTGCCTGAAAAAAAGCAGGACTTCGAGATCAATATCATTTCTTATAATAACAGTTATTTGGAATTGAAATCTCTGCCCATACAGCCAACGGTACTTGACCTGAACTTGTATTACAACGATGATTTTATTGCCGTAGACAAACTGATACGTGAACAATTGAATCAACCTAACAACAAGGGTATAGTGTTGTTGCATGGTATGCCGGGAACAGGTAAAACAACTTATTTGCGGCACCTGGTAGGCTCGCTGCAAAAGAAGGTTTTGTTTTTAAGCCCTTCGGTTACAGGCAACCTGATGAATCCGGAGTTTATCGACCTGTTGCTCGATAATCCTAATGCGGTGTTGGTAATAGAAGACGCTGAAAATATTATGATGGACAGGAAGATAAACAATGGCTCTTCGGTTTCAAACCTGCTGAACCTGAGCGACGGTTTGTTGAGCGATTGTTTAAATGTGCAGATCATCTGCACTTTTAACAGCCATCTGAGCATGATTGACCATGCATTGATGAGAAAAGGCAGAATGATAGCCCGGTATGAGTTTGGAAAACTCAGCGCCCCCAAAGCGCAGCAGCTATCCAATCACCTGGGGTTTGACACAGTATTGCATGCGCCTATGACAATAGCGGAGATCGTTAATCAGCATATGGTTAACGAAATCAGCCTGGCAATTCCTTCAATAGGATTCAGGCAGCAACAGTTGTCATAGTTGCGCAGATTGCGCTTGACAAGAGTCCGTATCATATTTTGATACGGGCTCTTTTTGTATTTTAGTTATTCCATAACCAACCCCTGCTTGTATATGACAACTTCCGGATATAGCTGCCGCAATCTCGTTTTGATAATATTTTTTATTGGTTGCTGTATCACGCTTAGGGCAGCCGACACACTTACAATAAACTCACCTTCCGGAAATATCGTAGTAAAAATATGGGCTGGCAAACAATTACAATATAGCGTCTATCATAAACAGCGAGCGCTGTTATCCAATGCAGCTATTGATATGTTGCTGTTGAATGGTCCCGCCCTCTCTGACGATCTCCGGGTAAAATCTGTAAAAAGAACCAAAGTAGCTGACCAGATCATTTCACCCGTACCCGAAAAAAGAAAAGTTATTCCGGATATCTACCAGCAATTGAGCATTCAGTTCAAAAAGCCTTTTGCGGTTATCTTCAGGGTATACGACGATGGTGTGGCATATAGAATTCAAACAGACTTTAAAGATTCCGTCATTGTAAAAGATGAAGTGGCGCTTTTCAACTTTGCCGGCGATCCTTCCGCCTGGTATCCTGATCTTGACAAGAAAAAAGATATGTTCAATTCCAGCTTTGAACACAATTACAAATTTTCGAAGATTGCCGACTTCCCGGATAGTTCCATCGCCTACTCACCCATTTTAGTAGTGCCGGAGCAGCAGCCCAAAATCGCCATTACTGAATCAGATCTTGAAGATTACCCGGGGCTGTTTGTTAAGGGCACTGGCAAGGAGGCATTGCAAAGCACATTTGCCGCTTACCCGCTGGAAGAAAAAAGCATTGAAGGCTTATACTCTTTTGTGAGTGTTTCAAAAAAAGCGGACTATATAGCCCGCACCAAAGGGCGCCGTTCTTTCCCGTGGCGTATTATGATGATTGCGGAAGAAGACCGGCAATTGCCTTCTAACGATATCGTATACCGCCTGGGCGCACCATCGCGCGTTGCTGAAACCAGCTGGATACAACCCGGAAATATAACCGACGAATGGATCATTGATGTAAACCTGTTTAATGTTCGGTTTAAGGCCGGAAGAAATACCGCCTCCTATAAGTATTACATTGATTTTGCAAAGCGGTTTGGCATTAAATACATTATGATGGATGCCGGCTGGAGCGACAACAACAACCTGTTTAAAGTAGTACCGGAAATTAATATGGACACGCTTGTTGCCTATGCAAAACAGAAAGGGGTAAAGATTGCTATGTGGACGTTGGGCAGAACGCTTAACCAGCAACTGGATAGCGCGCTTACACAGTTTAATAAATGGGGCGTAGATTTTATTATGACAGATTTCATAGATCGCGACGACCAGAAGGCAGTGAACTTTCACTATCGTATTGCAAAGGCCTGCGCCGATCATAAAATTATGATTATGTTCCATGGCTCCTTTCCGCCCAAAGGATTTAACCGCACTTACCCCAACGCCGTTGCGCGCGAAGCAGTGCTTGGTTCTGAGTTTAATATCTGGTCGGAACGCGTAACGCCCGATCACGACCTGCTCATTCCTTTTATCAGGATGCTGGCAGGTTCGCTGGATTATGAGCCAGGTATTTTAAACAATGCTACTAAAAAAACATTCAGAGCGGCGGGAGATATGGTAATGAGCTACGGAACACGCATGCATCAACTGGCGATGTATACTGTATTTGACAGTCCTATCCAATTCTTTGCCGGCAATCCTTCGCAGGGAATGATGGAACCAGCCTTTATGAAAGTGCTGAGCAGCATACCCGTTATGTGGGATGAAACAAAAGTACTCGACGCCAGCGTTGGTAACTATATTGTTACCGCCCGGCAAAAAGGGGCACAATGGCATATAGGGGCTATGACCAACTGGGAAGCAAGAAAAGTAAATATTGACTTCGGTTTTTTGGAGGAAGGTATCGAGTATACAGCCACTATCTGTAAAGACGGCATCAATGCTGAAAAATACCCGGCAGATTATGTTATTGAAACGAAGAAAATAAAAAAAGGCGATCGCTATGAAATAAATATGGCGCCTGGTGGTGGCTTTTATATGAAACTGGAAAAATAACTTTATGGGACACCGGTAAATCTCGAAAGAACGCCAAGACTACAGAATGTTTCTAAAACATTGATGTTGGGGGGCATCGGTCAGACCGCCCGCCCCGATCGCAAAGGCTGGCTTCATGGGCGTGCCGACCGCCGTTCCCGGGCGGCACGCCTCGGTTGAGCCCTGTGTGCGGAATACCGAGGCGGTCTGACCGACAGTGAATGGAATAAAAAAGGTTGGGCGGAGTAATCTTAAACTAACCGACTTTGCAACCAACACAATGCTACCTATAATTTATTCATCGTCATTATAAGTATTAAACATTCTTTCAGTACGTCTTTTTAATTTTTTTACCAGCGAAGCAGGCGCCACTACTTTTACGCCTTCCCCAAAGCCCAGCAATTCCCGTTCAAGCTCAAGATTGGGAATAACTTTGATGCTGAATAAAAACCTGTCTTTTGCAGATTCAACAAGTTGCTGCGAAATGTGGAGAGGTTTGGTTTTTATATAGGGCGCCTGGTGATGATCGGCCCAAAACAATACGGTTACAGGTTGCTGGTTGTTGCGCGATATGCCGATGATATCTTTGAAATAATCAGCCGCGTTAAAATCGTGTTGCTCTTTGTATCGTTCCTGTGGCAGTGGTTCAATCTTTTGTATACGGTCTAACGCCAGCGTGAGTAGCTGCTTATCCTTTTTATGCATGCCCAGCAGGAACCACCTGTTGCGGTATTCCTTTAAAAGATAGGGATAAAAAACAAGCTCAGCCGCCTGCCTTGCCTTAAACGACTGATAGGTAACCGCGATGGTTGTTTGCTCAATAATGTATTTGTACAATTGGTCGAGCCATTCAAGTCCGGTAAGCAATTCATTTTTTTCGAAGTCTATTACGGGCGACTGATGATGTTGTTCGCTGTAAATTTTATCTTCCAGCCTGCTGATCATTTCACTCACTTCGTTAAAGTGATTGAACCCTTTAAACTGTCGCAACAGGTTCGACACTTCCTGCAATATATTCAGGTCCTGCGTTGTTAGCGGAATATTGGTGATGGAGTAGTTAGGATCTTCGTAAGTGTAGTATTTTTTATCAACCACAATAATAGGAGCATTGTAGCCCAACTGTTCGCTCCGCATTGCATTCAGGTCGAGCCGTATAGTGCGCATGCTGATTGGCTTATCAATTCCTTCGTATTCGTAGAGTGCTTCGGAACAAGCTTCGATCAGATCTTCAATTGTCCATTTTCGCCTGCGGTTTTGCAAACATTTGTCTATGGTGCGATACCGGATCAATGCATTCCTGTTAACGGGCATTTTTATGGGAAAGGTATTAAATATAAGGTAGAAGGAATAAGGTGTAAGGGAAAAGGTTAGGGAAACATTAAAAGTTCGCTGCAATGTGAAATTGTTTTGAACTCGCAGCTATGCATAAAATAAATATTTTTGAATGACTTATATACAAACACCGCTTAAAGTGTTATACATCGATATTCATACACATTTTTATAAACCCGATGCAGAAGTATCGGCTATCGAAAATATTTCCGGAAACTTCCCGGAAATACCCAATGATCGTACCGTAAGTGCAGGGCTGCACCCCTGGTGGCTGAACGATGCAGAAAACAAAATGGCTCAGCTCCGCAGTATAGGCAATCGTAAAAACCTGGCAGCGATAGGCGAATGTGGTTTGGATAAGCTCACTAAAACCGAATGGAATATTCAGTTACAATTTTTTGAAGTGCAATTGCAACTGGCTGCCGACCTTCATAAACCTGTAATTATACACTGTGTGAAAGCTTTCACCGAAACGCTTGCAATGCTAAAGGGAATTAAAGTTCCTGTAATTTTTCATGGAATCAATAACAAGTTGCCTATTATACAACCCGTAATTGAAAGAAATTATTATCTCTCATTCGGAAAATCTTTATTAGTCCCCGGCGACACTATCCGTAACTCACTGAATGCTGTACCGGTCTCGCAGCTATTTCTTGAAACAGACGATTCAAAAGCTCACATAAAAGACATTTATAAATCTGCCGCCGAAATAAGGAATATTTCGGAAAATGAAATTGCTTTGCAGCTTCAAAAAAATTATCATACCGTTTTTAATGATGCAGGATATTAACTGGCTGTCGCGAACATCGCTTTTAATAGGAAAAGAAAACTTGCTGAAACTTACCAAAGCCCATGTATTGATTATAGGCCTGGGCGGAGTTGGCTCTTTTGCAGCAGAATTTATTTGCAGAAGCGGTATTGGAACAATGACGATTGTTGATGGCGATGTGGTAGATCCCACCAACAGGAATCGCCAGTTGCCAGCATTGGCAACCAATCACGGGCAAAGCAAAGCCAGCATCATGGCCGAACGGTTGCAGTCTATTAACCCCGAGCTTGGTTTACATGCCGTAAAAACATTTGTAAACCCTGAGGCAGTTGAAAAAATATTAGATGCGGCTGCATACGATTATATTGTAGACGCTATTGACAGCGTTACACCAAAAGTTACTTTTCTAAAGGAGGCTTACACGCGCCGTATGCCTATTGTAAGCTCTATGGGAGCAGGTGGCAAAATGGACCCCACCTTGCTTAAAGTGGCAGATATTTCCAAAACTGTGATCTGTCCGTTTGCGCAGCAGGTGCGAAAAAACCTCAAACAGCATAATATTTACAAAGGCATTAAAGCGGTCTATTCGCCCGAAGCGCCGGCCAAAGAATCGTTGATGTATACCGATGGCAGCAATTTTAAAAAGTCGGCATACGGTACTATGTCCTATCTTCCTGCAACGTTCGGGGCAGTATGCGCTTCGGTTGTAATACGCGACCTGGTAGAAAAATAACAGCGCGCGAACCATTGTTGTTTATACCTTCGGTTTATGACAGATGAATATTATATGCGGCAGGCACTCAAGGAAGCACAAAGAGCTTACGAGGAAGGAGAAGTGCCTGTAGGCGCCGTTATTGTAATGAATCAGCAAATCATCGCCAGGGGATACAACCAGGTAGAAAAGTTAAATGACGCCACAGCCCACGCCGAAATGATTGCAGTAACCTCTGCATTCAATCACCTCGGCGGCAAATACCTGCCTGATGCCACTATATACATAACGGTTGAGCCGTGCCTGATGTGCGCCGGGGCATTGTACTGGAGTAAGATCGGGAAAATTGTTTTCGGCGCTTCCGATGAAAAGAACGGCAGCGTAAGCCGTCCGCCGTACCGCGATCATCCCACTGCATCTCCATTCCATCCCAAAACAATTGTTACGCGCGGTATATTGCAGGATGAATGCGCCTTACTGATGAAAAATTTTTTCAGGAGCAGAAGATAATAAACTGCTGTCCGGAATTTTCGTGTACACTATCCTGTTACTTCCGCTACAGGCGACAGGGCTAGCGCACCCGCTGTTCTTTCCCTGGTTTGTTTGCACAGGGCGGCATCGTTTGCCAACGATTTGCCTATAGACGGAATCATTTCCTTCAACTTAGATTGCCATTCTTCTGTTTTCATCTTTTCGGGAAAACAACGGTTCAGCAAATCCAGCATAATAGATACGGCTGTGGAAGCGCCCGGCGAAGCACCCAGCAATGCTGCAATACTGCCATCCGCCGCATTCACTACTTCTGTACCAAATTCCAGCACACCACCTTCGTCTTCATCCTTTTTAATTACCTGCACCCGCTGTCCGGCTACTTCAAGGTCCCAGTCTTCCGCTTTAGCTTCCGGAAAATATTCCTGCAAAGCCTCCATACGATCGTCCTGGCTTTGACTAACCTGTTCGATAAGATATTTTGTAAGTGGAATATTATGAATGCCTGCCATTACCATCGGCTTAATATTGCTGATTTTAATGGAAGACGGAAGATCCCAGAAAGAACCATTCTTCAAAAACTTGGTTGAAAATCCTGCATAAGGCCCAAACAGCAACGACTTCTTACCATCAATCATACGGGTATCGAGGTGAGGCACACTCATTGGCGGAGAGCCCACCGCAGCTTTACCATATACTTTTGCATTGTGCTTTTCAATTACGGCAGGATTATGACATATCAGCCATTGCCCGCTTACGGGGAAGCCGCCATAGCCTTTGCTTTCGGGTATCCCCGATTTTTCAAGTAACGGTAACGAACCACCGCCGGCACCAATAAAAATAAATTTAGCGCTGATGGTTCTTTTTTTGTCGGTAGTAAGATTTTTGACTTTTATTTTCCACCGACCGTTTTTATCCTGCTCCAGGTCCTGCACCTCGTGTGCAAGATGAAGCTTCACCTCGGGGTAATCAAACAGGTACCTGAATAATTTACGGGTAAGCGCACCAAAATTAACATCGGTTCCAATATCCATTTTAGTAGCAGCAACTTTTTCAGTGTCGCTCCGTCCTTCCATTACCAGTGGCATCCACTCTTTCAACTGCCCGGGATTTTCTGAATACGACATGCCTTCAAACAGCGTATACTGCGTTAGTCCTTCAAATCTTTTTTTCAGGTACTGCACATTTTCTTCGCCTATTACAAAGCTGATGTGCGGAATGGCGCGAATAAAATCCTGCGGGTTGCGGATATAGCCTTTCTCAATCAGGTAGGTCCAAAACTCCCGGCTTTGCTCAAATTGGCCTGCTATTTTTACTGCCTTGCTGCAATCTACCGAGCCATCCGCTTTTTCCGGTGTATAGTTCAGTTCACAAAAAGCAGAATGGCCCGTTCCGGCGTTATTCCATGCATCGGTGCTTTCTGCCGCAACGGTGTCAAGACGTTCCAGCACCTGTATGGTAAGATCCGGCTGAAGCTCTTTAAGCATTACGCCTAACGTTGCACTCATAATGCCGGCTCCTATTAATACAACATCCGGCTTGTCGTTATTGAAAAATGATTTACTCATAAAAAACCCAAACATTTATATGTTATGGCTGGCAACCTGTACGGCAACAGTAGTCAAAAAAATTTCATGTGGCAGGAGCAAATCCGGTGATATGATATTGCGGTTTATTTACTGTTGTTCCGGACGCGCAAAGTTACAACAGAAATGGTGCGAACAGCATTTTTAATAATAAAAAACTGCTTTCCATTTTGGTATTGAATATGGCTGTTTCAAAACCAATTAAAGATATTGATAACTGTAAGTAAGACCTTTTATAACTGCTGAGAAACAAAAAACAGCGCTGCAATGGCATGTATAACCTTTTGATTATCAGAGGCAGAAGAAGAGCTTATCTTTTCTTTAACAATAACGGTAACGATTATGGCCTGTTTCTTGGAATATTGAGGATGAACATAATTATCAAATAAAACTAAATAACCAGCATTATGAAAACGAGAAGAGAAACATTTGAAATAATAGCCGAGGGTAAACCATATATTGTAAATGCAACGTCATATCTGAATGGAAGCGAGCAACTTCGTTTTCGTGTAAGTGTAAACAACAGTCCTGTATGCATTTTTGGCTGGGACGAAGGACTTGACCGTTTTGCTATTATAAAAGACAATCGCGATCCTATGATTGCACCATCAGTAGAAATGCTGATTTCGGAAAGATTAGAAAACGTTTACGCGCAGATAAAAGCTGCAGCGTAATGGGTATGTGCTAACTATTAAGCAGAACACCTGTTACATTTTCATACATGTTTTAAAAGCACTGTAAAACATCAGGATTATAAAACAGTGCGGATGTGCGTGGCCTTAGTCACGCACATTTTTTTTGTGCCTAACGCCAGATGGCGCTAATCTTCTATATAAATTATGATTATTTGAGTATGTTTGAACAGCATTCAACAAAACCGATTTACACACTTGCTCAGAGCGACAAGATTTCTAAGACCCTGTATGCAATTGCCCGTGCTGCTCACATTACTGCTTACGTATACGGTATCGGGCATTGCGCAATCTTCCTCTCACCAAATGATGCCGGAAGCAGCCATTTTATTAAGTCAGTATATCCAAAAAAAATCAATCAGCGGATCGGAAAAAGAAGCAGGGGAATTTCTGTCAGACATATGTCGCAGCAAAGGACTGGTGGTTGAAAAACTGCATTCGCCTGGAAGCAGCTTCAACTTTTCAGCTTCTCTGTACCCGTTATCTGATCAAAAACCCAACATTATTTTCCTCAATCATATTGATGTTGTGCCCGAAGGGAATACAGCGAGCTGGCTATACGAGCCTTTTTCAGGAACCATTGCAGATAATTGCGTTTGGGGAAGAGGAGCGATAGATCTGAAAGGAGTGGCGGTAATGCAACTGATGGCAATTGAAAGAGCCAGACAGTGGATGGCTGAGCCATCACTTCCCTACAATGTAACGTTGCTTTGCGTATCGGGCGAGGAAATGGACAACCAGGGAATTAAAGATGTGATCGAGCATTCATTGGAACAATTAAATCCTGTAGTAGTGTTTGGAGAAGGCGGCACAGGCATGTCGCAAATATCGAATGCCTACCCCGAGCAACCCTTCTACTGCGTTTCTGTTTCAGAAAAAAAAGCACTCTGGCTTAAGCTCAGCCTGCGCGTCAATACTTCCGGGCATGGTTCTGTACCTCCGCCTTCGTATGCCAATAAAATGATGATGCAGGCACTCAACCGCTTACTGGACCGAAACGAGAAAATTATTTTTGACGAAACCACTGTGGCTTTTTTTAAAACCGTTGGGCGCTATGAACGGGGAACACGTAAACTGGTATTAAAACATCCACGATTATTTAAGGGGCTGGTGAAAAAGGCATTGAAAAAAGATCCCATCTTAATGTCCATCCTTACCAATACCATTACTATTACCAACATCAGCAACGCTGCGCTTACCACCAACCAGATAGCACCTGAAATAGAGGTGCTGCTCGATTGCAGGCTTTTACCTTCTACCGATCCGGGCAAATTCATCGAAACCATAACAAAGGAATTGGGCGAAGAACAGATACGGATTGAGGTGCTCAAAGAAACGCCTTCTGCACCGGCATCGGAGCGAGGCGTGTTTTATAAGCAGTTGCAAAAATCTATAGAACAGGTATATTCCGGAAGTGCTGTACTTCCGGTTTTATGTCCAGCCCACAGCGATAATAATTTTTTCAGGAGGAAGGGAATACCCGTATACGGTTTAACGCCCGTGCAATTAACGCAAGCCCAGTTGCTATCTTTCCACAACGCCGACGAACATATTACCATAAACCAGTTGCAAACAGGCAGCAAGGTGTATGAAACGTTATTGAGAAATCTCCTGTTGAACTAATTCTTTCCGGCTTCAGGATTATATTAATTTGAAATTTAAGATTTGAAATTTGACAGCTCTTGGCTGAAAGCTGATTGCTGAAAGCTGGCTGCTGACCGCTAACTTTTATTAACTTGCACCCCATGCAGGACTACTTAAAGGGTTTGAATGAAAGGCAGAAAGAGGCCGTTACGCATATTGATGGGCCACTGATGATTATTGCCGGCGCAGGCAGCGGCAAAACCAAAGTGTTAACTACCCGTATTGCACACCTGATGGCTAAGGGAGTAGACGCCTTCAACATCCTGGCGCTTACTTTTACCAACAAGGCGGCAAAGGAAATGAAGGAAAGAATAGAACACATTCTGGGTAACAGCGATGCCCGCAGTTTATATATAGGTACTTTTCACAGTGTGTTTGCCCGCATTCTTCGCGGCGAAGCTTACAGGCTGGGCTACCCTAACAACTTTACTATATATGATACGGATGATGCTAAAAGCGTGATTAAAACGGTGGTGAATGAAATGAACCTCGACGACAAGCATTATAAGCCAAACACCGTATACAACCGGATTTCCTCGGCCAAAAACGCGCTGGTAAATGCAGAAGAATATGCCAACGATTATGCAATACAGCAGGAAGACATGCGGAGCAATCGACCGGCTATTGCTAAAATTTACGATGCGTATGCCAAACGCTGTTTCAAGAACGGGGCAATGGATTTTGATGACCTGCTGATCAAAATGTACGAACTGCTCAAGCATTTTCCTGAGGCACTGAGCAAATACCAGCGCAAGTTCAAATACATTTTAATAGATGAGTATCAGGATACTAACCCTGCGCAATACGAAATTATAAAGCTGCTGGGCGCTATGCACGAAAACGTATGTGTGGTGGGCGACGATGCGCAAAGTATTTACAGCTTCCGCGGTGCCACCATCGAAAACATATTGCAGTTTCAGAAAGATTATGACGATGTAAAGGTGGTGAAGCTTGAACAGAACTACAGAAGCACGCAAAACATACTGGATGTTGCCAACGAAATTATCAGCAACAATAAAGGGCAGATTGAAAAAACATTGTTTACCGAAAATGTGCGGGGAGAAAAAATAAGGCTGGTACGCACCATGTCAGACAACGATGAAGGAAAGTTTGTGGCCGATACTATACAGGAGCAAAAGCTGCGTAATCATTTTCTGAATAAAGATTTTGCCATACTATATCGCACCAACGCGCAAAGCCGTGCTTTTGAGGAAGCCTTGCGCCGGATGGGCATTGCTTATACCATTTATGGCGGCATCAGCTTTTACCAGCGCAAAGAAATAAAGGACTACATTGCCTACCTGCGCGTGCTGGTAAACCCCAACGATGAAGAAGCGCTAAAGCGTATTATTAATTACCCTGCAAGAGGCATTGGCAAAACTTCTATTGATAAAGCCATTCTTGCCGCCAATGATAACAATATTTCTTTCTGGCAGGTGCTGGAAAGAGCATCTGAATTTGGATACAAGGGCGGAACACTTGAGTCGATACAGGAATTTGTAACGATGATCAAGAGCTTTGCCAGCATGCTCAGCAAAAAAAATGCGTACGAGGTAGCCGTTCACGTGGGTAAGCAAACCAATTTTGTAAAAGAACTGTTCAACGATAAAAGCACAGAGGGGGTAGCACGCTACGAAAACGTACAGGAGTTGCTGAACTCTATTAAGGAGTGGGTTGACAGTAGCAACAATCCGGCGCCTTTTGTAGACGAAGAAAATGAACGCGATTTGCAGGATGAACTGGATGAAATAAGTGTGGGATTATTCAATCAGGATACTGAACAACCTGAAGTGCCTGTTGAAGAAACAGCACCTGCAGCGGCCGATGATGAGAACGAACCTGAAAAAGAAGATAAAAGCCTGGGCGCTTACCTGCAACAGATCACTTTGCTAACGGATGCAGAAGAGAAAGACCCGAATGCCGATACTGTTAAATTAATGACCATACATGCGGCTAAGGGACTGGAATTTGGATGTGTATTTGCAGCGGGGTTGGAAGAAAATCTTTTTCCAAATGCACTCAGTATTAATACAAGAGAAGAGCTGGAAGAAGAACGCAGGCTGTTTTACGTAGTGGTTACACGTGCCAAACAAAAATTGTGGATTACGTATGCGAATGCCCGTTATCGTTTTGGCAGCCTTGTTCAAAATGAACCCAGCAGGTTTATAAGCGAAATACCTGAAACTTTTTTAGACAGGAGTTATGCCGGCGGCGGTTTCCGCAACAGCAGCGGATCGGGATTGGGCTCTGCATTCGAGCGCATGAACGGGGGTGGATTTGGAGGATCGCGTGCAGCATGGCAGGCCGAAAAGCAATATGGACCTGCACCAGCCCGTAAAAAAGAAACCACTCCCGCCTACCTTGCTCCCAAGCCACAAAACAAGGTAACAGAGCATACCCCATCGGCCGATTTTATAGCCAGCGATACCAGTAACCTGCAGGCGGGTCAAAAAGTGGAACATCAAAAGTTTGGGTTTGGAGAAGTGGTGAAGGTAGAAGGCAGCGCACAAAATCCCGTAGCGTTGGTAAAGTTTGAGCTGAATGGCGAAAAAAAGATCATGCTCAACTACGCCAAACTTCGCATCATCAGTTAATATGCAGCAAACACAATTCCTGGTAGTAGGGCTGGGCATTGCAGGAACATTGGTTAGCCATGAACTGTGGAAAGCAGGTAAAGAATTTATAGTTTTAGATGACGTTGCCGGCCCGCCAAAAGCCAGCCTGGTGGCAGGCTCGGTCATCAATCCTGTCAACATCAATAAATGGGAACCTGTTGCCAATGCCGGACAGTTCCTTCCCGCAGCCATCAGCACTTACACTGAATTGGAATTATTATTGAAGGCAAAGCTCGTCGATGAAACGGCCATAATGGTGTTTCAATCAAAAGCAACAAATGCTTTGCACGAAAAAATAAAGGGTGAAAACCTGTTTATTTCACACCCGGGAGAAAAAGAGCATCAGACAGCCAGTCAATTTTTTAAAGACTTGGATGAGTTGGCTATCATTCGCCCGGTATGGAAAATGGATGCAGCAAGTTTATTAGCGCATTGGCAAAATTTTCTGCGCCAAAAACAACTCTTTTTACAAGGCAGGTTTCATATGGATGATTGCACGATTGCCACAGATCACATCATCTACAAAAATATAAAAGCACAAAGGATTATTTTTTGCGAGGGAGCCCAGGTGTGGCAGAACAAATTTTTCAACACCCTGCCTTTCGTTAAAAACCGCGGAGAAGCATTGCTGGTTTTAATTCCTGATCTGCCTCAGCAATATATTTATCACAACGGCATACGGCTGGTGCCCACAGGCGAACAACGCTTCTGGTGCGGAAGCAATTACCAATGGCAATTCGAGAATTTGTTGCCAGATGGTGATTGGAGAAAGAAAACGGAGCGACAATTGCAACACTGGCTAAAGCTACCATTCACAGTTGAAGACCATATGGTGGCGGAGCGACCTACTACAGCCGGCCAGGAAATATTGATGGGCATTCATCCCAAAATGCCATCTCTTGCTATATTGAATGGACTTGGCACAAAAGGATTTTCTGCAGGTCCGCTCCTGGCAAAACAATTGTGCAGCCAGTTAATTAATTCCGAAAATTTTACGTCAGCCAGCTTTGCGAAGCCCTTATCAAAATGGTTGCTTTCGTGAGCAACGGTCATAAATAGTTTCTATCTGTTGATAGATAATTATGATTGTCATCTATATTGTATCACAGTACATTTGCAGCATCTAACGATTCACCGTTGCGGTGATATTTCAGCCATACCGGTTTTGATTTTCTGAGTCAATAATTAAATCTATTATAGTTATGAGCACGCATGTATTATCGATAGGAAGTGTATTTCCTTCTTTTAAAAAGAAAGCAGTGGTATCTATTGAAAAGGGAAAAGAATTTATTGATATCACCAATGAGTATGCTACTGCAAAAGATCAGTGGACCGTATTGTTCTGGTGGCCAAAAGATTTCACTTTTGTTTGTCCAACAGAAATTGCCGAGTTCAATAAAAAAGCCAGCGAGTTTTCTGACAGAGATACTGTATTGATCGGTGCTTCTACCGATTCTGAATTCGTGCATCTTGCCTGGAGGAAAGATCATGCAGACTTGCGCGATCTTAAATTTCCTATGCTGGCGGATACATCCAAATCGCTGGCAGAAGCGCTGGGCATATTGAATGAAGAGGAAAAAATAGCTTACCGCGCCACATTTATTATAGACCCGCAGGGAATCGTTCGCTGGGTAAGTGTATACGACCTGAACGTAGGACGCAATGTGCAAGAAGTGATCCGTGTGCTGGATGCATTGCAAACAGATGAATTATGCCCCTGCAACTGGAAGAAAGGAGAAGATACACTAACGAAAGAATTAAGCCTGAATTAAGTTACAGGTTGCAAGTTACAGGTGGCAGGGGTGTGCCCTTGTCAACTGTACCTCGCACCATGAACCCTGAAACTTGAAACTTAAAACCAACAAGATGTCTGGAACAATAGTAATACAAAACGAAACCTTTAATAATCTTTTAGCCGACCTCGGCATTCCGGAGTATGAGCCGTCTGCAAACGTACAGGCTTTGTTGAATGCAGAAGCGCGTTATATAAAGGACCTGAAGATCAACGTGAGCAACGTTTTAAACAACACACAGTATCTCAACAGAAAGGAAGCTTTATTGCTGGCGCTTGCAACCGCGATCAACGAAAAGTATGATTTGCTGAAAGAAAGCTTTGCAAGCCAGGCTAAAACAGAAGGTGCTACAGAAGCTGAGCTTGCAGAGATAGTAGCATTGGTTTCGCTGATGAATACCAACAACGTTTTTTACAGGTTCCGTCATTTTATGCAGAAGGATTTTTATAACAATCAGCCTGCAGGCATTAAGATGAGCATTATGATGAACCCGGTTTTAGGAAAAGAGTTTTTCGAATTGGCGAGCCTGGCCATTTCGGCTATCAATGGCTGTGAGATGTGTGTATCCTCTCACGAAAAATCTGTTCTGCAACACGGCAGCAGCGAGGCAAGAGTGTTTGAAGCGGTGAAAGCTGTTTCTGTAATTAAAGGATTGATCAATACGTTATCGTAGGTCATAAGTAACATCTGCTAAATGGAAAGCCCTCCGGCGTTGAAGCGGAGGGCTTTTTATGTTGGTTGGATGGCATCAAGGTAAATGCCTCCTTCGTTGGCATGACAAACAATAGTACAAAGACGAACATTAATACAACAGCCAGGTAGCAATTCGCTGCTTGTCGCCCCGGCGCAGGAGGGATCTGCTAAAAAGCAAACTCTACAAATTCTGATTAAATCACCACATTGATCATCCTGTTTTTTACATAGATGATCTTTTTCGGCGATTTGCCTTCCAGCCATTTTTGCACAATGCTGTCAGCCATTACAATTTCTTCCACCTGCTGCTGCGTAGCATCCAGCGCGATGTTGATCTCCGTGCGGGTTTTGCCATTGACTGCAACAGGATAGGACTTTGAAGATTCTGTAACATACTTTTCTTCAAAAACAGGGTACGGAGCATCCAGTACGCTTCCCTCGTTACCCAACTGACTCCAAAGCTCTTCGGCTACATGCGGTGCGTAAGGCGCCAGCAATACGAGTATTTTTTCAAGAATTGATTTTTTGCTGCACTTCAGATCCGTCAACTCATTCACCGCAATCATGAAAGCGCTCACTGCGGTGTTGAATGAAAACCGCTCTGTATCTTCTTCTATTTTTTTGATGGTGCGGTGCAATACTTTCATTTCTGCGGCAGAAGGTTCATCTTCTGCCCTTTCAATGGAAGTAGGCGCCGCCAAGGTCCAGGTTGGGCCGGCTTCATCGTAAAACAACCGCCATAATTTCTTCAGGAAACGATGTACTCCTTCAATGCCTTTGGTATCCCAGGGCTTGCTTTGTTCTACCGGACCCAAAAACATTTCGTACATGCGGAAGGTGTCGGCGCCGTATTTGTTTACGAGATCGTCGGGATTAACGGTGTTGAATTTCGATTTAGACATTTTTTCAACCTCAACGCCGCAGATATATTTGCCATCTTCTAAAATAAATTCAGCGTTGGCGTACTCCCCATTTCTCCATTTTTTAAACTGCTCAATATCCAGTTCTACCCCATCAACAATATTTACATCTACATGAATTCCGTCTGTTTCATATTGATCTTTTATGCCAAAGGACACAAATGAATTTGTTCCTCTTACTCTATATACAAATCTGCTGCTTCCCTGTATCATTCCCTGGTTTACCAGTTTTTTAAAAGGCTCGTTGAAACTGATATATCCGAGGTCGTATAAGGCTTTCGTCCACATGCGGCTGTACAATAGATGACCCACCGCGTGTTCGGTACCACCGATGTACAGATCTACCTGGTTCCAGTAGTCGGAGGCTTTGCGATCGCAGAATGTATTGTCATTATGCGGGTCCATATACCGGAGAAAATACCAGCTGCTGCCAGCATACCCCGGCATGGTATTCGTTTCGCGCCGCATGCCGGTCAGGTCTCCATCCAATGTAGGAATGTCTACCCACGACTCAATATTGGCAAGCGGGCCTTCACCTTCGGGGCCAGGCTTGTACGAATCAACATGCGGCAGTTCCAGCGGCAATTCCGTTTCTTTCATGGGATAGGCAATGCCATCTTTCCATGCAATGGGAAAAGGCTCACCCCAGTAACGTTGACGACTGAACGCTGCGTCGCGCATTTTATAATTCACCTTGCGCTCCCCATCTTCATTGTCTTCCAGCCATTCAATTACTTTTTCCGCTGCTTCCGTTGCTTTCAATCCGGTAATAAAGCCGCTGTTGTGCAGTATGACATTTTTATCGGCAATCGCTTCGTCGCCTTTGTATACGTCTCCAAAAATGTTGGTAATGGGTATGTTGAAGAATTGCGCAAACTTATGATCGCGCTCGTCGCCGCTTGGCACGGCCATAATAGCCCCGGTACCATAACCAGCCAGTACGTATTCACTGATCCAGATGGGCACTTCCCTTCCGTTCAGCGGATTTACCGCATACGCCCCGGTAAAGCAGCCCGATATCTTTTTTTCGGCCATGCGTTCCCGTTCGCTGCGACTTTTTACATACGCAACATACTCATCAACAGCCGCTTTTTGCTCAGGCGTGGTAATCTGCTCTACCAACTCATGCTCTGGTGCCAGCACCATAAAGTCTACCCCGAAGATGGTGTCGGGCCTTGTCGTATACACACGCAAAGTCGCCTCATCCCCTAACCCCTTCTCCTCGGGGAGAAGGGGAAGCCCGGCTTTTGAATCACTATTCTTCTTTTGTTCAAGTATCTCATCTTTTATTTTTCCAATCACCGCACTGATGTTGTTTAAAACTTCCTCGTTTGTAAAGCGTATAAGTTTTAAATCAAATTCATTCAGGTATGTTGTACGCGCTTCGTCGTAAATCTTTTGTTGTTCTTCGCTATGATATTCACCATCTATCTCTATAACAAGTCCAATTTCCAACAATGCAAAATCAACAATATATCCTTCTATAGAGTGTTGCCTTCTTACCTTAATGCCCAGTTTATTATTGCGAATGTTTTGCCACAACAAATCCTCTGCAGGCGTTGCATTCTTCCTGTTTTCTCTTCCAAATTCTTTTAAAATATGCCAACTATTGCCTGCGGTTTTAAACGAGCTTTTTCCCACGAAAGCTGTCTTTTCCCCCCTCTCCTTTTGGAGAGGGGCGGGGGGTGAGGCTACGCTAAATCGTATCTCCGCTCCGCTGCTTTTCCCAATCCAGTTCGTTTGCATTTCCTTCATGGCGTCGCTCCATTCCAGCGAGTCGAGGTCGCCTTGCAGGCGGTCGGCATATTCGGTAATGCGCAGGTACCACTGACGCAGCTTTTTCTTAACTACAGGATAACCGCCGCGCTCACTCACGCCATTGATCACTTCGTCGTTCGCCAGCACGGTGCCCAGGGCTTCGCACCAGTTTACTTCGCCATAGCCGCAGTATGCAAGGCGGTATTCCATTAAAATGGCCTGCTGCGTAAATTCATCCCAGCCGTTCCATTGAGCCGCGCTGAAGGTGGAAGATTTTATGTCTGTTGCAGCAGACAAGCTTGAAATCTGAAATTTAGAGTTTGGAATTTCATGATTGATATTACCTTCCTGCTCAAATATCTTTACCAGCCCGTCAATGCTTTCCGCTTTCTTTGTTTTTCGATTGTACCAGCTTTTAAACAATTGCAGGAATATCCACTGTGTCCATTTATAATACTGCGGGTCGCTGGTACGTATCTCGCGGTTCCAGTCGTAGCAAAACCCGATATTATCCAGTTGTTTTCTAAAGGTGCTGATGTTTTTATCGGTAGATACGGCAGGATGAATACCATGATCGATGGCGTACTGTTCAGCAGGCAATCCAAAGGCATCATACCCCATCGGATGAAGCACATTAAATCCCTTCAGGCGTTTGTACCGTGCAAAAATATCGCTGGCAATATATCCTAACGGATGCCCTACATGCAATCCCGCACCACTGGGATAAGGAAACATGTCCAGCACATAATACTTTGGCTTGCCCGAATCATTGCTTACGGTATAAGCGCCTGTATCTTTCCATTGCTGCTGCCAGCGTTTTTCAATTTCTCTGAAGTTATATTCCATAATGTTAAAACTCTCTTATTGTCTAAAGTAAAATGTCTCAACAGAAAATATTGAACCAGAACCTGCGTTAAGAGGGCAGCAAAATTACGGAAAGGAGCTATAAAACCGTTATTTTTGCCCCTACCCGACCATACATCCTGGAATTGAAAGCGTGAAAAGAAAAAATAAAAAAGTAAAAATATTTCTGATCAGATTGCTTTAAAAGATTAAACCCCTCTCTACAACATGAACGAGATCAGCAAAAGTTCGATGAGAAGAAGTAAGCCTTCGTATTTTTTCAGCATTCTTGGCGTGGCTTCTTTACTGATATTGATTGGCGTTATAGGTTGGATCGCGATCAATGGCAGCAAGCTGGAACGTTATTTTCGTGGCAGTGTGCAGGTACAGGTATACCTGCGCGAAAATGCTCCCCAAAAAGATATTGATTCACTTATTTCTTATATAAAATCGAAACCGTACGCCGGTGCGGCGGAACATGTTACCAAGGAAATGGCCCGCGAAAAGTTTTTGCAGGAAGGCAACGAAGACTGGAACAAGGTGCTGGATTATAACCCGCTGCCTGCCAGCATCGACTTTAACCTGAAATCTGAATATGTGGTAAAAGATACGCTTTCCAATATAGTGTCAGATCTTTCGCAGAATATTATTGTAAGCGAAGTAAAATATCCCGGCGAAGTGGTGACCAGTCTTAATAGCGTAGTAAGAAAAGTGGGTTGGGTATTTTTGATTATTGTAATTGCACTTGGCGTCCTGGTGCTGGTATTAATTGATAATACCATTAAGCTGGCTATGTTCAGCAACCGTTTTTTAATCAAAACCATGCAGATGGTGGGTGCTACCCGCTGGTTTATATCAAAACCATTTGATGTAAGAGCGGTCATAAATGGTTTTATCAGCGCACTCATAGCCATTGCCGTAATCTTGATTCTAATTTTTGGAGTAGAGCGATTGTTACCCGAAATAAAAGCGCTGCGCGATTATACCTTGCTTACCCTGCTGTTTTTAGCTATCATTATTATAGGCATTGTCATCACCTTTATCAGCACGCACCGCAGCGTTACCAAATACCTTAAGATGAAGCTGGATGACCTGTATTAACAGTTTTCCTTCCTTATCTTCGCGGAATGGAGCAATTGTTACAACAGCTTGAAACCTATCGCAAAGAAATTAATGCTTACAGTGTGGCCGGCGCCGAAGGTGCCGAGCAGTTTCGCATAACTTATTTAGGAACAAAGGGTTTGGTAAAAAACCTGATGGGCGAAATGAAAAATGTGCCTGCCGACCGCAAAAAGGAGTTCGGGCAAATTCTCAACGATTTTAAACAGTTTACCGAAGCAAAATACCAGGCGCTTAAAGAAGCGAGTGAAAACGGGCAGGCTGCAGGAGCAGTTGATATTGACCTTACCCTGCCCGGCGACGTTGTTCCCGTTGGCAGCCGCCATCCTATCAGTATGATGCGCACCCGCATCGTTTCCATTTTCCAGCGTTTAGGCTTCTCCGTTGCCGAAGGACCTGAAATTGAAGACGACTGGCACAACTTCACCGCACTTAACTTACCTGAACATCATCCTGCCCGCGATATGCAGGATACATTTTATATATCCACCGACCCTGCCTGGCTGCTGCGCACACATACCAGCAACATCCAGATACGGGACATGGAAAAAGGCAAGCTGCCACTGCGCATCATTTGTCCTGGAAGAGTATACCGCAACGAAACGATCAGTGCCCGCAGCCATTGTTTCTTTCACCAGGTGGAGGGATTATATATTGATGAAAATGTTTCGTTTGCCGATCTTAAGCAAACGCTGTACTTTTTTGTGCAGGAAATGTATGGCAACGATGTAAAGGTGCGTTTCCGTCCCAGCTATTTTCCGTTCACTGAACCCAGCGCCGAAATGGACATTAGTTGCCAGTTGTGCAAAGGAGCGGGCTGCAATGTTTGTAAATATACCGGCTGGTTAGAAATTCTGGGTTGCGGTATGGTACATCCTAAAGTACTGGAACATTGTAATATCGATCCTGAAAAATATACCGGCTTTGCCTTTGGTATGGGTGTTGAACGCCCGGCATTGCTGAAATACGGCATTAATGATATCCGCCTGTTCAGCGAAAATGATGTGCGGTTTTTGAAACAGTTCAGGGGAGTGGTTTAATTTGAAAATGGGAAAATTTGAAAATGTTGCTCCAGTCTTGTTACAAAAGTTGATGTGGTAGCGATACGGCCTGGAGTTGTTCTGCGGTGCCGCCCCTCTCTTTGGGAAAGGAATAAGAGGGTGGGGCTTGATAAAAGCCTGCCGCTCTGAAGATTATTCGGGCAGGAGTGAGGCTTTACCCTGCAATCACATTTTGTTAAAATTCCTATCCTTCATACCAACATGCAGCTTCATCCGTTAGGCGGAAAAAACTGTATGAAATTTTTTCCTGCTCTCTTGATCGCATTTGCACAATTCGCAACGGCTACGGCTCAACATGTGGACAAGCTGATGATCGAAAACTCAGGGGCTTTGGTTTTATACGCTGATAGTGGCTATAAAGTAAATTTTACCGGCGACAAATTTCCATTTCATAAAACCTTCCGCTGCACAGTTGCAAAGCAAAATTCAGATAAAATAATAGAAGACTTCCTTTATTTCTCAGACTCCTGTTTTGCATACATCCAATATGATAGTAATAAAAAAGAGATTGCAAAAGGGCTGGTTTGTATCAATCCTGCAAGAAAATACTATGACACTATAAATGTACCGGATATAGAAAAAGATCCCACCCTCTCGAAAGGCATTATGAAAGAAGTGGTGTTTTCTTATTCTTACTTCGACAAAACGGGAATGTGGGAAGAAACAGAATCGCCGTTGATTATTCGCCGTGGGAAGTATGAAGCTGGTAAAAAAATAGGGATATGGAAAGTGGGGCATCACGAAAAAAACCCACAGTATCCTTACCACAGTTCTTTTCCGAAAGGAATTTTCAAAGTAGAATGCATGGAAAGCTATACGAACGGGCTATTGGACGTGGATTCTCAGCCCGACTTTTCCATGTCTTGTGCATGGGATAAGTTAAAAGGCTCCTGGACGTTATCTGATAACAGTCTGTACATGGTTCAACATGCATATGTAAAACATTCCGATCAGTCATCACCCCGTTTCTCGCTCAAATTTCTGGATACAAGCTATTTGATAAACGCTAAGGAGAAAACTAAATGGAAATTGGAAAACGGCGTTATTTATATATACTATAAAGATGAAATTAGAAAATATCGCATCGACTACCTGTCTGACCAGGAACTCTATGTTACTCCTCTTCCCTACGAAATGAAAGCAAAGAAGAAACGCTAACGTCGGATTTTCCGGACATAGAACGCGATTATGAAAAAACTTCCCATAGCTTTGGCAATCTTTTAGTTACACTCTATTATGATATTCGTTACAGGCGGTACAGGTTTATTAGGCAGCTATTTACTGCGCCAGCTGGTTGCGCGCGGTAAAAAGGTAAGTGCGTTGTATCGCAATACCATTCCGGCAGACGAATTTGCAAAATCAGTGAACTGGATTAAAGGCGATATACTGGATATTGTATTGCTTGAAGAAATCATGGCGCAGGCAGAGGAAGTATATCATTGCGCCGCTATTGTATCGTTTAACCCCGCCCGTAAATATGAAATGCTAAAAATTAATGCAGAAGGTACTGCCAATGTTGTGAATGCCGCCCTGCGCACCGGCGTTCGCAAACTGGTGCATGTCGGTTCCGTATCGGCGTTGGGCAGGAGCAAAGAAGGCAGTCTTGTTTCTGAAAACGACAAATGGAACGAAGAAGATAAAAACAATTCCAACTATGGCAGAAGCAAATATTTTGCTGAGCTGGAAGTGTGGCGGGGAGTAAGTGAAGGATTGAACGCAGTGATCGTGAATCCTTCCACCATTTTGGGAATTGGCAACTGGAATGATGGATCTTCGGCCCTGTTTAAAAAAGCATGGGAAGAATTTGCATGGTATACTGATGGCAGCGGTGGCTTTGTAGATGCAGAGGATGTAGCGAAAAGCATGATATCGTTAATGGAAAGTGATATTACCGCCGAAAAATTTATTGTAAGCGCCGAAAACCTCCCCTTTAAATCGGTGTTCACATTAATGGCGAATGCCTTTGGGAAAAAACCTCCGCACAAAAAAGCGCCACCGGCCGTTATAAAAATGCTTTGTTTGCTTGAAAGATGGCGATCCTTCTTTACAAAGCAGGAACCGCTGATTACCAGGGAAACAGCCAGCACCGCTCAACGAAAAACCGCATATGACCATTCGAAGTTGTTGCAATACCTGCCTCAGTTTACCTATAAGCCTTTTAATCAAACCATTACGGAATATTGCGCAGCATACCGGCAAAGGCAATAATTACGGCTGGTATATGTTATTATATACCTTTCCATTAAGAAAAAATGGCAAAGCATTTGACATGTGGTAACATGTGGCATGCTTACTCTATTGAACGTGTTTAAAAATATCGGAATGAAAAAAATTACCTGGCTGTTTTTCCTGTTTGCATTACCTGTTGCGCTAATGGCCCAGGGAACATTTCGTGTAGCCGGAAAGGTTATAGACGCATCTACCAAACAACCTTTGCAGGGCGCTTCTGTTTTTTGCCAGAATACCACTATTGGAACAGTTACAAATGCCGATGGAGATTTTCACCTGATGCTTAACAATGGTGGCTATGATCTTGCGATATCTTTTATGGGAATGGAAACTCAATCCGTACGCATCAGCAATAATATACCGGAAGTGAACAGCCTGGTGATTGAAATGAAACCCAAAGAAAAAAGCCTGGAAGAAGTGGCTATTGTGGCTACCACCGAAGTGCGCAATGGATGGGAAAAGTACGGAACTTTTTTAACCGACAATTTTATAGGCAAAACGGACAACAGCAAGGAATGCGTTATTGAAAACCCCGAAGTACTGCGTTTTTTCTACAGCAAAAAGAAAAACAGGTTGAAGGTAATCACAGATTCTGTTCTTGTTATCCGGAATAAAGCCCTGGGCTATATTATTAAATACCAGCTTGATTCTTTTGTGCACGAATACAACGGAAAGAAAACGCTTTATACCGGTTTCCCTTTTTACGAAGAAATGGAAGGAACGGTTGAGGAGAAAATGGCGTGGAAAGACCACAGGCTAAAAGCCTACAACGGGTCGGTTTTGCAATTTATGAGAGCTTACCGCGATAGTACTTTACGGAAAGACGGGTATAAAATTGAAATGATCGACGACCAGACCAATAAGAGCATACCTGTAATGAATCCATACGACACCACGTATTACGATATTGCCGATTATCCTAAAATTGGTTTGTTCTTTCCCGGTAAGTTGAGGGTAGTATATTCAGAAGAAAAACCAGACCCCGCGTATTTAACTGCAAACAAGTTGTCGTTAAACACACCGTTGCAAATTTCCATTCTCGATCTTGCAGACGGAATTGTAATAGAGGAAAATGGTTTTTACTTCGACCAGAGAGATGTATTAACCCTGGGCTATTGGGCCTGGGAAAAAATGGCGGATTTCCTTCCCTATAATTATTATCCGAATCAACCGTTTCAACCTGCACCGCAACCGGTGTTAACGCCCGAGCCGGTTTTAGATAGCATTAAACCCGTTATCGACAGCACTATTCAGCCGTTACCTGACTCCAGCAAAGCGGAGTAAGTTAAGTAGTTAAGTTAGTAAATAGGGAATACACGAGTTCAACCTACTAACTCACTTTACTTAATTACTACTTAACCATTTAACTTAATCAACCAACTTAACCAATCACTTATTCTCCATCACTTTCTTCCATAATTCCGGAATGCGTTTTATCCAAACCAGTTCCCGGCGTTTTATGGTGGCGTCTTCGGCAGGATACCCAAAATAAGTTTTATCGCCGGGAAGCGATGAGGGTACGCCACTTTGTGCCAGCACTATTGCATTATCGCCAATGGTCAACGTTTTACTGATGCCCACCTGGCCCCATAAAGTAACTCCATTACCTATTTCAACACCACCGGCAATGCCTACCTGCGCTGCCAGCAGGCAATTTTTACCGAGAATAGTGTCGTGCCCTATATGAACCATGTTGTCTATTCTTGTTCCCCTGCCTATACGCGTATCATTGGTTACGCCACGGTCAATGGTACAGCCTGCTCCTATTTCTACATCATCTTCAATAACCACCCTGCCGCAACTTTCCATGCGCTTGTACCACACGTCGCGATTCTTTTTTGTGTTGTAATAAAAAGCATCCGACCCAATAACCGTTCCGGCCTGTATTATCACATTGTCACCAATAACGCAATGATCCATAACAGTAACATTAGGATGCAATACACAGTTCTTTCCAATTTGCACGTGATGACCAATTACAACACCGGGCGATAAACGGGTGCCTTCGCCAATTACCGCCGAGTCACTGACAGGCTTAACCGAAGGTTCGTATGGCCTGAAGTGACGAACAATGGTAAGGTATGCTTCAAAAGGTTGTTCTGTTATCAGCAATGTTTTATGAGCGGGAAATTCAGTTTCGGCATTAATGATAATACAGGTGGCTGCCGATTGAATGCAGGTATTGTAATATTTAGGATGATCTACAAACACTATATCGCCGTCTTCTACCCGGTGAATTTCGTTTATGCCCGTTATGGAAGCGTTAAGGTTACCAACCGGTCGCGCGCCGATTAACGACGCCATCCACTCAACAGAAACGGGGGAAGGAAATTTCATACAAGAAGTTTTGACAAAAGTAAAACAGAGCCAACAACTTCACTAAAGTAATTGACCTGTTATCGCAACGCAGTGCAGTTTATATTTCCTGTGCAGATATTATGTAATGAAATGCTGATGCAGCAAAGCTTTCAGAGCAGCAACAAGAACGATTCATTTCATTATTATTTGTTCGTTTGTATTTTTGGCAGAATGGTTTGAAAGAAAAAAACTTCTAAAGGCGATTTATAAAATCAGCATTTACGAAAATTAAGGTTATGCCGGCTGCCTCCATCTTTGATATCCACAAACTGAATTCCAAAAATGTGTATAAAATTTATTGGAAATTTTTTCTTGGTAGAAAAAATTATTTTTAATATTGTGATGGGAATTTTATTCCCGGTACTTACTAACCCATCCATATAATAAAGTCCTTCGTTCAACGGAGGGCTTTTTTATTGCAATGAACTACAGATACTATATCATTTACAAACCCTACATGGTGCTTTCGCAGTTTACTGCTACAGAAGGAAAACAATGCCTGAAAGATTTTTTCGAAGTTGAAAAAGATGTTTACCCCGTTGGCAGGCTCGACTACGACAGCGAGGGATTGCTGTTGCTTACCAATGATGCTTCGTTGAATTACAGGTTGCTTCATCCAAAGTTTGTTCACGAGCGGGAATATCTTGTTCAGAGTGAAGGGTTGGTTAATCAGCAAGCCGCAACCTTGCTTTCGCAGGGTGTAACAATTAATATTAACGGTAACCCCTACCGTACCAAGCCCTGCAAGGCAATTATTCTGAAAAATGAACCGGCAGTACCCGACAGGGAGCCGCCCATCCGCTACCGAAAGAATATCCCAACCAGTTGGGTAAGTATTACACTAACCGAAGGCAAAAACAGGCAGGTAAGAAAAATGATGGCAAAAGTTGGTTTTCCGGTATTGCGATTGATCAGAACCAGGATGGAACTTTTAACGTTAGATAAGATGAAACCAGGTGATATAATGCCGCTGCCGCAGGAGGTAGTCAATCATAAACTCTTCGGAAAATAAGTTACCTTGCTGGTTAAACAATTGCGTATGCTTAAATCGATGACCGGTTTTGGACGTGCTGAAGAAGCCCTGGGAAACAAAACCTTTCTGGTTGAAATTAAATCGCTGAATGGTAAACAGTTTGAAATACTTTTAAAATTGCCTTCACTGCTTAAGCCCTATGAATTTGAGATACGCAATATCATATCGGGCAAACTATTGCGTGGCAGCATTGAATGTACCATTACCCTTAAACAAAACGGAGCAGCCAAGCCAGTAGTTATCAATACCGAGCTTGCCAAATCTTATTACAAACAGTTAGGCGAACTTGCAGAAAGCCTTAACCTCGATACAGGCTCTATATTAAGTTCATTGCTCAAGTTGCCCGAAGTAGTAGTTCCCTCCACCGAAATACTGGACGAAAACGACTGGACGGGGTTTCAAAAAATATTGGCCGCTGCCATTCGAAACCTGGATAACCACAGGGCGAACGAAGGTGCCGTACTTGAAAAAGACCTGCACCTGCGCATTAGTAATATTGAGCAGCAGCAAAAAAAGGTAATTGAGCTGGAGCCGCTGCGGCAGCAAAAGATTCGCGAGGGACTGGCAAAGCTGCTGGAAGAAAATGTAGGCAAGGATAATTTTGACAGCAACCGGCTGGAGCAGGAATTAATATACTACATAGAAAAGATAGACATCAGCGAGGAGCAGGTTCGTCTTAAAAATCACTGCGACTATTTTAAGTCATTGCTGAACGAGGAAAACGACTCCAAAGGCAAAAAACTTTCTTTTATTTTACAGGAAATAGGCAGAGAAATTAATACTACCGGTGCCAAAGCCTACGATTCAACCATACAGAAAGCTGTGGTGCTGATGAAGGATGAACTGGAAAAGGCAAAGGAACAGGTATTGAACGTTTTATAAGTAAATATGAATCACTTGAAAAATTGCCGGGTGGCCAGGCTATTGGTAGCAACGCTGCTTTTTTTACAGTTACAGGCATGCACAACCGTAGATGTATTCGAAAAAAACATTGCCATTCCTGATAAAAGCTGGGAGCGTTCATTTAAACCTTCCATAGATTTTTCTATAGAAGATACAGCCGCCCTGTATAATATATATGTCACCCTCCGCCATACACATGCCTACAGCTATAACAACATCTGGCTTAACCTAAGTTACCAGATGCCGGGCGATTCGTTGAAACAGCAAAGGGTAGACATTTTGCTGGCCGACAATCAAAAGGGCTGGTTGGGTACAGGCATGGACGATATTTACACGGCATGGCGGCAGATAACTGCCCAGCCCATCCAATTCAAACGCAAAGGCAAGGTAAACTTTACTATTGAACAAGTAATGCGCGATAATCCTCTTAAAAACGTAATAAATGCAGGCATACGCGTAGAAAAAGTTAACCGCTGATGGCAGGTTTATACAAAAGAAAGCGACTCACGATCATTACCATCGTGTACTGGTTTTTACTTACCTATATTATTACTGCGCTCGTTTTCTGGTTCTTTTCACTCATGAGGCAAAACAGCCAGATGGCTGATTACCGGTTGATGCAGTTAAAAAAAGATGACTTCGACTATGTGTTAAAAGTAGAAGCCATACGCAAGCAGGAAAAAACAAAAATGGCGCAATATATCGGCGAAGGAATAACCTTTATGCTGCTGATTCTGGTAGGAGCCGTTTTTGTTTACCGCGCTACCCGCCGGCAAATACGTTTAAACAATCAGCAACAGAATTTTATGATGGCGGTTACACACGAGCTGAAAACACCTATAGCAATTGCCAAGCTGAACCTGGAAACATTGCAGAAAAGAAAGCTGGAAGAAGCACAGCAGGAAAAACTGATCGGCAACACATTACAGGAAACAAACCGCCTGAATGATCTTTGCGAAAATATTTTGCTGGCATCGCAGATGGATGCGGGGCATTACCTGCTGAACCGTGAAGAGCTGAACTTTAGCGAACTGGTGAGTGAAAGCGTGTTCGATTTTAAATCAAGATTTCCATTACAACTGCTTCACGAAAAAATAGAAGAAGGTATATATGTGAAAGGTGATGGACTGTTGCTTGAACTGGCGGTTAATAATTTGATTGATAATGCCATTAAGTACTCAGGCAAAAACGGAACCGTAACCATCGCCCTGCAAAGGAAAAATAATCATGCCATACTGCAGGTAATAGACGAGGGAGAAGGAATTGCCCATGCGGAAAAGAAAAGAGTATTTGATAAATTTTACCGGGCCGGCAGCGAAAGTACCCGCCAAACCAAGGGAACGGGGTTGGGCTTATACCTCACCAAAAAAATTATAAGCGACCATAAGGGAACTATAAAAGTAACGGATAATAATCCTTCAGGCAGTAATTTTGCAATTACACTTCGCATATCAGAAGCAGTATAACTATGGCTACAAATAAGCAACAGGGGTCTATATTATTGGTTGAAGATGAAGAAAACCTCCAGGAGGCCTTGAAGCTGAACCTTGAACTGGAAGGCTACGAAGTAAGTTGCGCCAGCGACGGAACACAGGCGCTGAAAAGAATTAGTGAAGAATACTTCGATTTAATTATCCTCGACGTGATGTTGCCGGGTATAGACGGAATTGATGTGGCGGAAAACGTTCGCCTGAACAATAATGAAGTGCCTATTTTAATGCTGAGCGCCAAAAGCAGCAGCGCCGAAAAAGTGTTGGGCTTAAAAAAGGGAGCCGACGATTATATTACCAAACCGTTTAACCTGGAAGAGCTTTTATTAAGAGTGAAAAAGCTCATCAATAAAAATAAAAAGCTGCAGGACAAGGAAACCGTTGACGATTACTACCAGTTTGGCAAAAACAAAATAGATTTTAAAGCACAGTCTGCCACCAACTATAAGGGCGAAACCATTGAACTTAGCAAGAAAGAAGTTATGCTTTTAAAGCTGTTGCTGGAAAATAAAAATGATGTGGTGCCGCGTGAAAAAATACTGCAATCTGTTTGGGGATACAACGTGTACCCTACCACCCGCACAGTAGACAACTTTATTTTAAGCTTTCGTAAGTATTTTGAAGAAGACAGCCGCAGCCCACGGTATTTTCATTCCATTCGTGGGGTGGGATATAAGTTTACCAATTAAAAAAATTCGTCGCCGGCAGGCGACGACAAAGGCGTGTGAGGCGAGCCTGCCTGACGGCAGTCAGGGACGCCTCACACAGCACTCTTGCCGCACACACTAACTGTCGAAGGCTGATGGCTGAAAGCTGATTGCTGCCGGCTCTTTACGAATTCATCATGCGCTTCAGTTTCTCATTCTTATTTCTTAAGTCAATTCCTCCCTCCAACAACGATTTCAGGTTAGCCAGGTAAAAAGTCCAGCCCTGCATACAGCCCACATGAAAAGACGACTTGCTTTTATCATCCTCGCCAATATTGTATTGTGTAAGTTCCACCAGGTTTTCGCCATCCTCCGTAATAATCTTTACACTAACGTTCATACCAGCAAATGTAAACTCCAGGAAATCCTTTCCATTTGCTGCTAATATCTCTCCAAATTCCACACTGCTGTCCGGATATCCATGCCACATCCATTTGTATTTGTCGCCCGGCTGTATTGTTTCATCATCAGGTAATACATTGCCATTCCTGCTAAACTCGCTCAACCGAACGAACCAATTTTCAATATTTGCCCTGGTTGCCCAGGAATGGTATAGCCGTTGCGCCTTTGCATTGATATTAATGCGTACCGTAAATTTTTTCCAATCGTAATCAGCCATAGCTATTGCTTTTTTCTGCTGTAATAATAATCATTCCTTTTTTGTGGATTTACTGCACCATCGTCTACCCATGCGTGTATGGAATCCATCGAAATCAATTCATAGGTAATCCGTTTCGGAAAATCATGCTCCTGGTTTTCGGCCACGAACGATTGACCGGTATTAGTTGTTATCTTAAACCGCACGGGTTTGCCTTCATTTTGCCTGGCGGCTATGGGTATATACCAGCAATTGTTGTTACAGCTAATAAGCACGGTTTCCATGGGCTTTTTTACCCCGTTATTACTCAAAAAATAAACCTTCCCCGCAAGGTTTCCGTTTGCCGTGTCTTGCCATTTTTCAATTATGATACCTTTCTTTGTAGCCATCTGCCATTCACCACCTTTTAACCAGCCAAAAGTGGTTGCGGCATCCTGCTGTTGAGCACTAACGGCACTGGATATCCACAAAAAGGCAATAAATACTGCTTTCCGCATCGCTATTGAGTTACAGAGTGTACACCAATCCTGTTGCCTTCCGTATCAATAATCAGCGCCATATACCCATAGTCAGGCCCAATCAATGTTTTGGGCAAGGCAATCGACCCACCCGCTTTTTCCACCCTGTCAAGAACCGTTTGAACGTCGGGGTTCCCATTCAAATAGATCAATACCCCATCGGTGGCAGATGATTTATAAAAATCCGGGCTATGCACTACTGCGCCGCCAATGCCCGTCATCATGTCTTCCACCGGAAACATCCGCATTTTCATATCTCCCATATCCAGCGGTATCAATGAGGTTTCAAAGATTGTTTCATAAAATTTAGTTGCCCGGTCAAGATCGGTGGCTGGTATTTCGAACCAGCTGATTGCATTTTTAAAAGCCATAGTTATATTTTAATGATTAAAAATAGGTTTTGAGCTTACAGCGGTTGAAAAGTTTATCGTTTGTAGTTTACCGTTAATAATCCCCAAACTGTAAACCTCAAACCATAAACGGCTGAAAGCCGATAGCTGACCACTCACCGTCCTATCTCCATGCGCCGATTATAACACCCATTAAAGTCAATGCTACCACACTGTAAAGTCCGTTAATAAGTATTAACCGCCAGGTTTTTAATTCAAACAAACTATGAATGGCAATAGCACAAAATGTCCATATCCCTGCAAGAAACCCTGCTGTTGCCCCCCAGGCTACATCTGTTCTTTGAGCACATCCCGCCGGGCAATTTTCAGGAGCGTCTGCCAGGAACATGCCGAGGTTAACCGCCATTAAAAGCGAAAAGATCAGGGTCCAGCCAAATATCTTCCCTTTATTTCCCTTTTTAATCTGTTCCTCCGTTAGTCCGTTATCCTTCATCCATGCTTTGCCAAAGAGGTTGGGCGAATACCATATGCCGCCCACAACAAACGATGAAACGCCGGCTACCAATACCGCCATCCAGTTAATAGTATTCATATTCAAACTGATTTAGTGAATTGAAATAATGTTTGTTTTAAGGTTGGCAACCTTCCTACTAACCCCCCGACCGGAAGGGGTGAGGTACAGAATTTGAAATAAACGCTGTTTTACATATCGAATCTATTATTCAATTTTACACGGTAAAAGCAAATACGGACGAAATTGGAAAAGAGGCAGATCAACCCGGACTTTGTGCCGATGACCAGCGGAGGAAAAAGCCTTCGCATCAACGATATAGGCTTCCGGCTTATACTGGCGCCTGCTTTTGGCATTGTTATCCCTCTTGTTACGGGAATGATCAACCTGAGTAACCTGTCGAACCTGCATATAAAGCTGAGCTTTTTATACACCATACTAACTGCTGTTGTTATTTGGGAAGGCAACCGCTACCTTCACTTTTCATTGCGCAGCTATTTCGACTGGTATAACAAACCACTGCGTAAAATACTGGTGGTATTGCTTTCCATTTCCTTTTACACCATACCCATCGCCGTGTTATTGATTTCGGGATGGTACAAACTGTTTACCTCCGATCCGCCCGACCGCCAGGTAATAACCGTGTCTACATTGATCATTATGATCTGTGTGATTTTTATCACCCATGTTTACGAAACTGTTTTTTTAGTAAAAGAATCTGAAAATGAAATGGTGCGGAACGAACAACTGGAAAGAGCCCGCGCCGAAGCGGAGCTGGAAGCACTGAAAAACCAGATAGATCCGCATTTTATCTTCAACTCGTTAAACACGCTCTCCCATCTTATAGAAGACAAACCGCATAAGGCAAAAATGTTCAACGATCACCTGGCAGATGTGTACAGGTATATACTTCAAAACAAAGCCAAGGAGCTGGTGTTATTGAAAGAAGAACTTGATTTTATGAACGATTATTTTTCGCTCCTTAAAATAAGGTTTGAAAATGCTGTGAAGCTGGAGATAAATATTCCCGAACAGGCATATCACGAATACCTGGTTCCGCCTATTTGCCTGCAACTGCTGATTGAAAATGCTATTAAGCACAACGAGTTTTCGGATGCAAACCCTTTGGTTATTAAAGCCAGTGTTCATAATGAAGTGATAGTGGTTAGCAACAACATGCAACGAAAAGAACTGTTCAGGGAGTCATCTAAAATAGGATTGAATAACCTGAAAGAAAGATACCGGTTAACCACAGGAAAGGAGATAACAATAACCAAAACACGAACCATATTTGAAGTAACATTGCCCCTGATAGCAATACACTCATAATCTTCATTGCAAAATAAATTATATGCAGATCATTATTGTTGAAGACGAAAAACCTGCGGCGCAAAAACTTAAAAAAGCAGTTGAGCAGTACAATAATGGAATAGAGGTAGTTGCAATATTGGGAAGCATCCGGGAAGCAATATCGTGGCTTGCAAAAAACGAACATCCTCAATTGGCTTTTATGGACATCTCTTTAGGAGATGGGCTGTCGTTCAAAATTTTTGAACAGGTCAATATCAATTTCCCGGTAATTTTTACAACTGCTTATGATGAATACTGGCAGGAAGCATTTGAGCATAACAGCATCGACTACCTGCTAAAGCCTGTAAAGCAGGAGAAACTGGAAGCTGCACTAAAAAAATTTGAAACATTAAAGAAGCATTTTACCCAACAATTTCAACAATTACAAGCCTGGCAACAAAATACTGGTAGCGCATATAAAAAGCGCTTTCTGGTAAAACGGGGCAGCGATTATATAAGTGTAAAAACCGACGACATTGCTTACCTGTTCGCCACGCATAAGCTGGTATGTATGATAGATTGCAAAAATCAGAAGTTCATTCTCGACCAGTCGCTTTCCGACCTTGAAAAGCAGCTCGACCCCACCCGTTTTTTCAGGATAACCCGCAAGCATCTTATCAATATACAATCGGTAACCCGCATGCAAGCTTATGGCAAGGGCAAACTCAGGGTTGATATCACTCCTGAGCCGGGCGAAGAAATAATTATTGCCCGGGAAAATGTGGCTGCTTTTAAGGAATGGATGGCTCAATAATTATAACTGTAACATTTTCAATGCTGACGCGTAATGCCAGGTAAGCAACGGTTATGCGGTATGTTAATTAACCATTAGTTATGGCTAAACATTAACAATAGCTGTTAAAAAATGGTTTCATACTTGGTTAACTTTAAACTAACAGTTGTAATCTTCGTCTCATCACCACAATTAAAAACTATAAGTATATGAAAGCTGTCTACACCCTTTTATCGGCGCTGTTTTTCAGCATGATTATTCCCTTTGCAGGAAGGTCGCAGAATGAGTGGCCGAGAACCCTTACCACTTCTGATGGTGATCTCATAAAGGTTTATCAATGGCAGCCAGAATCATTCGCTAACGGTACACTTCAGGCGAACGCAGCTATCTCTGTTCTTGAAAAAGGCAAGGATGAGCCGGTTTTCGGCATGATGTGGTTTACAGCCGATGCCGATGAAAATGGCTCACAGGTAAATATCCGTTCTGTTTCGGTAAACGCTGTTAAATTACCTGATGAAGGTGATGAAGCCAGGGTGAGCAGCCTGCAACAGGCAATAGGCAGCGCAATGTCGGGCTGGAATCTTTCCATTGCTTCCAGCGAAATCAATAACGGGTTGCAGTTGAACCAGCAAGAGGAAAAATTATCGAATAACATCAATAACAATCCCCCTAAAATTATTTATGCCGACAAGCCCTCGTTGCTGGTAGTAATTGACGGAGCACCTAAAGTTCAGAAGAATAGCAAATTGGGAGTTGAAGCAGTAGTGAACACGCCTTTCAATATTGTACGCACCAATGGTAAGTATTATCTTTTTGGCGGCAAACATTGGTATGTGGCTAATGCGGCTACAGGACCTTATGCCATCACTACCAACGTGCCTTCCGATCTTTCTAAAATAGAAGCCGAGTTGCTGCAGTCGAATAAGGAAAACAACGTGCAGCAGGAAGAAAATGACTATGTTATTTCAAACATTATTGTAACCACCGAACCTGCTGAATTGCTTCAGTCTAACGGCGAACCCAATTTTACACCTATACAAAACACAAACCTTTTGTTTATAAAAAATTCGGATAACGACATTTTTATGGATGTTACCGGTCAGCAGTATTATGTATTGCTTTCCGGCAGGTGGTATCGTTCTTCGGCGCTTAAAGGCAAATGGCAATACATTGCCCCCGATAAATTACCCGCAGATTTTGCCAGGATACCTGATGGTTCTCCTAAAGACAACGTACTGTCGAGCGTAGCGGGCACAGTAGCTGCGCAGGATGCTGTAATGAATGCGCAGGTTCCCCAAACGGCTAAGGTTGACCGTAAAAACGCCAATGCCAATATCCAATACGATGGCGATCCGCGTTTTGAAGATATTGATGGCACCGATATGGATTATGCCGTAAACACAAATGGTTACGTTATCCGCTGGAGGGGTGATTATTATGCGGTAGACAATGGAGTATGGTTCAGAGCTAACAGTCCTGTAGGCCCCTGGGTAGTAGCGGTAGAACGTCCTTATGTTGTTTCGCTTATTCCACCACGTTACCCAGTATACGCTATGAAATATGTATATGTATATGATGTTACACCTGATTTTGTATACATGGGTTATACGCCGGGATACCTGAACACTTATATATATGGACCAACCGTAGTGTACGGAACCGGCTACCACTACAGCCCCTGGTTCGGAAATTACTATTATCCCCGCCCATATACCTGGGGTTTTAATATGCATTACAACCCGTGGACTGGCTGGGGCTTTGGCTTCAACTATAACTATGGATGGTTTAATACAGGCTGGTACAGTAATAATTATTGGGGCTGGGGCGGATGGTGGGGTCCCGCCGTTTACCGTCCATCCTATTGCTGGACGCCTTATCGCGGCGGTTACCGTCATGGCTACTATGGTGGATATTATGGACGGAGCAGGAACACTGTTATTGTAAACAACGTAAATATTTACAGGAATAACAACATATACAATACAAGGCGTGATGTGGTAACCCGCGATGTAAGGAGAACGGTGTCTTATAACCGGGATGTGCGTTCGGCTCCGGTAAGAAGATTTGCCAACACAAGGCCTGTTGAACGAAATACAGTGAGAGATAATAATGGCAGCAGACCTTCAGTGGTTCGCGATAACAATCAGGGTGGCTACTCTCCCCGGAACTCATCAGGTCGCCGGCCAGACATCAATAACGGTAATGGACAAGTGAGAACAAGGCCTTCCAGGGGTTTTGAAGAGCGCAGTGCGAACACCAACAATGATAATCCTGGCAGACGTGTAATAACACGCCCCCAGGTAAATGACGACCAGCAGCCGGTAAGAAGGCAGTTTACCGAAAGGCAACCTTCTGCAACTCCCCGGGAAAGAGCTTCTTCGCCTAACGCTAACCGGCAGTTTACTCCCAGAAGCGAACCGCGGGTTCAGCAAAGAAGCACCAGCCCTTCCATAAACAGGCAACCGGTACAAAGAAGTTTTGAATCTAACCGTTCATCTGCTCCACAAAGAGTAGAAAGGCCTGCGGGCGGCGGCGGTGAAGGACGCCCTAGAAGAGGGTAGGCTTGTCAGATAGTTTACAATTTGCATATAAAGCGGAGGCATGCACAGCATTCCTCCGCTTTTTTTTTAAAAATGACAGTTTTGTACCATATTTTCACCATTTGTGGCCACATTAATCATTTTGATGCCATATCTTTACCAATAATATCTTTTTAAAACAATTCCAAATGAAATTGAAGTACTTTTTACTCTTAGCTCTTGCTCCGGCATTTCTTTTTTCATGTGTAAGCAGTAAAAAATTTAAAGCTGCCCAGGCCCAATTAGACTCTTTAAACCAGGCTCATTCTAAATTACAAGGCGATTTCAAACTTTGTGAAGATGACAAAGCAGAAAATATTAAAAAGAATGCAGCTTACGAAAGTGAAATTGCTGATCTTAAAAAGCAACTTGCCTTCCTGAAAGAAAACAATACTACAGCACTGAAACAACTGGAAGATCTTTCTGTTATCTCCACTGCACAGGCTGAAAGCATAAAAAAATCTCTTGAAAATATAGGCGCAAAAGATGCTTATATCCAGGATTTACAGGCATCGCTGGCTCGCAAAGACTCTTTAAACATGGCGTTGGTGATGAACCTTAAAGGCGCTATTGGAAATCTGGACGACCAGGATATCAATATCAAAGTTGACAAGGGAGTTGTATTTATAGATATTTCTGACAAACTGTTGTTCAGAAGCGGTAGCTATGAAGTTACAGACAAAGCAAAAGAAGTATTGGGCAAAGTTGCGCAGGTGCTGAAAAATCAATCTGAAGTTGAATTCATGGTTGAAGGACATACAGATGATGTTTCTTACAGCAAAGGTGTATTGCTCGACAACTGGGATCTGAGTGTTAAACGTTCTACTGCAGTTGTAAGAGTATTGCAAAAACAATATGGTTTGTCTCCTGCCAAAATCATTGCTGCTGGTCGTGGCGAATACGTTCCCATTGCCGATAACAACACAGCCCAGGGTAGAGCTGCTAATCGCAGAACAAGAATCGTTATTCTGCCTCAGTTGGACCAGTTCTTTAAACTGCTCGAACCTAAACAGTAATTACCCATTTAACAAAGATATTTACAAGAAAGCCATGCCGCCATGCGACATGGCTTTCTTGTTTTTAAGCCCTCCTCATTTCTTTATTACACCGCTTGGCTTCGGATCTTGCGTCTTGCTTCTTGCTTCTTTTTATTTGTCCCGTCGGGGTCACAAAAAGATGACTCAACTGTTTTGTCCAGGAGATGTTTAAAAAATACTCCTTCCGGGTATTTGTTTTGAACAACATTCATATTACATTTAACCTGAGTTAAAATACCTGCCTGTTATACCCAATATCCTGGTGAACTCCTTCGCCTTGTATTACATCCTCCATACCTTATAAAAGCTTCACCAGAGTTTTTCAATACAATAATTGCTCCCCGGGAAAGAAAAAACTACAACCATGTTTAACAACGTTGCGCTGGATATAGCCATCGGCCTCATATTCATTTTTGTACTTTACAGCTTACTGGCTACTGCCATTCACGAGTTTATTGCCACTTTGTTTGCCTATCGTCACCGCATGCTGGATATTGCGCTGGAACAAATGCTCGATGGCAAACACTACAGTTATTACTGGTGGAACAAAGTAGGAAATATTGTTTGGTGGCTGGTTGCGAAATTCATTAAGCAAAAAAAACCTGCTGCATTTGCCAACACCGGAGCCGATGAAATGTTGAAGTTTACTGACTTTACCACCAAGCAAAATTTAACTGCACAGCAAATCAACGATCTTAAGGCAATAGGCGTTAGAAGGAATGTACTGAACAAAAAAGCTGCATTGTTTGCAGCTAATATAACCGAGCACCCTTTGTACAAACGATCGGCCGAAAATTCTTTGTTTTATAAAAAGCCTGCGTACCTGGGTGCCGATGTTTTTTCAGATATTCTGATGGATGTATTAAGTCAATCCAGCCCTTCACCGGTTTTATTAAAAGAAATGAGGAACAACTTAGACGAACTGGCGGCAACGGGAATGAATCCTGCATTGAAAAACATTCTCACCATTTATATGAACCAGGCAAATGGTGACACGGTTCGCTTTAAAGGATTGCTGGAAGATTGGTACAACCAGCAAATGGATCGCGTAAAGGGCTGGTACAAACGACAAACAAGCAGGATATTGCTGGTAATTGGATTTGCACTGGCAATTGCGTTTAATGTAAACACCATACAAATAGCCGGTAAGCTGGCAGAAGATGATGAAGCAAGAGACAAGCTGGCGCAGCAGGCAACAGAATGGGTTAAAACCAATCCTTCTTTACCCGCTACAGCCAGCCGGACTGATACATTGATGAGTGATTCGGCGATGAGGGTGGCAAAAGAAAATTTTATTAAAGTATCGGCAGACTACCGGAAGGAAATTGATTCAGCCAACAACTTGATGGGTATGGGCTGGGGCACAGCTGTGCTTCGCAGAGAAATAGAATACGATCAACTCTACTGGATCGAATATCCTATAAAATTTGTTTTTGATTATTTGCTTGCATTCATTGTTCCAGACGCTGCAATGAGTGTGTATTATGAAATAACCAGGCACCCCGCTATTCTGTTCGGCTTTTTGATTACGGCATTTGCTGTGTCATTTGGTGCTCCTTTCTGGTTCGACCTGCTGAACAAGGCCGTGAGTATACGAGGTTCCGGAAAAAAGCCCGGCGAAAAAACCGCCACCGCTCCTGGCGCTGCTCCTTCAAAAACGCCGCTGTTAAACAAACATCCCGACTCAGATTCATTTGGATAAGCTATGAGAAAATACGTAGTGATAAAAGAAAAGCTCAACATCAGGAACAGGCCGTTACTGCAGGATGAATTTTACATTGGCTTTGCCCGACTGGGAGAAGAGTTGTGGCTCGACGAATCTAATGTTATAGAAGGTGATGCTCCTGCCGGCACACAAGACCGGCTTTGGCTGCCCGATGCTAACGGTAATGTAGTTGCGAAATCGGGCGTAAGAGAGCAAACCTACGAAGAGAAAAAGTTTGATTTCATCAAAGAACAATTTGCACTTCAGTTTATAGATGCTGCGGATAAAACAAACGAAGCGAAATGGAAGATCAGTTGGGGACATGTGGATATAGATGCCTGGAAGCTATGGCAAAAAGGAGTGAGAGGGCAAGGGGTTCGCATTGCGGTACTTGATACCGGCGCTGATTACAGCCACGCCGATCTGCAAACCGTAAAGGGCGTTATGCTGCAGGTGAAAGGCGACAAGGTGGTAGCAACGAATGAGTTCCTGGATTTTATGGGACATGGAACAAACTGTTGTGGCTTGGCGGGCGCTACCGGTGCAGCGTACTATACCGGACTTGCACCGGAGAGTGAGATATTTGCTATAAAATTATACGACACCTCGCTTCCAACCGACAAAAAAAGCATTTACCTGCTGCTAAAAAAAGCATTCGATCTGATTATAGCTGCAAATAAAACCAGCGAAAAATTTGATTTCATTTCTATGAGCTTTTCAGCATCTGACAAGGATCTGGATGGAACCGATGACTCGGAGGGAAAACCTTGGTTGGCTGTATTGCAGGAAAAAATCGACATTATTTCAAGAACAAGTTTCATTTTATGCTCCGCAGGAAAATATGACGTTTCGTACCCCGAACGGTTCAATAACGTATACGTTGTGGAGGGAGCAGATAAGTTAAAAAACACGCTCTCGTCTCCGGCAGATAAAAGCAAGCTTATTTACGCTCCTGCGGGCGATAACCTTAAAACCACCGCACTTACAACCCGCAACCCGCCATATTTGTTCAACTTTACCGGCAGCAGTGCAGCAACAGCTTTTACTGCAGGCTATTTGGCCCTGAACTATTCGCGTATTAAAGATGGAAGTGAAGCAAAAAGAAAAATCTTTGCTGATGCTATCCGCAACATGCTCCGGGAGTATAATAATTATTTAGGACCATTCAATTCTCTGCCATGAAATATATATTGCCTTTAATGATTTTTTGCTGTGGTTGCCTGATAAATGTAACCGGGCAAAACGCTTATTACGATGCGGTGCGGCTTCAAAATTTACTGCGTTCAATCGATTCTCTCAAAAACGTTTCCAGTCTGGAAACTGATGTAAAAGTAAAGCAGGCTCTGGTACAGTTAACGCTGGATCAAAGCGCACTGTTTTACCAGGTGGCATTTCCATACTTAAGTGATAGCTGCAATGGCGACGTGGATAAGGCGCGGAATTGTTTGCTGCGCAATCCTTTTTTCAAAGCAGAAATTTTACCCTCTTCTTCGAGCGACAGCCCGTTGCTATTGCCCTGGTTAAAGGGATTGGCGGGTGGCATTGGCAACCTGGATGTAACAACTTTTGCCGACGGACTTGCTCAATTTCTGGTGGAAAGAGCCAAAGAAGAATTGAACATTGCATTCTTTCAGAAGTTCTCCGACTTTTTGGAAAACTATCCTGAGTTCAGGATCATGTTTCCGAATACAAATACTTTTATCGCTTACATGAACATTGGCGATTATGCCAACACACTCAATACACTGAAGGAGGCGTTTGACAAAGACCTGAAGGCCTTACTAACAAATGCACTTCGTTTAAGCCAACTGGATACAACCGCCTGCTCCTCCTCAGCCGTAGAAGATCGTAACAGATGTGCAGTGAGAGTAGAAGCCATCAGGAAGTTTTTTAGTTCCAACAATGGAATGCTGGTTAAGTCTGCGCTGCAATTAGGCAATGGCATTATGCAGCAGGCTAAAATTCCTGACATTATCGACTCCATCATCCAGCCCGGTTACCTTGCAACCTATGCGCCTTTTAACGATGAACAAACCAATAAAAACGTATCCAACGGTTTGATGCTTGTGCGTCTCATCAGCCACCACGCCCGCAGCATTGAACCCAGCCGGAATTACATTTCGGAGCCGGAATTGATGTTGATTAAAACGAACGATACGTTGCGCAGATTTTTCTTTGGGTTGTTATACCAGGAAATAGACAGAAACAAGATTGAAATTAACAATACGCTTGTAACGAACATACTGCAGCCGGTTCGCGTTCAATCATTCATCACTTATATTGAAGGGTTGTTGAACGAAGCCAAAGCCATACAAATTTCCTGGGCAGAGTTAAAAACAATGAAAGTGCTTGCTGAAGCGGATTTAAGTAAAAATTATTCAGCCATTTTTGATCATGTTCGCTTGCTGCTTTTATATGCCGGCAACATCCAGGCAATTGATCCGCAACTGGCTGTACCTCCTGTTTTCGCCAACATAATAGGTGGAGCTGCCGGCGTATTTGAAATAGCACACGATATTTCCATCAAAAATTACAACGCCGCCGTATTGGGTTTTTTAAAACTATTGTCGGTAGAGGCGCCAGCTTTTGATAATCGCGACACTATGAACCAGTTCCTGCGTGCATTTCTTAAATATGGATCTTTCGCCGCTAATGTGGTCACCGCAAAAGATCCGGCAGCAGTAAAGTCGGCCATCAAAGCAGTGGCGTTACCCGCCGGCAGTGCAGCATTAAAAAAACAATCTTCGTTCAGCATTACCGTAAATGCCTATGTAGGACTGGTTACTGGTTATAACCAACCTTTTGCAAAAACATTTACCACCAAAGATGAAAACGGCAACACGGTTACCGCAAAACTACATGGCAGTATACCGGTATCGGTGTTTGCACCGGTGGGCTTTGGCTTTAACTGGAGCACTAGCGGCAAAACCCGTGCACAAAAAAAATATCCTGGTTCTGTATCAGCATTTGTATCTGTAATTGATATAGGTGCGCTGGTTGGTTACCGGTTCGTACAGGACAGCGGACTGGTAAGCGACAAAATGAAAGTGAGGCTTGCCAACATTTTTTCGCCGGGTGTTAACTTCATTTACGGGTTCCCGAAAGCTCCACTCTCTATTGGCATTGGCGCCCAATGGATACCATCTTTACAACGAAATGCAGACAGCAACGAATTTTTCGTACTCACGGAGTCGGGTATACGCTACCAGCTTCATTTTTCAGTCGATATTCCCATGTTCAGCCTCCGCACTTCCCGGAAATCTTATTTGTATCCCTGATTACAACAAATAGTCTTCACCCATCAATACAACCATTCTATGATCAAGAAATATTATCTCAAAGAATTGTCTATAGGCTCAACGCAGTCTAAAAACAATTCCGCCAATAAGAAGGCTGACGTAATGAAAATTCAGTCCTGGCTCAATTTGTTTGCGCTCGCACATCCAACTAATGCCATTGCTGTTTCGGTAGATGGTGATTTTGGGCCGGCTACTGAAAAAGCGGTAAAGAATTTTCAAAAGATCAAAGGTTTGCCGCAATCGGGCGTTGTAAATGCTGCTGTATTCTCTAAGCTGTCAGCGCCCATGCAAAATGCATTTGAAACAAAAGGAAAGAGTACCGACCTCCGCAACCTGATAGTAGAAATTGCCAACATTCACCTTTCCAACAATCCCTTTGAACTGGTAATTCAGAACAAAGCCAACAGCGGCCCGTGGGTGCGGGCGTATATGGACGGGCATGAGGGGGATGATTGGTTTTGGTGTATGGGTTTTGTACAGACTATTATAGACCAAGCTTGCTCGCAATTAAACAAAGATTTCCGTTCGCTAATGCCGCTTACTTATAGCTGCGATACGATTGGCAGCAAAGGACTGGAATTAAAACTGCTTTCCAGGTATACTGCCATCCGGAATAAGCCAGGTTTAGTTAAGCCGGGTGATATTTTCCTGCTGCAAAAATCTTCTTTCGACTGGACACATACCGGCATTGTTACCGCAGTTGACAACGATACTTTTGAAACCATTGAAGGCAACACGAATATGGGTGGCTCCAGGAACGGCAATGCAGTTTTTAAACGGGTCAGGAATTTCAGGCTGGCTAAGCTGGATGTCTTTTCGGTTGAACCGCTGGTATGAGGGGCGGTCAGCGGTCGGCTTTCAGCTTTCAGCGGTCAGCGGTCAGCCATTGATGGAATGAGGCTAAGGTGAGCGCAACCAACACTGAAAGCTGAAGGCTGATTGCTGACAGCTATTTTATTTCTACCAACAGGTAATTATGATGAACATGCCCGATAGGTTCATACGCTTTTGCCCATTCAAATTCGGGTAAACCAAAACCATTTTCGAAATGGCCTACTGAAATAAGGTATTTCCCTTTTGCAGGAGGCGGAGGAATTATCTGTAGCTCCGGCCGTTCATAATTGCTAAGCAACTTTAGCTGCACATCGGGGTGCTTGCGAATGTATTTCATTGCTGCCGTACCCCCTTGCCCGAAATCAAGATTGGAACTTCCTACTTTTTTATACGCAAACTTTTTGTCCAGGATCAATTCATTGGTGTAGGAAATAAAACAATTCCAATAGCTGAATACAGAGGCCAACATCCACAGGCATCCTGCCAATACCAAAAGCAGGTGTTTTCGTTTAAGTGGGTTCGTTACTATTTTGCCGCATAAAATATGCATGGCTGCATACAAAAAGAGGATATGCCTTTCGCCCGACTGGATATTATTAAGCAGGCTCATCACTGCCAAAAAATAAACAAACGGTATCAATAAAAAAATTTCGTTGTTTACCAATGCCCTTCTGTTCGCTTTTGAAAAAATCCTGATAAGCGCCCAGGCAAAAAACAACAGCACAGGCAATGGAATTTTATACAGCATGGTAACGAGGTAATAATACCAATAGGATACCCCCGGTTCTTTGTGACCAAGAACAGACACTACGGGAAAAGAGCTGGCAGGATAACCGCCACCCAGTTCATCAAAATACTTTACGGTATCCATACCCGATATATAGGGCTCGGGAAACGGAAGCGGTATGTTGCCCATAAAACTGAAAGCCTGCTGAAACGCACGAAACATATTGCTTTCAAATATATAGTCCTGCAAAGGTTGCCCGGTTTTATAAAACCAAAAGCCTGCATTAATGATGAGCAGGTTTATAGCGGCCAGCACCAGCAGCTTTACAAGCATGGAACGAAAAACGATACGCTGCTTATTGACAACAAAATATACCAATAAAACAACGGGCAGGCATATATACAGGTGAAGGAAGGTTTGCTTAACCAGTTGGGCAACGCCCAGGCTAATGCTAAGGAATAAAAAATACTTCCATGAGCGGTTGGTGACATACTTCCACAAAAAATACGAAACGAGTATAAATATGGTTACACTGTAAGCATCGGTGGTAACCAACCCACTATGCCCCAGCCAGCCGGGGCTGAAAGCCAGCAAACCCATAGAAAATAAACCCGCCCAGGGACCATACCACTCACTCGCCCACCTGCAAACGAGCAGCAGTGTAAAGAGCGATACTATGAACGTAACGTAACGCCCCCGCCATGTATCGGTGTTGCCATAATCAATTTTAGTAAGCCCCGGATGTAAAACCTGCTCAAAAGCTCTTGGCAGCGCATTTAATGCAGATACAGGCATTTTGCTATCGTCGGTAGTGCAGGCTCTCTTGAATGAATCGCCTTTCAATATTCTCACGCCATATAAATGATGAATGCCTTCGTCGGCGGTAAGGTCTTCGGTGCTGCAAAACACAAGTTCGGTAATAGCATACGCAACCAATATGCAGCAAAATATCAGCTTGATGCTGGTGGTAATGTTGCCGGTAAAAAATAGCGCCTTCCACATACTGGTGAATAGTAAATTAAGTTGATCAGGTTGGTTAAAGATAGGCAGGGTATAACGAATAATGGACTCGTTGCCAACCATTCTTTAACTTATTCACTGAATCAACTTATTTAACTTCTTCACTAATTACTGTTGGCGTTTCCCCCTCACGTTTTTCGGGACGCATTTGAGGGAAGAAGAGCACATCCTGTATAGAAACCTGGTTGGTAAGCAGCATGCACAAACGATCAATGCCAATGCCAATACCGGAGGTTGGAGGCATGCCGTATTCGAGTGCCCGTAAAAAATCGTAGTCTATGAACATCGCTTCGTCATCACCCCGCTCCATCAGCTTCACCTGGTCTTCAAATCTTTCGCGCTGTTCCACAGGATCATTCAGCTCGCTATAGGCGTTGGCTATTTCCTTGCCGTTGATCATAAGTTCAAAACGCTCTACCAGTCCTGGTTTGCTGCGGTGCTTTTTGGTGAGCGGGCTCATTTCAACCGGGTAGTCAATTATAAAAGTGGGTTGTATATAATGATGCTCGCATTTGTTACCGAATATTTCGTCAATCAGCTTACCGCGGCCCATGCTGGGTGTTGTTTCTATATGCAGCTTGCGGCAAACATCTCTGAGTGAATCCTCATCCATTTCAGTAATATCAAACCCTGTATGTTCGCGGATGGCTTCGTAAATAGAAACACGTTTAAAAGGCGTTTTAAAGCTGATGGTTTTATCGCCCACCGTTACATCGGTCGTATTGTGCATAGCAACCGCCACCTGCTCCAGCAAATTTTCCGTAGTGTTCATCATCCAGAAATAATCCTGGTAGGCAACGTAAAATTCAAGTATGGTAAATTCGGGATTATGAGTACGGTCCATGCCTTCGTTGCGGAAATTACGGCTGAACTCGTATACCCAGTCAAATCCGCCAACGATGAGGCGTTTTAAATAAAGCTCGTTGGCTATGCGGAGATACAAAGGAATATCCAGCGCATTGTGGTGCGTAATAAATGGACGTGCAGCTGCTCCGCCGGGAATGCTTTGCAAAACAGGTGTGTCTACTTCCAGCGCACCATGATTGTTCAAAAATTCGCGGATGGTATTGATCATCACTGTACGTTTAATAAACGTATTTTTTAACTGTGGGTTGATGATCAGGTCTGCATAACGCTGGCGGTATTTGAACTCGGGATCAGTAACCGCGTCAAAACTTTGTCCGTCTACTTCTCTTACTACTGGTAAAGGCTTCAACGATTTGGTCAGCACAACAAACTCCTTTACATGAATAGACGTTTCGCCGGTTTTGGTAATAAAGCCGTAACCTTTTACACCAATAATATCTCCCAGGTCAAGCAATTTTTTCCAAACCGTATTGTATAAAGTTTTGTCTTCGCCGGGGCAAATATCATCGCGTTTTACATAAATCTGTATACGTCCCGAATGGTCCTGCAACGAGGCAAAGGATGCCTTGCCCATATCGCGCATACTCATAATGCGGCCGGCAAAGCTGATCTCGCTGTAAGCATCTTTATTTTCTTCAGAAAAATTAGCCTTTATATCGGCAGCAGTATGTGTAATGGGAAAAGCTGCAGCGGGATAAGGATCTATCCCTAGCTTTTCCAGTTCCAGTTTTTTGTCTCTTCTTATTAGTTCCTGTTCAGAAAACTGTTGTGTGCTCATTGCTTCAACTTTTAAAAAAAGTGCAGCAAAGGTACTGGTTAGCGATAAGAAAACCTTAACCTCTCCCCGGAGCGGAGAGGGGAATGCGAAGATCGGAGCGAAGAGAAAGCCTCACCCCGACCCTCTCCAAAGGAGAGGGAGATGTGGAGATCGAAGCGAAGAAATGCGCGGAGACTGAAGCGGAGATTGAAGCGAAGAGGGAGCCTCACCCCAACCCTCTCCGAAGGAGAGGGAGACGTGGAGATCGAAGCGAAGAAATGCGCGAAGAGGGAAGCGGAGATTGATGAGAAGAGAAGCCTCACCCCGGTCCTCTCCAAAAGGAGAGGGAGACTGGAAGACCAGAGAGAAGACAGAAGCGACAATGTGCTTGTGTATCCCTGAAACTTGTAACCTCACTTGAAACCTATAGCTATTCCTCTTCTTCCACTTCCTGTTCCTTGCCTGCAGCAGCGGCTTCTGCTTCTGAAGCGAGATCGGTTTTACCGTTGTTGCTGTGGTGCAGTTCGTTGATGAGCTCTGCTACCAGCGAGGTCCAGCCAGTTTGATGGCTGGCGCCTAAGCCGCGTCCGTTGTCTCCATGAAAATATTCGTAAAAAAGAACAAGATGCTCATTGCCGGGCTGATTATAAAACCAGCCATAGTCTCCAAACAGCCTGCGGTTTCCCTGTTCGTCTTTTTTAAACAGGCTGATTACCCGTTCCGTTAAAGCGTCTGCTACTTTGTCGAGCGTAATCATATTGCCCGATTTTGCAGGATATTCCACTTTCAGCGTATCGCCATAAAAAGAACCATACTTGCGTATGGATTGAATGATGAGATAATTGATCGGCATCCACACCGGTCCCCGCCAGTTGGAGTTGCCGCCGAAAAGATCGGATGTTGAATCGCCGGGATCATATTGCGCGGTATAGGAAATTCCGTTGATGGTTACCGAGTAGGGATTTTTTTCGTGATGTTTGGAAAGTGCCCTTATGCCACCGTCAGACAGGAATTCATCTTCGTTTAACAGGCGTTCGAGCAGGTAAACCAGCCGCTGTTTGGGCAATAGAGACAGAAGAATAGCGTCGCCTCCGCTTTTCTCCTCGTTGGGCCAAAACATCTTATTGCGTTTGCGGTAACTCTCAAACCAGGTAATGCGCTTTTTAAAATCGTTGAGTTTGTCTAATGTCTTTTTTTCAATGGTAGATACTGCGAATAAAGTGGTGAGCCCAACGATCGATTGTATGCGCAGTTGCAGCGGTGTTGAGCCTGCAATAGACAAAGTATCGTAAAAAAACCTGTCTTCCTCGTTCCACAGCCCATGTTCGTTCAATGCTTCGGCAATCAATACAAACTGTTCAAAAAACTTGGTAGCAGTATCTTCAAACGCAATATCATGAACAGCAATTTCGAGCGCCATTTCCAGCATGTTGAGCGCATACATCGCCATCCAGCTTGTGCCGTCTGCCTGCTCCAATTGCATATTGGTGCCCAGTGGTGTACTGCGGTTAAATACGCCAATATTATCCAACCCCAAAAAGCCGCCTTCAAATAAATTATTACCGCTTACGTCTTTACGATTCAGCCACCAGGTAAAGTTGATGAGCAGCTTTTGAAAAATTTTTTTGAGGAAGATAATATCGCCCTTGCCTGCTTTTTTCTTTTCAATATAGTATACCTGCAGTGCAGCCCAGCCATGCACCGGCGGATTTACATCGCTGAAATTCCATTCATACGACGGCAGTTGCCCGTCGGGTTTCATATACCATTCGCGCATAATCAACAGCAACTGGTGCTTGGCAAAACAGGGATCGGCCACGGCCATGGATATACAGTGAAAAGCGAGGTCCCATGCGGCATACCACGGATATTCCCATTTGTCGGGCATGGCAATGATATCCTGGTTTTTAAGATGCCTCCAATCGTGGTTACGGCCCGTAAGTCGCCCCGCACTTGCGGCATTTTTGCCATCGCCCGAACTGATCCATCGTTCTACATCAAAATGATAATACTGTTTGCTCCACAACAATCCGGCAAGTGCCTGCCGTTGTATCTGTGCCATGTCTGCGTCTAACCCCGCGGGTAATATAGCGGCGTAAAAATCGTTGGCTTCTTCTTTACGGGTAACAAATATTTTTTCGAAGCCTGCTTCAAAGGCGTTCTCCATCCATTTGTTGCTAAGCCTGCAATAAATGGTTTTTACAGCGCCGGCAGGCACTTTCAATTTGTATACGGGCGAAAATTTAGTGCCGCTTTTGTTTTCCCGCAGGGCGGTTATATTTTTTCCATCTATAATGGCATCGTGAAATGCATCTTTTACAAAAACCGATTTGTTGGGTTCGCCCGAAATTTTTTCCGTATTGGTTTCATTTTCCGTTAAAAAGCATTCATCGGCTTTTTGAAAATAAAGGTAATAGTTGCCCAGGCGGTGGTGCGAAGCTTTAACAGTCGTTTTATTAAGGTAGGTAATCTCCGGCTTCTTATCTGTTCCCACATAGCTCCACCGGTTGTAAAACCATAGAGTAGGCAATACCGTAACAGGTGCGGCTTTGTCTGACCGGTTGTGTATATCAATTTTGATGAGTATATCCTGGGGACTTTTTTTTGCGTAGGTTACTTTCACATCAAAATATTCATTTTTGTCAAACACGCCCGTGTCAAGTATTTCGTACTCGGGTTCCAGCCGGGAGCGTTCGCGGTTTTTTTGTATAAGGTCTTCGTAAGGAAATGCCTGCTGGGGATATTTGTACAGGTATTCCATGTAATAATGCGTGGGAATATTATCGAGGTGATAGTAAAGCTCTTTTACATCTTCTCCGTGGTTGCCTTCTCCGTTGCCCAATCCAAAAAGCCGCTCTTTCAATATCTTGTCTTTGCCATTCCACAAAGCCACGGCAAAACACAGGTTGCCAAAAAAATCGCAGATGCCCGCCAAACCATCTTCACCCCAGCGGTAAGCGCGACTGTGTGCCTGTTTAAAGGGGAAATAGTTCCAGGCGTCGCCGTAGGCGCTATAATCTTCCCTAACGGTGCCCCACTGGCGCTCGCTTAAATAGGGACCCCATTGCTCCAGCGGTATTCGTCTTGATATATTTACTGAAAGCCTTTGATGTTCTGCTGTCATGTCCTGTATTTGATGAGATGCCCGTAACCATTCACACGCAAAAAACCCAATACCCCAAAGCATCTCTGGTAAACAATCAATTACAGGCAAACAATCATTGAATTAGCAAATTGGCGAAATGTATGAACGAATCGCAACGGTGCAAAAATAAGGTATTGCGGCTTGAAGGGTACAAGTTTCGGGTTACAGGGTGCAGGTTACAAGTTGAATACGTGTTCAAAACCGATGGGATTGCCGCGTGAGATAACAACCCTGCCCACCCTTGGAACTTATAACCTGCAACCAACTTACTACCTGCCACTTATCACCTACAACTTATTTACCGATAAATAAATAATTTGTCTCACTTTTGATGCCTTTGTTTACGGAGTTATCCGCATTTAAAAACTTTGAATGATTACACTCTGTTTTGATTTTGGTAATACGCGACTTAAATATGCTGTATTCAGCAACAGGGAAATGCTGTATGAAAAAGTGCTCAGCGATGCTTCGCCCGAAAGCATACAGGAAGTATTGCAATCGGTTCGGCCAGATAAAAGCATTCTTTCGTCTGTTATAGAGCACGATAAAAAAATTGAAACTGTATTAAGCGCCGGTTCGGCATTCCATCTTGTTACCAACACCACTCAACTGCCCTTTACCACGCCGGTTTCAAAACCTGAAACAATTGGGGCGGACAGGTTGGCTATTTCGGCTGCTGCGGTGGAATTTTTTCCGGGAAAGCACAATTTGATTATTGGATTGGGCACTTGTATCACCTACAATTTTGTAAACAAACAAAACCAGTTTTTGGGTGGAGGCATCTCTCCGGGCATGGAAATGCGGCTGAAATCGTTGCGCGACTATACCGCCAAACTTCCGCTGGTAAAAGCAGATTGGAACTTTCCATTGGTGGGTTACGACACAAGAACGAACATAACCAGCGGCGTTATATTGGGTATGGCAAAAGAAATTGATGGTATAATTGACGCATATTCAGAGCGATACGACAACTTTAACGCGCTTTTAACCGGGGGCGATTCTGCCTATTTTGCCCAACTACTGAAAAATAAGATATTTGCAGACCCTCATTTAATCTATAAAGGCTTGTATGCGATCAGTGAGTACAATAACTAACTGTAAGAAAATAGTTTTAGTTTGCTTGGTTCTTTCAATAAATTTTACTTTGGTTAACGCCCAGGAAAACTCCCCTTATTCCCGTTACGGACTGGGAGATGTGGTGCCCAGCCAGAATGTAGTAACACGCGCAATGGGGGGTGCATCAGCAGCTTACTACGACCCGGTATCGGTAAACTTCATTAACCCGGCTTCGTATGCCCGGTTAAAATATACCACGTTTGATGTTGGCATCGATTATACAGGACGTACGCTGAAAGCTACCAACCCGGTTCGTTCGCTCAGCTCGGGTTACCTTATTCCTTCGTATATACAAGTGGGGCTGCCGCTTTCGCGCGAAAAGAATTGGGGAATGAACTTCGGCATCCGGCCGCTTACCCGCATCAGTTATTCGCTTAAACAGGATGAGCGCATAGCCGGCACAGACAGTATTACTACTACCTACTCAGGCGATGGAGGTTCCTACCAGGCATATATTGGAACGGGTATAGGCAGCAAGCATTTTACGGTTGGTGTAAACGCGGGTTATTCGTTTGGCAATAAAAACTATGTTACGGAAAGAATTTTTATGAATGACAGTGTGCTGTACGAAAAAGGCAAATGGGCGGATAGCACGCATTTTGGTGGCTTTTTTGTTCATGCAGGCGCGCAATATTCTACCCGTATAAGCAAATCGGTAACATTGAAACTGGGCGCCTTTGCTCAGTTTAAAAACAACCTTAACGCTACCAGGAATATTACGCGCGGCACATTTGAATACTCCCCTACAGTGGGCGAAATTCAGAAGGACAGCGTATTTGCTTCTAAAGGAAATAAAGGAAAAATAGTTACGCCGGGCACTTATGGTTTTGGAGTAAGCATTGAAAAAGATTTTACCTGGTCTGTTAATGCGGAATACAGCCTTACAAACTGGGCAGATTACCGGTATTATAATGAAAAAGACATGGTAAAGAACACCTGGGTTTTGCGTTTAGGTGGTTCTTTTATTCCTAACTATAAAAGCACAGGTTATTGGAGCCAGGTTCAGTATCGTGCCGGATTTTATATTGGTCCCGACTATGTTACTGTAAACAAGAACCTGCCAATGTATGCATTTACATTCGGTGCGTCGTTCCCCGTTCGTAAATATGGGTACAGCGTTTACTCGGGCCAGTATACAAGCATCAATACTGCCTTTGAAATTGGAGGACGCGGCAACAAGGACAATTCACTGCGCGAAAGCTTTTACAGGATTTCTATTGGGCTATCTTTGAGCGATATATGGTTCCGCAAAGTTCAATACAATTAATAGCTGGCAACAAGCGCGTTATACGCTTTGTATCGGCAACCATTTTCCTTGCTATCTTTTTTTTATTAAGCGCCTGCGAAAACAGCGAACAGGAATTGCGGGAACGGGTGAAACGGAAAACGGGTGTTGATGAGGCGAGGAATATTGAAACCTATTTTAGCCAGGGCGGTAAAGTAAAGGCAAAGCTCACTTCGGTGCTGATGCTTCGCTACCAGGATTCGCTGCCGCGCGTAGAATTTCCCAACAAACTTCATGTAGATTTTTACAACGATTCTTTACAAATGGAAAGCGTGTTGGATGCGCTTTATGGCAGATACATTGAAGGACAAAACAAAATGTTTTTGCGAGACAGTGTGGTAGTGATTCAAAAATTTAACCAGGATACATTGCGTTGCGAAGAATTGTGGTGGGACCAGAATAAGGAGAAATTTTACACCGATAAACCGATCAGGATTACAAAAAAGGATGGAACGGTATTGCCCGGAAGGGGGCTTGAGGCATCGCAGGATTTCCGGAACATTCAAATTCTTAATCCTTCGGATGGAACGCTTCCACTGCCGGAATCTGAGTTTCCCGGCAGCACCACGGCAACGGATACTGCCATTGCAGCGCCGCCAGACTCTTTAAAAACACCGGCAAAACCTTCCAACTAGAGCTGTCAGCGATCAGGTATCAGTGGTCGTTTAGCATTAAGATAACTCGTTTTTTTATTATTTTTTACGGCGGCGTATTTGCGATGAGGCGCAAAATCCTGTTTGCCAGTTGAGTTCTATTTTAAATGGAACTCCTAAAGTTCAACACCGCTAACTTTTTCATAGGCTTATATTACTAACAGGCTGTCCGCTGAAAGCCGATCGCTGACAACTCATCAGGAAAGCTTCTTACCCACGCCTTCAAAAAAATCTTCCAACTGGTGAAAACTGTCTTTCAGCGCAGGAATTAAGGCGCTTACTCCTTCAATAATTGCCGGGGCCAGCCCTGCAGTAGCCTGGTATACCCGGCTGTTAGCCAGTGTTTCTTCATTGATGAAGTTCATTTTATCTGCATAAAACAAAACAACGCTAAACACCAGGGTATACATACCAACGTAGAGTAAAGCACCACCCAGCCTGTTTACCCAGCCGAGCAGGGCAAGATTGAGCACACCTTCAAGGGCCTTTCCTGCCCATTGCACCAGCAATACTACCAATATAAAAATTAGCAGGAAGGAAAGCAGCGGAAGCCATTTAGCGTCTATATTGGTATGCTCCTGCAGATATACGGCTACAAGCGCCGATAACTTTAAAGCCGCTGCCAGCCCTATAAACCAACCCACAAACGAAAACAATGCAAGCACTATTCCGCGCATGGCGCCTTTTACGATGGCGACTATCATTACCACTAAAAAAAGCAGATCAACCCACATAATTGATTGATTACAGCCTATGCTGATAATAATGACTTAACAACGGCGCTGATGGTTTTACCATCTGCCTTGCCCGCCAGTTGCTTGGTGGCAGCGCCCATTACTTTTCCCATGTCTGCTGCCGAAGTGGCTCCGGTTTCCTTAATAATGCCGGCAATGATTTCCTTTAATTCGGCTTCGTTTAGCTGTTTGGGTAAGAAGCTTTCAATAACAGTAATTTCTTCCTGTTCTTTTTGCGCCAGGTCTTCACGATTTTGCTTTTGATAAATATCCAGCGAGTCTTTGCGTGACTTTACCAGTTTTTGCAACAGCTTTATTTCATCGGCTTCCGCCAGTTGTCCACCGGCGCCTTCGCTTGTTTTTGCGAGAATGATCGCTGCTTTTATTGCCCTTAAGCCACGCAGTGTTGCCTGGTCTTTTGCAAGCATAGCAGTTTTAATTGCATCGTTAATGGTTTGTTCCAGTGCCATATAATTAAAGTTTTACAGTGATGGTATTCGGTTGCTCAATCAGCTTTTTTGAAGCAGATCCCTGGATTTTTGATAAAACTCAGCAGCAAATTTTTTTATTTCTTCAACCAGTTGGGTTTGTTTGGTAGCCCTGTTGTAAGTGTCTGCCATTGTCATTAATGTCTGGTAGAAAAAGTCGCCCATTTCATCTACCATCATTTCCTTTGTCCAGAGGTCTATACGCATGGCCGATTTTTCCTTTCCGTCCCAAAGCGCAAGCATCATCGCTTTTGCCTGCTGCGTCTCTTCTGCACTGCTGCTGCTTGCATTCCAGGTTATTTGCTGAACCATTTTCTGAGGATCGAGCGTTACGTCGATGGTTATTGTTGATTGCTGCATTATTGATTATAATAAATTGCCGCAAAGGTAAGGTGCTAAGCCATACAACTACCGGCAAACCTCAACGCGGCATCAGATGCTGGTTGCCGGTTTCCGCCAGCATATGTTCAACTGCTTCCCACAAACGTTTTGCCGGGTTGTGTTCAGCCAGGGCTTCTGCTCTTTTAACCAACGTTTGCATCAACTGGTTTCTCAGTTTTTCATCGCGGTATATTCTTTTCATCTTTTCCGCAATTTCCTCCACATCGTCTGCATTGCAATACAGTGCCGCATCTTCTATGGTTTCCTGTATAGCGCCGTTGCTGTATGTAATAACGGGAACGTGCGCCTGTATACAGCCCAGCAAATCAATACCCATAGCGTCCAGTTCGGGAAAATACAGCACGCACATGGCCGAGGCAGTGATCAAAGCGCTTTCTTCGTTGCCACCGGAATGCTGCACAATTACATGTTCTTTGAACTTGTAAGAAGGCAACAGCTTTATCCAGCCTTCCGTTGCAGCATTGCTTGCTATGTAAATGAGCAAACGAGCCGTGCTCTTTTGCCATTTCTTGAATATTGAAAATGCCTTTAACACATTTACCACGCGGGCAGCGCTCATATTGTCTGCCTGCAAAAAAAAGTATTCCGCCTGTTGTGCGTATTTCTTTTTGACGGCTTCCCGTGTATCCCAATCCGGCGGAACAAACAAGTTTGATGCAACAGGCCTGATCACTGTTATTCTGTCTGGCTGGTATCCTTTTTCAACCAATAGTTGCCTGAGGTATGCGGAGAATGTAACCAGGTATACCGTAAGATCTGGTTTTTTAACGAGCGCATTGTCGTTGCTGGTAATTAAAACGCATTGCGGTGTATTGGTTTTGATGCTGCTTCCGTCGATGCAGATAACAGCCGCCGCCTGTTCCGATTTAACGATCGCCGCAAACTGCCGGGACAGCCAGGCATGCTTCCAAAGCCTAGCAAATGCGGGAGGCTTTAACATTATATTTTTTACTGTCTCCAATTCCGGCAACAATGGCCGGTTAGCAAATGACAAGCCTGTAAACCGCTGCCCAGACTGCGTTGCACACATTTGGCTTATTGTGTTAAAAATAAAATCAGTCAGGGATTTGTCTTTTAATAAAAAATCCTGCCCTTGACTTATGATTACATTCATTGAAAGACAATTGTTTAAGCAAAAACCCACCTTAAAGTGTTTGTTTTAGCGGGGAAAAGATAAAATTATTCGATGAAACCTGCGTTATTATAGTTGAATGTAAAGGTAATTGCTGCCGCTTACCGGGCAACCTGTAATTCATAAAGATTCGTTTGTTAAGCAAAGCAATACCGACCGTTATCCATACCTATCGTAAACTAAAAAATCTGTACCTATGAGGCTAAATTTTTTACGCATTCTGTTAATTATTTATGGCTTACTTAGCCTTGGTAAGCAAAGTTATGCGCAGTGCCCCGGAGGTGCGGCGCCGCAACAATATTCACAAGCAACCACCTCATCTATCGATGGCGATTTTGAAAGTTATCCTTTTGATCAGTTCGATCCTGCGCTGGGAACCCTGATTGGCGTAGATATTCATGCAAAAGTAACGGGGCTTATTGCAATGACGGTGATCAACTACAACACATTGCCAAGATCTTACAATGTAGGTGTTTACAGAAAAGATTCGCTGGTATCGCCCGGTTTGGGAGTGAGGATGGTTGTGGATACGAACATCGCCTATACCACTCCCGTTATACCCGGAAGTTTACATCCGGGTACGGCTCCTACCTATTTTGACCGCTATCCTAATAATCCCGGTGCGGGAGAACCTGCCAACTGGGACTCAAGGTATGTAGAGGCACCGGTTGACAGGGACATTTACCAGACGATCAGCGATCCCGGTCTTCTTGATCTTTATTCGGGAGGCGGTACCATTAATATTGACTACGGATTGGATCCGGGCTTTTCACTGTATGGTGGCGCCAGCCAGGCACAGGGTATTATTACCACCTATGCTACTAACATCGAATTAGAGGTAACTTATACTTATTGCCCGCAATCGGTACTGGCTAACGGTAAGCTGAGCTTTTCTATCAGCAAAAAAAACAATAGCAATGTATTACTGACCTGGATAAAAGAAAAAGAAGAAAACAACATTCTTTATGTTGCCGAGGTAAGCACAAACGGGCAAGACTTTAAAAGCTTCGGAAATATCCAAAGCCAAAAACCTGAAAGTGCTTCTACTGTAGTTAAGTACGAAATGCCTTATGAGGTTCCTGCCAATACAACCGGTAAGCTTTACTTCCGCATAAAACAAATAGAGCCAACGGGCGAAATCCATTATTCACCCATCAGAACGGTAACGATAGATCAGCGCGCAGACCGTGCCGTGAGCGCATACCCCAACCCCGCCAGCCAGCAGCAGGTTGAACTTCGGTTCACCACGCCTCAAAAACAAAAGCTGCAGGTACATCTTATCAACAGCTTGGGTCAAATGGTGGAATCGAGAAGTATTGACCTGAATGGAGCGCAGCAATACCAGTTCATTTTTGGAAAGGCGCATGCTGCCGGCATTTATTTTATGCGAATCGTTAATACAGCCAGCCAGGAGCAGCAGGTGCTGAAACTGGTGATAAAATAAGAAATTAACCCTTTATTTAATAATTAAAAAGAGTTGACGGTAAAGCACTTGTCAACTCTTTTTTTGCTGGCGCGTGAAGACACCCCGCCTACTAAGCTCGCTACCGGCGGTGAAACACCATAGCCGTCAACAACAGAATAACAATGATTAAGCGGTCGCAGGTGCACCATAGGCGCTATCTGTTTGTAACCATCGTCAACATCTTTCTTTATAGTGAAACACCGCCGGAAAATTATAAAAGCAGTGAAAAATTGAAATGGCGTCCTAAAGCACTTGCCAACTCTTTTAGTTTTTGTATTTTTGTTTACTTACAAATTTTAAATGGAATATAATACAACGAGGAATCATCTGATCATGCGCGAATATGGAAGACATATTCAAAAGATGATTGATTATGTAATCACTATAGAGGACAAGGAAAAGCGTCAAAAAAATGCGCAGGCGCTGATTGAGCTGATGGGATTTTTAAACCCCCACCTAAAGAACGTAGAAGACTTTCGCCATAAATTATGGGATCATCTTTTTTTAATATCCGATTTTAAATTGGATGTTGATAGTCCGTATCCTATTCCCACCAGGGAAACTTTAAAGTCGAAGCCCGAAGTACTGCCCTATCCTAAAAAATACCCTAAGTATTCGCACCTGGGTAAAAACCTGGAGCTGGTTATTCAAAAAGCGCTGAAGGAAGAGCAGCCCGAAAAACGTTCAGGCTTTGCCAATTCCATTGCCTATTACATGAAGCTGGCTTATAACACCTGGCATAAAGAGCTGGTGCACGACGATGCTATCCGGAGCGAGTTGAATGCAATTACCGATGGGCAACTGGAGTTTACCAATACTCCTTTTGTAAAAGCATATCGCGAAAGAGACAACAGAGACCGCGACAGCAATCGCTTTCAGCGGGGCGGTGGTAAAAACTTTCAGCAACGCAATGGCGGCGGTGGTAACCGTAACGACCGCAACGACCGCAATGGAAAAGGCGGCGGTAAGCACTATAAATAAAGATTCAAGTAAGCTTAGCTGTCAGCGATCAGCTTTCAGCCTGCAGGTTAAAACTTATTAATAACTGTTCTTGAAAAAGTAATCTCAACTTAATACGTAAACTCGCTTCGCTGATAGCTGAAAGCCGATTGCTCACAGCTCACTGTAATAAAATAAATAAACCCCGGCAGCAGGTAAACAATGCCGGGGTTTTATATTTGCACACATTCATTTAAAATTATGCATTCGTTTGAAGTTACCGGAGGCAAAAAACTGAAAGGCGAAATTGTTCCGCAGGGGGCAAAAAATGAGGCGCTGCAAATCATCAGCGCAGTGTTGTTAACGCCTGAAAAAATTACGATCAACAATATTCCGGATATACTGGATGTGAACCTCCTGATAGAGCTGCTGGGCGAAATGAATGTAAAAACAGAACGGCATACCAGGCAGTCCTGTACTTTTCAGGCAGATAATGTAGATATTGACTACCTGCGCAGCGATGCATATAAAAAGAAAAGCGGGCGTTTGCGCGGTTCCGTTATGCTGGCAGGACCGCTGCTGGCACGTTACCGCAAAGCGTTCATTCCCAAACCGGGCGGCGATAAAATTGGCCGACGAAGGCTGGACACGCATATTATTGGCTTTGAAAAACTGGGAGCACAGTTTATCTATAACAACGAAGACGGCTTTTTTCATTTGCAGGCGCCTGAATTAAAGGGCGCTTATATGCTGCTGGACGAACCTTCGGTTACGGGTACCGCCAATATTGTGATGGCCGCAGTAATGGCAAAAGGCACTACTACCATTTACAATGCCGCCTGCGAGCCTTACCTGCAGCAATTGTGCAAAATGCTTAGCCGCATGGGTGCCAACATTACAGGCATTGGCTCTAATATGCTCACCATTAACGGAGTAGATTACCTGGGTGGAACAGAGCATACCATGCTGCCGGATATGATAGAAGTGGGATCTTTTATAGGGCTGGCTGCCATGACGCAAAGCGACATTACCATTAAAAATGCAGGCATTGAGCATTTGGGGCAAATTCCGGATAAGTTCCGGCAATTGGGCATTCAAATGAATTTTAAGGGAGATGATATTCACATCCCGGAACAGGAGGTATATGAAATACAAACTTTCCTGGATGGCTCGGTAATGACCATTTACGATCATCCCTGGCCTGGTTTTACACCCGACCTGTTAAGCATTGTATTGGTAGTAGCCACGCAGGCAAAGGGTTCGGTGCTTATTCATCAGAAAATGTTTGAAAGCAGGTTGTTTTTTGTAGACAAGCTGATCGACATGGGCGCGCAGATCATTCTCTGCGACCCGCATCGCGCTGCAGTTATTGGGCTGGGGCGCGAACAGCAATTGCGGGGCATAACGATGAGCAGCCCCGATATCCGCGCAGGTGTTTCTTTATTGATCGCCGCATTGAGCGCAGAGGGTAAAAGTGTTATACAAAATATAGAGCAAATAGACAGGGGTTATCAATACATAGATGAACGATTGAAAGGATTGGGCGCGGATATTAAACGTATATAATATATAACATAAGATCGCCTGTTGCTAACCGTTAGCAAAATCAATCTGTTAGATCCGGGTTCGGTTTCACTAAAAATCTGGCAATGCCTCAACAAAATAAAATCATTATCATAACAGCTCCTTCCGGCGCAGGTAAAACGTCCATTGTTCATTACCTGCTGCAGAAATATCCTCAGTTACTTGCTTTTTCTGTTTCGGCCACCACCCGTAAAGCAAGGGCAACCGAGGTAAACGGCAAGGATTATTATTTTATTTCGGAAGAAGCGTTCAGGCAAAAAATACAACAAAACCAGTTTGTTGAGTGGGAAATGGTATACGAGGGAAAATATTATGGCACACTGCTGGAAGAGCTGGAGCGCATCTGGCAGCTTGGCAAAACTCCCGTATTGGATATAGATGTAAAAGGGGCGCTACGCATTCAGGAGCGTTACCCCGATTCTTCTGTTTCGCTTTTTATACAACCCCCATCAGTAGCCGAACTTCAAAAACGGTTGGAAAGCCGTGGCACCGAAACCAAAGAAACGCTGGAAGCACGCGTTAATAAAGCCTCTTACGAACTTTCTTTTAAAGATCATTTTGATCATACCATTATCAATCATCAACTCAGCGAGGCCTGCATCGAAGCAGATCGTTTAATCATGAATTACCTGGCAGGGTAATACTATATTCCGCCTCCGTCCGTTACAATACCGGGAAAATAACTCCGTAAATAACTGCCATTCAATAAATAAGCTGGGTATTTACGCCTTCAATTTATTATTTTTGATTACATATGACGGATATAGGCATACTGGTAAGTATTATTTTAATCCTGTTGCTGGTAGGACTGTTTGCAGGCATTGAGGCTGCATTTGTATCGGCCAACAAATTCTCGTTTGAGTTAAAAAGAAAGCAGGGATTAAGAAGCGGCAGAATTTTGTCGGATCTGCTCGAAAATCCTTCCCGTTTTATTGGATCTATCATTATCGGGCTGGTGTTTACCATTGTGTTGTATGGGCTTTTGGTTGGGTCCATCCTGGCGCCCGTATGGGATTGGATAGAACTGAACCTGGGTACTTCCTATGCTTACATCAAATATCTCAGGCTGATCTTCGAAACACTGATCTCCGCCTTCCTGCTTATTTTTGTTCAGTTCTCTTTCAGAGCACTGTTTCGGGCAAAGAGCGACTCGGTACTGTCGTTGCTTGCACAGTTAGGAATTTTAGGGCTCATCAATACATTTTTCTATCCTATTGCCTCTTTCTTTATAGGAATTGCGGAATGGATATTAAAGTATCTTTTCGATATCAAGCTTTCGGAACAAAAGCCTACCATCGCCCCGGTGGACATCGAAACTTTTATTCAACAGAATAAAGACCAGTCGGATAACGACCAGGACATTAATACCAGGCTTTTCGAAAATGCTTTGCAGCTTCCGTCTATCAAAATCAGGCAATGCCTTATACCTCGTAAAGAAATTGAAGCAGTAGACATTCAAACCCCTGTAGAAGTTGTTAAACAACGTTTTATAGATACCAAGCTGAGCAGGCTTATTATTTACGAAAATAATATCGACAATATGCTGGGGTATGTGCACCAGATTGAATTGTTCAAAAACCCGGCAGACATCAGGTCTATCATGTTGCCTATACCTGCAGTTCCCGAAAGCATGAGCGCCACAGACCTCATCAGCAAGTTTACAAAAGAACGCAAAAGCATTGCCTGGGTGGTAGACGAATTTGGCGGCACTGCGGGCATTATTACCATGGAAGATTTGCTGGAAGAGATTTTTGGGGAAATAAGAGACGAATACGACACAGACCAGTTTGTAGAAAAACAGATTTCTGAGAACGAATATATTTTTTCTGGAAGGTTGGAGCTGGATTACCTGAACCGCAAATACAATTTTGATTTTGGAGAGGCGGCTTCCGAAACACTTTCCGGGTATATTATTCACAACCACGAAATGATTCCAAAGATCAAGGAACGCATAATTATTGATAATTACGAGTTTGACATTATTAACGTAAGCGACACCCGTATTGAAATGGTTAAAATAAAAAGACTAAAATAACACATCAAAAAAATCGCCCTCTCTTTTTTGGAAGAATCCCAGGCCCTGATTACCTTTGCGTCCACCATGATAGAAATGACCAAGCATACAAAGAACACGAAGAAACAGTTCCTTACCGGGAAGGGTTAAAGAGTGTATTGTATGACTGAATATATTCAAGGCCTTTCCGGAAACGGAAAGGCTTTTTACTTTAAAACACATCACACAACTAAAACAACAAAAACAAACAAAATGAAAGTCGCAGTAGTAGGAGCTACAGGATTGGTTGGCTCCAAAATGTTGCAGGTGCTTGCAGAAAGAAACTTTCCTGTAACGGAATTAATACCGGTTGCTTCAGAAAAATCTATCGGCAAAGAAGTGGCATATAAAGGAAAGAAATACAAGGTTGTAAGCGCCGACGATGCTATTGCGGCTAAACCCGATGTGGCTTTATTTTCAGCAGGCGGCAGCACCTCTCTGGCATTGGCGCCGCGTTTTGCCGAAGCTGGCATTACCGTTATAGACAACTCCTCTGCCTGGAGGATGGACCCTACAAAAAAGCTGGTGGTGCCCGAAATCAACGCCGATGCACTTACTAAAGACGATAAGATCATTGCCAACCCTAACTGCTCTACCATACAAATGGTAGTGGCATTAAATCCGCTGCACAAAAAATACAATATTAAAAGGATTGTTGTAAGCACCTATCAAAGCGTAACAGGTACTGGTGTAAAGGCTGTGGAACAACTGGAAGGCGAAAGAAAAAAAGCTATCAACGGGCAAAACGGCGAATACCCCATGGCGTATAAGTATCCAATCGACCTGAATGTAATTCCTCAGATTGATGTTTTTCTCGATAACGGCTATACCAAAGCGGAAATGAAAATGGTGAATGAAACCAAAAAAATAATGCGCGACGACAACATCCGGGTTACAGCTACTACGGTACGCATACCCGTTATGGGAGGTCATAGCGAAAGTGTGAATATTGAATTTGCCAATGATTTTGACCTGGAGGAAGTGAAAAACCTGCTTTCTTCAGCGCCCGGAGTAGTAGTGGTAGATGATCCCGCCAATGCGCAATACCCCATGCCTAAAGATGCACATGAAAAGGACGAAGTGTTTGTAGGAAGATTAAGAAGGGACGAAACACAGCCAAACACATTGAACATGTGGATAGTAAGCGACAATTTGCGTAAAGGGGCTGCTACCAACGCAATACAGATTGCGGAGTATTTATCTGCCAACCAATTGTTGTAAACAATAATAATAGTTCCGAACCGGCAAAAGGTTCGGAACTAATCAGTTGTTTTCGCAGAGCTGCCGGCATAACATATATACTGCACTGGGCAGGATCTTCTGAGGAAAATAGGGAGAAACTATACTTTCATAAACTAAGCAACCTAGTACTGCAATTGTTAAAATAGTATTTTTTCATCATCGCTTGTTCTGTTCTAATTTTTCAATACGCTTATTCTGCTCTATAATATAAAGCGTCAGCTCCTCAATTTTTTTCTGCTGTTGCTTTACCATCTCACCAAGCTCCAAGCCGTTGTTTTCAATTTCCTTTGCACTGGGCATATCGGGCAAATGTTTATTGGCCTTGATGTATCTTTCCAAATTGTTTAAGGAAGTGATTTTGTAATCATCGTCAAATACATAATCGGGCCAGTTGGCCGCTTCTACCTTGATTTCCTTGGCTCTGATCTTTCCGTTTACGCTTAATTTCTCTGTCGGATTTTCTATATCTATTCCTACATTTGAATTACCAATTCCTATTGAGCGAAAAATAAACCCCCTGTAAGGATCAATAAAAAATTGTGAATAATTTTTTTGATCACCCGATCTCGAACTTTGTAAACGGATTGAGCTATTATTTGCATTTGAACTCACTTGTTCTATGTATAATCCCCCAGCGTCATGCCCGCTATAAATATAATCAGAGGAAGCCCCTCCCCATTTAACGTCGCCTAAAACTGTAAGCTTCTTATATGGCGTATTGGTTCCAATGCCTACGTTGCCATTCGTTTTGAGCGTCATTACGTCATTCCAATACCCTGCTGTAAAGGTAAGGTCGTGCTGGCTCTCGGTACCAACCTTGGCTGCATTCCCGTTGTGCGCAAACATACCTACCTTTATCCCACCACCATCGGTAACCAACAGTTTTGCGTTATTAGGTCCGTGAAGCTGCATCACTTTGTTCCAACGCTGTAAATTGTCTATGGTAGTAGTACCGATGCCAACATTGCCGTTGTCAGGATCTTCATAAATTTGTCCGAAAGCAGAGTGGGTAAACAACCCTAATACTACAATTGTTAAAATGGTGTTTTTTTTCATCATCACTTATTTTGTTTTAATTTTCCTAATACGTTTATTCTACTCTAAAATATAAAGTGTTAGTTCCTCTACCTTCTTCAGCAACAGCATGTTCATCGCGCTTAAGTTTACGCCATTTTGTTCCATTTCCTTGGCAGAGGGCACTTCGGGCAGGTGTTTGTGTTTGGCAATGTAATTTTGAATACCTTTTAAGGTAGGAAGTTCGTAATCAGCCTCAAAAATATAATAGGGTGCAGGCAAATTCAGGTCTACCTTAACTTCCTTGGCGTGGATCTTTCCGGTTACGCCCAGTTTTTCGTCGGGGGCGGCGGTGCTTATGCCGACGTTGCCATTAGTTTTGAGCGTCATTCATCATTCCAATACCCTGCTTTAAACGTAAGGTCGTGCTGGCTTACGCCGGGCAGGTATTTGCCTTTGAGTAATTTGTCTGCCTTGCCATTGGTATTGTTGAGTTTTTGGGAGAGCTGCTTGTATGTTTCTTTGGAATTGCCGAAGGCTGAAACTGCCAATGAATGACGCTTTGCAAGCTTTTTTAAAAGCTTGGTTTCCTGGCGGGCAAGCTTATTGAAATGTCTTTCGGTTTGCCTGGTAACACTCTTATCGGCGTTGCTAATCTTGTTGTCGACACTTGAAGGCAGTGATGCCGGAACAGCAATGTTGGAGGCTGGAACGCCTTGTTGTGCGAGTGCGGGCATTATACACACACTTAGCAAAAGCCATAGTATTAGCTGGTGCCTAGTCATAAGAGGTTAGGGTTAATTGAATAATGACAAACAACCGTGAACGGATTCGGACTAAACGTGGGTGCGATTAAAAAAAGATAAAATGTTAATCATTACAATTACCAACAAGGCGTGAATTTAAATATATCTATTTAACGTCCAAAAAATACTTTCAGCATGCATTTTCTACAAGCAAACCGTGGTAACCACGTTGTGCTATGCATGTACCACGTGGAAGGGCGTGGTTGATCACGTTCTACAACGCACTAACTACGTGTATAAATGCCTAACCACTTTGTATACTCTGCAGCCAACGTGCTGCCACATGGTAAACGGAATTTGGTAATGAAAAAGGGTTCCCACTTATAAAATGTTGTAAAAATGAAAGCCTTCAGTTACGCTACCTATGGCTCAACCGCCCTGTTCAGAAAATTGATGAGCGGCTGAATGGTTTTAAAAGCGTCTACCGTATCTTTTACCAGGCTTTTAGAGGAGAGATCAGCATCGCTGATGGCTCTCATAGCAATCCAGCTTTTCAACTTAAGAAAAGATGCCGCAGGATTTTCTTTATCGTATCCCTTGGGCACGTTCACTAAGGCGATTTCGGGGTCTCTGTCAAGATCTTTATAAACCGAAACGAATTTTTTTGAACCGACTATTCCTTCAAACTCATCGAGTGAATAATCTATTTCCTGCCTTATTTTTTGAGTTTCTGCCGACGCGGGCATCCAAATACCTCCGCCTACAAAACTGTTGCCTGGTTCGAGGTGAAAATAATAACCCGCGTATATAGATTTCTTGCCTCCCCTGTTTATACTGGCAGCAAAATTTTTCTTGTAAGGCGTTTTGTCCTTGCTGAAGCGGATGTCGCGGTTAATGCGAAACATGCATTCCTTTGCTTTAAGAGAAGCGATGGAAGAGTCGGACTTACCAAAAGTATCAATTACATTTTGCAGACAGACTTCAAAATCGCCTCTGGCTTCGTCATAGGCTTTACGGTTGGCATCAAACCACGGTTTGTTATTGTTTTTAGAGAGTTTTTTTAAAAACTGTATGGTACTGTTTTGCATCATAAGTGTAGAGGTTAAAAAAATTGAGCATTCTTAATCTATCAATAAAAATAGAATAGAATGCTCAATTACCAATATTGCCTACCACACAAGGGCGGAGTTAATTTTATTTAACTCTTGCCCAGTTTTCTCCACTCTTAATCCTGTATAGTGTCATTTCGCTTACGTCGTACTTTTCGGCAAGTTGTTTATAGGTTAACTTGCGATTAGGGTCAGCAATTGTTTTTTTAATGGCACTTACCTGGTTAGTACTCAGTTTCAGGCCGGATGACCGGTTTGCCTGAACTTTTTTGTACGCGATTTTAGCCGGACTTTTTTGTTGATGCCGGCTCACTTCGCTGAGTGTAGCCCATTTGAGATTGGAAGACTTGTTATCCGTTTTGTTGTAATTAACATGGATAACGAACTGGTGTTTGGGAGATGGCTTTTTACAAAACAAGCGCGCAATTTCGCGATGAATGTAAAGCGTCCCTTTGTTGCCGGGGCGATGCAGGTTTAAACTCCGGTACCCTGTGGTTAAAGAACCGCTAAGCAATTGGCCGTCCTCATGAATGTTGTTTGTGTAACTGGCTACTCTGCCGTGGCTCGATACCGCATATTTTTTGCGGAGTTCTTTCCAGCCTGAGAAATGAAGGGGTTTCCAGGATTCGCCGGGAACTTTTTTGATCATAGTTGATGTTTTTAGGTTATATAAATGTACTAAAATACTATTGGTTTCTGTATTTATTTTGAGGTAGATAAACCACTATGCTTTGACGTTATACCACTAAACGTCGTTAGCTCGTCATCGTCAGAAACTCATCCTCAGAAATAATTTTAATTGTATTGATTTTTTTGGCCTTTTCAAGCTTTGAGCCTGCATCTTCGCCTACTACCAGGTAGTTAAGCTTACTGCTAACTCCCCCAACAATACTTCCTCCATTTTCTTCAACTAACGCTTCCGCCTCACTGCGCTTAAGCTTGTTCAATGTGCCGGTAAATAAAAAAGTTTGTCCTGCAAGGTTGCTGCTGGTATGCAGCTCTTTTTTTTCGTTCTTCAGTTGCAACCCTTCCGCTTCCAGCTCTTTCAGCAATGCTATATTTTGCTCATTATGAAAAAACTGGTAAATACTGCCTGCCACTTTAGGTCCAATGTCTTCCAGCTCCTGCAACTGCTCGAGCGAATATACTTTAAAATCAAAAAGATGGTTTACTGCATTGGCTAACACCTTGGCAGTGGTTTCGCCCACAAAGCGGATGCCCAGCGCATATATCAGCCTGTGGAGCGGTTGCTTTTTAGAAGCTTCTATGGCAGATTTCAGGTTTGTAACGCTTCTTTCTCCAAACCCTTCCAGTTGCCGTATTTTATCAAAGGGCAACCGGTAAATGCCCGGAATATCTTTCAGGAACTGCAATCCATAAAATTTCCTTACAATAGCGTCGCCCAATCCACGTATATCCATGGCGTCTTTGCTATTAAAGTGAATAATCCGTTCCACTATTTGTGCTTCGCAATTATTGCTGTTGTTGCAACGCCACACGGCTTCTTCTTCCGGCTTTACCAACGGATACCCACAAACGGGGCAATGGGTAGGAAAACGAATGATCTTTTCCTCTCCCGTACGCAATTCAGGAAAAGATTTTACCACCTGCGGTATCACATCGCCCGAACGTTCTATCAATACGGTATCGCCTAGCTGCAGATTCTTTTCTTTTATATATTCTTCGTTGTGAACGGAAATGCTTGTAACGGTTACCCCACCCACAGATACAGGATCGATTTTAGCAACAGGCGTTACAGCACCGGTTCTGCCCACCTGAAACTCTACCGAGCGCAGCTTGCTTGTGCCCTGTCGTGCTTTGAATTTGTATGCAATTGCCCAACGTGGATGGTGGGTAGTCATCCCCAGCTTATCCTGCACATCCAGGTGATTTACTTTAATCACCATCCCGTCTATCTCATAAGGAAGATCGTCGCGCTGTTTTTCAAATGCCTCGCAATATTCAACAACGGCCTTGATGCCCTTCATCACTCTTTTTTCCTTTGCAGGACTTCTGAAACCAAGATCCCACAACATTTGCAAAGTGCCACTGTGAGAATCCAGCGCCTCCGGTTGCGGATGTTTAGGTTCAAGTGTTACATCGCTTACGTGGTACAAAAAAGCTTCGAGGTTTCTCCTGCCTACTTCTTTAGGATCTTTAATGCGCAACGACCCGGCGGCGGCGTTGCGCGGATTAGCCAGCCTGTCAAGCCCTTGCTCTTCAAGCGCATCGTTATATACCTTAAAGCTGTTTTTATTCATCAGCACTTCGCCGCGAATTTCAATTTGCCGGATGCCGTATGCAGAAAATTTTGCCGACAGGGGAACAGACCTGATCTGCCGGATGTTGGTAGTAATGTCGTCGCCCGTAACACCATCTCCTCGCGTGGCGCCGCGCAGCAGCACATCGTTTTCGTATATCAGCGAAATACTGGCGCCATCAAACTTTGGTTCTACACAATATTCTACTTCCGCAAGACCGCTCAATTCCCGCGCTTTTCTGTCAAAATCAATCAGGTCTTCTGCATTGTAGGAGTTATCGAGCGACAGCATGGGCACCAGATGCTGCACCTTTGGAAAATCTTTGATCAGCCCCTTCGATACACGTTGAGTGGGAGAATCGGGTGTGATCTGATCGGGATGAGCTGCTTCTATTTTTTCCAGCGCTTTGTACAATTGGTCGTATTCTCCATCCGCGATCAATGGATCGTTCAATACATAGTAACGGTATTCGTGAAAACGAAGCACATCCCGCAAAACATGTATAGCGTTATCGTTCAGCTTGTCTTTTAGCTGCTGCAATAACTTCGTAGTTTCAGACTGCAGGTGTTGTGTTTGTTCTTTACTGTACATGCAAACAGTTTTGGAGCTGTAAATGTATAATAAAGCTTTGGCGTTATAAACTTTGAAGGAAAAATCAGGCAGCCTGAAGATCGTTAACCGCACTATCGGGGCGTTGACCCAGCTGCTTCATAAACCGGTAGTGCGAAGCAATAGCACCACCCAGTGTAGGGAAATAATTGTACTTCAGTCCAAATTCGTTGCAGGTACGTTCTACAATTTTGCTGATCTCGGGATAATGTATATGACTGATGCGGGGAAACAAGTGATGTTCGATCTGGAAATTCAATCCGCCCACAAACCAGGATACCAACTTGCTTTTTGCTGCAAAATCAGCAGTGGTTTTAACCTGGTGAATA
>JBQCFW010000141.1:0-147807 GCA_051958655.1 Agriterribacter sp. | reverse complement strand
ATCCGAATGGAGATGTTGTTTCTACTGATCCATAGATGTTTCCAAAGAAAAACCGTTTCAATGCCACTTCGGCTATGGGGTGCCGTTTTACATAGTCGGGCGAAATTTCCTTTTCTCCTCCCTGGTCTTCCAGTATAAAATTGAATTCGTAAAACCTTGTTGAATCGCCGACATAATGCCCGAACATAGGTGCCTGTGTAAATGGAAAAGATTCGCGGCCTATAATAATAAAATACAAATTGGGAAGTACGAAAGCACAAATTACGATGATGGCGTAAAGCCTGCTTTCATTAATAATGTTGCGGGACATTATTTAACAGGGTTAAATGTAAAATAATAGGGTAATATTAGCTAATTTTTGCAGCTTTAAAACATTATTTTGAACATGCAAAGCCGTTATGAGCAAACAGTGCAACAGGAGCTGCGGGTATGGCAGCTTAAAATGTTGGGTAAGCCGTCCTTATTCGACCGGCTGTCGAAGCGGCTGCAGAACCGGGTAAACAGGATCATTCCCGAAAAAGTGCATGAAGTTATAACCGGTACCATTAAGCAAATGATAAGGGGCGTATTGTTTGGCGCCCAGGCTACTACAACAAAGTTTGAGAAAGATATATCGCTGCAGATGCGCGATGCGTTGAGTGAGGAAAAAATTTCGGTTTACCAGAAAACAGCAGCGGCAGAAGGCGGCATTACAGGCGCGGGGGGCATATTGCTGGGGCTGGCAGATTTCCCGATACTGTTGGGCATTAAGCTGAAACTATTGTTTGAGCTAGCCAATATTTACGGGTATGATACTGCTGATTATAAGGAAAGGCTGTACATACTGTATATTTTCCAGTTAGCCTTTTCCAGCCCGCAGCACCGCAAAAAAATATACCTGAAAATAGCCGATTGGGAGAATGTGCAGAACGAGCTTCCGCAGGATATTCATGAGTTTGACTGGCGCAACCTGCAGCAGGAGTACAGGGATTATCTCGACATAGCTAAAATGGCACAGCTTATCCCCGTAATTGGGGCACCCGTGGGCGTTATTGTAAATTACAGACTTATTAAAAAACTCGGAATTACTGCCATGAATGCATACAGGATGCGGTGGAAAAGCGGGCAGTTTCAGGTGCTGCGGTAAATATCAGTCGGCCAGCACTTCTATGGTAGCGCCTATACCCCTTTCCGTTATAGCATCGCACTGGGGTTTTAATTCTTCGTACTGTCCCTGTTTAACGGCGTACTTCCCTTTAAAGTGTATGATATAAGCGCATTGCTCGGCCTGTTCGTGGCTGTGCCCGCACACTTCCTGCAAGGTTTCTATCACCCATTCAAAAGTATTCACCTCGTCGTTCCACACAATGAGCTGAAACGGCTTGTCGGTTGTTACAAGCGTGTCAACTTCTTCCTGTATTAAAGTTTGCACAGACGCCATATCGCTGTATTTACATTTCAAAATTAGTGCAACCGCTTCAATTCTTATAACGCTCTAAATAAATAATTATCAACCCAGGTTATTTTAAACAAATAATAATAATATTTCATTGAGATTATTATACCCCGAGCTCACTAACATTTCGCTAATTTTGGAATATTGTCTAACTAACAACGATAACCGAGGCTACCATGACATTATTAAACGGGTTAACTTTTCCGCTCAAAGATCCGGTACCCATATTTGTTATCGTTTTGTTCATTATTCTTTTAGCGCCTATACTCCTGCGTAAGCTGAGGATACCCAGTATAATAGGATTGATTTTGGCAGGAATGGCAATAGGCGATCATGGATTTAACCTGGTAGCAAAGGGCAGCATAGACCTGTTTGGCAGGGCGGGGTTGCTTTACATTATGTTTATAGCCGGGCTTGAACTGGATATGCAGGAGTTTAAAAAGAACCGTTACAAAAGCCTGGTATTTGGTTTCTTTACATTTATTATTCCACTGGGGCTTGGGTTTTTATTATGCCATTATGTACTTGAATTTAACATGATGGCTTCGCTGCTGGTATCAAGCATGTTTGCCACCCACACCCTTGTAGCCTATCCACTCGCAAGCCGCATGGGCATCACCAAAAACGAGGCGGTAACCATTACCGTTGGAGGAACGATTATTACCGATACCGCAGTATTATTGATATTAGCCGTTATTACAGGCTCAGTAGCCGGGGAACTTAACCAGGGGTTCTGGCTCAAATTATGTCTCTCCTTCCTGTTGTTTTCAACTGCTATTTTATTTGGCTTTCCTTTGATTGGAAGATGGTTCTTTAAAAAGATAAAAGATGATCAGTCAACACACTTTGTGTTTGTATTAGCTATGGTATTCCTTGCGGCGCTGCTGGCAGAGTTGGCCGGCGTAGAAGGAATTATCGGTGCGTTCCTCGCAGGTCTTGCATTGAACCAGCTGATACCGCATACATCGCCGCTCATGAATCGCATAGAGTTTGCGGGCAACGCCATCTTTATTCCTTTCTTTCTGATCAGTGTAGGCATGCTGGTTGACCTGAGGGTGTTGCTGAAAGGCAACATGGCGCTCATTATTGCCGGCACTCTTACAACAATGGCTTTGTCTACAAAATGGCTAGCCGCTTTTATTACTCAAAAAATATTTCGCTACACCAATGCGCAGCGCAATGTGATGTTTGGGTTAAGCACCTCTCATGCAGCTGCTACCATTGCCGTAATACTGATCGGGTATAACATGAAGATCGTTGATGAGAATGTGCTGAACGGCACTATTATTCTTATACTGTTAACCTGTATGGTGGGATCGTTTGTTACAGCCAATGCAGGTAAAAAGCTTGCAGTAGTTGAAATGAACCGCCTGCCTGATGTAGTGAACATACAGGAGCGTATACTCATACCCGTTAATGAGTCTGAAAAAACAGAACGGTTATTCGATTTTGCCGTGATGATCAACACTGCTCAGCAAAAATCGCCCGTATACATGCTTACCGTTATGCAGGATGAAGAGCGCCTGAAAGAAAAAGTAGTACAGAATAACCGCAACATGGAAGCTGCTATTAAATATGGCGCAGAAACGGGAACCAAGGTGCAGGTGGTAACACGGGTAGACCTGAACATGGCCAACGGAATTGCCCGTGCCATAAAAGAAATGCTGATTTCGGATGTGGTAATGGAATGGTCGGACAAAAACAGCAGCACTACCGGCTTTCTTTTTAATTCGTTATTTGGTACCACTACCCAAAACGTGCTGGATGGTGTTTGGGAAACCGTTTTCATCTGCCGTTTCAATTCGCCGATGAACACCTCCAAAAAAATGATTTTGATTTTAACGCGCAATGCAGAATACGAAATAGGTTTTGCCCACTGGGTTAAGCGGATCGTTGCCTTTTCAAAACAGGCAGGCTCGCGTATAATACTATGCTGCACCACTACCACGCAACGGGCGTTTGAAAAAGAGGTACAAAAAAACCGCACCAGCGTAGAGATCAATTTCAAACCTTTTGAAGTACCAGACCAACTCCATGAAATATCGAACGACATTGGCAGCAGCGACCTTATTGTGGCCGTAAGTGCCCGGAAAGGCACCATATCCTACCATTCCTACTTTGAATCCGTAACTACACGCCTGGTAAAAAACTTTCCCAAAAACAACCTGATACTATTGTATCCCGAACAAGCCCAGGCCGACTTCCTGGAAATGGCCGGCATGCAGCAGGAAGACCTGGTGCTTACTCCTATACAAGACCAGATAGATAATATTACAAAGCTGAGCAAAGCTGTTAAAAAAATATTCAAACGTAAACGGTAGTGAGCTGTCAGCGATCAGCGGTCGGCTATCAGGAGCCAGGCGAGAAATCACAAGCACCCCTGTTCTGTATGTATAAAAAACAAAGCACAAACCCAACGCAAAATAATTTCTTCATCCAAATATGTTGCTCATAGCTGATAGCCCCAAGCTATCCCGCATATTTAAAGGGCTTCTATCTCTGCAAATCTCCGCTGCATACCGTAATTTTGGATTTTATGACAGTTTGCGTAACTTACATACAAACATTTCTTTATATTTTAAACCGTATGCTATTTACAGGCTTTTCTGTATGATGTAATAAAAATAATACTTAACATTGTTTGCCTTTGGCATATTAAATTTGATGTCATCAAATGAAACTACAACCCATTCAAAGAGTAGAAGGATTAACGAAGCAGGAGTTTACGGAACAATACATAAAAACCAAAACTCCGGTAATCCTGAAAGATTTTGTGCAAGGGCCTGCGCTTGAAAAATGGAGTTATGATTATTTTAAAGAAGTAGCCGGCGACCTGGTGGTGCCAGTGCATGGGAGCGAAAACGCCCATCCCGATATGGTAAAAAGCGCTCCGATGTACAAAATGAAGTTCAGTGAATATCTCGACCTGATACAAAGTGAGCCAACAGAATCGCGATTGTTTTTATTCAACCTGCTGATTGAAAAGCCAGAAATACGCAAACAACTGGTCTTTAATAAAATTGCCGACAATATTCTTACCTGGCTGCCGCTGATGTTTTTTGGTGGAGGAGGTTCCAGCACCAGGAATCATTACGATATAGATATGTCGCACGTTTTTCTTACACAGTTCCACGGCGAAAAGAGGGTGGCGTTATTTTCTAACGAAGCATCTTCGCTGCTGTACAAACTGCCCTATAACTTTCATGGTATAGGCGATATGAAAAACCTGGACTACGAAAAATTTCCCGCACTTAAATATGCCTGCGGCTGGGATTGCACCATCCGCTTTGGCGAAACCCTGTTTATGCCCGCAGGTTACTGGCATTACATACAATACGTTACCGGAGGATATTCCGTAAGTGTACGCGCACTGTCTTCAGCCAAAGACCGGGTTACCGGCTTCAGCAACCTTGTATTTACGCGCAACTTCGACAATGCCATGCGCAAACTGCTCAAGGAAAAATGGTACAATTACAAAGTAAAAACTGCTTTCAGCCGTGCAGATAAGGCGATACAGAAGCTGGAAGACAAGAGGTGAGAGGAGAAAGGTATAGGGTAGAAGGTGTGGGGCGACCCAGTCTTAGTCTCATCGGAGGCGATATTTCTATGCGCTTTTGAACGCCTCCAAACAGTATATCACATCAGCATTTGAACAAATCCAGATAAGCGGTTCTCATTTCTCGACAATTGCAATGCTCAACGTCCCGTCGTTTGATTTAATCAACATCGTTCGAACTTGGGCACTCCTCTCCACAGAGGGGTGAGGCTAACCCAAACGGCATATCTTCCAAATCGCCAACTAAAATTCAACAATTGCATACGCCTTATTATCAACATAAGGTCCACCCGGATGGTGAGCCGTATAGTCAAGATTGATCCAGTAATTGCCGCCTTCTTCCCTGTAATACAAACCCGTAAAATTTTCGGTAGAAAAAAGATGGGTAATGGCTTCCTGTATTTGCGTAAATCTTTTTTTGTCGCCGCAATACAATTCGGGATACACATGGTTTTCCGTAAGCACCATCCTGCACTTGGCACCAATTGCTTTCATGGCAGAGATCATTAATATAGTGTGATCGTCGCAATCTCCACCCATGCCATTTTCAATGGTTTCCCTCGGCGCAGCATAGTACTCGTCACGCTCCGGATCGCCTACATATTTAAAATTGCTGTTGATGTACTTGAATAGAGAAAGATACCGAACGATAGGTCCGTATTTTGAATGATAGTCGTCGAAATATTCAATGGAGTGTTTTACAGAAAAATTCCTCACCACAGAATCTTTGGCAGCCATTTTTGATTTCAGTCCCTTAACCGCTTTTTCAACACCCGAGTCAAACAAGTCTGGCTTTACCAGGTAAAGGTCCTTTTCCTTTACATCTCTTACATCCCAGCTTTTGGCTACCAGGTTGGTGTAGTCCTGGATCATGTTTTTGAGATTATATCCTTCGGCAAACTGGTTATAAACAATTACACCGCACACCAATACGAATGCCGGTATCACAAGCGGACGAAACAGCCACAATATTAATCTTACCAATGTAAAGGCGAGGATGATCGAAAGCAGGAGATCCACATTCCAGTAACCCACTATTACCGGGGGAATAAACCGGTTGATGAGCGGAGCTAAAGGAAGAATAGTAAGCAGCCCAATGGTGTTCAGCACCAGGCTTCTTGCAAAAAAGTTCCTATGTTCATTTTCTCCCATGGTATGTAATAATAACGTTTATTAGTTGAGTGCTTAGTATGGCATTTGTTAAAAAATATCCTAAATATTTATGCACAATTGTGCTGCTGCTTGTCCGGTTTTAATTCAGACTACTCCATAATACAGTAGTTTAAATCATGGGGCAGGATGCATCAGGAGGGTACAGGTCGCTCCGTAATGAAATTGTGTTAATTTCGATGATGTTACCGGTTGATTGAATGATTAATTTTTAGAGATGACTGTTGCATTATTTGTGCCATGTTACGTTGACCAGTTTTACCCGCAGGTTGCCATTGCCACACTGGAATTACTTGAGAAGTTCGGAGTAAATGTAGTGTATCCCCCAAAGCAAACCTGTTGCGGGCAGCCCATGGCAAACTCAGGGTTTGAACATCTTACACATGGATGCAATGAATTATTTATTAAAAATTTTGATGGGTTCGATTATATCGTCTGCCCTTCCGGCAGCTGTACCCTGCATATTAAAGAACACCTGCACGACGAACAGCAGGAAGAGAAAGCAACTGGTATACGGAAACGTGTATACGAACTTACAGAATTCCTGACCGATGTTATAAAAGTAGAGACCCTGAACGCTCGTTTTCCGCACAAAGTAGGTGTTCACCAAAGTTGCCACGGGCAAAGAGGACTGAAACTGTCGCAGATGAGCGAACTGGTGGCAGAACCTTTTTCCAAGCCGGGCCACTTGTTAAAAATGGTGGAAGGACTTGAACTGGTCGACCTCGGCAGGAATGATGAATGTTGCGGATTTGGCGGAACATTTTGCGTGGCCGAAGAAGCTGTGAGTGTAAAAATGGGAAAAGACAGGGTAGACGATCATGTGGAACACGGAGCCGAATTTATTACCGGTGGCGATATGAGTTGCCTGATGCACATGGAGGGAATATTGAGGCGGCAGAACAGCAAAGTGCAGGTAAAACACATTGCAGAGATACTGAACAGCAGGATATAAGTTGAGTTGGACAGATACATGTATAAGAAATCGAACATAGCTTCAGCTTAGTTAGATCAGGATCGTGAAGAAGTGAAGCATAGATGAAAATTTATTCAGCAGTCGATAGGGAAGATCTGTGGCCGGAAATGATTTGTAGCACCGTCCCTCTCCTTTGGAGAAGAAGTGCGCCTGCACGAACGACGTACAGTCGGGTGGGGATGAGGCTTTAGGTAAGTATTGAACGATTGAGTTATTTAATAGTATGAGATGAACAACGGAGACAAAGATCACGCAGCGCTTGCGCAGCAATTTAATGCCGATGAACCACGCGTAAACTGGCACGATGAAACATTGTGGTGGGTGCGCGCCAAACGCGATAAGGCGGCGCACAGCATTCCCGGCTGGGAACATTTACGCGAAACAGCCTCCCGTATAAAGAACAACGTGCTTAGTAACATGCACGACTACCTGCAGCAGTTTGAAGAGAATGCGAAAAAGAACGGCATTATAGTACACTGGGCTGCCGATGCCATAGAGCACAACCAGATAGTGCACAGCATCCTGGAAAAGCATGGCATTAAAAAAATGGTAAAGAGCAAGTCCATGCTCACCGAAGAATGTCACCTCAACGACTACCTGCAGCAAAACGGAATAGAAGTAATAGACACCGACCTGGGCGAAAGAATTGTGCAACTGGCAGAAGAGCCCCCCAGTCATATCGTGTTGCCCTGCATACATAAGAAAAAAGAAGAGATAGGAGCGTTGTTTCACCAACACCTGGGCACACCCGAAGGAAATGCAGATCCTCAGTTTTTAACAGGTGCGGCAAGGATTCATTTGCGCGAAAAATTCCTCACCCGCAGAGCTGCGCTAACGGGCGTAAACTTTGCCATTGCCGAAACAGGAGAATTTGTAGTATGTACCAACGAAGGAAATGCTGATATGGGCGCACACCTGGCAGATGTACACATTGCCTCTATGGGATTTGAAAAGCTGCTTCCACAGCGTAAACACCTGGGCGTGTTTTTAAGATTGTTGGCCAGAAGTGCCACCGGCCAGCCTGTAACTACTTATTCAAGTCATTTTAAGAAGCCACGCAAAGGGCAGGAAATGCACATTGTGCTGGTAGATAACGGACGCAGCGTTCAGTTAGGCAGAGAAGATTTTAGAAATTCACTCAAATGCATTCGCTGCGGCGCTTGCATGAATACCTGCCCTGTATACAGGAGAAGCGGCGGACACAGTTATCATACAGCCGTAGCAGGACCGATTGGTTCCATACTCGCTCCCAACCTTGATATGCGCAAATATGCAGATCTTCCTTTTGCGTCAACACTTTGCGGTTCGTGCAGCAATGTATGCCCTGTAAAAATAGATATACACGACCAGTTGTATAAATGGCGGCAGGTATTGATGAAAGAAGGATACGGACCCGCAGCAAAAAAACTGGCAATGAAGGGCATGACCTTCACCCTCTCCAACCCCGGCATATATAGGTTTGCCGGTAAAACCGGCAGGTGGGTAATGAGCAAAATGCCCTTTATCGTTAACAATAAAATGAACCCCTGGTATAAACAAAGAGACATGCCGGCACCGCCAGCGCAGTCTTTTGGCGAATGGTATAAGAAAAACAGGAAGGGGTAAGGTAGAAGGTAAAAGGAGGTGTAGGGTAGAAGGTGTAGGGTGTAAGGTGTGGGAAAGATCCAAGATCTCAAAAACAAGATCCATTTTATACAGCAAACCACGGCTGATAGCTCAAAGCTGATAGCTGATAGCTGACCACTCAAAGCCCATAACTCAATATGAACAGCAGAGAAAAAATTCTTGCCGCCGTAAAAAAAAATCAACCCGCTCCCAGGGAATTGCCTGCGCTCGATTTTCCCTTGCAGGAAAACCTAGATGTACAGGAAAAATTTATTGGCGTGCTCAACTCAATAGGCGGAATAGCGCATACAGTTGACAGTTACACTGAAATACAGGTAATTATCGACGAGGAATATGGCGATGCGGCGAGAATTATTTCGTTGGTGCCGGAAATAAATTCGAAAGGGCAGCCTTTTGAACCAGGCTCAGACCCGCATCTGCTCCAGGACGTTGATCTTACTGTTATCAGGTCGCAGATGGGAGTTGCTGAAAATGCTGCGGTATGGATAACCAGTGATATGGTGCCCGAAAGAGTGTTGCCGTTCATAACACAAAACCTTGCCGTAGTAATACACCGGAACGACATTTTACAACTGATGCACCAGGCATACGAACAGATAAGCAGCAGCGATTATGGATTTGGAGTGTTCATTGCCGGACCGTCTAAAACGGCGGATATTGAGCAATCGCTCGTATTGGGTGCCCACGGTTCTAAAACCATGCGCATATTCATTCTTCAATCATAACTTTTATGCGGTTGACCCATTTATTCTTTTTGATGCTGTGTGTAAACTGTTTACATGCACAGCAAACCATTCCTTTATATGATAAAGAAGTTCCCGGCATGCTACCGGTAGCCTCTATCGAGAAATACGACAGCGCGAAAGGTCATGCATTCAATGTTACCAATCCTTCCTTAACTATTTACCTGCCTGAAAAAAGCAAAGCAACCGGCGCTGCAGTTATTGTGTGTCCCGGCGGCGGATACGGCATGCTCGTAATGAATACAGAAGGACATGCCATTGCCAAATATTTTGCTGAACACGGCGTGGCGGCATTTGCATTGAAATATCGCCTACCCGACGACAAACGCATGAAAGACAAAAGCATTGCACCGCTACAGGATGCACAACGCGCCATACAAATGGTAAGGCAGCGTGCCGCTGAATGGAACGTCGACACAGCACGTGTTGGTATTATGGGATTTTCAGCCGGAGGTCATCTCGCATCCACCGCGGGTACGCATTTTAATAATCCTGTTATCAGCAATACACAACACACCAACCTCCGCCCAAGCTTCATGATACTGGTGTATCCTGTTGTGAGCATGACAGATAAACTAGGGCACAGCGGATCGAGGCAAAACCTGTTAGGGAAAAATCCATCACCCCAAAAGATACATTTATTTTCAAACGAGTTGCAGGTAACAGCACAAACGTCGCCGGCATATTTGCTTCATGCAGGAGACGATAAAGCAGTAGACGTAGACAACAGCATATGGTTGTACGAGGCATTGCGCAAACACAAGGTGCCTGCAGAAATGCATATTTACCCCAAAGGCGACCACGGTTTTATATTGCAATGGTCTCACGATGAATGGTTGGGGCTTTGCCTAAAATGGATGAAGAACAGTGGATTTGTACAGTAGCCCGGAATTATTTTCAGCCCTATTTTTACTAAAGCTTGCATGTTATGAACAATAAACGTACTGTTTTTGTTTTCACTTTTTTATTGAGTATTTCCGCAGTAATTGCGCAACAGCAACAGTCGGCTATTGATACAATATATATTGAGTGGAACCAGGCGCCCGCATCAGGGAAAATTGAAGTGCTGAACGGGCGGCTGCAAAAGATTTCCATTAAAAAAGGGAAAGGCAGTATCAGGAAAGACCAGTTTATTTTTAAAACGAATCATGCAGGCCGTCTTGAAATTATAGTAGAAGAGGCAGTTAAAAGCCCTGGTCCTGGTGCAACCATTGTTACATCCAATACCCCTAGACAGCCATTTTCTTTTTTCCTGCGGGATGTGAATGCTGCATTTCCCATTTATCTCCCTGCAAGCCACGCCGTTGTACTTACGGCATCGGATAGGCGATCTTTTCAGGAAGTAGAACAATCTGTTCATTCGCGCGGTTCATTCACAAAATTGCAAACAACAGATAGAGAGCCTGAAGCTTCGTTCGACGCGGTGGCAAAGGTTGTTCGCGATCAGCATACGCCCACCTGGCTTGGAATAGCAAGAGATTTCCGCATTTTTCAACTCAACGAAACCACCACCGACCTGCCCATGGAATGCAACGTGGTAATGCCAAAATTTGCAGCGATGGGCGCTAAACTTCCTGCCATGAAAAACAATGCCGCTGCTTATATGTTCAATGCAGGGCGCGGGCAAGGCGTTGAATTAAATACTACCCGCAGGTTGGAGCAAGGGGTGATGCCCATATTGCATTCAAAAACCAGCGATGAGCAAATGGTATACACAGCTACTTCGTTCGTTGCTTTAGAACAATCGCCGCTTACAGCAGCCAATGTAAAAGGAACAGATTTTTTAGTAGCAGATCAATACAGCCACGGGCACATGTTTACCAAAGAGCAGGATGCGCTGGTGAGGTCGAAGCTAAAGAATGCATTCGACACCAACGAAGAAACGGTATTTTGCTACAGTGCTGTAGCTGAAAATACAGGCGCTGCGCCAGCCTATGCATGGTTCAAAACGCCTCGCCCGGGCGAAGGATGGTGGCAGCAGTATCCGTATACGTATGATCCACGAACTGGTTTTTCTGCTTTTCCATCCGACAGTGTGTTTTGCATCTCCTTTCTTAACGGCAAGCCCTTGCCTAATGAAGAAATAGCCGTATTGCTGCAACCGGGCGAAAAAGCGGTGTTTGAATTCTATCTTCCCCATTCTCCTATACCTGAAAACCGGGCTGCGTCATTGTCCAAGGCAACGATTGCATCTAAATTAGAAGAATGTAAAGCATACTGGAACAACAAGCTTTCGAAAGCCGCCCAAATACAGGTGCCCGAACAAAGGGTAGATGAAATGATCAGGGCCGGTTTACTGCATCTTGATTTAATCACCTACGGAAAAGAACCCGATAGCACGCTTGCACCGGCTATTGGTGTGTATTCGCCCATCGGAACAGAAAGTGCGCCTATCATCCAGTTTTATCTTTCAATGGGATGGTATGACATTGCTAAAAGATCCTTGAATTACTTCCTTGACAAACAACATGAAGATGGCATGATCCAGAACTTTGGCGGGTATATGGTAGAAACAGGTGCAGCGTTGTGGACAATGGGTGAGTATTACCGTTATACGCGCGACAAGGCGTGGCTTGCTTCATCTAAAGAAAAGCTGATTAAGTCTTGCGACTTTTTATTTGCCTGGCGGGAAAAAAATAAAAGAGAGGAATTGCGTGGTAAAGGATATGGCATGATAGACGGGAAGGTGGCAGACCCCGAAGATCATTTTCACCAGTTTATGTTGAACGGATATGCTTACCTGGGCTGCGCCCGTATAGCGGAGGTATTAACAAATATAGATCCCCAACAGGCAGCGCGCATTAAGAAAGAAGCGGACGCATGGAAGGAAGACATTCGCGCATCATTTTTTAATTCAATGAAATATGCACCTGTTGTTCCTCTGGGTAATGGAACCTGGGTGTCTTCTGCTGCTCCGTGGACAGAAATGACCGGTCCACGCGCATTATACGTAAAGGCTGAAAAGTTCTTTTCGCATGGAACCTTTACAACGGCCGACGCGCTGCTCGGTCCAATGTACCTGGTTTTTTGTGAAGTGCTGGATGCGAAAGAACCCGCCAGCTGGCAGCTGCTCAATTACTACAATGAGTTGTTTTTTCAGCACAATGCAGCGTTTAGTCAGCCCTATTACAGCCGGCACAACTGGATGCAGGCAAAACTGGGAATGGTAAAACCTTTTTTAAAAACTTATTACAACACTTTCGCAGCACATGCCGATAGAGAAACCTACACTTTTTGGGAACATTTGTTTCATGTAAGTGTACACAAAACGCACGAAGAAGCCTGGTTTTTAATGGAAACCCGTTGGATGTTGTATCTCGAAGACAGTTCGGCGCTTCGGTTACTCAACACCGTTCCACGCGCATGGCTGGAAAATGGTAAGCAAATCCGGTTGAACAATTTTTCGAGTTATTTTGGAAAATTAAAGGTTGAAGTGACTTCTGCTATCGATAAAGGAAATATCAAGGCCACTGTCGAATGCCCTGTTGACAGAGGATTAAAAACAGTCAGCATTCGTCTTCCACACCCCGAAGGAAAAAAAGCAATGAAGGTGAGCGGCGGAACATATGATGCGGAGACGGAAACCATTACCATTCCTTCCTTTAACGGCAAAGCTGAAGTGTTGGTAGAATATTAATATGGTTGCAGCTATTCCGGCGAGACTAAGTCTCGGAAGAACATAATGGGTACGAAGTCAGAGACTTCGTACAGCGATGATCCTTTTTAAGACCGACGCCATCCATTAGACCGCCCTTCGGGCAGGCCGACGGTAAAACCCGGTCGGCCCGCTCCGGTTGAGCCTTGTGGGCGGAATACGGGGCGGTCTGACCGATAGAAGGTTGTTCAACAGCCAGAGCCGTAGGCCCGGTTTAATATTGTAGCATTTGATTTTAATCCAATGCCGGAAATTTTAAATAGTGTATTAATGAGCCACAGATTCGCAGATGATCTTTCATCTGCGAATCTGCGGCAAAATGAATTTTCAGTAACTAAATGACATAGATGCAAAAGAAAATTGTTTTACTAACAGCATTGATCACACTATATTTCTCTGTGCTTTCCCAAACAAAAATGGTCCGGAACGCGCAGCCCAATATTATTGTAATTGTTACCGACGATCACCGTTGGGATGCATTGGGTGCAGCGGGCAATTCCATCATCCAGACACCCAATTTAGACCGGCTTGCCGCAAAAGGCATTCTCTATAAGAATGCGTATGTAACCACCGCTATTTGCTGCGTAAGCCGCGCCAGCATTTTGAGCGGACAACATGTTTCACGCCATAAGATTGGAGATTTTGCAACAGCCTTCAGCGACAGTGCGCTGCAGCAAACTTACCCGTTACTGTTAAGAAAAGCGGGTTATAAAACAGGATTTATTGGTAAGTTCGGCATTGGCTCGAAGTATCCAGATGCAGCTTTGTTCGATTACTGGGGCTGTTCACGTGACATGGATGCACAGTATATTTTATCGCGTGCAAATGGCGGGCAGCTACACAATACCGATAGTGTGAGCAATAGCATCTCTGTTTTTTTAGACAGGTTCGCCGGCAGAGCACCTTTTTGTTTATCGGTAAGCTTCAAAGCCCCTCACGAATTGGATGGAAATCCACCCACTTATCCTGTACAATCAAAATTCAGGGACCTGTATGCAACTGCGGTCATAAAAGAACCAGAAACTGCCGATCCGGTTTATTGGAACCAGTTTCCTGCGTTTTTCAGAACCGATCAAAATATAGCAAGAATCCGCTGGAAGCCATTGTTTTCCACTCCTGCATTGCATGCCGAAACAGTTAAAAATTACTACCGCCTTATAACGGGCGTAGACGAAGCAATTGGAAAGATGATGGCAAAGCTGCAATCCTTGGGAATTGCCGACAACACCGTGATATTATTCATCGGTGACAATGGGTTTTCGCTGGGAGAACATGGATTGCAGGGCAAATGGTATCCCTACGAAGAGTCGGTGCGTGTACCTCTTATCGTGTACGATCCGAGGATGGCGCAAGACAAACGCCAACGGACAACCGAAGCGATTGCACTAAATATCGATATTGCACCCACGGTGCTTTCACTGGCTGACATTTCCAGACCTGTAGGCATGCAGGGCGAAGACCTCTTGGTAGCAAATGGTAAGACCAGGGATAGGAAAGATTTTTTTTACAAACATGATTTCCTGGGTACGCCTGCATTGCCAAAGTCAGAAGCCGTTATCAGCAATACCATCAAATATATTGTTTACACCGAGCACGGCTACGAAGAGCTGTTCGACCTGGTAAAAGATCCCCGCGAAACAAAAAACCTGACAAAAGATCCGTTATACCAGCAGCAATTGCAAAAACTCCGCAAACGGCATAAGCAATTGAAATTCGCTGCAGAATAAGTGCAGAGCCTCACCTGGCCTCTCCAAAGGAGAGGAACCAAGCACAAAGGCCTGCTTCTTCGTCTTTAGCTAAAACATAGGGCAGTACGCATACCCCCAATCTCAAATCTCAAATCAGCAATCTCAAATCAGGTAGGTGCAGGATGAATGTATAATTTTCTGCTACTACCTTGAACGCCGATACAATTGATATAACCGGAATTAAAATGAATGATATGACGAAAAGCTTGCGCATTACAAAACGATTTTGTTTTGCAACCCTGATGTGCGTTACGATGTGCGCTGATTTATATGCCCAGCTTCCTCCTGTTTTTGATAAAGCCGCCAATGAACAGTCACAGGCTGTTGAAACGGTGATCCGTTATTTATCTCCCGTAAAAATTTTATGGCAAACAGAAAATGCCGGCGACCAGATAAAAAATGCTTCACGGTTATTGAAACCCGGTAACGGTCAGGCAGACCTTGCCAACCAGGATATGTGTGTATTAAAAAGCACCACTTCGGTTAAGCCTTCACTATTGCTCGATTATGGAAAAGAGCTGCACGGTGGCTTGCAGATTGTAACCGGCATGTACCCCGGCAATAAGCCAGTAAAATTACGGGTGCGTTTTGGCGAATCTGCCAGCGAAGCCATGAGCGATATAGAACCCAAACAAAATGCAACAAACGACCATGCCATGCGCGATATGATCGTGCAGGTTCCCTGGTTAGGCAAGCTTGAAATTGGCAATACCGGTTTTCGTTTTGTAAGAATTGACATGCTGGATGAGAACGTTGAATTGCAATTAAAAGAAGTACGTGCCATCTTTACTTATCGGGATATTCCTTACCTCGGCTCGTTCAAAAGCAGCGATACGCTGTTAAATAAAATATGGCTAACGGGTGCGTATACCGTTCATTTGAACATGCAGGATTACCTGTGGGATGGCATTAAACGTGACCGGTTGGTGTGGGTAGGCGATATGCATCCCGAAACCTCTACCATTGCGGCAGTTTTTGGTAACAACAATGTAGTTCCCAAAAGCCTTGATCTGTCGAGAGACATTACCCCCATCCCTGCATGGATGAATGGCATCAGCACCTATTCCATGTGGTGGATCATTATACAACGCGACTGGTATATGCACAATGGCGATCTCAAATACCTGCAACAGCAAAAAGAGTATTTGGTAAAGCTATTGGCACATCTCATTACCAAAATTGATGCTAACGGCAAAGAGAAACTGGATGGACATCGTTTTCTCGACTGGCCTTCAAGCGAAAACCAGAAAGGTGTAGATGCAGGTTTGCAGGCAATGATGGTTTGGGCCTTAACCGCCGGATCGGAATTGTGTAAAATTCTGAATGAGAACAATACCTATATTAACTGCCAGGCGGCTATTACCAGGCTGAAAAAAGTGGTGCCTGATCCTAATAGTTCCAAGCAGGCTGCTGCATTGATGGCGCTCACAGGGTTACTGCCTGCCGACAAAGCCAATGAAGAGATTTTGTCTGTGGGCGGCGCACATAATTTTTCCACGTTTTATGGCTATTATATGCTGCAGGCAAAAGCCAAAGCCGGCGACTACCAGGGAGCTATAGACGCTATACGGGAATATTGGGGAGCCATGCTGAACCTTGGAGCTACTTCGTTTTGGGAAGATTTTAATCTTGACTGGTTGCCCAACGCTTCGAGGATCGACGAATTACCGAAGCCAGGGCAAAAAGATATTCACGGCGATTATGGCGCTTATTGTTATGTTGGTTTCCGGCACAGCCTCAGCCATGGCTGGGCCAGCGGTCCCACACCGTGGTTAACCGAACATGTGCTTGGCATTAAAGTGCTGGCGCCTGGTTGCAGAACCATAGCAGTAAAACCGCATTTGGGCGACCTGCAATTTGCCGAAGGCAGCTTTCCTACACCGCTGGGCGTAGTAAAAGTAAAACATGTAAAACAGACAGATGGTAAAGTAAAAACCACTGTAAATGCGCCTGCAGGTATAAAAGTGATTCAATAATTAATATTACGGGCTGTAAAATTTAATGCACAAATTCGCTTGCTGAATAGTGGGCTGAACGCTAAAATGTGCGACGCAACTGGGCCTTATAGTAGTAATGCGGCCGGGTGCACCATAAAAAGATGTTTTATCTGACAAAAAAAATGATGCTATGAGAATATTTTCCATAACGGTTTTGATGGCTTGTATTGTATGTGTGACGGCATTGCCGGTGTATGCGCAAACCACGCTTAAACCGGTTAACCTTCGAGTTGAATACAAAACCAACGCGTTTGTTGATGTGGAGAAACCCCGGTTTAGCTGGGAACTATGGTCTTCGGTTAATAACCAGGCTCAAACAGCGTGGCAAATACTGGTTGCTTCATCGGTAGCAATGTTAACCGATGAAAAAGCCGATGTATGGAATTCAGGAAAAGTAAGTTCAGATATGAATTTCCAGGTGGAATATGCCGGCAAGGCATTATCATCGGGCAAAACCTATTATTGGAAAGTAAGAAGCTGGGACGTGCAGGGAAATGCCGGAGCATGGAGCGCGCCGGCTTATTGGCATACAGGGTTAATGAACCAGGACGACTGGAAGGCTTCGTGGATAGGGTATGATGTAAACAATCTCTCCACCAACAAATCATACCACCTTCCGCCCGCAGCGTATTTGCGCAAAGAAGCTGCCGTGAGCGGGGTTGTTAAAAAAGCAACGCTGTATGTTACAGCATTGGGCCTGTATGAGTTTAATATTAATGGTAAAAGAATTGGCGAAGATTATTTTGCACCTGGTTGGACGGACTATAACAAACGAGTGTATTACAACGCATACGATGTTACTAAGCAGCTTAAGCCAGGAAACAATGCATTAAGTGCTGCATTGTCTACCGGCTGGTATGCAGGATACTTAGGATACGCGTTGCTGGTAGGAAGCCCTACCCAATATGGCTTTTACGGCAAGGTGCCTTTATTGAAAGCACAGCTGGAAATTGAATATGCCAACGGTAAAAAAGAAACCATTATAACCAACAATTCCTGGAGCGCGTCAACCGGCGGCATAAGAGAAGCAGATATACTGAATGGCGAAACCTATAATGCAAATCTTGAACCCACGGGCTGGAAGAAAACCGGTTTCAATGCAGCAAGCTGGAAGCCCGTAGAGGTTTTTGCAGATAAGGCATCGTTGCCACTGCAATTATATCCCGGTGAGCCGGTAAAAATTGTGGAAGAGATTAAACCGGTATCTGTTAAAGAGCAGGGAGCAGGGAAATATGTGGTGGATCTTGGACAAAACTTTTCGGGCGTTATCAGGCTTACCGTAAAAGGCAACAAAGGCGACAGTGTAATAATACGATACGGTGAAATGTTGCATACCAATGGCGAGGTTGTAACAGAAAATTTGCGAAGGGCAAGAGGAACAGATACCTATATACTGAAAGGTGATCCGAAAGGCGAATCGTGGATGCCACGGTTTACTTATCATGGGTTTCAGTATGTAGAGATCAGGGGGCTGAAAGCCAAGCCATCTGTAAACGATATTACGGGTATCGTAATGAGCTCTGCAACACCACGCACGGGAAGCTTTACTACGGATAATGCAATGCTCAATCAATTGTACAAAAATATTTTCTGGACGCAACGGTCTAACTATTTCGATATACCAACCGATTGCCCGCAGCGCGATGAAAGACTGGGCTGGACAGGAGACGCGCAGGTTTACATGCGATCTGCCGCATTTAACAACGATATAGCCGCTTTCCATACCAAATGGATAACCGATCTGAACGATGCTCAGTGGTCAAACGGCACCTATCCGGTGTATGCACCTATTCCATCTAAAAACGGGGTGGCAACCATTCGCGCAAGCGATACCTATTCGCCGGGTTGGGCAGAAGCCGGAATTGTATGTCCCTACAATATTTATAAAATGTATGCAGACACCAGGGTGATCGAAGAATCGTGGCCCTATATGGTGAAGTACATGAAGTTTCTCGAAGAGCGCAGCAAGGGAAACTATTTTTTCAGTGAAGCCAGCTTTGAAGAAATAGAACCTAAAGGTGGCTTTGGCGACTGGCTTTCTGTAGGCAAAAAAACACCGCCTGATATGTTAGCCACCATGTATTACAATTATTGCGCGTTGCTGATGGCTGAAATGGCAAAGGCAATTAATAATGAAAAAGAAGCTGCACATTATACGGGCATCTCCGATAAAATAAAAGCCGGTTTTGCAAAACATTATATAGACGCAGAGGGCAAATTAAAAACAAATGCCGCAGCTTACGGTGACGGGCAGGGTTATGTAGATGGCAAGCTTGGCTTTTCCGGCCACACCCAAACTGCTTATGCGAACGCTATTTATATGCAGATACTTTCAAAAGAAAATTTTGAAAAAGCAGGTGCCTATCTGCGCAACCTGGTGAAAGAAAACAACAACCAGTTGGCAACAGGTTTCCTGGGTTTTAAACCTTTGTTGCCTGCCTTGTCTGCTTCGGGCAGTAGCAGTCTTGCATATACACTCATCAAAGACACGGCTTATCCCTCCTTAGGTTTTGAAGTAAAGAATGGCGCTACCACTATTTGGGAAAGATGGGACAGCTATATAAAAGGCGAAGGCTTCAGGCACAATGCAAGTATGAACTCCTTCAATCACTATGCTTTTGGAGCAGTATGCGAATGGATGTTTCAGAATATGGCGGGTATTCAGCCAATAGATGCAGGCTTTAAAACATTTATGATCAAGCCGGAAATCGATCCTTCTGGCATTGGATACGTTGCTGCCACTTACCGTTCCATGAATGGCGAAATAAAATCGTCGTGGAAAAAAGAAAAAAGCGGGATCGTTCAGCAGGTAACCGTTCCCGTAAATACTACGGCAGAAGTATGGATTCCCGGAGCTATTAAAAGCATCCGCATCAACAACAAGCCACTGCAGGATGCAAAGTTGAAAGCGAACCCCATCGAAACAGAGGGTTACACCAAAATTCAGGTTGGTTCCGGTAAATATGATATAAAGATCACGTTGTAACTCACAATGTACCCGAAGAAAGTTTGATATGGTTTAAACCGTGCACCTCCGTGTCTTCGTGCCTTCGTGGTTCCTCTTCGAGTCCTGCCATCTCCCAGCGGGTAGCACAGCCTTTCCTGCACGAGATTTTAATCTCCTGCTTTTTAAGAGTATTTTTGACACTTGTAGGTACAGGATGGTCAATCTGATTTAAGTGCCTACATTCAATTGCTAATTATTTTTTAATACACCTAAAACGATTGCACATGAAATATCACTCCAGCAGTCTCCAGTAAAATTATTGACTTAGCTTCTCTATTTCGTATACGTAATATAGCACCGTACCTTATCACGTCTTAGCCCTCCCCTTTGTTATCAACTATGCCTGTTAACGGTTACCCGTAAACGGGATACCTGGTTCATGCCCTAGCTCATTGGGAGAAATCTGTTTAAGATCATTCATTAAAACGATTACTACCATGACTAAAAAACGAACTGCAATATGTTGCAAGCACCTTATTGCATTATGGCTTATTATCGCCATGCCCGCCACTTTTTTATACAGCCAAACCAAAACAATTACGGGCATTATCAGAGATGCTATTTCCGGTACGGTGCTGCCGGCTGTGTCTGTTTCTGTAAAGAACTCCACTGCTACAACGTTAACCAACGAGCAAGGACGTTTTAGTATTTCTGCTTCCAAAGGCGCTGTTTTAGTAATAACTTATGTAGGTTATGTGCAGGAAGAAATAACAGTAGGTGACGAAACACAAATCGACATCCATTTAAAAGTAGATGCCAAAGGACTAGGTGAAGTAGTGGTAATTGGCTACGGCAGCCAGGTAAAGCGGGAAGTGACCGGATCGGTGCAGAACATTAATGCCCAGGAGTTAAAGGATATTCCTGCATCGCAAATGACGCAAAAGTTACAAGGCAAGCTGGCAGGAGTGCAGATATATCAAACTACAGGCAAGCCCGGGCAGGGTATGTCCGTTAGAGTGAGAGGACAGTTGTCTGTGTCTGCCGGCAGCGATCCTTTGTATGTAGTGGACGGACTTCCCATAACGGGAAATATCTCTAATCTCAACCCGGACGAAATAGAAAATATCTCTGTTTTAAAAGATGCTGCTTCCACATCGTTGTATGGTTCGAGGGCAGCCAACGGGGTAGTGTTGGTTACTACCAAACGCGCCAAAAAAGGTCAAACCAATGTTAGCCTCGATGTGTACGGGGGATTGCAGGAAGTGCCCAAAAAAGGACGTATTGAAATGATGGATGCAGTGGAGTTTGCGCAATTTAAAAAGGAGTATTACGAAGATGCCGGGCAACCAGTGCCGGTTGAGTTTCAAAACCCCTCTCAATACGAAGGAAAAAATAACGACTGGTATGATGCGCTGTTGAGGAAAGCGCCCATTCAAAGCTACAGTCTCAGTATAACCTCCAGCGGTGAAAAGCTGAGTACATCTATTGTCGCGGGTGTTTTTAATCAAGAAGGTGTGGTACTGAACAATGTATACAAACGATATTCTTTCAGGATGAATACCGAGTATGCACTGTCCGATAATTTCAAAATCGGCTTCAACATTGCGCCTTCGCATATATTTGATAATACGCCCAGAACCGATGGCGACCGTGGTACCGGTATTTTGTTCAACGCGCTGCATACCTGGCCGGTAATGCCCATCCGCGATGCTAATGGTGAGCTTACCTTGTATAATACTTTTCCGGGCAGTACCGGCAATATTTACAATTATCCAAACTGGGTGAGGGCTGCCGATGAGTTGGTGAACGAAACAAGACTCAACAATTTTATCGGTAATGCATACGTGCAGTATTCGCCCATTAAAGGGCTTTCACTTAAATCAACCTTTAATGTTGAAAGCTATGCGGCCAAGTTTTTCTTCTTCAATCCCTCTACAGCCACCAGTGCCATCAATGTTCCCATACCTACTACGGCTGTTTCTATACGGCAGGATTTTCAGGCAAGTTCGTTGCTGAACGAAAACCTGGTTACCTATAACCGCGATTTTGGAGATCACAGCTTTGAGCTGCTAGCCGGTTTCACCAACCAACACACCAGGATAAATATATCACGCATACAGGCTGATACCTATACCGACGACAGGTTGCCTACGTTGCAAGGCGCCTTAAATATTAACCGCGCCGGAACAAACAACAATTGGGGAGAATCAAAGCTGCTCTCTTACCTGTCCAGGCTTTCTTACAATTACAAGGGAAAATATTTATTTACCGCGGCTATCCGCAGCGACGGGTCTTCCAGGTTTGGACCCAATAACCGCTGGGGCACCTTTCCTTCAGCTTCGTTTGGCTGGATCATTTCCGACGAAGATTTTTTCCAGGGTGTACGCGCCATCAATTTTGCTAAAGTGCGTGCGAGCTATGGCGTAATTGGCAACAACAATATTGGCGATTACACCCCGCAGGCATTGGTGAACAATACTACCAATGCTGTGTTTGGAGATATGGTAGCCACCGGCGCCACAGTAACAACACTGGCCAACCGAAATCTTACCTGGGAAACCACCCGGCAGTTTGATTTTGGCATTGACCTGCTGATGTTTAACAACCGGTTACAATTTACCTACGATTATTATCAAAAAAATACCACCAACCTGTTGTACAATGTACAGGTGCCGCAGGAATCTGGTTTTTCATTTTTTAGCGATAATATAGGCGAGATTAAATTCTGGGGACACGAATTTTCTGTAAAGTCGGTTAATATCGACGGTAAGTTCAGATGGACCACCGATGCTAATATTTCATTCAACCGAAACAAAGTGGTGTCGCTTGCCGAAGGACTGGACAGGGTGTATGGCACTTTTCACATAACGCAGGTTGGCAAGCCATTCGGCCAATTTTACGGGCTGGTAGCAGATGGAGTATACATGAACCAGCAGGATCTTGACAACTCGCCGCAGGTACCCGGCCGCTCTACAGTGGGAAGCATTAAACTCCTCGACATCAATAAGGATGGCATTATTACTTACGGCGGAGATATGGACGACAGAACCATCATCGGAAATCCTTTCCCCGATTTCATTTATGGAATTACTAATACTTTTCAACTGGGCAAATTTGATCTGAGCATCGTAGGCTCTGGTTCACAAGGAAACCAGTTGCTGGTACGTCATCTGTACAGCACTGCCAACCTAGATGGTGTGTTTAATATGGTAAAGGAGGTAAAATACCGGTTTCGCTCACCCGAAAATCCAGGCAAAGGATTTTACGGCACCACTGTAGGCGGCGGTAACGTAACAGGCGTAGAAAGAGACTGGATGAACAGCAGGTTTATTGCCGATGCATCTTTCTTTACCATCAAGAATATTACACTTGGCTTTGATACAGGCATTAAAAATAAGGTGATCAAATCCATACGGGTATACGCTTCTGTACAGCAGGCTTACATTTTTACCAACTATTGGGGAGGACCCAACCCCGAAACCAGTGCACAAGGCGATGGCAACGGCAATGGGGGCAATCTTAGCCAGGGCGTTGACCTGTCTAACTATCCTGTTCCGCGTACTTACACACTCGGATTTAACGCACGTTTTTAAGACAAACACTCTTTGATCATTTAATTTTTAAGACATGAGAAATCTGATTTTCTTTATATCGCTTGCGCTGATCATATCGCCGGGATGTAAAAAATACCTGGAAGTAACTCCCGAAACAGCGCTTACATCAGAAACGTTTTTTAAAACAGCTTCAGACTTTGAGCAGGCAGTAAACGCAGCCTATGTTCCGTTGCGCACTATTTTTAACAGCCATTCATGGGTGCTGAGCGAAATGCACTCCGACAATACCTACTATGCGAGGAATACACTTTTTGGTGCGGTAGACAATACAGAAAACGTAGCCGATTTTGCAGTGCCTTTTGCCAATGGTGTTACTACTAACACCAATGTGCTGAACCAGTATCGCCAGGATTACCTGATAATAGCAAGAGCCAACCAGATACTGGCATTGATAGACGACGTAGAGTTTGATGCCGAGATCAAGAAAAACCTCAAAGGGCAGGCGTTGTTCCTGAGAGGCTTTGCTTATTTTGAGCTGGTTCGCTACTTTGGAAAAGCGCCACTGCACCTCACTCCCGTTCAGGACAGGTTGGGAGCTGCTGCAGAGCTGGCGGATACAGACGCACTGTATGCCCAGATAGAAGCGGATATTAAAGAAGCCGCCACCCTGTTATTACCTAAGTCGCAACAGCAACCGGGCCGGGTAACATCGGGCAGTGCCAAAACGGTGCTGGCAAATTTGTACATCATCCAAAAAAAATGGCCGGAAGCCCAGGCTGTGCTCCAGGAAATTATTGATAGTAACGAGTATTCGCTTATACCGAAATATGCTGATGTATTTTCTACATCAACCGGCAATAAAAACAACGCAGAGTCTGTTTTTGAAATTCAATTTATGGAAGGCGCAGGCGGATACAATGGTAACTTCATTTACAGCTTTATGCCGAGGCCTATTGCTGCCGAAGAACTGCAACCAATAATGGGCACATCCAACCCCCAAAGTCTTTCTGAAGAAGGCAATAATATTCCAACCCCCGATATTATAGCAGCATACGAACCCGGCGATGAAAGAAAGGATGCTTCTATTGCATATGTTACTTTAAGCCAGAGTTTGAGAGAGGATAAGGTTTTTCCTTACATTAAAAAATATGCCAAGCCACATGCGTTGCACCAGAACACCGGCACTAACTGGCCTGTATACAGGTATGCAGAAGTGCTGCTGTTCATGGCAGAAGCATTAAACGAACAGGGCAACCCCGGAGATGCTGCCGATTACCTGGATATGGTTCGCAACAGGGCAGGACTTGATGATACAGATGCCGCTTCGCAAACCGAAATGCGTGATGCCATTGCAAAGGAAAGAAGAGTGGAACTGGCATTCGAAAACAAGCGGTGGTTCGACCTGGTGCGTACAGGTAAAGTAGAAGAAGTAATTACGGCATACGGTAACCGCGTAAAGTCCAATCCTCTCGATTACTATTATCCCGCAGGTGCTGTACCGCCCAACAATGCATTTACCAATTTGAATATATACTACGGACTGCCGGCAGACGAATCTGCCTTAACGCCTAATTTTTAAGCTGTCAGCTGTTGGCGATCAGCTATCAACTGGTCGCTCACCAAAGGTGATTAATTATTCGGATAACTTTTATTCTGCAAGAGCCTGTCATTTTTTATGACAGGCTCTTCTGATTTGTCCGCACATTCAGCATGCATCAAGACAGTGCATGTAGGCACAGGATAGTAAAGCTGGAGATTGGTCCTACTTTCGGATAACCATTACGTATAAACGATTAGTCACAACATTCTTAACAAAAATAGCTTGCATGAAATCAAACACTCTTTTAGTTAACAACCAGGTTCAAATCAGCATTATTTCTCACCGGTAAGCTTCGGTAGCTCCTAACAATCAATTTTCCTTTCCCCTGAGATGTTGCAAACGGCAACAACCTTCAATCGCCTATTCTCCTGATGGATTACAACAGTCGCTCACGCGCACTGATGTTTTTTTCATACAAAACTTCAGTGTGTATGAATAGACTTTTTTTTATTTCTAATACGATTACTATGTCAAAAAAATCAATCTTTTATCAATTTACATGGTTGCTGGTTTGCGCGCTGCTTATCTCGCTGCAAACCCATGCGCAACAGCAACCTGTTACGGGTGTAGTAACAGATGCGGCAAATGCAACGCCCTTGCAGGGCGTATCGGTTTCGGTTAAGGGAAGTGCCACTACCACGCAAACCGATTCGTCAGGGAAATTTTCTATCGCAGCAATGAAGGGAAATACACTTGTTTTCACCTTTGTAGGGTATAACGATAAAGAAGTGAAGGTTGGGAATACCCTATCCCTCACAGTTACAATGGAATCTGCTTCCAAGCAGTTGGAAGATGTGGTGGTAGTAGGTTATGGATCTCAGATTAAGAGAAACCTGGCTACTGCTACGTCCAGAGTGTCGGCCGGCGAATTAAAAAATGCAGTGATCACTACGGTAGACCAGGCATTGCAGGGGCGTACTACCGGCGTGCAGGTGGTAGAAACTTCTGGTGAGCCGGGCGCGGCGACAGTGGTGAGGATACGCGGTAACAATTCGTTGAGTGGAAACAACGAACCGCTTTACGTGATCGATGGCTTCCCAATGCCGCCTTACCGCGAAGCATCGGCAAATTTTTACGGATCGTATTCGCAAAACGGTTTGTATGGAATCAATCCAAACGATATTGAAAGCATGGAAGTATTGAAAGATGCTTCGGCAACAGCAATATATGGATCGAGAGGTGCTAATGGTGTGGTGCTTATTACAACAAAGGCTGGTAAACGTGGCGACGGAAGAGTGGAACTGGTAAACCGAACTTCTTTTGGCGCCATTGCCAATCCTATAAAAATGATGAATGGCAGGCAGTATGCAGAGATCATCAACGAATCATACGATTTGGGTGGAAGAGACATTCCGTTCAAAAACCTCGATAGTAATTTTGCCAACACCAATTGGTTCGATCTTATTACCCAACCCAGCTTTCGGCAGGATATTTCATTGAGCGTTTCCGGGGGAAGTCCTAAATCCTCCTATTATATTTCCGGCAATTACCTTTTTGATAAAGGAACCATTATCAACTCTGATAACAATCGCGGAAGTATAAGAGCCAATCTCAACAACGATGTAAACAACTGGTATACCATTAAATCGCAGATATCTTTTGTGCGGCAAAAAGCCAATCGCGCCATCACCAACTCGCACGGATGGCCCGATGCAGGCGGTTTGATGGATGGATTACGCGCTTCGCCTACAGTTGAGCCCGGTTACCTCGGGTTTAACGGAGCCGGTGTGCCGGGATATTCAGGCTATTGGTTTGCCAATCCTTATAACGAGCTTAATTCTAAAATAGATGTTTCTAAAAATGATTACTCAATCATCAATATCGAAAACTGGTTCACGCTGATGAAAGACCTCAAGCTGGTGGTTACCTTAGGCGGCAATCAGAACCTTACCCGCAGGCAGGTGTTCATGCCACCATCCACCTCTGCGGGCAAGGCAGTGAACGGTAGTTCCAGCAGCACCATGGCCAATACTTACAGTTATAACGTGAATGCATATTTCCTGTATGACAAAACGTTTAAAGAAGATCATAAGCTGAACCTAACGCTCGGTGCTGAGTACAACAATCAAACGGTAGAATTGCTCAATACTAATTCTTCAGGCTACGATATACCATTGTTCGGTATCGACAATATCGGCAGTGCACTTACGCAAAACATCGGGTCGTACAAGGAAGAACGTTCATTGCAATCCGGCTTCTTCAGGGCAAACTATTCTTTTAAAGGAAGGTACGTGTTGAATACATCCGTGCGGCTCGATGGTGCTTCGCCTTTTGCCGCCAATAAAAAATATGGTTTGTTTCCTGCCGTAGCTGTTGCCTGGAACATGGATGAGGAAAACTTTATGAAAGGCATTACTGCCATCTCCAATACCAAGCTAAGAGCTTCTTTTGGAGAAACCGGAAGCCAGGCCATTACCCCGTATTCGTCGTTAGCCAGGTATGGCAACAGCTTTTACCAGGTGGGCGCCGACGGAACGGTTGTTACCGCGCTTTACCCGGTAAGTCTTGGTAATCCCAACTTATCGTGGGAACGCACAAGGCAGTTTAATGCGGGACTCGACTTCAGTGTGTTCAACAACAGGTTGATGGTAAGCTTCGATTATTATAACAAAACCACCGTTGATCTGTTGCAGTCGCGCACCCTTCCATCTCAGTCTGGATTTGGCAGCATTACCGACAACTATGGCACCATGCGCAACCGTGGACTTGAGCTGAGCCTGCAGGCAGACATCATCCGTGCCAAAGATTTCAGATATAATACCCGCATCAATATCTCCCGTAACAAAACTACATTGGTTGATCTGGGCGACAGAACAGTATCCGACTATGTTGGCATTAGCGGTAACCTGCTGGGCGGTGTATCAGGTATTTTAACGCCGGGTGAAGAAGTAGGAAGGTTTTTTGGTTATAAAGTAACGGGATTGGTGCAGGAGTCGGATTTTAATTCGGATGGAACGCCCAACTATCCTTACGCTGGCGGAACAACCGAACAAATACCCGGCACCTGGAAATACGACGATTTTGTGAAAGATGGAATTATCAATGCAGACGACAGGCAGGTATTAGGAAAATCAGCGCCCGATTTTACCTATGGCTGGACAAACGATTTTACCTGGAAAAACCTGGGCATTAATTTCTTCTTTACAGGATCGGTTGGGAATGATGTGTTGAACCTTACAAGGTTTTATCTCAACAATGGTTTGATCGATTATGCCGGTGTAATTTTTAATCAGACAGAAGACTGGTACAACAAGCGGTGGACGCCGGCAAACCAGCACAATGATCCGAGGTATCCTGGTACACAGCGAGGCATCAGTACAGGCGATATCAATTCAACCATGCTGGAAAACGGAAGTTTCTTCAGGCTTAAAATGCTCACTGTTTCTTATACACTGCCTAACATTACGGTGCTGAAAAGTCCGCGGTTGTTCTTAACCGGTACCAATGTATTCACCATCACAAAATATACAGGCTTCGATCCCGAAGTAAGTTCCTTTAACCAATCGTTGCTGCAACAGGGTATCGACTATGGCGCATACCCGGCACAGCGTTCGTTCACTATCGGGTTCTCCTGTAATTTTTAGTTAACCATCTTAATTATCAGTATATGAAATTCAGAATAATAATTGCTTTAACTGTGTTGATGGCGCTCGGTTCCGCATCGTGCAAAAAGGGGCTGGATGAAGTGCCGTTTTCATCACTGTCTCCCGATAACGTTTTTACCGATGAAGAAGGATTGAAAAAAGTTACCTATGGTGTGTATCAAAGCTGGGTGGCTATGGACTTTTACGGTGTATACTACCGGTTTGTATTAGCCGAAAGCGGGCACCGGTACGCCACCGCCGGTATATTCGGGGCCGCCTTTATCGATCCGTATTATAAATTCGGTCACCGCCCTACAGATGGGGTAGCCGCCACCGTTTGGAGCCGTGCGTTTATGACCATCTCCCGCGCCAATTCTGTAATTGACAATGCCACAAAGGCGGTGGATGAAGCTGTGGCCAATACGTATATAGCAGAAGCAAGATTTTTGAGGGCTTATGCCTACTTTAATCTCGTTCGCGATTTTGGAGGCGTGCCCCTTATTAAGAATGAAATCACTTCGCTGGCACAAAGCGACCTGATCTACGCACCTAAATCCAGCATTGAAGAAACCTACAACTTTATTGTGGAGGATATCAAATTTGCCGAAGCCAATTTACCCGATAAATGGGCAGGCGTTGATGTAGGCAGGATTACAGCAGGCACTGCCAAAGCAATGCTGGGCAAGGTATACCTGCACATGGCTGGCAAACCACTCAACAAAACAGAGTATTACCAGATGGCCGCCGATAAGCTGCAGGAAGTGGTAGGACCCGCAAACGAAGCAAAATACGGTTATGGTTTGATGGACAATTTCAGCGATATATTTTCATTGACCAACGAACGCAATAAAGAAATCCTGCTTTCTTTCGGGTATTTCATCAGTTCTGCCAACTCCAATGCAAGCATCTATCCTTTCTTTCTTTTTCCAAGAGGCATTGTTAACGGAGACGAGCAAACGAACTACGGACTTACTTACAGTTTTTACCAGTTGTTTGAACCGGCAGATACAAGAAGAGATTTTACAGTAGCAGACCGCTACGCTTTTGTTGGCACACCAACTGACGGAGCAGAAGCCGGCGACAGTATTATTTACAACCCTGCTGAAAGGCATTATATCAACAAACGCACCGGCGCTGTATTTGGCAACAGCACGGTACGTACCGGGCTGGCATATGCGAAGTTTGCCAGGGCACCCCGCCCTGCCGGGTCGGTTCCCTGGGGATACAGCACCGATATGATCGAGCTTCGTTTTGCCGATGTGCTGCTCTGTCTTGCAGAAGCACTTACAGAGGCCGGCCAACCCGGCGAAGCTTTGCAGCACCTGAACCGCGTTCGGCAGCGGGCACATGCAACGCCTTCCGGCGCATCGGGACAGGAAGATATGCGTACTGCAATAAGACAGGAAAGACGTTTGGAGCTTACCGGAGAGTTTACAACGGTATACGATATACGCCGATGGGGAACTTTGCAGCAAGAGATCGCTGCTATGTCGCCCGACCAGATATTGAATGGAGATCTGAACCCTTATTCTCCAAAACTTGAGCTGTATCCCATACCGCAATCCCAGATAGATGCCAATCCAAATTTGCAGCAAAATGATGAATGGAAATAATTGTTGAATACTTTTGAGCAAAGAAAGATCCGGTAGGTGCTCCCGTAAAGCACCTGCCGGTTCATTTTAATTATCATTTAGTAAACCCTGTTGTTTATGATCTTCAGCATAAAAACAATGACCCTGAAAGCCCGTAAGAAAGTTTTATTCGTTATGATTGTATTGAGTTTTTTGCTGACCGGCGAAGGACTTGCACAGCCTATCCAACCTTTTCAATACAAAGTGGCAATTATTGGTAATCCCGCCAATCCCGATATCAGGTACGATTCTTCCACCTTGGGCAATTTAAAAAAGCTCGGGTTCAATACGCTTCAATTAAATATTGCCTGGGGCGCAAGACCTGCGGACGAACCTTTGAACCTGGAAGATATTTTATATACAGGCGAAAAGGGAGATACTCTTAAAATTAACCGGCGTTTTGCTGCTATAAAAAGCCGCGCACAAATTGCAAAGCGGTGGGGTTTCAGAACCATCTTTCATTTTGGAGCACCCAGCGTTGACTCACTGTACAAACTGCTGAGCCCCGAAAAAATTGATGTAGCTACCGAAATCAATAGCATACAAAAAAAGGAGATCAACGATAAATACAGGAACCTGCTGCTGCGCTTACGCAAAAGCATACCCGAAATTGATGACATACTGGTATATACCTTCGACCAGGAAGCATGGATTGCCAGTGAGTTTGGCAACGGGGCACTGGCACGCGGTATTCCGCTCCACGAAAGATTGCCGGCTTTTTTAAACATGCTTACCAAAACATGGGCGGCCCTAAATCCAAATGGCAGATTGTGGTGGGAACCCTGGGAACTTTCTGCCGGGCAGATTTACAAATGCATCGACTCCTTTCCCAAATCAAATTTTGGAGTAGCCATGCACGCCAACATTGCCGAAGTACAATTTACACGCCCGGTAGATGTATGGTTTAAGAACATGTGCAATATCCTGTACGAGAAAAATATTCCTGTAATCGGTGAGCTGTTTATGTCCAGCGCAAACGAAGAAATAGAACCGTTGCAAAACATTTTTGCACCACGCCTGGTATTTGAAGAACTGGAGGCCATGTATGCCGTTCGCAAGCTTACCGGGGTAAAAGAATACTATGGTACCATTCCGGACAGGTATGATCCTAATTTGCAGATGGCGGGCTTAAAACTCAATATTCCATCGTTAGGTCTTCAGCATGCACTTGACCAACTGACCATACCTTACGGCGCATCTAAGAAACTGGTGCTGGATGCCTGGGAAGCCACTGCAAAGGGACTGCAATTGTTTCCGTGGGACTGTAGCTGGCGTTTTCGCCTACTCCCGGTTGGCATGACCGGCATTCATGTATTTCACCGCTGGGATATAGGGCATATTTCGGGAGCCGTAGCGCCTTCACCAAGCTGGAAATCAACGCGCAGAAGTTTGTTTATGATTACAGAAGAAGAAAAACTCGATCCCTGGTTTTTTGAAGACATAGAGCTGCGGAGCGGCGCTGCTGCTGACCAGTTACTGCTGGCAATTGAAACCTACGAAAAGCTGAATGCGTCGTTAACTGCCGCCTCCAAACAGAAAGACATCATACCCGCAACCATTCTCGACCTCAGGAAGCTGGAGCAGATCATGCGCGCCATACAATGCTATTGCAGGGAAGTAAACCTGGCCAACCTGATGCGCGAAAATGTAGCAAAAAATATTCCTATTCCACAGGATATGATAGACCGGTTCAACAACATTGTGAAAGTTGATATCGCCAATCAACAAAAAGGGCTTGCGGAAAATAAAGACAATGTATCTACTGCAGAAGAAATGCTCAATGCTTTTAATGCAAACCCTGCTGAATGGATAAAGCAGCATCTCATCATCCAGTAATATTTATTTTGAATTGACTTTAAAAAACATTTGCCATGTTAAGGATTTTTATTGCCTGTTTTTTTGCATTCAACTATTATATGTCAATTGCACAGGTGGTGGTGCCCCTGGATCGGGTAGAAAAAATGAGCTTTATTGAAAACGAATACATCAAAGTAGGAATTGATCTGAACCTCGGCGGCGCCATTACCTACCTGGCAGATCCTAAAAAGGAGGAGAACCTCATTAATAATTCAGATTGGGGCAGGCAGGTACAGATGTCGTTTTACAGTGGACCCGTTCCTTACGAACCGAACGGGAAAAAATCGCACCCTGCGTGGACTTTTATTGGCTGGAACCCCATTCAATCGGGCGATGTGGCAGGGCACAAGTCGAAAGTGCTTGAATATAAAAACACAGGCAAAACGTTATACGTAAAAAGTATTCCCATGCATTGGCCGTTGGACAGCGTGCCTGGAGAATGTATATACGAATGCTGGCTGAGCCTTGATAAAAATGCGGTGAAGGTTACCAGCAGGATTGTAAACGCACGTCCCGACAAAACGCAATATCCCGCGCGGGGACAGGAATTGCCGGCGGTATATACCAATGCTCCGTGGCACAGGTTGATGACTTACCAGGGCGATAAACCATTTACGAACGATACACTCAGCCTTATTCAAAACCACAATCTCACCACTACTAAAAATATTCAATGGGCGCACTGGCAGGCAACAGAAAGCTGGGCAGCCAATGTGAACGACAGCAATTATGGACTGGGTGTGTGGAATGCCGGCGTGCAGGAATTTTCGGGCGGATATTTTGGCGACAGTGCGTTTGTGGGCGGCAGTTATGATGCACCCACTGCTTATATTGCACCTAACAGTGTAGATATACTGGATCATAACATTACTTACGATTATCATTATGCGCTTATTTTAGGTACGCTGGATGAAATAAGAAGCTATGTTTATAAAAACAGCAAACCACAGTTGCCGCACTTTGAATTCAAAGATCAACGCTGGCAATGGTATTACCAGAACACAACCGATGCAGGTTGGCCTATTAAAAACGGGTTAATAGTGAGGTTAAAGAAGGATGCCACCATGATCAGTCCTGCTGTATTCTATAAAGCTGCCGATGCACCAGTGCTGCGTTTTACTGCAGCGTATGCTGGCGGTGTAAAAAAAGCCAAAGTATGGTGGAAGCATTTCAGACGCAATTTTGAAGAAAGCAGTAGTATGGAATTTGACGTGAAGGCAGATGGTAAAATGCACACTTATGCAATACCGTTACATCAATCGCCTGAGTATAAAGGCGTAATAACCGGGTTGAAAATATTGTTGAATGCAGGTGAAGTTGTCGATGAAAATAAACAGGTGGTTGTAAAAAGTATTTCGCTGAAGTAGTGGCGTAGTTACAATCATTCGCAAATTTCAAATGGGGTTTGTTGCATCCGCCTTGTCGGTCAGACCGCCGGCTGTGCTCAATAGCCGCTCAGGCGGTCCGACCGGTTCCCCATCGGCCCGCCCCAAGGGCGGTCTGATGGATATAATTCTTACCTGTCTTAAACAATAAAATAAGTAACGACAAAGCACAGGACAGTCAGTGCACTTTAGCCGCGCTACAGACCTGCGCTAGCCAGGTGATAGGAAAGAGCCGTGGGTCCGTTAAAATATTGTAGCATCGGATTGAAATCCGATGCCGTTGAGTTAAGCCGATCAATGTTGGAAATTTTTAATAATTATATTAATGAGCTGCAGATTCGCAGATAAAGGATCATCTGCGAATCTGCGGCAAAAATGAATTTCCACTAACTAAATGACATTGATTTCATCTAATGCTTTTAATAAAGGACAGCAAAGGATGGTTGAATTGAAAATCATGAATATTTTAGTTTGATATTATTTCGAAAAGTTTGCCAATGAAAACGATCAATAAACCGTTAGTTGTTTTTTTTCTCGCTTCCCTGTTGCATGGTACAATAGCCGCTCAAACCATTCAATACAGCGACGGACGTCCTGCCGCTTCCATGCGAATGAATTTTAAGGATGAAGGAATTGTAATGAAATATGGTGATGGCAAAGACAGCTGCGATACTTATGGTGCAAGGGAAGCCGTTGTAAACAAGGAAGGCGATACTTACTATTTGTTCTATGACGGCGCAGGGAAACAGGGCTGGTTGGCCTGCCTGGCAGAAAGTAAAGATCTGAGACATTGGACAAAAAAGGGCCCCATTCTTACGTTGGGCGATCCGGGAAAAAACGATTCCAAAAGCGCCTCTTCTCCCTGGGTAATAAAAGAGAAAAACGAATGGCATATGTTTTATGTAGGCGCTAAAAATACCACGCCTGCACCATACCGCATTCCCTCGCTCCCTTACCTTACCATGAAGGCGAAATCAGCATCGTTACGCGGTCCGTGGATTAAGCAATATGATGTTACAGCCCTTCCCCCCAAAGACAATAGTTATTACAGCGTTACATCAAGCCCTGGGTATGTTGTAAAGCATAACGGTGAATTTCTTATGTTTTTCAGCGGCGCCACGCCTGATGGCAAGGGCATAAAAAGAACTTTAGGACTGGCACGTACCAAAGACCTGAACAGCTCCTGGAAGATTGAGGAAGAGCCAGTAGTGCCAATTGCAGAGCAAATTGAAAACTCATCGGTGTATTACGAGCCCACAACAAAAACCTGGTTCCTGTTTACCAATCATGTAGGGATAGACGAAAAAGGTGGTGAATATACAGATGCCATTTGGGTGTACTGGTCGAAGAATATTAATAAATGGAATCCACAGGATAAAGCTATTGCGCTGGACGGTACCAATTCAACTTGGGCAAAAGGCGCCATAGGCATGCCCACCGTTATAAAACAAGGCAACAGGTTGGCTTTGTTATATGATGCTGCAGAAGGTAAGAGTACCGACCACATGTTCAGGAGCATTGGGCTGGCATGGATAGACCTGCCATTAAAAACTCCCGCAAAATAATGCATTGCCGGTAGCGGCACTAAATTTTACAATCAATTAAACATGGAAAAATTGTTGCTGGCATTGGTGCGTTTTATTTTATTTTTTTCTTCCGTTGCATTGGTTAAAACCGCTACGGCCCAGTCACCGTTGCCGGTAATTTTTGAAACCGATATGGGCAACGATGTAGACGATGCCCTGGCGCTTGACATGTTGTATAAATACGCAGACAATAAAAAGATAAAACTGCTTGCCATCAACTCCAATAAGAACAATATTTCCTCTCCTGAATTTATAGACATCATGAATACCTGGTATGGCTACCCTGATATTCCCATTGGTAAAGTGGTGAATGGAGCCAACTCGGAAAACGATGCTATTAATTATACCCAGGTTGTACGCGACTTTAAGCCGTCCTTTAAAAGAACACATGCCGATTCTACGGGCTATGCCGATGCGGTTACTCTTTACCGGAAGCTGCTGTCTAAAGCAAAAAATAAATCTGTCGTAATTATTTCAGTTGGCTTTTCAACTAACCTGGCGAAACTGCTCGATACCCAACCAGATGAATACAGCAACCTGTCAGGAATTGAACTGGTACAAAATAAAGTGAAATTGTTGTCGGTTATGGCAGGCAATTTCGAAGGGAAGAAAATGAAAGAATACAATGTAGTGAAAGATGCGCCTGCCGCACGCAAATTATTTAAAGAATGGCCCGGCAAAATCGTGGTCAGCCCCTTTGAAGTAGGGGAGCAGGTAAAGTATCCCGCCAGCAGCATTGAAAGCGATTTTAGCTGGGCGCCGCACCACCCAATGGTGATTGCTTATAAAAACTATGCAAAAATGCCCTACGACCGGCAAACATGGGATCTCACTTCTGTGTTATATGCCGTAGAAGGTGCCACGGATTATTTTACCCTCAGTAATGCTGGTACAATTGCCGTAACCGACGATGAGTTTACAACGTTTACTCCCGCTTCAGGCGGAAAACATTTTTATCTCAAAATAAATGCCGGGCAGGTGGAGCGGGTGAGAAGCAGGTTTATAGAGATCATTACGGCGAAGCCCCGGCCTTTGGTAAAATAGTTGAAAAGTGACGTAGTTAAGTGGGTTAAGTGCCGGTCCTGTTGACTCGTTCAGCCGGGAGTTAACTGGTTAACCAGTAAATTACTTCCTGGTTTCCTCGCTCAACTTATTCAACGCAATCAACCATAGCCTGGTTAACTTATTCAACTAATATTGCTCGCCCAATTAACCGCTCAACTAACTAACCCAGACCCCTAAGTGCAGGATGGTTGGTTAATCCAAGTCGCTTACTTTCAATCCCAATTAACGATTACCCAGCCAATAATGCTTGCCAATTACATCCATAATGAACCTGAACTGCTTGAACTATTAAAGACCGGCGATAAGACTGCCTTTTCAAGAATTTACGAAACATATGCTCCCTCATTAATCAGTTTTGCAGCATCAAAAGTGGCTTCATTAGAAGAAGCGCGGGACATCATTCACGATTTGTTTGCACATATCTGGGATGATAGAGAAAAGATCAACATTACTGTATCTCTTAAGTCATTTTTATTTGCGGCTACCCGTTATCGTATTATTGATCACATTCGCAAATCGGTAACTCGTAAGGAATATGCAGGCATGCTGCAGCGCTTAAGCGACCGCATTATCGTAGACGCCGAAGCAGAACTGGTTTCAAAAAATATGTACCAGGCATTAGAACATGCTGTGGAAGACCTCCCGTCCAGAACCAAACAAATATATCGGTTGAGTCGTTACCGCCATTTAGCCGTAAAAGAAATAGCCGGCGAGCTGGGACTGTCTGAACAAACCGTAAAGAACCAGCTATCCAGCGCCATTCATCATCTTCGTGTTTCGTGGGATAAGTTGTCGATACTGATACTGTGGTTTTTTATGTAGCGGTGAGCGATTAGCAATCTTATGGTTTTTAGTTTGGGGTTTGATGTTTATCGTTGGCTTCAACTATAAACGTCAAACGTAAAACCCCAAACGTCAAACCCAAAACTCTCCCCGTTTCCTAAAATTTTCTTTCACCCCGATAGTACCACCCTGTTTTTCAAACGACTACTTTACTGATTATGTTTGGCCGGGCTTGAGGCAAAAACAACGTAGAATATTCATGGATATCAAGATTATAAAAGAACTATTAGACAGGTATTTGAAAGGAAGCGCGAGCCCGGCCGAACAAAAACTCGTAGAGGAATGGTTAGAGGAAAATGAATTTCCCGAAAATGAATGGGTAAAAATGAGCAACCCTGACAAAATGATTTGGATGAATCAATTGCAGGATGAGCTGAACAAAACCCTTGAAAACGATAACTCCGGCGATCCACCTTTTATATCCCTTCCCTGGTACAGACGGATGTATTTTCATCTGGCGGCAGCCGTAATAGTCATTATAGCGGTTGGCAGCTGGTACTTTTTGTTGAACGAAAAAGCACCCGTGCAACAGGTGGTTGCTGCGGCAGAACCATCACCGAAGGGTGATGTGTTGCCAGGCGGCAATAAAGCAATACTCACATTAGATAATGGGGCAACAGTGGTGCTCGATGATTCGCAGAACGGCGTATTGGCAAAGCAGGGAAATACCGAGATCAGTAAAAACGGTGCTCAACTGGTGTATAACGGCAATAACAATGCATCAACCGCTAAAGCAGTTTCTTACAACACGCTTACTACGCCACGTGGCGGACAATACAACCTGGTGCTGCCCGACGGCAGTAAAGTGTGGTTAAACGCAGCGTCGTCATTGCGGTACCCTGTAGTGTTTGCGGCAGACAAGAGAGAAGTGGAAATAAAAGGGGAAGCCTACTTTGAGGTAGCGCCACAAAAAAGCGGAAGCATGCATGTGCCCTTTATTGTAAAAGTAAATGGAGAAGATGGCTGGCACAAAGGCAGTATTGAAGTTTTGGGAACGCATTTTAACATCAATGCTTACGATGAAGAAGCTACGGTAAATACCACCTTGCTGGAAGGAAAGGTGAAAGTATTACCGCCTGGTAAAACCGGAGGCAAACCGGTAATGCTCGCGCCAGGCCAACAGTCGCGGTTAAACGCAGCTGGCGGCATAAGCATAATAAATGATGCGGACATTGAAGAAGCAGTTGCCTGGAAGAACGGGCTGTTTATGATGAACAGTGCAGATATATCCGTGGTGTTGCGCCAGTTAGGCAGGTGGTACAACGTGGATATAATATATAATAAAGGCATCCCGAAAGGGAAAATAAGCGGCGATATTCCCAGGAACATGAATCTTTCGGAAGTGTTGAAGGTAATGGAGCTGAGCGGGGTAGATTTTGAAATAGAAGGAAGAAAAATAATTGTAGAACCGTAATAAAACTTTTTTACCGGAGCGTTGATCTTAAAAACCGGAATTCCGTGGGGGCGGAACTCCGGCGAAGTATAAGGTTAACGTGATGGTAATAACCTTGACAGGATCATTTTCATTCATTTAACCCAAACTAAACAAAACTATGCAATTGATCGCTTATTGCAAAGCGTTACCCGGTTGCTTGCCGGGGCGTAGGTTTTTACATTCCAAAACCTGGCTGATTATGAGATTAGTCGTCTTTTTAATGATTGCAGCCTGCCTACAGGTTCAGGCACGTGGGTATGGACAAAACATCAACCTATCTGCGAAAAATGTCACGCTCGAAACTGTTTTGAAAAAGATCAAAAAGCAAGCCGGGTACCATCTCGTATATCGCGAGGAATGGATGGACCAGGCTGGAAAAGTGAGCGTGGATCTTAAAAATGCTTCTTTAACAGATGCGTTGAATGCATGCTTCAAAAACCAGTCGCTTACATACGAACTGGTGAACAAAACCATTGTAATAAAAAAAGCAATGGTTCGGCCTGCCGTTGAAAAGCCTGTTGCCCAACAGGTGCAGGACATTGTAATTACAGGAAAAATACTGGATCAGTTAGGCAATCCTTTGGAGAATGTGAGTGTGGTGGTAAAAGGAACCGGAAAGGGAGTATATACCGCTGCCGACGGTACTTTCAGCATATCAGTACCCGGCGAAAAATCGGTGCTGGTTATTTCCTATGTGGGTATGCAAACCCAGGAAATAACGGTTGGAAAAAACAAAACCATCGACGTTGCCATGACTGCTGTAGCCGGCTCAATGGAAGATGTGGTGGTGGTAGCCTACGGTTCGCAAAAGAAAGTAACGGTTACGGGTGCTGTATCCAGCGTGGGACCGGCAGAACTGAAACAAAGTTCATCTGCCAGCTTAGCCAACGCACTGGCAGGCCGTTTACCGGGGTTAACCTCCATACAATCCGGAGGCGGACAACCGGGTAGAGACGATGCGACCATGTACCTGCGTGGCGCTGCTACTACTAACGGTCGTTCCCCTCTTATTTTGATAGATGGAGTACCCAGAGATAATATCCGCACCATCGATCCCAACGAAGTAGCATCGGTAAGTATATTAAAAGATGCTTCGGCTACGGCGGTGTTTGGTGTTAGAGGTGCAAACGGCGTTATCCTTATTACCACCAAACGTGGTTCAAAAGGTAAAACACAATTAACGGCCAGCGTAGATCAGAGCTTCTCTTCTTTTACAAGAGAACCTGAACGCCTGGAATCGCTTGATTATATGCGTTTGAGAAATGAGGCGTCCAAAAATGACGGTATCACCGATCCTCCCTTTACCCAGGAAGTAATGGACAGGTACGCGAATCCGTTAGAAGGACTGGACCCCAATGCCCCCGATTACGCAGAACAGGTAAAGTTGCGCAACTACATGTATCCCAACCACGATTACTACAGGGACTACATTGCCAAATATGTTCCCCAAACGCGTGTAAACCTCGGCGCTTCGGGTGGCACAGACCGTTTGAGCTATTTTGTAAATGGCGTATACCTTCACCAGGGCGGTAATTTAAAAACAGAGCCCAAGTCTGTGCTGGGATACGATCCTTCGTCGTGGATGGACCGTTATAATTTCAGGGCCAATCTTGATTATAAAATTTCATCATCGCTGAAAGCCCTCCTCAATATTGGCAGCTATATAGAGCAGGTAAACATGCCTGCTGCCTGGTTGTATGGCGATGATACCAACTGGATGATGCGCGACCTGATTTACCAGGCGCAAACCATATTGCCTATCACCCCTGGTCCTACAACATTGCCTGGTTTTGGTGTACCGGAAGGACAGATCGTAGACCCGGGGTATATGGACAGGTCGGCTTTCGAGATCATGAACCGTTTTGGTTACAGGAACGAAGTACGCTCTAACTTAAATACTTCTCTGGGACTGGAGTGGGATCTGGGTAAGATGATCACTCCCGGTTTAAGCATCAAAGGACTGGCATCTTACGACTCGAGAGCTACCACCGCTATGTCTGCCGACAAATCGGAAAGATTATACCTCGCAGAAATCAATCCTGCAACCAATACGTTGAGCTATGCCATCAAGCGTCCTTCCGAAAGCCCTATTTCATTGAGGAAAGGCGCCGACTCTCGTTACAATATCAACCTCCAGGGTTCATTGAATTATTCGAGAGGTTTTGGATTGCACGATGTATCGGGAATGGTATTGTTCCAGAGAGATTACTGGGAATCAACCGCAGGCGAAATTCCTTTCAATGTGATAGGTTTGGCGGGAAGAGCTACTTACGCATTTGACAACAGGTATCTTGCCGAAGTAAACATCGGGTACAATGGTTCCGAGCAATTTGCTCCTACCCGGCGGTTCGGTTTCTTCCCCGCTGTATCAGTAGGCTGGGTAGTGAGCAACGAAAAGTTCATGCAGCGCATTAACAACGCTATTACCAATTTAAAGGTGAGGGCTTCTTACGGTAAAGTTGGAAACGACCGCATCGGAAGCGCGCGGTTCTTGTACCAGGACAATATTACTGTTGGTGGCGGTCCACTGGGTAGCCTCGGACAAGGCCAAGGCATTAACCAGGGACTATTGGGAAACCCCAACATTTCGTGGGAAGTGGCAGAAAAGAAAAATATCGGTATCGACATCGGGTTATTCAACGACCTCAGTATATCGTTCGATTATTTTACTGAACACAGAACAGACATCCTTATTTCAAGAGGTACAGTTCCTGAATTTCAGGGGGTGCCCCTCGGCAATATTCCCAAAGCCAACATGGGTATTGTAAACAACAGAGGCTTTGAAATAGAAGCACGGTGGAATAAAGCGTTGTCTAAAAACTTTTCTATCAACGCTACCGGCAACTTCGGCTTCAACAAAAACAACGTGGAGTTTTTAGACGAAGCACAGCGTGACGAAAGCTATGCGCATCGCTACAGAGCTACCGGCTATTCCATGAACCAGGCATGGGGATTGAAAGTAGATTACTCTAACGGAAACGGGTACTTTAATTCGCAGGAAGAGCTGGATGGCTATCTTTCAAAAGTATCTTATACATTTGGTTCGCCACGCGTGGGAGACCTGAAATATGTTGACCTTAACGGCGACGGATTGATTGATGATAAGGATGAAGCGCCGATTGGCTACACGAGCATCCCAGGCATCAACTATGGCTTTACACTCGGTTTCCAGTATAAAGGAATTGAAGTGTCGGCTTTTGTGCAGGGTGTAGGTCGCTACTCCTCTAATTATGCCGCGCAGGGTGTGTATGAAAATATCATCAGGGGAACTTATTTCGGTTATCATAAAACAGCGTGGACGCCCGAGCGGTATGCAGCAGGCGAAGAAATTACTTATCCTGCATTAAGCACCCGCACTACCACTAATCACAGGGCCAACGATTTCTTTATCATGAATCGTTCTTATGTAAGGCTCCGCAATGTTGAAATTGCTTACAACCTGCCGGCATCTGCCGTAAAGGCGATGCGCCTGCAGGGGGTACGCATTTACGTAAGCGGACAAAATGTTGCTTTATGGGAAAAGCTCCGGATGGACCATCTTGACCCGGAGAACAATGATCCGATCGGATATCCCATCACCAAGCAACTCAACATTGGGGCAAGTATTACTTTCTAAACTCACAGATCTAAAAAATTATGAAGCAGTATATAAACATACCTGTTTGCAAACCCGTTATAAAAAACAGGAGCAGGCTATATGTAATCGTTATGAGCCTGGCGCTGGTGATTATTACGGGAACATCCTGTAACAAGGACCTGGACATGGCGCCGGACGGCAAGTTACAGTTAGATGAAGTGTTTGCAGACAACACCAGGGTAGAAGCCTTTTTGAACAGTTGCTATGGCCCAATGCCGGTAAAGGGTACCCGCTATTTTTTCTGGAGCCGTGGCCCCGTGGTATGGAGCGACGATGCATGGGATACGGATGCGGAAGCTGAATCATGGATCATGGCGGGCAGAATGTACAACGGCGATGCCTCGGCGGGTAATCACCCTATTACCAACATTAGTGCAGACGCTAACAATGGCAACTATTGGGCAGCTTACTGGAGTGCCATTCGCAACTGTACCATTTTTATCAACAGGATTGGTGAAGCAACAGTAACCGACGAAGGCAAGAGGAACAGGATGAAGGCCGAAGCACATTTATTGAGAGCCTATTATTATCATGAGCTGCTGAAATGGTTTGGTGCAGTGCTGCCCATTGAAAGAGAAGCATACGATTTTCAGCAGGATTTCTCTACGGTTACAAAAGCCAGCTATTACGAAGTAGTGAAGTTTATTATGGAAGATTGCGACGTGGCGCTCGGTACCAACGAACTGCCCTGGAGAATCAGTTCCGACGGAGAAGCAGGCAGGGTAAACAAAGCGTTGGCAGAAGCGATCAAATCTAAAATGATCCTGTTTGCTGCCAGTCCCCTCAATAATGGTGGTCAGGATTTATGGCAGGAAGCATACGAGGTGAACAAAACTTCTTTGCAAAATCTCAAAGCACAAGGCTTTGAACTGTACAACAAGGTAAATTTTCCGCAAACCTACATGTCCGACGTAGCGTTTATCGGACCCCAAAAAAATGAGAAGTCTGCTTTGTACAATGAGTATTTCACTCAAAATATGGTTTACTCTAATGCACCCGCAGACAAGGAAACCATTTATCAAAGCCGCGACGGGCAAGGCAATATCTGGAATATTGATGGTATTGGTGCGCAGGACGGATACAAATCAGGAACCTGCCCCTCGCAGGAACTGGTAGATGCGTATGAAACAACCGATGGTCAACCCATACTCAATTTGGCCAATCCTTATCTCGACGAAAAGCACCTGCAACCCAATTACAATTCCAATAATACTTTGTACAATCCGCAGGATCCTTACGCTAACAGAGATCCGCGTTTTTATGCTTCTATTTATTACAACGGATCGAAGCGCAAGGCCTTCTGGAATTTTGCAGAAGCGCCCGAGTCGCACGAAAACTATCCTGCACCAATGGGCAACAGAACCCGCATTATTGCCACGTATGTAGGCGAACCACAAACGGGCATCGACAGATCTGTGAGAAGAGCAACCCGCACAGGATATTTTGAACGAAAGTTCTTACATCCCAACTCCGGTGGCGACAACCCCGTTGGAGGCGCCAACTGGAAGCTGTTTCGCCTGGGAGAAGTGATTTTGAATTTTGCAGAGGCAGCACTCGAAGCCGGTCATTTGGATGAAGCAAGAGATGCCACCAACGAAATCCGCAGCAGGGTAGGCATGCCTGAATTGCCTGCTGGTTTATCGCAGGAAGAGTTGAGACTGCGCATTCGCAACGAACGCAGGGTAGAATTGGCGATGGAAGAGAACCGCTATTTTGATGTGCGCCGCTGGTCGCAGCCAGGCGCTGATCTTGCCGCAACCGACCGCTGGGTAACTGCTATGGAAATTACAAGAAATTCAAATGGCAGCTTTACTTATGGCAGGAGAACCGTTAGGGAAGGCGAAAGGAAGAATTATACCAACAAATTTTTGTGGGTGCCCATTCCGCTTGCCGAAGCCAACCGCATGTTGTCGATTACAGGAACAAGCTGGCAAAACCCAGGCTGGTAGTACATCATATTCAAAACATACAAGCACACAAAATGAAATTCATAAAATATATCAAAACAATACAACTGCAGTTGATGATCGCGCTGGTTTTGCTGGCGGCATCTGCAACAGCGCAGGATGTTGAATTGCTGATAACCGGCAAGGTTACCAACAACCTTGGAGCGCCGGTAAAAGACGTCATCATTTCTTCAGAAAAGGGCAGAAGCGCAGCATTTACCGAGAACGATGGAAGCTATTCGCTCATAGTTAGCGACGGTAGTGCTTTCATCAGCTTTTCCGGCAAGAACTACAAAACACAGAAAATAGAAATAGCCGGCAAAGAAATCATTGATGTTACCTTGATGTGGGACGCCCACTACAACGACGAAGTAATTGAATTAGGCTACAACCGCCAGTTGCGCAGTGAAGTAACCGGTGCTGTATCAACCGTTACAGGAGAAGAGTTGCTTCGTTCGCCTGTAGCCAACTTAACCCAAACCTTACCCGGACGGCTAACCGGCCTAACCACGCAGGAAACCTTTTCCGAATTGTCGAGAGCAACCACTTCTCTTTACGTAAGGGGATTGGCTACTGCACGCCAGAACGGCCCGTTGGTAGTGATAGACGGCATACCGGTTGCATATAACAGCAATCAGTCGCTTGAATACATCAACCCCAACGAAATTGAATCCATCACTTTGTTGAAGGATGCATCTACCCAGGCTTTATACGGTATTCTGGGCGCCAACGGTGTGCTGGTAGTAAAAACCAAAAGAGGTGTAAGAGGAAGATTGCAGATCAAAGTGAGAGGAGACCAGGCAATACAACAAAATACAACACAACCTGCATTTATCAATGCCGCTGAATATGCAAGACTGAGGAACCAGGCTACTTATAATGATTATGTAGCTAACCCCGGCACCGATCCCTATCAGGCGCCTTACAGTGCGCAGGATATTTCGAATTTTGAAGCAGGCAACAACCCGCTGTATCAGAACAACAACTGGTACAATAAATACTGGAATAAAAACGCCAGTATGCAGCGTGTAAACGTGGATTTGCAGGGCGGCAACGAGTGGGTGCGCTTTTACTCTAACCTCAACTTTATGCACCAGGGCGGCCAGTTCTATACCGATCAGCCCCGTTACGACACAGATGGAAATTATGTATGGTTCAATTACCGCGCTAATGTGGATATGAACATCAATAAATACCTCAAGGCTTTTGTTCGCCTGGCAGGCAATATTAAAAGAGAAAGAACACCAGGTGGTGCAGGCATTGCAGATACATACAGTTCCATATTTTATATGCCCTCTGCTTTCTATGGACCGTTGACTCCCGAAAAGCTCGACGATCATGGATTGCCTGCAGACTCCAGCCTGCAGGTAATAGCTACCGATCGTATTAGTTCGCCTACTTACGGTATCCTCAACCGTTCGGGTTATGTAAGACATACGGTTACCAATATTGTATCTCAGTTTGGCGTAGACCTCGATATGAGCTTTATCACCAAGGGATTGAACCTCTCCGGCATTTTTGCTTATCAAACCAATTCGGTGGGAAGCTTAAGAACAACGCAGGACTATGAGCGCTGGGTAAGAAATGACAATAAGGATGCACTCGAATTTACAAAAGTAGGTAGCCAGGTAAATTCGCCATTAGCGTACAGCAAAGGGCACTCGTACTACTACCATCTTACTTACAATGTTGCATTGAACTACGACCGCAGCTTCGGCAACCACAAAGTAGGGGCTTTAGGATATATGTATTATCAAAACCTTACCAAAGCCGATGTAGGCGGCAACCTGATCTTTCCTTACAACAGGGTGCATACAGGAGCCGAAGTGTCGTATGGCTACAACAATAAATATTTCCTGAAACTCGACCTCGGCTATTCAGGTTCTGAGCAATATGCGCGTAATGTACGTTATACTACCACACCCGCTGTTGCTGCTGCCTGGCTGATTTCAAACGAATCTTTCCTGAAAGGTTCAGAATGGCTGAGCAATTTGAAAGTAAGAGCATCGTATGGCAAAGCTGCCAACGATCAGAGTGGGTTGAACCGCTTTGCCTACCTCGATAATGTAAGACTTGGCGGCGGCGGACCACTCGGCTACCTGCAATATAACATCGATGAACGTGAAAGAGGTAATCCAAACATCCGCGCCGAAGTTTCTACCAAAGCCAACGTTGGGTTAGATCTTGGCTTGTTTAATGCATTCTCCGCTTCAATAGATGTATTCAACGAAAAAGTAGACAATATGGTGGTTTCTGCAATAGCCACCGTACCCGAATACCAGGGAGTTCCACTTTCATATTATCCACAGTTCAATCAGGGAACTTTTAAAAACAGGGGTTATGAAATTGCCTTGAATTATAACAGATGGATAAATAAAGATCTCAGGATTTCTGTAGGTGGTATCATGAGCTACGCTAAAAACACTTTGATTGATGTAAATGAGGCTACACGCACCAACGATTACACTTATGCGAAAAGACAGGAAGGCTACTCATACGGACAGCAGTTTGGTTACCTGGTAGACTACAGCAACGGTAATGGCTTCTTTAATACGCAGGAAGATATAGACAATGGTCCGGAATATACATTCGGCAAACCTCGTTTGGGTGATTTGATCTACCAGGATTTGAATGGTGATGGCTTGCTGGATGAAAGAGATATGGCTCCCATTGGAAAAGGCGCAATTCCACGCACCACTTACGGAATAACAGCTGGTGTGAATTACAAAGCGTTTGAGTTGAATATACTCTTCCAGGGAACAGGAGCATACAATACGATTCTTTCAGGCACTGGCATTTACGAAACAGCTTTTCATGGTGTTTACAGCTCATTGCACAGGAATGCATGGACAGCCGAACGTTACCAGAATGGCGAAGCCATCACTTACCCCGCATTGTCTGCACAGCAAACAGTCAATCATCAGCCAAGCGATTTCTTTAATTACAACAGGCAATACCTGCGCCTCAGGAATATAGAACTGGCGTACAATTTCCCGTTAGAAATATCAAAGCTGATAGCCGCAAGCAATATACGCCTGGTGCTCAGTGGACAGAATTTAATTACCTGGGATAAAATGAAATCTTCAGATTTTGGTCCCGAAGGAAATTATCTCACCATCCCTGTTTACAGGGTGTACAATATTGGATTGAGTGTAACATTCTGATAGCAACTACAAACATTAATAATACTTGCGATGAAAAATATAAAGCATATCTTATTACTTACCTGCATCACCCTGGTGTTTGCATGTAACAAAAAACTGGATCTTCCTTCGGACGGAAGAATACCACTCGACAAAGTTTTTGCCGACTATAACCAAACGAGAGGTTATCTCAACTCTTGTTACGGTTATTGCCCGCCTGCTTATTTAGACAGGGCTTCTTACAGCGATGAAGCAGAAGATGCGGATGACAATAATGCAGATGAGCCATTTGTAGCCTGGTACGGCGGTAATGTAACGGCGCGCAACTATTCAACCTATTCAGCAGACGGAAGCCCCTGGGGCATGCTTTTCCAGGGCATCAATAAATGCAATGTGTTCATTGAAAGCATGAAAACAGCCAGCGTGTTGGCAGGCGAATCGGAAAAAGCCGGCTGGGTGGCGCAGGCGCGCACGTTGCGGGCATTGTATTATTTGCAGTTGATAAAACGGTATGGTGGTGTACCTATTTTCGACAAACCGCTTGAGCTAGATCATGATTTTTCGCAAGATAGCCGTGCGGGTTTTGGCGAGGTAGTGAAATTCATATTGGCAGATTGCGATTCTGCGCTTGCTGCTCCCAACGAAAATACCGCTACTACTTTTTCGTGGAATGTATACGACAACCAGTTTGGCATTATGAACCGCGCTGTTGCACATGCCATTAAATCGCAGGCTGTAACTTATGCTGCCAGCTCTTTGTGGAATGATGGAACCTATACCTGGGATGATGCAGCACAAATAACAGCAGCAGCATTGCAGGAATGTTTGGCGCATGATTACAAGCTGTTTGATGTAACACCTCCTGTCGGTGCAGCGCAGAATGCATACGCGTTGTATTTTTTAACCAATCCCAACGACCAGCGTGCGGTAGATAAAGAAACCATTTTACAGATTGGCGGCGGCAGGTTAAATGTTTGGAGAGATGCCGGTTTGCCAACCACAGACGCTGTGGAAAAAGCGGGTCCCTGCCCTACGCAGGATTTGGTTGACAGCTATGAAATGGCAAACGGCGAAATGCCTATTACTGGCTACAGCGATGCAAACAGAACGCAGCCAATTATCAATGTGGCATCCGGCTACGATGAAGCCAATCCTTATGCCGGCAGAGATCCACGTTTCTACGCTTCTGTTTATTATAACGGCGCACTGCGTTATCTCGACCAGCCCGGCGGAGACCGCCTAGAAACTTTTGTTGGAGGCGACGAAGGCATTTCGCAAACCAACAGGCGCAACACACGCACGGGATACTATATGCGCAAATACAACGATTTCCGTTCGAACCTTAACAACCAGGCCGATGGATACATTCGTTTGTTCCGCGTAGCCGAACTGTATCTCAATTTTGCAGAAGCAGCTTACCAGTCTGTTGGACCTGACGCTCCTGTAACGGTAAACGGTGTTTCTATGACGGCGCGCGAGGCTGTAAACGCTGTTCGCGAAAGAGCCGGCATGCCCGATTTTCCTGCTGGTATGTCTGCCGAAGACTTTGAAAAAAAATACCGCAACGAGCGCCGCATAGAACTTGCATTTGAAGAACATCGCTTTTTCGACGTGCGCAGGTGGAAAATTCTGGAACAAACAGACAAGTTTGTTACAGGCATGCGCATCACAGAATCGGGAGGCGATCTTACTTATACAAGATTTAAGTTTACCAACCGCGATGCATGGTCGGACAAGTGGTTGATGTATCCCATCAACCAGGATGAGGTGATCAAAATAGTTGGACTTTCAGGTCAGAACTGGCAAAACCCAGGCTGGCTCGATTAATCATATCACGGAACTTTTTGGCCGCATAGGCGACAAAGATTTTCCAGGTTGTTTTGTACCGCTCCTGAAAAATCAGGAGCGGTTTTTTGTTTATGCTGTTGAGCAGTCAGCGATCAGCTTTCAATGAAAAGAAATAAAAAACAAGAACCAGGAAACAAACAATTATTTATTCGAAACCGAATGTCTCGTTAATAGCTAATTGCTGATGGCTGAAAGCTGATAGCTGACGGACGACAGCTCATTATTATGAACAAACTATTTTATTTACTGCTGATAGTTACCGTGAGTAACTGCACCAAGTCAAAAAAATCGGGCAATCAGGATGATGATAGCTCAAAACAGCACAAAAATGTATTTACGGTAGCTGCCGGCTGGGAAATTTATACCGGTGGCGTATACCGCTATGGCCCTTCCATTATTCAGAATGCCGACGGTACCATCGACGCCTGGTTTGCTGCACCCGGCGGAACATTCGGCGAAAAAATATTGTTGCATAACGATGCCGGCACACAAAGCCCCATTGCTTTAAATGGCGAAGCAACTGCTGCTCAAAAATTTACTGCAACCAATCCTTTTTATGCCATTGCAGTAGCCTGCCCCAACTGGGGGTCTGCCAACAGCAGCCTTACCATTAGCCTGTATCAATGGCAAACAGACTATGCCACAACCGTAGCAGCTACTCCGCTTGAAACGAAAGTATATGCAAACTACCAGGACAACCAGAACCTGCAACTTGCCAGGGGCGAAAAATTTTCTGCAGGTACCTACCTGTGGGTACTCACTAATCCCTCGGGTACGGCGGGAGTGTGGAAGAAAGAAGGAGAAGTGTCAAATGCTGTAAGCTTTATGAACGGTGGAAGTGTTGCAGGCAGCTACCAGTCTTTTTTATTGATCAATCCATCTTCGGGTGCGCATTACTGGGACCAGGCATCTTATATGCGTTCTGCCGATGGCGGCAAAACATGGTCGCAGGAAGAAATGGTGCTGAAACCCACCGAAGGTACGCGCGACCAGCTATCCATCTGTGACCCCGGTGCCGTGAAGATTGGAAATTATTATTACATCGGTTACACATCAACGGAAGATGAAAGAGGTTTGTTCAATCATGCCTATGTAGCAAGATCAACATCGCCCGCCGGACCCTGGCAGAAATGGGACGGGAACGGCTGGGGAAGCAATCCACAGCCAATCATTACTTTCAATGGCGATGCAGATGCCTGGGGCGCCGGCGAGCCTTCGATGGTGGTAAACAACGATACTTTGTTTTTTTATTACACCTGGACAGATAAGACTACCAATGAAACGCGGGTAGCCATTGCCGATGCCACCAACGAAAACTGGCCCGCACAACTGGAAATAAAAGGGGTAGCGATAGACAAAACTGCCATTACCAGCGCAGATCACTGCGACATAAAATACAGAGACGATCTTAAAAAATATTATGCAGTGCATACTGCTGCACGGCTTACGGCCAACAGCTATATCGGTTTGTGGGAGTCTGTTGATGGTTTGTCGTTTACTAAAATTGCTGAAATAAGGAGCGGGTTAAAGCCTTACCTGCACAATTGCGGCTGGAGTGGCGATGAGCATGGGCACATCGATCCCGAAAAGCAGCAATACATTTCCTACGCCTATGGCCCCAATTGGGCAAACTGGAACACCATGTGGCACCCGATCAGTTTTTAACAGGGTTCGGAAATTTTGCGAGATGCCGATGAGTGCTCAACCTGTTGCCAAAGTTCCGAAACCTGGTTGGCTGGCTCTTAGGTATGAAACGAAAATGTTTGCATAATAAAATGTTGAATAAAAAAGACAAACAATATTGTATGATTAGAAAGGCGTTTTTATTTGGATGCATCGCACTGTTGTGCAACCAGTATGGCTATGCGCAAAAGACAAATGAAAATTACTATCGCGACATTTATCCCGATACCTGGGTGGCCACCGATGCGCTGGGCAGAACCATGCCTGACCAGAAGACAGTAGGCAAGGTAAAGAATGATAAACGACGCGTTGTAGGCATTTTTTACATTACCTGGCACAGCGATAACCTGGCGCAGTTAAAAAGTCCATACACTGCCGATGTAACAAAAATACTGTCAGAAGATCCCTCTGCACGATTAGACGCCAAACATCCTTTATGGAAGGAAGGCTCATACCACTGGGGTGAACCTGAAATGGGATATTTTTTAAGCAAAGATGAATACGTGATCCGGAAGGATATGTCGATGTTGGCCGACGCCGGTGTAGATGTGTTGGTAATGGACGTTACCAACGCTGTTCGGTACTGGAGTGAGTGGGATACTGTATTTACTGTAATGCAAAAAATGAAAGCAGAAGGAAACAAAGTACCGCAGTTTTGCTTCTGGGCTTTTAACGGACCTGTTATTACGGTGGTGCAGGATTTATACGACAAAATTTATAAGGCAAAGAAGTACGAAGATCTTTGGTTTTACTGGGACGGGAAACCCCTGCTGCTGTACAATGCCGATCCTTCGGTAGATGCAAACGGTAAGGGAGTAGTCAACCCCAACCCTCATTACGATTCTGCTGCTGTAACCGACAAAAATCACCCACACTATGGTAATCCCGACTATACCGAAAAAGCATATAAAGATTATACGAAGGAAGTAAAAAGCTATTTTACCCTGCGCAATATGTGGTGGGGTTATTATAAATGGGCCGGCAAACGATTTGTAGGAACGGAAGACAACTGGAGCTTTGGCTACGACCTGGGAAATGAAAAAGTAAGAGCCATGCATCCCGACAGCCTCGTTTCTACACATAAAGGACAAAAAGAAGAAGCGGCGGTTACTCCCGGTCAGCACCCTTCGAGTTTAACTGGCAAATCATGGACGCGTGAACATGGAGAGCCGGAACTCAATGAATACGACTTGCCCAAGCCAACTTATGTTCCCTGGCTGAAAAAAACAGTGGAACATCCTGAAGGATATGGCATTTACTTCCAGGACAGGTGGGAAGAAGCGTTGAAATCCGATCCACAGTTCATGTACATTAACGACTGGAACGAATGGACTGCTGGTAAATACCAGCCTGAAGGGGGCAAGACAACCCAATTCATGCGTCGCGATAATCCCTTCTTTTTTGTAGACCAGTACAATGCGGAATTTAACCGCGCCATTCAACCCATGAAAGGAGGCTATACCGATAATTACTATATGCAGATGGCGCAAAATATTCGTCGGTATAAAGGAGCGCGACCCATTCCTGAGTCGAAGGGGTTAGCGAAGATCAGCGTAGACGGCGATTTCAGCGACTGGAAAAAAATAGCGGTTGAATACCGCGATACAAGAGGTGATATTTTTCACCGCGACCATATCGGGTATGCCGGCATTCCCTACAAAAACAATTCCGGCAGAAACGATATTGTAACCTGCAAAGTAGCCACCGATAACAACAATATTTATTTTTATGCTGAAACCGATAAAGCCTTAACCCCTTCTTCCGACAACAACTGGATGTTGTTGCTGATTGATGCCGACCAAAACAGTGGTACAGGCTGGTATGGATATGACTACATCATCAACAAAAAAATAAAAGACCGGCAAACAACTACTATCATGAAGTACCAGAACGGTAACTGGGTAGAACTGTCTGTATTGAAATACCAGCAAAAAAACAATGGGCTTGAGCTGGTGGTTCCTAAAACCATACTCGGCTTAAAAGGCGATTCAATCAACTTTGATTTTCACTGGAGCGATAACCCCGCCGAGTTAAAAGATCCTATTTCATTGTGCACCGATGGCGACAGCGCCCCTAACAGGAGGTTCAATTATCGCTTTAATTGGAGAAAATAGTCAGTGTCAATAGTTGCAAACTTTTAAAAAAATCCGGAAGATTGGAATTACAAATACATAAAAGAGAACTCATGAAATATGCGTTTGGTTTTTTGATGATCATTACCTGCTCATTTGCTACAGCTCAAATTCCCGGAACCAATGCCATTGCCACAGATGCATTGGGGCGAAAGCTACCGTCGTCGAAAGAAGCAGGCGAATCGAAGAAAGACAAATTTGTTGGATTGTTTTACTGGACCTGGCATACACAGCCAGGTATGAAAAGTCCACCGTTTAATGTAACGGAATATCTGGCACGTGATCCCAAAGCCATTGACGATTACAAAAGTCCTATTTGGCCTACGAGGAACAGTCCCTGGTTTTGGGCAGAACCACTGCTGGGTTATTATCTTGATACAGATGAATGGGTGCTACGTAAGCATGCAGAAATGCTTTCCGATGCTGGAGTAGATGTATTGATCTTTGATTGTACCAACGGAAATATCACCTGGAAAGAATCGTACATGAAACTGTGTGAAGTATTTACACAGGCACGCAAAGACGGAGTGCGCACACCACAAATTGCTTTCATGCTTCCCTTCTGGCTTACCGACGGTGGCAAAGAGATCATCCGCGAAATATACAGAGACTTGTATAAGCCTGCTAAGTATAAAGACCTGTTCTTTATGTGGAAGGGCAAGCCGTTGATTATGGCGATGCCCGAATGTGCCGATGATATTAAAGGACGGCCTTCAGATCCTGCACTCACAAAAGAGATAAAGGAATATTTCACTTTTCGCCCTGGCCAGCCTGTATACAATAAAGGTCCCGAAAAACCCGATCATTGGGGATGGCTGGAAATTTACCCGCAGCATGGTTTTGTAAAAACTGCCAGTGGTGGCTTTGAGCAGGTAACCGTTGGCGTGGCCCAAAACTGGAGCAAGGCAAGAGGACTAACTGCTATGAATGCCCCGGGTGCTTTTGGCAGAAGCTATACGCATGCAAGAGGGCACGATAGCAGCGCCTATGCGGTAAACTATGGCTACAACTTCCAGGAGCAATGGGATCGGGCACTGGAACTCGACCCTGAATTTGTTTTTATAACCGGATGGAATGAGTGGATTGCCGGCCGTTACGACGTATGGCAGCAACAAACCAATGCGTTCCCCGACGAATGCAACCAGGAGGGAAGCCGCGATGTAGAACCCATGAAAGGCGGGCATGGCGATAATTATTATTACCAGATGGTGAGCAATATACGTAGGTTTAAAGGTGTGCCCGCAGAACAGCCGGCTTCTGCACCTGCCAGTATTCAAGTAGATGGCAAGTTTACGGAATGGAGCACCGTGCAACCGGCATTTGCTTCGCACAAGGGCAACACTATTCATCGCAACAGCGCCGGCTGGGGCAGTTTGCATTATACCAATAAAACAGGCAGAAATGATATCGTGCTTTCGAAAGTAGCCAGAGACAACGACAATGTTTATTTCTATGTGGAAACAGCCACCGCGTTAAGCCCTAAAACCGACGCAGGCTGGATGCGTTTGTTTATTGATATCGACAATAATAAAAACACCGGTTGGGAAGGTTACGATTTTTTGATCAATCGCACCAGTCCCGGTAAAAAGGCAGTAATAGAAAAAAGCGATGGTGCGTGGTATTGGAGTAGTGCCGGCGAAGTGGATTATGCGATAAATGGCAATAAGCTGGAAATTAAAGTGCCCAAATCTTTGTTAGGAATAACCGGCGAACCTGATTTTGGTTTTAAGTGGAGCGATAACATGCAGCAGGAAGGCGACATCATGGATTTTATTATCAACGGAGATGTGGCGCCTGCGGGCAGATTTAATTACCATTATTTTGTTAAGTAGTTAAGTAGGTTAAATAGTTAAGTGAGTTGAGCAAGAGGTAACTCAATCCTGATCAACTCCTCCGCTGTGCGAGGCGTCCCTGCCTGCCGGCAGGCAGGTTCGCCTCGCACGGTGTTGTTGTCGCCTCTGGCGACAGCAAACAAGGCTTTAAAACTAAATGTCAATTGATTCATTTCAATCAATTATATATGAAACGAATTTCATTCACTGTTATTTCCATTGTACTGTATTGCCATCTTTCAGCTCAGCCATTAGCTGCAACAGATGAGCTGGGCAGAACACTCATTCAGCATAACGAAGCCGGCGACCCCAAAACAAATCGCACGGTTGGAATGTTTTACTTTTTGTGGCAGGGCGATAAAGGCTCCAGGACCTCGCCCGAATATTGGGACCTCGACGAAATTTCGCGCAACAGTCCCGAGGTATTCGAAAAACAAAATCATCCGAAATGGGGCGGCGGTATCGGCAACTATTATTTCTGGGGTAAACCCATTTACGGGTATTATCGTGGAGATGACTATTGGGTGCACCTGCGCAGTATACAATTGTTAACCGATGCCGGTGTTGATTTTCTGGTTATCGACGCTACTAACCGCAATACATACCCCGCACAATCCAATGCATTGATGAAAGCAATGGAAGCAGTGAGGAAGCAGGGGAAAAATCCACCAAAGATTGTTTATTACACCAACACACAATCTGGCGAAACCATGCAGGAAGTGTATGATTTTTATTATAAAGAAGGTGCGCCTTACCGTTATCCCGATTGCTGGTTTTACCTCGACGGAAAACCTTTGATCTTAGGGGTGTCTAAAGAAGCCGCGGGTTCAAACTACAAACAATTTTTTACTATCCGCGAATCACAATGGCCCAATGTACCACAGGTTATTGACGGTTGGCCGTGGATCAGCTTTACACGCAAGCCCGAAGTGCATATCAATCATCGCGGTGAAAGAGAAATATTAAATGTATCGGTTTCACAACATCCCAATCCCGACGCGGGAATGGGCGGCTCCGCGTTTTATGGCAACCAGGATAACTGGGGACGCAGTTATCGCAACAATCAGCATGGAAACCCGGAAACCGACATCCGGTATGGCTATAATTTCCAGGAGCAATGGGACTATGCGTTAAAAGAAAATGTGCCTTTTATATTTGTTACAGGTTGGAATGAATGGATTGCAGGCCGGTGGAAAAGTCATGATAAAAATCCCGAACATTCGTGGTTTTGCGATCAGGCAAATCCCGAATACAGCCGTGACATAGAGCCGTCGTTAAGTGCGGGGCTAAAAGATAATTACTACATGCAACTGGTGAACAACATCCGTCGCTACAAAGGAATAGAAAAAAATCAGGCTGCAACGCCTGTCACCATCCGGAATGTAAAAGATTGGGATAAGGCAACGGTAACGTATACCGACTATACCGGCGATACGGAGCACCGCAGTCATCCCGGCGCGCAATCAAAACCCGAAACTGTATATACGAACAACACTGGCAGGAATGATTTTCATTTACTGAAGACAGCACACGATGCGAAGAATCTTTATTTCTATGCAGAAACGACGAACGACATTACCGTTCCTGTTAGCGACAACTGGATGGTACTGATGATTGACGCAGATAAAAATGCGAAGACCGGTTGGAACGGATATGATTACAGGGTAGTATTAGGCAACCAGTTGCAGCAGTATAACAATGGCGCATGGACGAAGGTTAACAGTAAAAAAGTGAAACATACAGTTGATGGTAATAAAATGATGATTACCCTGCCCAGGCAATTGTTAAGCATGCTTATTAGTCCGCTTCGGTTTGAGTTTAAGTGGAGTGATAACATGCAAACCAATGACCCGCTGGACTGGTATGTTAACGGAGATGCTGCACCGGGCGCGAGATTTAACTACCAGTACGAAGAAAACTAACGCACAAATGCAGGTAGTGTAAGCAGAACGATTGATTTTACAGATATTCGCCTTGCTAAGTACCTGAGTGTATAACGGGCAGGCAGATGGTGCAATACCCATATGGGATCTGGTATAAAGTATAATACAACTCACCCAATTTTACTGTATGCAAAAAAAATTTGCCCAGGTATTGTTCTTTACATTGTTACTTGTAAACCTGGCAAATGGCCAATCCAGGTCGCGGATCAATGGCGTGGTAAACCCGGATGCATGGATTACAACCCATTTTGCCAAATCCAAAGTTCCGCCTTTTTCATTTGAGTATGCAGGCAAGCCCTCGGCGACGTTTATAAAAAAATGGCAACATCGTATCAAGAAGACAACAGTTGAACCCGGAGTGGCAGTGTTTACAATAACGTATACCGACCCTGCAACCAAATTGCGGGTGGATTGTAAGGGCAAGGCCGTTGCGGCGTTCCAGGTGGTAGAATGGGTGTTGCATTTTACCAACGGGGGCAATCAACCTTCAGCCAACATCAAAAATGTGAAGGCGCTCGACCTTGCGGCAGACTATGGAAAGCCTGACTCATTTAATTTATATCACAGCCAGGGAAGCGATCACCATATCAATGATTTTCGCTTGCATGCGTTGCCGTTAGTACAAGGTAGTATACAACATATGGAACCCGATGGGGGCAGATCATCTGATAAAACAGCCTTTCCGTTCTTTAATATTGAAAGTGCAGGCAACGGTGGTATCATTACCGCTGTTGGATGGTCGGGCACCTGGTTTTCAGACATTGTGCAGCAGGACCAGCAGACCGTACAGTTGAGTGCGGGCATGAAAAATTTCGATCTTTTTCTTTATCCCGGCGAATCTGTACGCACGCCAATGATCAGTCTTTTATTCTGGCAGGGCAACCAGTTCATACGCGGACATAACCAGTTCCGTCAGTTTGTATTGCAGCATCACTCGCGAAAAATAAACGGAAAGTTTGCAGAATACCCGCTTTCAGGGGGATTTGAGTGGGGAGATCCGGCGCCCTGCAACGAGTATACCTGCCTGACAGAAGAAATGGCTGTTGCATTTATTAAGCGCTACAAACAATTTGGAATAGTGCCAGAAGTATTCTGGCTCGACGCAGGCTGGTATGCGGGCAGCGGTGGTCCCGACTTTACCGGGAAAAATTGGTGGAATACGATAGGCAACTGGTATTTAGATTCAGCACGTTTCCCCAACGGGTTAAAACCGTTGAGCGATGAAGCGCACAAGGCAGGTGCAAAATTTATGTTGTGGTTTGAACCTGAAAGAGTAATGGCCGGTTCAGACCTGGCGGTAAATCATCCTCAATGGATGTTGAAAAAAAAGGGAGATACCACTACCTTTTTGTTTGACCTTGGTAACAAAGAAGCGCGCGAATGGCTTGGTAAATACATCGGTGATTTTTTAGAAGCAAATGGTATATATTATTACCGGCAGGATTTCAACATGCACATTCAGCCATACTGGCAAGCGAATGATGAGCCCGGCAGGACAGGCATGAGGGAGATCCGGCACATTGAAGGGCTGTATGCTTATTGGGATTATTTGCTGCAACGGTTTCCTGATTTGCTGATCGATAATTGCGCCAGTGGTGGCAGGAGACTGGATCAGGAAACAACTTCGCGCAGCGCACCGTTATGGCGCACAGATTACAGTTATGGTGAACCGAACGGCTACCAGAATCACAGTTATGGTTTGAACTTTTATTTGCCATTGCACGGCACGGGTGTATTTGGTTTTGACCAGTATAGCTTTCACTCCGCATTAAGCAGTGCAATGGTGCTTAACTGGGACCTTACCAGCCTGCAGGGCAACATAGTTGATATGCGTAAGTATATACAACAGTTTAAAAATGTACGTTCTTATTATTATAACGATTATTACCCACTTACCGGGTTAGGCGATCTGAGCACAATGAATGTATGGATCGCTTACCAGCTCAACCGCCCTTCTGATCAATCGGGTATTGTATTAGCCTTCAGGAGAAAAGAGAATACAGAGAATAAACTAACGGTAAGCCTGCAAGGTTTGGACGACGCCAGGAGCTATGCTGTTACTAACACTGAAAATAATACTGCTGTTATTAAAACAGGCAAAGAACTGCGCCAGGGTTTTGACATTGAAATATCAAAAGCTCCCGGTTCTGTGTTATTGCAGTACAAGGCTCAGTAAAGAAAAATTGAATTGATTTTTTGCTGTGCGAGGCATCCTCCCATAACTGTTCGAAGCATTTATTGTTGTCGCAACAGTATCAGGGTTCTGTTGCTGAGTTCACAGCAGTACTAAAGCTATCTGCTGTATGAGGCGTCCCTGCCTGCCGGCAGGCAGGTTCGCCTCGCACAATTTTGTTGTCACCCGTGGCGACTTTTACGTTTTTTATTTATGGCTTTGGTAAAGCTTCAACTTCCTTTATTATTGTTTATTTTCGGAAACCGGCTTTTCTCTAAACCTGCCGGCTAAACGAAGATGAATAAAAAACAAATGCTTGTTCGATATATGGCTATTGTGCTGCTGTTAATGGTAGCAAATATTTTTTTTGCACATGCACAGCAATATGTGGCAGATACCAGCTATCAATTGCCCAATGCTTTAATAACGCAGGCAGGTAAAAAAATAGCAACCACTAAAGAATGGGAAAAACTTCGCCGACCGGAAATACTAGCATTGTTTGAAAACAATGTGCAGGGCAAAACGCCAGCAACAAAAATTCCTTTGCGTTTTGTTATTGCTTCCGTTAATCAATCGGCACTTAACGGAAAAGCTGTAAGAAAGCAGGTTACCATTCATTTTGGAACTGCGGGTAAAGACAGTATGGACCTGTTGCTCTATTTGCCCAACAACGCTGCCAAGCCTGTACCGGTATTTTTAGGTTTGAATTTTGGTGGCAACCAGGTAATTCATCCAGACACGGGGATCATTATTTCGAAGCGTTGGGTGAGGTATACGAGCGAACCGGCGTATGTAAATCATTTGGGAACGGAAGCTTCGCGCGGCACACAAAGTAAAGACTGGGCGGTAGAAGAAATTATAAATGCAGGATACGGGCTGGCTACTATATATTATGGCGACCTGCAACCGGATAGTGCCGATAGCTTTTCCGCCGGTGCAGGTGCCCTGATTACAAAAAATAAGACGGATAATGACGGAGCCAATCCTGGCGCCATAGCAATATGGGCATGGGGGCTTAGTCGCGCTTTAGATTACCTTGAAACAGACAAGGCCGTGGATGCAAAAAAAGTTGCTGTAATAGGGCACTCACGGTTAGGCAAAACCGCACTTTGGGCTGGTGCGCAGGACAAGCGATTCGCTATGGTGATTTCCAACAATTCGGGTGAGGGCGGCGCTGCCATTACCCGCCGTAAATACGGCGAAACCATCGCAATAATGAACAAGGCTTTCCCACATTGGTTTTGCAGCAATTTTAAAAAATACAACGACAGGGAAGATGAGCTTCCTGTAGATTTCCACGAACTGATTGCATTGATCGCCCCTCGTCCGGTATACATCGCCAGCGCTTCTGATGATCAGTGGGCCGACCCTGAAGGGGAATACCTGTCGGGTTATTATGCCACCCCGGTGTATAATCTTTATGGCTTACAGGGATTAACTTCCAATAAACAGCCCGGTATTAACACACCTGTTGGCAATGGCTCTATAGGATACCACATGCGGCAGGGCGAACATGCATTAAGATTGTACGACTGGCAACAATATATCCGGTTTGCAGATCGGTTTTTAAAGCCCCTCTAATCTCCCCAAAGGGGAGACTTCGCCAGGCACAGCCCATGCTATACGCATAGATTTATAAAGGGCAATGTGTTTTCACCTTTGAGCTGGAGGAATTTATAATAATGTTTGATTTGCAATTACGGGTTGTTTTTGTATTTATTGCCTGGATGTATTCATAGCTGATGCGGAAGATATGCAGGCTGGATTTGTTCTTTGTACCGCCCCTCTCCATTAGAGGGGGATAAGAGGGTGAGGCTGAATCTAATTCCCCAAAGGGGAGACTTCGCCAGGCGCAGTCCATGCTATGCGCATAGATTTATAAAAGGCAATGTGTTTATTCCCGGAGCTGAAGGATTTTTCTTGAACCGCCACCCCATAACTGTGTGTCGGGTAGATACAGGACAGTGTTTAAAAGGATCATTGCTATTTTAGCAGCAAAGGTGGATGTAAGGGATAAGGTGTGAGGAGTGGGGTATAAGATATAGTAAAACTATAGGGCTATTAAGCTGACCGCTGAAAGCTGATTGCTGATCGCCAAAAAACAAAACAATAATATGTCAAAATATCATAACCTTGTAACACTCGATGAATTTACCATTCAGCAGTTAAGACTTTTTCCGCATGCAACAGGCGAGCTGTCTGGCCTGCTGCGTGGAATAGGGCTGGCTGCAAAGCAGGTTAATATACAAGTAAATAAAGCCGGCATTGCAGACATACTGGGTACTTCGGGAAACGTGAATGTACAGGGCGAGGAAGTACAGAAGCTGGATGTATACGCGAACAATGTTTTTATCAATACGCTTCGGTCGGGCATTAACTGCGCAGGTGTTGTATCGGAAGAAAATGAAGACATCGTGGTGTTCGACGATATTAAAAGCAACCAGTCGAAATATGTATTGCTGATGGACCCCATTGATGGGTCGGGCAATATTGACATTAATATTTCAATCGGAAGTATTTTCAGTATCTATCGCCGGCTGTCGCCATTGGGACAACCTGCTACTAAAGAAGACTTTTTGCAACCCGGTATGCGACAAGTGGCGGCAGGGTATATTATTTATGGTTCCTCCACTATACTGGTATATGCTACCCGGAGGGGCGTAAACGGATTTACGTTAGATACATCTATCGGCGAGTTTTACCTCAGTCATCCCGATTTGCGCATACCCGAACGCGGACAATTTTACTCTTTCGACAACAGGTATTACAACCAGATAGAAGACAACCTGAAGAAATATGTAGACTTCTGCATTTCTACCACCGCTAACAAGTATGGCCCGTTATCCAACAGGTATTATGGATGCATGGTAGCCGATGTGCACCGCAACCTGCTGAAAGGCGGCATCTTTTTTTATCCTGCCGTTACCGGTAAACCCGATGGCAAACTACGCCTGTGCTACGAATGCAATCCCATGGCATTCATTACAGAGGTTGCAGGTGGAAAAGCAACCAATGGCAGGCAACGCATACTGGATATACAACCCAAGCACATTCACCAACGCACCCCCATTTTTATTGGCTCAAGTGATATGATGTATGAGCTGAAGCAATTCCTGGAGTAGGGTTTAGGGTGTAAGGTATAGGGCATAAGGTGTAAGGTTTTAGTGCTTACCACTTATCACTTACTCCATACCACTATCACCCCTTCACCTTATATCTTTCCAACGTATATTTACCCGATGGGCGTATTAGGTTATCATACTATAACAGAATGGCTGCTGCTATGCATTGCCGCTTTTTGCCTGGGCGTTTCAAAAGCAGGCTTAAAGGGAACTGAGCTGTTGAATGTAACCATTATGGCCATTGTGTTGGGCAGCAAATCTTCCACCGGTGTAGTGCTGCCGCTTTTATGTTTTGCCGATGTAATGGCGGTAATGTATTATAACAGGCATGCACAGTGGAAGCATTTTTACGGGCTGTTGCCATGGATGGTGATGGGCATTTTTGTGGGTGTGTACGCAGGTATGGATATGAATGAAGTATTGTTTAGGAAAATAATGGCGCTGATCATTATTGTTATTGTAACAGCAATGCTGTTGCTGGAAATAAAAAAGAACATCGTCATCCCCTCCAACCGGTTTTTTGCAGCGGTAATGGGTTTGATCTGCGGGTTTACTACCATGCTGGGTAACCTTGCCGGTCCTTTCAGTAACATTTATTTCCTCGCATTGCGCCTGCCAAAGAATGCTTTTATTGGAACAGCCGCGTGGGTATTCCTCGTCATCAATTTTTTTAAGTTACCCTTCCAGGTTATTTTCTGGAACAACATCAACCAGCAAACATTGTATACCGATGCCATCGTGTTGCCTGCGCTGCTGCTGGGCTTTTATATTGGAGTAAAGATCGTTGGTCTAATTAAGGATGATAGTTACCGGAAGATAATTATTGCGCTCACTTTTATTGGCGGGGTGTTTATTTTTTTGAAGTGATTTTTGGGCAGCAATACAACCGCAATTATGCCTGCTAATGCTCAGCCTGGTTATCGCATGTCAAATATTCGGTAGCGTTGATACAATACAGTTGGCTTCCATAATGATATAAGTGATAAATTTTATATTTTGCAGCAATGAAACTAACACCCTATTCCCTTTTCGCCGTTTTAACTGTAAGCTTTTCTATTACGCTTCATGCTCAGTCGCGTAAGCCGCTCAGTCAAAAAATCCCCGCTTGGGTAACTGTTAATGACTACACAAACGAGTTTGCATTTGAGCAGGAGATCGAAGATGGATATGCCGATATAGCCTTCGACAAGCAAATTTCGGTAGCACAAAAGACTATCTTTTCGAGGACAGTGCTTAAAATCGTGAGCGAAGCGGGTATACAGAATGCATCAAAAATTTCGGTGAGCTTTGATCCTTCTTATCAAACATTGTATTTCCATACCATGCAGGTAATAAGAGGTAATAATGTTATTAATCAACTCGATCTGTCGAAAATGAAAATAATCCAGCAGGAAGAAGAGCTGGACAGATTTATTTACAACGGTTCGCTTAAAGCGGTACGCTTCCTGGAAGATGTTCGGAAAGGCGATATTATTGATTATTCTTATTCTATCGTTGGAGCGAATCCTGTATTTAAGGGAAAACTTTCGGCACGGTTGCAAACCGAATATAGTTTTCCGGTTGGCAATATCTATTATAAAATTGTATCCCCCTCGCAAAAGAACCTTGTTGTAAAGAACAGGAACACGGAGGTGGAGCCGCTAGTAAAAGACGCGGCAGGTACTCGTATTTATGAGTGGAAGCTTGCCAACGTAAAGTCTCTCAAGCTCGACGACAATGTTCCATCCTGGTACGATCCTTACGGAGAAGTGATGATAAGCGAATACAAGGATTGGGCTGAGGTAAACGCATGGGCTATGGAACTTTTTCCGACGGTAAAAAAACTGTCGCCGGCTTTGCAGCAGAAAATAGCAGAAATTCAAAGGGAAGCTGTTTCTGAAGAGCAGAAGGTTCTGAAAACACTTCGATTTGTGCAGGATGACGTGCGTTATATGGGCATTGAAATGGGACAAAATTCACATCTGCCCCACCAGCCAAATGAAGTATTTGCGCAGCGTTTTGGTGATTGTAAGGATAAAAGTTACCTGATGTGCACTATGCTGAACGCGATGAACATCCAGGCCTGGCCGGTTTTGATCAATAGTGATTCCAGGCATTCCATAAACGAACTGCTGCCATCGCCCCGGAACTTTGATCATGTAACGGTAAAGGTTACTGTAAATAACAAGTCTTATTTTTTCGATCCTACCATATCATTTCAACGGGGCAGCATTGACAATATTTCTTATCCGGATTATCAGTACGGCCTAGTGGTGTCTGCAGGCACAAGTGCATTAACGAAAATTGAAACAAAAGAACCTGGTATTACAGAAGTAAAAGAGGAGTTTGACATAAAGGATATGGGCGGTGATGCCAGACTGGTGGTAACAACCTATTATTCCGGAAGCTTTGCAGACGATGCACGCAGCGAGTTTGCTACCAACAGCCAGTATCAGATGCAAAAATCATATAAAGATTTCTATGCAGACTATTACAAAGACATAATAGCAGATAGTCTTGTATATTCTGAAAACGATAGCACAGGAGTCTTTACAACGATTGAATATTATACTGTCAAAAATTTTTGGGAACAGGGTAAAAAAGGGAAATCCGCTTTTTTGAGTCCTTTTGTAATAGACGGCATCATTAAAAAGCCTCGGCAAACAGCTCATTCCATGCCATACCGGTTAAGCTTCCCGGCCAGGTATAAAGAGTCGATCATCATTAATCTGCCTGAAGAATGGAAGGCGGAGGAAAGTACAGAGAAAATAAAAACTGACTATTTTATTTTCAACGCCAAACATTCATACCGGCAAAAAAGCTTTATTCTGGAATATGAATATGAAAGTTTGCGCGATCACATTAAACCTGACGAAATGAAAGATTTTGAAAGTCAGATGCAAAGGAAAGAAGACAATTTTGGATACCTGCTTAATGAGAACGGCGCTGAAAACTCAATTGCGGATATGTCTGCAATTGATAAGTCAGGAACTTCGCGTTCGTATCTTTATCTCGTACTTGTAGTAACAGTCGCAATAGCACTCACCGCCTGGCTTGTCAAAAAGTACAATATATAAACCAGTTTGAACTCCTCTGTAATAAAAATAACGGGTGGCTCTGGTGAGTCTGAGCCGGCAGTACAAATGCTGTACGAAACATCTTTTCCTTTGCACGAACGCAGGAACTGGGATCAGCAAATGTTATTGTGCAGCAACGGTGGGCTCAAACTATATGTAATCGAAAGTGAAAACCAATTCATTGGTTTTGTTTTTTTCTGGCAATTGAGCAATTTTGTTTTTGTAGAGCATTTTGCTACAACCCCCGAATGGAGAGGCAAAGGAATAGGCAGTTTTGCGGTGAACTGGCTGATTGAAAAATTTACCCGCATTGTGCTTGAAGTAGAGCCATCGCAAACCAGCGCAGAAGCTGCCAGGAGAATGCAGTTTTACGAACGACTTGGTTTTAGCCGGTTTGATGGTGCCTATGCACAACCGCCTTATCACGCTGATGGTGAATATATTCCAATGTCATTATTGCATATCAATCTCGAGGCTGACAAACTTAGTTTTGAAAAAGTAAAAGCCGAAATATACCGTATAGTATATGGTCAATTGAGTTAAAATGTTAATTGAGGAATTATACTCCATTTAAACTTAATCATTCCACTTACCTGTTTTACTTCTCAACCGCTCACTTCTCAACTTACTCAACCATTAACTCACTTAATCAACACAACCAAATCCACTCAATCACTATATTTGCCTCTCTGTTATGAACAACGATTACCTGCTACGCGCCGACAATATATCAAAATCTTTTCCGGGTGTAAAAGCGCTCGATAAAGTACAACTGCATGTTGAAAAGGGGAAGGTACACGCGTTGATGGGAGAGAATGGTGCGGGGAAGTCTACCCTCATGAAAATTTTGATCGGCATGCTGCGGCCCGATGCCGGCACTATCTCACTAAATGGAAGGGAAGTGAGCTTTCATTCGGTGCACGATGCTATTAAAGCCGGTTTTTCCATGATACACCAGGAACTGTTGCCCTTTCCGGAATTAACGGTAGCCGAAAATATTTTTATGGGCAGGCAGCCGGTAAAGGGCTTTGCCGGCTGGATAGACCATCGTCGGTTGTATAACGATGCCCGTGCACTTATGGAACGTTTGGGTGTAACCATTAAGGTTAACCGAAAAATGAAAGAGCTGAGCATAGCGGAAATGCAAATGGTGGAGATCGCCAAGGCGATTTCTAACAAGGCAGAAGTGATTATAATGGATGAGCCCACTTCGGCAATTTCGGGTAAGGAAGTACAGGTGCTGTTCAATATCATCCGCGATCTTACGCAGCAAGGGATTGCAGTCATTTACATTTCGCACAAAATGGATGAGATACTGGAAATTGCGGATACCATTACCGTTATGCGCGACGGAAAATACATTGCCACTCATCCTGCGCACGAATTAAGCAAAGAGCGTTTGATCAACCTGATTGTGGGACGGGAACTGAGCACCATCTTTGAAGAAAGAGTTTCAGCAACCGGAGAAACAATACTATCGGTTAACAATCTTACCGGAGAAAAGTTTTCTGATATCAGCTTTGAATTGAAGCGCGGAGAAATATTAGGCATAGCCGGTTTAATGGGTGCGGGCAGAACCGAAATAATAGAAGGTTTGTTTGGCTTACGTAAAGTTGAATCCGGAGCAATATACGTTAGGAGGGAAAAGGTAAAAATCCGCTCTGCCCGCGATGCTATTGCGCAGGGCATTGGGTTGGTGAGTGAAGATCGGAAACAAACGGGTTTGGTACTTTCTTCTTCTGTAAAACACAACATCACGCTGGCATCGCTTCCGCGAAACAACAATGGCATATTGCTCAATCTTGATAAAGAGAATAAAGTTGCAGCAGCAAGGATTAAAGAGTTTAATATTAAAACACCTTCCGCCAATCAGTTGGTTAATTATTTAAGTGGCGGCAACCAGCAGAAAGTAGTGTTGGCAAAAGTGTTGCTCAACGATCCGGATATCATCATTTTTGACGAACCAACAAGAGGCATCGATATTGGCGCAAAAACCGAGATCTATAAAATGATCACCACGCTTGCGGCAAACGGGAAGGCAATTATCATGGTGTCGTCGGAGTTGCCGGAAATACTGGGGCTGAGCGACCGGGTGCTGGTAGTTCGGAATGGAAAAGTGGTGCAGGAGCTTACAAGAGCCGATGCCACCCAGGAATTGATCATGAAATATGCAATGGCATAAAAGCAGATACGGAGCCGGCAGCAATCAGCTTTCGGCAAAATCTACCTGCCGGTAGACAGGTCTGAATACCAGTTGCAGATCTGAAATCAATTTCTGCCATCAGACCGCCTGCAACCTACGCGCCTTGCCCAAAGCAGGCGGGCCGATGATAGCATCCGTCGGCCGCCAGAATAGGTATTGGAGCAAGGCCGGCGGTCTGACCGACAAAAGGTGTATTGGAAATCACCAACAAACTATGTTTGTATAAATAGATTACTTTATCGGATCTGATAGCTGAACGCTGACGGCTGATAGCCGACAGCTTTTATAAAACGATTTAATTATCCTCGAATGAGTCTTGCTACAATCAAATCTTCTACCAACCAGTTTTCCAAATACGGGATCTTTATTGCGTTTGTTGTCATCTGTATTGCGCTGTCTTTTGCCACGCCCAATTTTTTTACCGCGCAGAATATGCTCATCGTACTGCGGCAGGTATCCATTAACGGTATACTGGCAATAGGCGTAACGTATGTAATCATTGCCGGAGGCATAGACCTTTCTCTCGGTTCGGTAATAGCCCTTACCGGAGTAGTGGCTGCAAGCTTTGCTCATCCCGGTACTTATCCCTTAATTGTTCCTTTGCTGTTGGGTTTGCTTACCGGGGTTTTGGTGGGCGCATTGAACGGATTTACCATTACCAAAGGCAAAGTGGCGCCGTTTATTGTTACGCTCGGCATGATGACCATTGCACGTGGACTGGCGCTGGTGTTGAGTAAAGGGCGTCCGGTAACCAATTTGTCGCCAGGGTTTAATTTTATTGGGGGCGGCGACATATTTTATGTGCCGGTTCCCATATTGTTGTTTGTACTGGTAATTATTGTTTCAGCAGTTATATTGAAGTATACCCGGATGGGCAGATACATTTATGCGGTTGGCGGAAATGAAAATGCCGCAGCAGCATCGGGCATCAGGGTAAGCCGTGTAAAACTATTCGCCTATATTATGTGCAGTGGTTTGGCCGGGCTGGCTGGCATTGTACTCGCATCACGCATTACAACCGGGCAACCCAATGCAGGTATTGCATACGAACTGGATGCCATTGCCGCTGTTGTTATTGGGGGAACAAGCCTGCTGGGCGGAAGAGGGAGTGTAGCCGGTACCGTTATTGGAGTGCTCATTATCGGTGTTATCAATAACGGGCTCGATTTATTAAACGTAAGTTCTTACTATCAGCAGATAATAAAAGGGGTGATTATTGTGGGGGCAGTATTGCTCGACAGGAAAAATGCGAGATGATGGCGTTCGTATCACCCGCCAGCCTCATATCGGCAATTACCAATTCTTCAAAAAATATTGTAATGAAACGCTTTTTTAGTGTATGCCTTGGCGTTGGTTCGCTTGTTACAGTTGCAATGGCTCAGTCGGCAGAAGAAGAGTTTACAATGGTGGCGTATAATAATCCAGGTTTGATAGTAGATGTAAGCGTAGGATTATGGGCATGGCCCATGCCTATGGATTTTGACGAAGATGGAGATATGGATTTGCTGGTTTCCTGCCCGGATAAACCCTATAACGGCACTTATTATTTTGAAAATACAACCGGCGGATCAAACCCTGTATTTGCCCCGGCAAAAAGGCTAACCGAAGCAGTTAAGAACGTACAGGTATCATTTACTGGTCAACATGCACGCGTGCTGGTGCCGGGATATGAGCTGACAGATTTCAAAAAAACGTTGGGTGCCCAAAAGGACAGTTTGTTCCCGGCGCAGGAAATTTTGAAAGATTTTAAAAAAAGCCCACGGTTTAACCAATGGAAGCTGGTGGATTATGACAACGATGGCGACAATGACATTGTGGTGGGAATAGATGACTGGAGCGATTACGGCTGGGACAATGCGTTTAACAATAAAGGCGAATGGATTAACGGGCCTTTGCACGGTTATGTATACCTGGTGGAAAATCAAAATGGTTCTTACGTTAATCGCGGGCGGATAAAAGCGGGTGGAAAAGAGATTGATGTATTTGGAGCGCCGTCGCCCAATTTTGCCGATTTTGATGGAGATGGAGACCTGGATTTAATTTGTGGTGAATTTTTAGACCGGTTAACCTGGTTTGAGAACACCGGTACTCGTGAGCAGCCAGTATACGCCGCAGGGAAATTTTTAAGCAATAGCGCAGGGGTTATTAAAATGGACCTGCAAATGATCATTCCTGTTGCAGTGGATTTTGATAAGGATGGGCATACCGACCTGGTGGTGGGAGATGAAGACGGGAGAGTAGCATTTATCAGGAACACGGGCAAAGTAAAAAATAAAATGCCTGTGTTTGATTCGCCTGTGTATTTTAAACAACAGGCATTATGGCTGAAGTTTGGTGCATTGGTTACCCCTGTAAGTGTTGATTGGGACGATGACGGAGATGAAGATATTGTTGCGGGCAATTCGGCAGGGTATATCGGATTTATAGAGAACCTCGGTAACTATAATGGCAAGCCGCGCTGGGCTGCGCCGGTATTGCTGCAATCAAAAGGGAAAACAATCCGCATTCAGGCTGGTACAAATGGTTCAGTGCAGGGACCTGCCGAAGCAAAATGGGGCTACACCACGTTGTCGGTTGCCGATTGGGATGGCGATGGATTGAAAGACATAGTGATCAATTCCATTTGGGGAAAAGTGGAATGGTTTAAAAATACAGGCAAAAAGGGAGCGCCGCAACTGGGCGAAAAGCAGCCGGTTGCAATAGAATGGAAAACCAATACTCCTCCGCAACCAAAATGGACATGGTGGAAGTCGAAGCAGGATGAACTGGTAACGCAGTGGCGTACCACACCTTTTGCAATAGACTGGAATAAAGACGGGCTCCCCGACCTGGTGATGCTCGACCATGAGGGATATTTAACCTGGTTTGAAAGAAAAAAATATAAAACAAAAGGATTGGTGTTGCAGCCTGGTAAAAGAATTTTTTTCGGCAGCAATGCCTCTGTATTTGATGCTAATCATAAAATCGTTTCTAACGCATCGGATGTTTTAAGATTAAATGCTAAAGAGAATGGAGGAAGTGGCAGGCGGAAGTTCACTATATCAGACTGGAACAACGATGGACAGCCAGACCTCATTGTGAATAGTTTAAATGCTTCTGTATTGCTGAACCGCGGCCAACAAAGCGGCAATTGGTATTTTGAAGAAACGGGTACGCTTGGTACTAAAGCACTGGCTGGTCATGACACCAGTCCAACGCCTGTAAATTGGGGAGCGGCAGGCTCGGGAATTCTAATAGGAGCGGAGGATGGGCATTTTTATTTTTACAGTAGATAATGTTTTGAACCACGGAGACACAAGGGCACGGGGTTGCACGAAGAACAATAGTTTTGGGTTTTTCGTTTGGAGTTTATTAACGATACCGCAAACGATAAACCCCAAACGCATTAATCGCTGACGGCTGATCGCTGGCTGCTGATAGCAGCATCCTCAAACACAACCTTTCCCTTTATCATCGTCATTGCTATGTGGATGTTGTTATCAAATAAAACAATGTCTGCATCTTTACCTATAGACAAGCTTCCTTTCTTGTCTCCAACTCCCGCAATGCGTGCAGGCGTTGCCGTTATCATTTTAACCGCATCTTCCAGCGGAATTTCAGCCATGTTGATCATGGTGCGTACAAGGCGGTCGGCGGTAGCAACGCTGCCCGCAAAAGATAACCGGTCGGGAAGTTTAGCTACGCCGTCTTCTACAATCACCTTTAAGCCATTTTCTTTATTACCCAGCACACTTTCCGTTGCAGATGTGCCGGCAGCGCGCATCGCATCGGTAATGAGCGCGGTACGGTCGGAGCCTTTTATCTTATAGATCAGCTTGAGCAAGGGAGCCGGTAAATGCACACCATCTGCAATGATCTCCACATCCATGGCATCTATCAGGTAGCCGGCTTCTATTACGCCGGCGTAGCGGTAAGCATTGCGGCGCGTAACGCCCGACATAGCAGAATAAAAATGAGTAGCCAGCGTGTAGCCTTTATTGAAAGCCGCTTCGGCTTCTTCATAAATAGCGTCTGTGTGGGCCATGGCCGGCAATATGCCTTTATTGCGGATGTATTGCCCAAATTCAAGCGCGCCTTTCAGTTCCGGCGCAGCGCTCCATCGTTTAATAGAAGGGGATGCCGCAATGATCTCTTTGTATTCTTCAGGGTCGGGATCGCGGATGTATCTCGGGTCCTGTGCACCGCGCTGGTTCATCGCCAGGTAAGGACCTTCCAGGTGCAAACCTAGAAACTGTGCGCCGGATGTATTTTTTTCTTTCGCTTTTTCATAAGTATGCAGTGTTTGAATAATGCCTTCTTTGGAGCCGGTAAGCGTAGTAGGCCACATGGCTGTTGTGCCATACCGGGCATGTATAGCTGCTATTGCCAGAAAAGCGTCAACATCATTGTCCATAAAGTCATGTCCGCCACCGCCATGCACGTGAATGTCAATAAAGCCGGGAGATACATACAAACCTTTTGCGTCAATGTGTACTGCGTCAGGCACTTCAATATTTACATCGCTAACGGCGGTAATGGTTTCGCCTGATACGAGTACTACGCCGCCTTGTAAGATGCCTTGCGGGCTGATGATTTTACCGTTGTAGATTTTAATCAGATGAGATGACATTATAATGAGTGTAAAACATTATTATACTTGTCCTGAAGAATGATGCTTAATATCGGTAAGGTATTTTTCTTGTGAGGCTTGTGCTTCTTCAAGATCAAAATCATTCTGCAGCCCAAGCCAGAATTTTGCTGTATTACCAAAATATCTTGACAGCCTTAAAGCAGTGACTGCGGTAATTTTTCTATTACCTTTTATAATTTCGGAAATACGTGTTTGCGGAATGCCCGTGTCTTTAGAAAGCCGGTATGCCGTTATATGCAACGGTTTTAAAAATTCGAGTTTCAATATCTCCCCAGGATGTATGTTCTTTAGTTTTTTCATTTTTTTTAATGATAATCGGTGATTGTAACATCGGAGGCATTTCCATCTTTCCACTTGAAAACAATTCTCCATTGATCGTTTATTCTTATTGAATACAGATTTTTGAGATTCCCTGTCAGCTTTTCGAGGCGATTAGATGGAGGAACCATAAGGTCAGTTAAGTTTTGCGAGTTGTTTAACATCCTCAATTTTCGTCTTCCCATCTCCTGAATCTCAGAAGGTAGTCCCGATACTCTGTACCCATTCCATATTTTCTCAGTGTTTTTCGATCCAAAAGAAACAATCATACTAACGAGGTTCGTTACTAATCTTAAAGATAATAATTACCTGTTAATTAATGCATTTATAAGAACGGTAGCCTTTTATTTGGAAGGTAGGACATAATAATACACCGGTTGCAACTCCCCTTCACTCACTGTGTAAAACCCTTTCCCTTCCCGGTCAAAACAAATCGCTTCGCCTTGTGGTTCCTGCTGATATGGAAGTTCAGCGGGTGGATTCTGCAGCGTTTGCCATATCGGTTCTTTGTCTTTTCTTTTCCAGTAGTATACCTTTTGCAAACTCTTCAGCAAAATTTGTTTGCCGTCCCAGGAAATATCGCCTGAAGTGATCCATTTACCTGGCCGGAATCCGGTAAAATAAAGCTGTGTTCTGAATTGCAATGTAACAGTATCATTTTCTTTCCACAGTAACGGTGCCGTATATACTCTTACCGTATCTTCTCTTTTCGAAACAATGTATAGCAGTCGTTCTATGTTATCGATCATCAATGTTTCTGCATCTCTTGCTCCATCAGGATATTTAAAAAATACCGGGCTGGCACTTACAGCTTGTATGGGTTTTTCAAACCGATCCGGCTCGGCCAAGCGATAGACTGTAATGTATTTCTTTTTCCCGCCGTTGTCTCCGATGTCGCCTATATATAAATACCTGTTATCGCCCTTGTCGCTCTTGCCACTGGCAATATCTTCGCAATCACTAACCCCATTTTTACCAGATACACCGCGAAAATAAAAAGTGCACTTTAACTGTCCGGATTGATCGATTCCAAAAAAGCGACTCGTATCTCCGCTGTCGTTGTGAACAAAGGCAAGTATGTTAGGAGAAGAAGAGGAAGTAATACCTGATATTTCATCTAATCCCGCAGGAAGATTGATTACAGGCGTCCCCTGCGCAAAAGACCGCAACGCAATGCAACAAAGGATAACCGAACAGCAGCAATATTTTTTCATATTTTCATGTAACCATTAAATATTTCTCTCCTTTTTACCTTTCACTTTTCAGCTTTGCCCTTTTACCCTCCTGTCCCCAGCTTCGCAACCTATGACCCCTGAAAGCATAATACACCAGGTATGCATAGCAGGGAAGCAATACCCAGTAAGCCGTCTTGAGGGTATAACCCGGTGAATCTGCAAAGTAACCATATAGTAACGGAAGAATCGCATTTCCGCAAAGCCCCATGATGAGTATGGAGGCACCGAGTTTGGTAAAGCGGCCCAATCCATCCAACGCCAGTGGCCATATGCCCGCCCATACCAATGAATTGGCCAATCCAAGCAGCACTATAAACCAGATGGAAACATCCGCTTCATGTCCTAATATATTTACAGTGCCTGAAGCTAACAGTATAAGTGCGCTGAAAACGATGCCCAGTATAGTGCATATTTTCAGCACGGTTCCCTGGCGAATGAAACGTGGTATACAAATAATGCCCGCTATATAACCAATGATGGTAGCTGTTAAAGTATAGGAGGGAAAAACTTTGGCTTCATACAACGAAATTTTCATAGACAGGGCATAGGGAATGATGGTATCGATGGCGATCACCTGCGTGCCCACATGTAAAAAAATAGCTACTGCGCCTAAAATGAGATGAGGGAATTGAAAAATGCTTGTCTTCTCTTCTTTATTCCCCGATTGTGCCTTTGCTTCTTCATCAGTGCTGATTTCCGGCAGTGGAGAAAAACGTACGCCCAATCCCAGCAATACCAGCACAATGCCCATTATTCCATAAGGCGTTATTACACGCCTGATAAATCCATCAAGCGCTGCATTTTTTTCTGCTTCGCTCATGGTTGCTAACTGCTCGGTTAAGCCACTGTCGGTTGCTTTTAATATAACGGCGCCCAACACTATTGGCGCCAATATGCCGGCGCCTTTGTTGCAAATGCCCATAAAGCTGATGCGCTGGGCGGCATTTTCTTTTGGGCCCAGAATGGTTACATAGGGGTTGGCTGCCGTTTGAAGAATAGCAAGCCCGCAACCTATAGCAAACAACCCGGTAAGGAAAACGCCATAAGTGCGCATATACGCTGCCGGTATGAATATGAAAGCGCCAATTGCCATTACCCAGAAGCCGGTCATTATTCCTTTTTTAAAACCGATGGCTTTTAGAAGATAAGAAGAAGGAACCGACATGACCAGGTAGGCAATGTAAAATGCAAATGTTACGAGGTACGATTGGGCATGATTGAGCTCACAGGCTATTTTGAAGTAAGGAATGAGTATGGCGTTTGCCCACGATACAAAGCCGAAAATGAAAAACAACACAGCGATGATCAGTAAAGAGATCAGCGTTTGCTGCCTGGTTAGCGAACTTACGGTAACAGCCTGTAAGGGTTTCGCCATGTTTATGCGGTTTTGTTTTTAGAAAGCAGCGATGCGGATTGTTTGTCGAGAAAAAAGGTACAGTCGTTATGCGTTTGCAGTACGCTCGCAGGAAAAAGATTGCTTACCGGTTGTTCAAGGCTGTTTTTTACAGCAACTGCTTTTCGCTGATCGGGCACGGAGCATATAATGGTTCCTGATTTCAGGATCTGTTGTATCGACATGCTGATGGCTTGCTTCGGCACCTGTTCCAAAGTGTCGAACCAGCCTTCGTTTAATTGCTGTGTGCGGCAGGGCGCATCCAGTTCCACCACTATATAAGGCTGTTCTGTTTCAAAATCTGCCGGGGGATCGTTAAACGCCAGGTGCCCATTTTCGCCAATACCCACCAACGCCACATCAATGGGATGTTCGGATATTATTGTATTGAGCCGTTCGCATTCGGCAGCAGGATCGTTTTCGCCGTTTACCAGGTAGGTGGCTTTTAAAGGGCTCACTTTTTCCAGGAATCGTTCGGTAAGGTATTTGCGAAAGCTTGCCTTATGCGTTACCGGTAGTCCTATATACTCATCCAGGTGAAACATAGAAACTTTGCTCCAGTCAATATCCTTTTCGGAAATGAGTTGCCGGAGTGTTTCAAACTGGCTGGCCCCGGTGGCCAGTATGATATTGGCTGATCCTTTTTCGGCTATCGCCTGCCGGATGAGTTTTGCGGCATGGGCACCGGCTTTAGTACAGAGCTGCGTTCCATTTTCTGAAATATCCAGTTTCATCATTCAATATTTTGCGATTAGTTTGTTCAAATAAGAGCCAAAAATGATTGAAAGCTCCTCAAAGCACCTTAATTATTTTTATCCAATGCGGTTTAGTTAGCAATAAAGGATAGCAAGGTTCGGAACTTTGCAAAGACACTTATTGTTTCGCAACGGTGGTTGTAAAGTTCCGAACCTTACGCACCAACTAAATAACGGTGATTTTTAGCCCGGAACAACACATTTCAGGGTTGCCTGAAATATTTCATAATTTCTTCTGCTATCAATGCGTGTCCTGCGGTGTTGGGATGATTACGCTGTGACATATAGTCTTCAATGCGACTTCCGGCAGCAACTTTTGCTTTAAAAGCGGCGTAACTGTCTGCCAGTCCAACTTTGTAAGTGGTGGCCAGTTGCCTGATTTGCCGGCTATGCTGTTCGAGTATATTATTGTCTTTCAAAATGCCGACACTTGTATCGGGGGAAGGCGTGAGTAAAACAACCTTGATTTGTTTTGCCAATGCTTTTTCTATCATGCTGCTCCAAGCCTGCCTGGCTTTTTCAAGTCCCATTCCCCGGTCGTTCAGCGCATAGTCTATAAATAATACATCCGGCTGATGCACCAGCACATCGCGTTCAAATCGCTCAGCACCGCTTGCAGAGTTTTCACCGCCTATTGCTGTAACAATACAGTTCACCACTGCATAGGGATATTGCTGTTTGATTTTTGCCAGCACCTGTTGCGGGTATGCATTCAACGTTTGTACATCGGGCGTTTTAAAATAGCCCGAAGGAACCGAGTGCCCGTGAAAAACAAGGTTGATTGTTTTATTATTTGGCCACTGTTTTTGCAAAGCTGCTATCACTGTTTGCAGATAGCCGGAAGTATCGTTGGGTGCTTTGCTGGCGAATGTGTGCAAATACCCCATCAATAAAATCAGAACGCAAATTTTTTTCATTGTGTTACGATGAAGAGCATTGAAGTTAACCTATTTTTTCAACCACTTGTCAAACCAGTTGAAGGCTTCCTGCTGCATCGCTTTATCGAATTTATGCGGCCCGGGATAGTAAGAGCATTGATAACGGTTTGCCGCACCTGCTTTTTCAAATACCTGCCGCAGCACATTATCTGCCTGTTTCATTTCTGGCAATGTGTATAGCTGGTCTTCTGTATCGTTTAGTACCATGGTAGGCAAGGGTGCACGCAATCCTAATATCTCCGGAAAGTCGAGCTCGTTGGGCAATATGGGTACATAGGTCATCCAGGTGTGCGTAAACGATTTGTACAACGCAAAATCTTTCCAGGTGGTCATAAACCCTACGCATACCGCGCATTTGATCCTGTCATCCAGTCCGCCCATAAATACCGTGCGCATACCGCCGCCCGATAGTCCGCCACATCCAATGTTGTCGGCGTCAACGTCGGGGCGACTGCAAAGAATGTCCAGTGCTTTCCGGTCTTCGGCAAAAAACACACCCGGCCAGGTAGTACCAGCGCTGAACAACGATTTTGCCATAACGTGTTCATGCCCGGCCGCCCATTGGTTATATTTTTCGATGTTCTCTGCATTTTCCGGATCATTATCGTTTAGCCCGTTTCTCAAATGTTCGCTTACATCCTGCAGCAGCACTCTTCTGCTGGCAAAAGGAAATGCATCCGATACCAGCACAACATATCCGCGTTTGGCTATTTCGTTTGCCCACGCTGTGCCTTCGTACGATTCTGCCTGATGCGCGGTAACTACAGGTGCAACTGTGTCAGATGTGCGGGTAATCTTCCGGGTGCCAAGGTACTTATTGCCACCGTGGTCGTGAAAGGCAAGTATGCCTGGCAGTTTGCCCTTCGCATTTTCGGGTTTCAGCAAAATGGCATCGGTGGGGCGTCCATATGGCAATTGCCAGCTCAGCTCTTCAACATGCAGTCCGTTGTAGGTATATTGCTTTTTTACGGTTACATCAGGCATCCCGCCAATGTTGGGTATTGCCATACGTTCTGAAGTTTGCCGTTTTGCAGTCTCACGCCATTGTTCGATGTTTTGCTTATTCCATTTGTCATTCCTGAACGACAGGGATGGTATTTTGTTTGCAGTGAGCGAAGCCGCCCAGGGACCGTACAATCCAATCAGGTTCAGATCTGCAGGTATAGTAAAATGCTCCATTGTTGCGGGGATGTATTGAGTAATAGCGGGACCGGCAAAGCCGCTGAAAATTCTGCCTCCGGCAATACCGATGCCCGTTAGTCCGGCTGTTTTAATAAAAGATCGTCGTTTATTGTTCATGTAGCAGAAGCTGTATAAAGCTAAGGAATTTATTGGCTATCAGCCCTCAGCCTTGGCGATTGACCTTCTCGGTCATTTCGCGCAGGAGGAATCTCCGAACTAATGAAGTATTTAGCTATGAGTGGTCAGCTATCAATGGTTTTCACAAAAAAAGGTTGACAACTTTTAAAAGTTGTCAACCTTTCGAATCTTTTCAAAGCTGACTGCTGATAGCTGACCGCTCATGGCTGCCCGCTATGCCACTTTCAGCAAACTCATCTTACTATTATTAAACTTATGCTGCGCATAGTCGAGCGTAAGGTGGAATTGCTTTTCGCCGGAAGTAGGCAGTTCGAACATAGCATCAACAAGAATATTTTCGCAAATGCTGCGCAAGCCACGTGCGCCGAGTTTGTATTCCATGGCTTTGGAAACCATAAAATCAAGTACACCGTCGTCTACTTTCAGCTTAATGCCTTCCAGTTCAAACAAACGTGCATATTGTTTGATCAGGGCGTTTTTGGGTTCTGTTAAAATAGAACGAAGCGTAGCTGTGTCCAGCGGATTCAGGAAAGTTACCACCGGCAACCTGCCTAATAATTCGGGAATCAATCCGAATGATTTTAAATCCTGTGCATTTACATATTGCAACAGGTTTTTCTTCATGTATTCCTGTTGATCTTTATTTACATTAAAGCCAATGGAATTGGTATTTACCCTTCTGGCAATCACTTTGTCAATGCCATCAAAAGCACCACCGCAAATGAATAATATATTCTGAGTGTTTACTTTAATAAGTTTTTGCTCGGGATGTTTTCTGCCGCCTTGCGGAGGTACCAGTACTTCTGTTCCTTCCAGCAGTTTCAGCAATCCCTGCTGCACGCCTTCGCCGCTCACATCGCGGGTAATAGAAGGGTTATCGCCTTTGCGCGCTATCTTATCTATTTCATCAATGTATACAATACCCTTTTCGGCTGCTGCCACATCGTAGTTGCAAACCTGCAGCAAACGGGTGAGAATGCTTTCTACATCTTCACCTACATAACCGGCTTCGGTAAATACAGTAGCGTCTACAATGGCAAACGGAACATTCAACATTCTCGCAATGGTTTTTGCCAGTAATGTTTTTCCGGTGCCCGTTTCGCCCACCATTACAATATTGCTCTTTTCAATTTCAACTTCGTTTTCGCCTGTTTTGTGCTGAAGGCGTTTATAGTGATTGTATACTGCAACACTCAATACTTTTTTAGCTTCATCCTGCCCGATCACATATTCGTCGAGGAATTTTTTGATCTCAACAGGTTTTTTAACCGTTAATTTGAATTGAGGATGCGAAGATTCGTGCTTTAAAACAAGTTCCTGTTCAATAATTTCACGTGCATGTTCCACGCAGTTCTCGCAAATATGTCCTTCCTGACCCGCAATAAGAATTTTAACTTCATCACGACTCCTACCGCAAAAAGAACAATGCAAAATTGATTTAGCCATCGTAATTCAATAAAAGTTTAATATCAATAGTTTGATTGGCTGACAAGGGATACGAATTACCAGATTTTCCAGGCTGTATAGGATGAGGGTGCTACAAAAGTCCGAAACTTTTTCTGGAATATCCAATATTTAAGGAGCTACATATGTCAAATTTCGCTGCATAAAAAAGCCGCTTTAGCAAGCGGCTTTTCAACGATTTGATTGTAAGCTGCTTACAGTTTCTCTACCAACTTATCAACAATACCATATGCTATGGATTCTTTAGCATCCATCCAGTGATCTCTGTCAAAATCGTTCATTACTTTCTCTAACGGCTGGCCGCAGTTGTCGGCGAGTATCTGTGCACTGATCCGTTTTACCTTTTCTATCTGCTCTGCCATTATTTCAAGATCGGCACTTGTACCCTGTCCGCCACCGCTCGGCTGGTGTATCATTACTTCGCCGTGAGGGAAAATATAGCGCTTGCCTTTTTTACCCCCGCTCAGCAGCAAAGAGCCCATTGATGCTGCCATGCCCATACAAACGGTTGCCACCGGCGATTTTATCATCTGCATGGTATCGTACACCACCATTCCGCTGGTTACAATGCCACCGGGGCTATTGATATAAAAAGTAATTTCTTTTCCCGGATCAATTGCGTCGAGGTAAAGCAGTCTCGATGTAATGTCCTTCGAGCTCTTGTCATCTACCGCACCCCAAAGGAATACTTTACGTTGTTCAATGAATTTTTTGTCAAACTGCCAACCGCTCAGCATCTTTTCCATCGAAGGCATTTCCGGCGTTTCCGGGTTGTCTTCATCATCCAGTCTGTAAGATTTCCGTATACTGTTTATCTGCATAGCTTAATTCTTTAATGTTTTTGCCGTTTAGCTTTCTTTTTGTTTTTTAGGATTGATGAGCAACACTTCGTCTACCAGTCCATATTCTTTTGCTTCCAGCGCTGTCATCCAGAAATCGCGGTCGAAGTCTTTCGCTATTTTATCTACGTCCTGCCCGCTGTGGTAAGATACTACTTCGTACAGCTCTTTCTTCATTTTGCGCACTTCGTTCACGGTGATCAACACATCGCTTGCCTGACCGGCTGCTCCGGCACTGGGCTGGTGCATCATAATACGGGAATGCTTCAACGCAGTTCTTTTTCCTTTTGCACCTGCACACATCAGTACCGCGCCCATACTGGCGGCCATGCCTGTGCAAATAGTGGCTATATCGGGGTTGATGTATTGCATGGTATCGTACACACCCATTCCGGCGTATACCGATCCCCCCGGGCTGTTAATGTACATTTGAATATCGCGCGTGCGGTCGGTGCTCTCTAAAAAAAGCAACTGGGCGGTAACGATATTGCCCACTTCTTCGGTAATAGGATAACCGAGGAATATAATACGATCCATCATCAACCTGCTGTATACATCCATTACAGCAATGTTCATGGGGCGTTCTTCAATAATATTAGGAGTAAGATTGGTAACCATGTGCTTGGTATAACTATCCAGCTTGTTGCTGGAAATACCTTTATGCTTTACGGCGTATTTTTCAAATTCTTTTCCAATATTCATAGTATCAATGGTTTCTGATTTAGTGAAGCAATTTATGGCTTTTATGAACCCAAATATCATGCGAAACAAAAAAACCGACAAAATGCCATGACGATATAAGTAATTGTGCTGGAATTTGATGATTGCTAAAAGAAAAATCCGGAAGCATGCTCCCGGATTTTAAACCATTTTTATAACGTAAACGCCCAACCGCACTCCTCACTTGCTACTTGTCACCTATCACTTACCATTTCTAATGATGGTGATGCTGGTGCTCTTCCTGCAATTTGCGGAAGTCGTCAACACTGATTTCTTTTTCTGTAGGGGTGAACTGTCCTTCCGTTTTTTCAAACACTTTTTGAGAGATGATCCTGCGGTAAGTGTTCTCCACCTGCTGTTTGTCCTGCGTCAGGCGATCTACATAGCTGCCCAACCAGCTCATATCGCCCTGCATGCCCGATGCGCCAAAATAGCTCAATACTTCCTGGGCAATGTGGTCGCGTATTTCATCGGGAGAAACCTCGATGCTGTTATCCTTTACAATTTTATCGGTGATCAAAGTCCATTTCAACTGGTTTTTGAAGGTAGGAAACTCTTCTTCTACCTGCTCCGGCGTTTTGGGCTGTTCGGCACCCGTTTCCATCCAGCGCTTTAAAAAGCTCTCAGGAAATTCTATCTGCGTTTTATCGAGCAGGGCATGATACATTTCATGATGCAAGTGGTTGCGGCTTTGCGCATCCAGTCCCTTCTGTATATCCGCTTTTATTTCCTCGCGAAAAGCTTCTTCGGTAGTAATGTTTTCTTTGTTGGGATATACTTCTTTAAAAAACTCCTCATTCAATTCTCTTTTCTCAACCAGTCCTATTTTGGTGATGGTTACTTTGAAGTATTTATTTAAAGTATTCTCATCATTTTTGTCCAGTCCCAGGTCGCTGATCAGCCAGTCTCTTTCTTTTTCGTCGAAAGCCGATGAAAGTTGCAGTACTACACTGTCGTCTGCCTTTTTCCCTAATAAATTCGGTTTAAATGCTGCATTAAAGTATTTAACCAGCAAGGAATTGTCTTTGCTGATGCCGCCTTCAATTACATTTCCTTCTGCATCCGACTCCTCAAACTTTACATTCAGTACATCTTCATCGGTGCTTACGGTTTCGGGTTCGGTCATTTTCCCGTAGCGGCTGCGCAGGCGTTCCACCTCTTCATCCACCATCGAAGGTTCTACGGTTATTTTATAGCGTACCAGGTTTGCATTGTTCAGGTCTGGCAGCTCAAAGTCGGGTTTCAATCCCACCTCAAAATTGAAGGAATACTCGGCAGGATTGTTCATATCAATATTGCGGGCATCGTTATCCGATCCGGGCAAAGGCTGCGCAAATATGTCCAGTTTTTCCTGGTCCAGGTATTCCATCAGTCCTTTTTCAATGCTTCTCAGCACTTCTTCTGTATATACTGCGGGACCATGCATTTTCTTGATTACGCCTGTTGGCACCATTCCTTTACGAAAACCAGGAATGTTGGCAGATTTGGCGTATTGCTTTAACGCTTTTTCAAAAGTTGGCAGATAATCCTCTTTGCTTACTGTAACTGTTATTTTATCGTTCAGTAAACCAATATTTTCCCTGGTAACCGTTGCCATAAAGTATTAATAGTATTTGTTAAGTGCGATGTTGTAATTATTCATTGCCATTTAACAGAAAAGTTGAAACCATTTCTGTTCCCGGCATATTATTAATAAGCATGCCGTTGGGTAGTGCCTCATAATAGTAGTTCCGTCATCACAAATCCAGCCTTTTTTTGTGCGGGTGGAGGGACTCGAACCCCCATGCCTCGCGGCGTCAGATCCTAAGTCTGATGCGTCTGCCAATTTCGCCACACCCGCTTGATATACAGCAATTATCAGCCCTGGGCTTAAATTGCTTTTGTTTTTGGGACGGCAAAGGTAGTAGATTTTACTTAAATTTGGATTTATATGAATACTGATGTTAAAACGCCAAAATATAACCTGAGCGAAGAAGAGGAGAAAAAGGAGATTGTGCGGCAGTACAGGGCACTTTTACGAACTTTGAAGCCCAAATTAAAGCAGGGCGACCGCGAATTATTACGTCTTGCTTTTGAAATGGCTGCCGAAGCGCACAAAACCATGCGTCGTAAAAGCGGCGAACCCTATATTCTTCATCCCATTGCCGTAGCTAATATTTGCGCCGAAGAAATTGGGCTGGGTATCCGGTCTACCATTTGCGCGCTCCTGCACGACACGGTGGAAGATACCGACCTTACGCTGGAAGATATTGAAAGGTCGTTTGGAACCGAAATCGCACGCATCATAGACGGACTTACCAAAATCTCCAATGTAGTAGATACCAACTCCAGCCAGCAGGCAGAAAATTTCAAAAAGATCTTACTAACGCTTACGGATGACCCAAGGGTAATTTTAATTAAGCTGGCCGACCGGCTGCACAACATGCGCACTCTCGACAGTATGAAGCGTGAACAGCAGTTGAAGATTTCAAGTGAAACAGTGTACGTGTATGCACCGTTGGCGCATCGTATGGGTTTGTATGCCATCAAAACGGAAATGGAAGACCTGGCCATGAAATACCTTGAGCCGGATACTTACCGGGAGATTGCCAAAAAGCTGGCTGAAACCAAGCGCGAAAGAACCAGGTACATTAATGAATTTATCAGGCCCATTAAAGACGGATTGGTGAGGGCCGGGCTGAAAGTTGAAGTATACGGGCGTCCTAAATCTATCCACTCCATCTGGAATAAGATGAAAAAGAAGGGGGTGGTGTTTGAAGAAGTATATGACCTGTTTGCCATTCGTGTGATTTTAGAATCGAGTGCCGAAAAAGAAAAAGAGGACTGCTGGAAGGCTTACTCCATGATTACGGATATGTATATTCCTTCGCCTGAGCGTTTGCGTGACTGGCTGAGCAATCCTAAATCAAACGGCTATGAAGCATTGCACACCACCGTAATGGGGCCGCAGGGCAAATGGGTGGAAGTGCAGATACGCACTAAACGCATGAATGAAATTGCGGAAAAGGGTTTGGCTGCCCACTGGAAGTATAAAGAAGGTACCAATGACGAAAATCGATTTGATAAATGGTTTACACAAATACGGGAGGCATTGACGCACGATGTGAACTCCATCGATTTCTTACACGATTTTAAAACTTCGTTTCTTGCAGAAGAAATTTACGTGTATACGCCTAAAGGCGATGTAAAAATGCTACCGGTGGGAGCAACGGCGCTCGACTTTGCCTTTTCTGTACACAGCGCCGTGGGTTCTAAATGCATTGGCGCCAAGGTGAACCATAAGCTTGTGCCGATCGGGCACAAACTTCGTAGCGGCGACCAGATAGAAATTATTACAAGCAACAAGCAAAAGCCTAACGAAGACTGGTTGAACCTCGTAGTAACTACCAAAGCTAAAACCAAAATTAAAGATGCGCTGAAGGAAGAAAAAAGAAAGATAGGAGAGGAAGGAAAGTATACGTTGCAGCGCAAGCTGGAAGGGATGGGTGCAGCATTCAGTCAGGCTAATATTGAGGAGGTTTCCAATTTTTATAAGCAACCTTCTCCACTCGATTTGTTTTACCAGATTGCGGTAAAGAATATTGACCTGAAAGAATTAAAAGATGAGTTTCAGGTAGCCGGCGATAAGTTGATTGTTCCCAGACCTGCGAAGCAGCCGGAACCGGAAACAAAAGCCGATGCTGATCATTCAAAGCCTTCGCAGAAAAAAGACAATGAACTGATCATTTTTGGAGAAAGCAGCGATAAGATTGTGTATACACTTGCCAACTGCTGCAAGCCTATACCGGGAGACGATGTATTTGGTTTTGTAAGCACAGGTAAAGGATTGATCATTCATCGCACCAACTGCCCCAATGCTGCCAGGTTAATGTCGAACTTCGGACACAGGGTAGTAAAAACAAAATGGGCTAAAAACAAAGAGATATCATTCCTTACCGGCGTTAAAATATTAGGGCTTGATGATGTAGGCGTAATACACAAAATTACCAACCTGGTATCGGGCGAAATGAAAATAAACATTGCCGCGCTTACTGTAGAAGCGAAAGAAGGTTTGTTTGAAGGTAATGTAAAACTTTTTGTACACGATAAAGAAGAACTGGACGAGCTGGTAACCCGCTTAAAAAAACTCCCTGGCATTGAAGCTGTTGAGCGGTATGATACGGAACTGGTGTAAGGTTGTAAAGCATAGCACTGTGCATATTTTTAGTCGGTCGTAAATGAATAATACTTTCCAGCAGAAGTTCACAACAAAGATTTGACTACGCTTTTTTTCAGTCTTTATGCTTCATTTTATTCCTGTAAAGTATTATTAATACTAATTAATCAATTATTATATAAGATATAACTCACTGAATAATAAGAACAGAAACGCCGCTTTTTTTGAAAAAAGTGAAATCAATGTGCATTTTTTTAATGAAGTTTAAAGTTTGTATGAAATTTGCTGCAAAATTGTGAATCGTATATTATTTAGATGTATCTTCGCCTTTGTTCTACAAAAGAACATTATTTCTAATCCTGCCAAACCTGGCACTACGCTTAACCCGTGCAACACCATCCCGATGTTTGCCTGGTTTTATTATCATTTGATTTTCATGGTTCAGGAAATCCATTGTTACTTAACGGTTCTTCCAGAGGCTATTGTAAATGTTCTATTCCCTAATCCCTGGTTCAAGCACTGCTATGTTATTGCGTAGCGAGTTAAAGCAGCGTATTGATCGTATTGATAGTGTGTGGTTATAATGAAAGAAATCCAAAGTGTTACTGGGAGTAGCGAAGCTATGCCCATAGACAAAAAATTGATACATTATCCAAATTCGTTTTTATGAATAATCTATCGCAGTCTAACTGGTACGTTGTATATACCAAGCCAAAATGGGAAAAGAAAGTGGCCGAAATTTTAGGCAAAAGAAATTACGAACACTATTGTCCGTTAAACAAGGTAGTGCGGCAATGGCACGATCGGAGGAAAGCGGTATTAGAGCCATTGTTTTCATCTTACGTTTTTGTAAAAGTTACACCCCAGCAACATAGCTATATAAAGGCTATTCCCGGTATTGTCAATCTGGTGTATTGGTTAGGCAGGCCGGCAATTGTTCGTTCAGAAGAAATTCAGGCGATCAGAGATTTTTTAGGCGAACACACGAACGTTGAACTTGAAAAAATAGATGTTAATGTCTACGATAAAGTAAAAATAACCAGAGGTCCTCTTATCCATAAAGAGGGAACGATAGTGCAGGTAAGCAGCAATAGCGTCAAAATAGAGCTTCCATCTATCGGATATGCATTGGTGGCAAAAGTGAGCAAGGCCCATATTCAGTTAAGTGAAAAGGTATCGCAAACATTGTCAGCTTTCAATGATGGCGATATTATGCCGCAAAGTAATTAACGAAGATTAATACTGTATTCCCTGGTATCCTAGAATTAAAGTGGTAACCATTAAATAAAAGGAGGCAAGAGTTTCTATCTTTTCTTTTACTGCGGCAGCGGTTTTTTATGTTATAGTAAGGAAGGAATGAACTGTTTAACTTAATTTATCATATGTCTATTCGCTGGGCTGTGTGGTTTTAGTAGAATTACGTAATCTTGTAGTAGTTTTCACCTAAACCCTTCCCAGATGAAGAGATATTTTTTACTGGCATTAATTGCCATGTGCAGCGCTTTTCCGGCTCTGGCACAAAACATCAACACAGCAAAATCTGAATTTCCAAAACGATTAAGACTAGCCGCGGCAGTACAAGGATATGTTACCTATCCTGGTCGTTTTGGTGTAAGTGTGGATGGTAAAGTAATGTTTCGTGCTAACGCCAACAAAGATGTTTATAACGAATTTGTTGTTACAGGTAAAGCTACTCATACTCCATCCATAAATGGCGGTAGCTTTTTTTCGGCTTTTGATGGAAAGCAATACAACAACATCAGTTCACTTACGGCGCTGGTAGGATATAGATTCAATTTCGGTTTACCGAGACATCTGAGCACCAGTATCGATCACATTGGCGGCGCTTTCATTGAATTAAATGCGGGCGCTTCATATACGAATTACATTGAGGACTATTACTATCAACCATCAGAAACAGCACCAACGGTTACCACGGGAAAGAAACGAACCTGGGCTCCTACCGTTTCCGGCGTAGCAGGATATTCAGTTAGTAAAAGACTCGATATCATTGCTTCATATACAGCGGCCTGGCCAGCAAAAGAAGGAAAGATTCTGCTCTCCTTATTGGGGGCTGGTATCCAGGTTAATTTTTAGTGGTAACCAACCGGCAAGCAAAGTATTTCTGGAGAAGCATTTGTTTCTTGCTGCCTGATTATTGAATGTATTTTCATTGATGCATTTTTACCGGTTTAGTTATAGCGCAAGATATCGGATCTAAAAGCTAATGCCGTTAGTTGTTCGTGAACGGATAAGTCAGGCTCGGAATGTTTATTTTAACAAGCGTTTAAAGTTCTGATTCCGGTTGCCACTAATTGACATCGCTTTAGAACCTGAATTCATTCATTCCACACCGCTTTATTATAGTAGCGTTTTTGGCTACCAAGATAAAGCGGTATCTTTTTGTATTGTTACCATAGGAGTTAGGATAATTTTACTTGATGCTTACAAGCGGCAGCAAAACAAGTCCCAGAAACAATTTCATTATTCAAACGTTTATTTTTTGCTGTTAGTGATTTTTAAAATGAAATTATGAGTATAAAGAGCTATGCCGGCCGGCTTCTTCCCCGAAGGGTTCGTTATGTGGTTCAGGCTTTCAAATCTTATTATCCCGCTATCAATAGGTTTGTTCGACATTCCAATGCCTTTTATGCCCTTGATAATCAACGGAAAATGATCGGGCAAATTGTATTGAAATATCATGTAGTGGAAAAGGGGTTGACAATGCCGAATATGAGATTAGGATTTGGTTTTGATGTTCTGTTCGCACTGATAAAACTGTGCAATAAATATATTGACAATAAGTTTGATCAACGCGACAAACATTTTGAACATGCAGTAAAGATACTGGACGAGTATTTGTATGTACATGAACAGGCCAATTTTGCACTTGATCCGGTTCTGGTTGGAGAGATACAAAAACTGGTAAAAAGAATCAACGTTAATGATTCTTGCCGGCAGATTCAAATATCAAATAATGAATACTTTAAGCATGCCAATGACAGCTTTAAAGAATTTGCATTTTCACGGCACAGCGTAAGAAGTTTTACAGATAAAAATGTTGATATTGAGCTCATTCTGCAAGCCATCCAAATAGCACAAAAAAGCCCGTCGTCTTGTAACAGGCAACCCAACAGAGCTTATATTGTTCAGGATCGGGCGCATATGAAATGGATACTGGAGAAGCAACGCGGTAACCGGGGCTTTGGTGAAACCATCAATAAGATTATAGTACTATCGGCGGAACTAGGTGTTTTTGGAATGGCTGAAAAAAATGAAGCTTATTTAAATTCCGGACTATTTGCAATGGGTTTGTTGTATGGTTTGCACTATTACCAAATAGGAGCGCTTCCACTGGCCTATATTTGTTTTTCTGAAAAAGACGATGAGGAACTGAGAGAAATATGCGGAATCCCCAGCTCGGAAGTTGTGACGCTTATCATTGGCTGCGGTTACCCACCCGCTGAACTTTCTATTGCCAGTTCGCCAAGATACAACCCAAAAGAGATTGTAACTGTGGTATAACCTGGTAGCAGCCCCGAAATTTATCGGCCACATTATTTAGATGAAGCAGCAGGGAGCCGAAATTTGAAATGCGTATGCACAACATTTCGCTCATTGCAGCCAAGTATGGTGTAAACCATAAATATTACTGGCAAGAATATTGCATTTAGCGACCCCACAGCCTGGAAAGGTTTCTTTGATTAACAATATGAACAACCGATCACTACCTGGACAAGTCAAGCTGCTTTTGCACAAAATCAACAAAGCGCAATTTGCGCTAAATGTTCTTGTTAGCACATTTCCCGCTACAAAAAAGATCATACTGATTGCCCTTATGGTTTTTGCAGGCAGTGTTGTAACTGCTCAATCTACAGAGGCTGATTTAGTTGAACATGAGTATCAGGGAAAAATGGAGCTGCAGGCCATTGGCACTTCCAATGATCAGGTTCCATTTTGGTTCCGAACCAACCAATACGGAAGTATTCCTTCACGAGGCATGTCCGGTAGCTTGGTGGCACAGGTGAAAAAGAATTACAGGAATGATGGTAACCGCAGGATTATAGATTGGGGGTTTGGGGCAGAGGGGCGTTTGAACATTGGGCATAATTCCAGGTTTATATTAACTGAAGCCTACCTCAAAGGTAAATTAGCCATGTTTGAGCTTAAAGGAGGACGGTCCAAAGAGGTTTTCGGAATTACAGACACTACACTTTCATCCGGCGCGTTTGCTCTTTCGGGAAATGCACTTGGAATACCTAAAGTAGAAGTATCTATTCCTGAATACTGGAGTCTCCCTTTTGCCAACAAATTTTTTGCAATCAAAGGCAATTATGCACATGGTTGGTTTGGTAAAACTCCACTTTGGGAAAGCGAACATGCTGATATTGTTTCATCTTATCTTCATCAAAAGTCTTTATATCTGCGCCTCGGAAAGCCGGAAAGCAGATTAAAATTGGCGGGTGGATTTAACCATCAGGTGATGTGGGGAAATGAAAAAACGATCGAAGGTCCCGAGTATGAACTCTCTCCTTTTCAAACGTATTGGCATGTTGTCTTTGGCAAAGCATATGGTATTCCGGGGATACCTAAATCTAAAATAGGAAATCACATAGGTTCTATCGATCAGGAAATCTCATATGCATGGAATTCCATCCAAGTAAATTTATATCATCAATTTTTTTACGATGTTGGAGGACTCTATCACGGTAATAATCTGCGCGACGGACTATTTGGCCTGGTTTTCCGTAATTTGAAAGAGAAACATACCGGCTTTGGGTGGAAAAAAATACTGGTGGAATACATGGCTTCCAAAAGCCAGGGTGGGGAACTTGATGCCCCAATTACACCTTCCGGCGATGAAAACTATTACAACAACTATATTTATTTACATGGTTGGACGTATAAAAATGAAAATCTTGGAAACAACTTTCTTACGAGTAGATGGTATGGACGTGAGGACCTTGTACGGAGTGAGAAACAGGCGTCTATCAATAACCGGGTGGTGCTTGGGCACATTGGGATAGAAGGATTTGCAGGTTCATGGGATTATATTGCTAAAGTTTCATACTCAGATAATTTTGGCACATATTTTACAAGTCCTTTTGGCTCTACCACGGGCGGAATTCGTGTAATTGCCCCTCCGCCGTATTTTGAAAGAGTGCAGCAGTTTTCTGCTTACCTGGAGGCGGCCCGTTTTTTTGTTGATAAAAGATACAAATTGGGCTTTGCGTTGGCTATAGATCAGGGAGACCTTTTATATAACAGTTTCGGTGCAATGGTAAAGGTGAGCAGGCATTGGTAACAATTTGCAATACTGAGGTCGAATTGTGGGGTGCGAACAGATTTTATGTCGATGTAACCAAAGCAGCATTTTGATACCAGAACCAGAGAAAAGCCGCCATGTGGGAGAAGCACTATTATTTAGTGAACTGGATTAAGCATATGGTAAGTTATTTAGGGTTGCTATACTGATTAGCACTAAATTTTATATCTTTGATTTGCTCAATCAACTCAAAGGCATGTCATCTCTTTAAATCCTGCCTATTAAATTCCAAAGAAAGAGGTTTGTAACTCTTGCCATAACAAAATCTAATATTTTTAAAAGTTCTATCGGTCAAAGTAGCTGGCCATTATAGCTGCATGGACCAATGCTAAAAAAAAAATATGAAAGGAAAATTGGACTTTTTTTCTTTACTATTCGTAGTTACTTGCATGGCATTGACTTCATGTGTAAACACAAAGGAGGCCGCTTATTTTTATGGGATACAGGATACTACTATACTTTCAAAATATGGCGGTGTTCCTCAACCTGTTATTAACCCTAACGACATTTTGAGCATATCTGTAAGTAGTGCAAACCCTGAGGCAGATATTCAGTTCAATTCTCCAAATACGATGGTGACTGCTCAAGGAAACATTGGCGCTCTGGCGGCACAAACGTCTGGCTACTTAGTAAATGCCGAGGGGCTAATACAGTTTCCTGTGCTGGGCAATATCAAAGTAGGAGGTTTAACAAAAGCAGAGATAAAAAAGAATATCACAGATCAACTGGCAGGGAATAAGTTGTTGGTAGATCCTATTGTAAGCATACGTATTATTAATTTCAGAGTAACGGTTATGGGCGAAGTAAGAACTCCAAGCGTTGTTACTGTGCCGAGTGAAAGAATGTCGTTGTTGGAAGCGCTAGGTATGGCTGGAGATTTAACCATATTTGCAAAAAGAAACAATATTCTTTTAATAAGGGAAGAGAATGGTGAAAAAGTTGTACGTCGAATAAACCTGAATTCGCAGGAGTTATTCAATTCACCCTATTACTATCTGAAGTCGAATGATATTGTATATGTGGAACCGAATGCCGCACGTTTAGGAAGTGCAGAGAGGTCAATGCAGCTAGCGCCAATAGTTCTTAGTAGCATTTCTGTTTTAGCCGTAGTAATAGGCATAATATTGCGATAACACATTTAAATAGATTGATTACTAAACATCAAATATGCAGGAAAGCTTAAACCAGGAAAATTATTCTAACACTCCTAGTGAAGAGAATATCTTTCATGATGTTTTAGGGCGGTATTTACCGTATTGGCCAATCTTTGTTATTTTAGGAGCCGTTGGTATCATTACGGCGTGGATTTATCTGCGTTATACACCGCCGGCGTACGAATCCACAGCAAGCTTACTGATAAAAGACAACAAACAAAATTTGCCGGACGGAAGCTTATTGGAGACTCTTGATCTTTTTGGTACTCAAAAGGTTCTGGAAAATGAAATTGAAATACTTAGTTCTCGGTCCATAGCAAAGGAAGTAGCAAAAAAGTTGCGTTTATATGCTCCTATAATGCAGGAAGGAAGATTGAACGATGTTTCTGCCTACCTGACATCTCCTGTAGAAGTGGAAGTGCAAAATCCTGATGAGCTTAAGTCAAAACCCTCCGAAAAAATCTTCTTCAAATATGATCCAAAGAACAAGACTGTTTTAATGAATAAAAAGCCTTACTTATTAAATCAGTGGATCGTTATTCCTGAAGGTACAGTTCGTTTTGTTGCAAATCGTAACTATATTAGTGACAGCCTTTCGTCCGACAAGCCGTTGTATTTTACTCTCAATGGCTTAAAGCCCACCGCTACTTCGCTCTTGGAAAGCTTAACTGTGGCTGCAAGTGGGAAACAGTCGTCGGTTATAAACCTTACGTATATCGATGTTGTGCCTAAACGATCAGAAAATATTCTGAACGAGATAATTGCTGAGTATAACCGCGCTGCAATAAACGATAAGAATCAACTGGCTGCCAATACATTGTCTTTTGTAGACAGCAGGTTGTCTTATGTTGTGGGAGAGCTGGACTCTGTAGAGCGTAATTTGGCTAAATTCAAAACCGCAAACCGGATTGTTGATGTGAGTGAACAGGGCAAGCTGTTTTTGCAAAATGTGGGTGCAAATGATCAAAAAGTTGGTGAGTTGAATATGCAGCTAGCTGTTTTAGAGCAGGTCGAAAAATATGTAAAAAATAAAAACAATTCCGGGGCAATCGTTCCATCTACAGTTGGCATAAGCGACCCTGTGTTGTCAAGACTCCTAGAAAATCTCTACAATCTTGAGTCTCAGTATGAAAAGATGAAACTCACAACGGCAGAAAACAACACTTTGTTAATGTCGATAAAGGATCAGGTTGAAAAAATGAGGCCAGAGATATTGGAAAATATTCAAAGCCAAAAAGCGATTGTTCAGGCAAGTGTTCGTGATGTAAGTAGCACTACCGACCGGTATGCTTCTTTATTACAAACGTTGCCTGTTAAGGAAAGACAGTTGCTCGATATTAGCCGACAACAGTCTATCAAAAACAGCATTTATACTTTTTTGCTACAAAAGCGAGAAGAAGCAGCTTTATCGTACGCCTCGGTTGTGTCTGACAGCAGAATTATCGATGTAGCTGAGTCAACCGAAAGGCCGGTTAGTCCACGAAAAATGGTCGTGTTGGCTTTAGCACTCGCAGCAGCCTTTGCAGCTTCTGTTGGCTTTGTTGAGGCTAAGAATTTACTCAATCGGAACGTAATGTCCCGCTCAGAAGTGGAAAAATATACACAATATCCCATTCTGGGAGAAATCGCTTATAGCGGCTCAGGTAGTGATTTGGTAATAGCTGAAGGGAAAAGAAGTTTTATTGCCGAACAATTCCGGCAACTGAGAACATCGCTTGGATACCTGGGAATCAATAACCGGAAAAAGAAAATTTTGATTACATCGTCTATTCCCGGTGAAGGAAAGAGTTTTGTAAGTGCTAATCTGGGGGTAAGCCTTGCTCTGATTGGCAAGAAAGTTGTTTTAATTGAGCTCGACCTTAGAAAGCCTAAGTTGAGCGACGTTTTCGGTGTTTCCAGGCAAATTGGGATATCCAATTATTTTGTAGGTGACAACGAAGTTGAGGAGATTATTAAAAGCGCGGAAATACCGAACCTTTTCATTGTGCCTTCAGGACCTGTTCCTCCTAATCCGTCTGAACTTATACTGAACGGGCGCATGAACGAACTGCTTGTTTATCTTGAAAATCATTTTGATTATATACTTATTGATTCGGCGCCTGTGAACCCTGTTACCGATGCATTTATCATTTCACCTATGTGCGATGCAAGCCTTTTTGTTGTTCGTGACGGATATACACCTAAAGCTTTGGTTCAAAAATTACAGGAACACAATCGTATTAAAGGGTTGAAAAATATGGCGATTGTGTACAATGGAGTAAAAAAGGCTGCAGGAAATTCCTATGGAAATTCCTATGGATACGGATATGGATACGGTTATTTGGAGGACGATGACAAAAAAAATAAAGCGAAAAAAAAGTTCAAAATCAAGACGTAGGTATAGCGCCATCCATCAGCGGATAATTAACCACGATTTTGCCATATGTTATATTGAATGATAAACTATTAATCCCTGATCACCCGTTATAAGCTGGGTAGAAAACAATATTCTCCAATATTCTACATCAAAGACTAAGAATTCTACTTCCGTTGTATGTAAGTGGCAACAGCGAAGCTCTATCCTAAAGAAATCATTCTTTAATCTGTAATTCGTTAGTCTATGTTTACTTCTGTACCCGAAACTTCGTGGTTTATTCTTAACGTCAAACCGCGGTTATTAAGAAAAGTAGTTGATTTTTTGAATAAAAGGCACTTGGAACATTATTGCCCCTTTTTATCTATACACCCCAATTGGGACGACCGCAGAAGAAATAATCAGCAGCCCTTGTTTCCGTCATATGTTTTCGTACGGGAAAAAGCTATACAGCAAGAAATTCTCACCAGAATACAAGGTAGCGTAAATTTGGTATATTGGTTAGATGCGCCGGCGACAATTACAGGAGAAGAGGTGATCGCAATCAAAACATTTTTGGACACTTACCAACATGTTAGTTTTGAAAAGTGTGCTATTACTGTTCCTGAGGAAGTAAAAGTGGTAAAAGAGACAGTTATTAGAAAGGAAGGAAATATTGTTCATGTAAGCGGTATAGGAGCAACAATGCAATTGCCTTCTATTGGATACAATCTAATTGGCCAAACGGCAAACAGGGAGAGTGTAAGCATGTTTAAAGCGCCCTTGAATAAAAGCATTTCAGATTTTTATGATTTTAGAATAAAAAACGCAGCTTTTCGTTAAGTCCATAAGCAATACAAACAGTTATATTGCTAACCATACCCTATTGGTTCCCGTTAGGGTAAGTTGAAACGGAGAACTATTAGGTCTTATTGAGAAAGAATATGCATATCACGTACGTTTCGTTTTTTGATGCGAAAGATATTCACAGTTGGTCTGGCGCCGGTTACCATATAGCAAAGGCGTTAGAAGATCAAGGGGCTGAACTTGATTACATAGGCCAACTTTCGAAACGGGTAGGAATCCCTTTGAAAATACAATTGGGGTTAAAGGAAAAGTATTATAAAATGCTTGGGAAAAATTTCAATAGTCAGCGAAGCATTGCGGTAGCTACAAAATATGCAGAGGTGATAAAAACTCACGTCAAACCCTATACCGATATTTTATTTTCGCCAGGCTCTGTTCCTTTATCCTTACTCGAAACAAAGAAAAAGAAGGTATTTTATACAGATGCTACGTTTGCAGGCATTTCAGAGTTTTACAAGGAGTATTCAAATCTCTGCTCTGAAACCGAACGTGCCGCGCATTACTTGCAAAAACAAATATTGGATAGCTGCAGTCTTGCTATTTATACGTCTGATTGGGCAGCAAAAACAGCCATTGAATACTACGGTGCAAACCCTGAGCGGGTTAAGGTTGTACCATTTGGGGCCAATATTGAAGACAAAAGAACTCTTGATCTTGTAAAAGACATGATTAAGTTACGGTCATCAAAAGAGTGTCATTTAACATTTCTGGGAGTTGATTGGGAAAGAAAAGGTGGAGATATTGCTTTGGAGACTGTAAAGCTTTTAAATGAGCGAGGTCTTAAAGCGTTTTTGCATGTTGCCGGTATTAAAAAAATGCCACTGAATCCCTTACCATCCTACATTATTGACCACGGATTTATCAGCAAAAGTACAGAAGAAGGGCGCCGGCAATTCGATAAATTGATGGAATCAACCCACTTTTTGCTGCTTCCAACCAGAGCGGAGGCCTTCGGATTGGTTTTTTGTGAAGCAAATTCATATGGAATACCGAATGTAGCAACGAACGTGGGAGGTATACCGACAATCATAAAAGATGGTGTTAATGGTCAAAAATTTAATTTATTTGACACAGCAGACAGATATGCTGATTATATCCAATCCGTTTTCAGTAACCAAAACTTTTATAATGAACTTGCCCTTTCGTCGTTTGGAGAATATGAAGCACGGCTTAACTGGAGGGTATCAGGTAAGAAATTAATGACATTATTGAAAGACATATAAAGGAGCCTGATTAAATATTTTTATTGATATGCAATCACTAACACCTGTACAGGTAAGGATGTTTTTATTTCACACGTGACCTTTAAGCAGAAAAATAGGAATTCGGTTAATAGAGTTGTTTTTAATACTGGCATTCAGTATGTTAAAATGATTATATCCATATTCCTTGCCCTTTACTCAACACGGCTGGTACTTTCAGGATTAGGTGCGTCCGATTTTGGGATATACAACCTGGTTGCTGGTGTAATTGCTATGCTTTCTTTTCTTAACACTTCGATGACCCTTTCTACCCAGAGATACCTGTCGTATTATATAGGCAGTAAAGATTTTGAAAAGCTTAAGGTAGTGTTCAAGTCAAGTGTATTGTTACACTTAATAATAGCTGCAATAGTTGTTCTAATCTTAGAATTAGCTGGAATGTATTTGTTTGATAACGTTTTAAAAATTCCTGCTGACAGGGAAGGTGCCGCCAAAATTGCTTTTCATTTGATGGTGGTAAGTACTTTTTTTACGATCAATGCTGTTCCTTACGATGCATCTATAAACGCGCATGAGGATCTCGGTTTTGATGCTATCACAGGTATATTAGATTCTGTACTGAAACTGATAGTTGCTCTCCTGGTTCTACGGGCAGAGTACGACAAATTGATAATGTATGGGTTGCTGATTGCGGTAGTAACAATTATAATAAGGATAATTAAAAGTGTGTACTGCATAAAAAAGTATCACGAATGCAAAGTGAACTTATTAACAACCGCTAATTTTAATGGTGGGATTTTTAAAGAAATGATAGCGTTTGCAGGCTGGAATACCTTCGGGGCAATAATGTCTGTATGCAGAAATCAAGGGATAGCTGTAGTTTTAAATGTGTTTTTAGGAACTGTAGTAAATGCGGCCTATGGTATAGCAAATCAAGTCAATTCTCAGATTAGTTCTTTTTCCGGTGGTCTTACTAAATCTCTTAATCCTCAAATTATAAAAAGTGAAGGAGAAGGGGATAGAAAAAGAATGTTGAAACTCGCGATGACTGCCAGTAAGTTTTCCTTCTTTCTTTTTCTTTTTTTTAGTGTCCCTCTTATAATTGAAATGCCATACGTATTAATGCTTTGGTTAAAAAATGTACCTGATCATACCGTTGTTTTTTGCCAGCTTGCGTTGCTTGTTTCCCTCACGCTGCAACTTTCAAACGGGCTAATGGTGGCCATGCAATCGGTAGGTAAAATAAAGAGTTATACTGTTATTGTAAGCTTCTTGTTGTTTTTAAATCTTCCCATTTCGTATGTTATGTTAAAGATTGGTTTTTCGCCAGAGTATGTTTTTGTTGTAGCTCTTGTTTTAGAGGGTGTGGCTTTAATATCGAGAATATTGCTGGCAAAAGTGATTACAGGTTTGAAACCTTCATTATATCTTTTTAAGGTGTTTGTCCCTTCCATAGCCTGCTTAGCCTTGGTTTTTTTAGGCGCTTATGGTAGCACGTTATTATTTCAGCATCAGTCTCTTGCCAGATTTTTAACAACCGGTATCGTCTCAGTTTCACTATTACCTGTTGCTATCTGGTTTTTAGGAACCGATAAAGAAGAGAAGTTGAAGCTCGGGAATTTAGTTAGAGATTGTGCAAAAAAGCTGTCTGTAAAAAGAATAAATAACCAGTGATGAAAAAAAACTTGAAGAATATTTACACGAAATGGAAAATTTCCTTGCAATGGTGGTTTGTCAATTATTTCCTTTCGCATTTCCCATCAAGGCATATTCGAACTTTTTTTTTAAGAGGATTGGGGGCTAAGATTGGTAAAATTTCCATGTTCGGTGGCTTTGAAATACGCAATCCTCCCGGTTTGGTAATAGAAAACGGGTGTTCTATTGGACCAAGAGTACTGCTTGATGCGCGGAAAGGGCTTCAGATTAAAAAAAATGTAACAATTGCATGTGAAACAATAATATGGACATTGCATCATGATTACAACGATAAGAACTTTAAAACTGTAGGCGATAAGGTTATAATAGATGAGTATGCCTGGATTTGTTCACGGGTGGTTATACTGCCTGGAGTAACAATTGGTAAGGGGGCAGTCGTAGCCTCTGGCTCGGTGGTTACCAAAAGCGTGGCTCCATTTACGATTGTTGGCGGCGTTCCCGCAAAACAAATCGGTAAAAGGGATGAAAAGGAATACGAGTATGTTCCTGCATTTCCACTTCATATCGTTTAATACAAAATTATAAGTGCAATAAACCGGTAGTAGTTATGTCTCAAAAAAGAAAAATTGGAATTTTAACTCACTTTGATGTATGCAATTTTGGCGCAAACCTTCAGGCGCTTTCAACTGCTTCGTATTTACGAGATAATGGGTATTCTCCACTGTTCATTCATTGGGGAGGATATCAGGAAAATCTCTTAAATGGTGTTTCGGAGCAGCAATTTGTTGCACACAAAAGCTTTGTCGAAAAATATTTGCCGTCAACCAGCACGTGCTATAACGACGAGGATATCCGAAATGCTATTAAGAATGAAAGTATAGATGCAATAGTCGTAGGCAGCGATGCCGTGCTGACCTACAAACCATTTTTTGACAGGTTTCTTTTAACGAAAAAGGGGATTGTATACACGAAGCCAAACCAGGATTATCTTTTTCCCAACCCCCACTGGCTGTCGTTTTTTAATGATGAAGTATCCATCCCGGCTGCGTTAATGTCGCCTTCAAGCCAGAATTCTGTTTACTGGATGATCAATCCGTCTCTTAAACAGAAAATGGGGAAGCAGTTACAAAAGTTTTCATATTTAAGCGCGAGAGACACCTGGACGAAAAATATGATTCAGTATTTGAACCCTGCAGCTAAAGATGTTCCTGTAACTCCAGATCCTGTTTTTGCTTTCAACCAAAATGTAAGGCAAGATGTTACGAAAGACTCAGTTCTTAAAAAGTTCAACCTTCCCGAGAAATATGTACTGGTTAGCTTCCACAAAAAAAAGCAATTACTACCCGGCGAGGCGTGGTTAAAAGAGTTTAGAGAGATTGGAAGTAAATTGGGTATTGCTACTGTAGAACTTCCCATGCCAAAAGGAAATGCGCAACTTAATCTTGAGTATCAAATTACAAATCCGCTTGATCCATTAGATTGGTATAATCTGATCCGATTTTCAGATGGTTATGTAGGGCACCTGATGCATCCTATAATTGTTTCGCTGCACAACACTGTTCCCTGTTTTTCTTTCGATACATATGGCTTTACCATGTTTAAGTATTTTAAGAATTACACATCAAGTAAAATATATGACATTTTCAATACAGCTCAATTACTTCAGAATTGGGAAAAAGCGGAGAATATTTTTAAAACTACTCCTCAAAAAGTGTGGGATGCATTAACCAATTTTGATAAAAGCAAATGCGAAAAGTTTATTAATAATAAACTGGCAGACTATAATAAAATGTGGCTGAACATTACTGCTGCAATAAATTCTGAGAAAAGTTAAATGTCCTCAACTTCGGTTAACATACTTCCAAAGCTAACAGCAAGGTCGGTGCTTAAAGATTTGTTTTTGCATTTTTTGATCTGTTTGCTTGTGTATGCGGTGCCTTCGGGTGCTGTCTTTATTCCGTTTATCATTGGATTATTATTTTTCTTTTACCGGAAGAACAATAAAGTAGGCGTTCTTATTGTTGGCGTTTACGCTCTTTGTTGCAAATCAGAGTCGGTATACTTTGTTTACAATTTTTTCTTTTTTGTATTATTCCTCATTGATAAAAGAAGGACAAATAAAAGTGCTGCAATAAATTATATCAATAAGAAATTGTACTATTTTTTAGGATATTTATTATTTCTGTATCTGTTGCAACTCGCGGGTGAGCGGAGTATTTTATCTCTTCCTTTTTTCGCGATTACTTTTATCTCTCCTATTATAGTGCTGCATTATATCTGGAGGGCTGGTTTTACTGAAGGCGATGTATATAAGTTTCTTTATCACTTTTTACTTATCGCTATCACACAGTCCATGATTGCACTATTTTTTCAGGCTATGCGGGTGGGAATTCCCCTCATATTGTCTCGCCCAACGCTGGGAGATGTGGTTACAGGGAATACAAATTCTCCTAACTCCCTGGCATTTTTAATTTTTGCGGCCATTTTGCCCTTCGTTGTACTGTTCTTTACTAATCGTAAGTTATTTTCCAGAAAAACGATCATGGCAATTGGGGGAATATTTATTTATTTTACCTGGCTGATTTATTTGAATGATGCTAAAACGCTGTACTTTTCATTTGTTCTAGCCAGTGCTTTCCTTTTCTTCCGAAACTATATTTTATATACAAAAGTGATTGGACGGAAGGTATTTTATGTGTCGGTTTTTGTTGTTCTGCTATTAGCACTTTCTTCGGCTATTCATAATAAGTTTCAGAACATGCAGACAGATTATTATGAATATATTTATGGAAAGTACAATTCGAAATGGCAGTATTATAAAAGCACCTTTTCCACAGACACGCGGCCGATATATCAGTATATATTAGGCACAGGAGCAGGCACTAATGGGAGTAGAGCAGGTAATGCTCTGGCATATGATGTTTTATATAAAAAGGAGAACACGTTAACATTACCCGGTTTTATTCCTCCTCATTCTAGCGATTTTACCAGGCGCTATCTAAGCAAATATTTCGAAGCTGATTATGCAGATGCGAGTGCCGAACGCAGTGCAATTTTGGGAAATCCGTTCAATTCTATCTGCGCAATGTATGTGGAGTTTGGCATAATAGGAATATTTCTTTTTGCTGGATTTCTGTATGCAATAGGAGTGGCATTGGTTAAACGAGGTAGCTTTTTAGCTATAACTGCTGTGATTTTACTGTTTTACGATGTTGTTATTGCTTTTCTTGACCAGAGTTTTGAACGACCGTCGCAGATGTTTTTAACTTATATTTTCATCGGTTTTTCGCTCCTTTCATCACGACAAACAGATGACAAGACAAAACAGGTAACTGTGCAAGCTATCAATAAATAGACAATCAGCAATTTTCAATGAATTCTAATCAAAAAAAAATACTTGTCCTTTCTTCTGAACCTTCCCATCCGGCATATTCAGGTAATAGAATTTGTATATTGAACTATGTTCAGGCATTGAAGGAATTGGGTTATGAAGTCTATTTTTTATGGATTGCCAATTTTGACGCTCGGAAAGAAGAGAAAGTACAGACCGCAGAATATTGGAAAGATAAATTGTTTGTTTATCATAAAAACCAGTTTCATCGCGTAGTCGAGTCTTTTCGTAGAATCCTTCATTTTAAAAGAACAGGTTATTATGATGTCGACGACTTTTATCCTGTAGGCTTCACGTCGTTTTTTAAGAAAGTTTTGAAGAGCCAAAATTTCGACAGCGTCATTATCAATTACATATTTTACAGTAAAGTTGCCGCTTATGTTACATCTCAAAAAACGGTTTTGTTTACACACGACGTCTTTACCAACAAGTTTCAACATACTGGAAGCAAATGGTTTTCTGTAACAGCTAACGACGAAGCGAAAGCGTTGAACAGGGTTGATACAATTTTGGCAATACAAGAGAACGAGGCAATATTTTACAAGTATCTTACAAGAAAACCGGTATTAACTGTTTACAGCTATTTTCCCCTGCATCCATTGCCATTTGTCGGAAATAAAAACATACTTTATATAGCTGGCCCTAACCAGTATAACCTTGAAGCTATAACCTGGTTTATAGACAATGTTTTCACAACACTGAGCGAAAGAATTCCTGGTGTTAAATTGATAGTTGGAGGACGGATTTGTTCAAAACTCGAAGGGAAATATGGCAATCTCTCTGCCGTGTCTTTTTATGGAGATGTAGAAGAATTAGCAAAATTTTATAGCCTGGGAGACATTGTTATTAATCCAACCTTTAACGGTACAGGCTTAAAAATCAAAACGTTTGAAGCTTTGGCATTTTCTAAGGTTGTTGTGTGTCATTCGCATAACCAAATAGGGATATTTAACGAACAAAATGCTCCCTTGTTTATTGCTGATGATGTACAAACGTACCTTGAACATTTCTCTACCCTTTTTTCGAGTGCCCAGGTCATTAATGATCAGAAAGAAAACATTTGCAAATACATGAGTGATTTGAATAACACAGTAAAATCACGTTTTGCTAAAGCTTTAGAGATCCAGTCATCGTTACCAATAAAAAGTGCTTAGTATAAAAAAGATTGTTGGGGCTTGAAGCAGAGAAAAACTTATAGAAAATAACTGTTCGTTCAAATGCGTATTTATTATCTTTCAACTCCCTCCTTTTTTCAAGTTGACAAAGAGGTTGTTCATTTAATAAAGGATAAATGTCAATTACACTATGGTGTGGTAGTTGGAAAACATCAAGGGAACTTTTCAGAGCAGGAGTTGTATCAATATTGCGAAGAAAATGGAATACCCCATACAATTTGGAAGTTGAAGTATCGTCAAAGAGACGTTCGGCTTACGATGATGTTTATTCGTATAATTAAGGAGATTAAAGCTTTTAAGCCCGATATTATTTATATTGTTTCATTTGACCACCCTATTTTCAGTTTGCTGGCATGGGGCCTAAATCGGCAACAAACCATAATAGCCTTGCATGACGTTGTGTTGCATAGTAATTTTAACAATGCAGTCCTGCACAATTTATCGAGAAAAATATCTGCACTTCATTTTAACTCTTATCAGGTTTTTTCTAAAGAGCAGGCAAAACTATTCAGGAATAAGTACGATAATAAAAATTTATATACTATTCCTCTCCCGCTAAGCGACTACGGCAGTAAGATGTCGCCACCTATGAAAGCCGGAAGAATCAGATTTTTATTTTTTGGTAAAATATTGTCGTATAAAGGACTTGATTTTTTAATAGCGGCAGCTAATGAACTTGCAAAAAGGGGAGCAGATTTTGAACTGGTAATTGCAGGACATTGTGATAACTGGAATGACGAATATCAACCCTTAATAAAGGATGCAGCTAAAAATATTATAGCGGACATCAGATATATTAGTAACGATGAAATTGCATCTCTTTTTTTATCAGCTCATTACCTGGTACTACCTTATAGAGATGCTACCCAAAGCGGCCCATTGATGATAGCATATAATTATGGACTCCCTGTAATTGCATCTAGAATTGACGCTTTTGAGGAGTATGTAAAAGAGGGCATTTCTGGTTACTTATTCGATAGGAGCGCTGTAGATAATCTCGTAACAACGATGAACAATGCGCTATTGGCATCAACTGCCGGATATGATAAACTTGTTAGCAATCTGAATCGATTTGTGTTAGAGAATTTTTCTCAGGAGGCAGTCATAAATAAATATATGTTGATGTTTGATACTGTTGCAGCAAATAAAAAAAGATCAATTTAAGATTTATGTCAGGTTTGACTTTTTTGTTTCAGGATTGGCCACATAATAAAGGTAACACTAAAGGGCGCATTGTGGCTGTAGCGTTTCGACTCGCAAATATTTGCAGCAAACATAATTTTCTGAAACTGATTCTATTTCCACATCTCATTTTTTACAAATTTTTTTTTGAATGGATATTGGGAATTGAAATACCTAAAGAAGTGAGTATCGGAAAAGGGTTAAAAGTATATCACTTGCAGGCAATAGTGATAAACAAAAAAGTGAGGATTGGAGAAAACTGCCAGTTGCGGCAATCAACCACAATTGGTAATAAGGGACCAGGAACAGGATGTCCGGTTATTGGAAATAATGTAAATATTGGTGCCAATGTGTGTATTATCGGAGACATTGTAATCGGCAACAATGTTAACATAGGGGCCGGGTCCGTTGTGGTAAAAAATGTACCCGACAACTGCACTGTAGCGGGCAACCCTGCACGAATTATTAAGCAGATTAATGGATAGCATGAATCAAGTAAAAGTACCCAAGGAAGTTTCAGCAAAAGTGTTAACTATCGGCAATCAGTATAGGAATCATCGCGGAGGCATTGGCGGAGTTATTGAGACTTATTCTAAATATTTTGAAAAATTTCATTTCATTCCTTCCTATAAGCCCCAAAAGGTAAAGTTACTCATTGTGCCTTACTATTTAGTAGCTTGTATTAGAATGAGTATCCTTCTATTATTCAGCCGGGGTATTCGTATCGTTCATATACATGGCGCTGCCAAAGGCAGTATATTCCGAAAGGCAGGCTTGTTTTTTGTAGCTAAATATATTTTTCGCCGGCAGGTCATTTATCACAGCCACGGATCCGAATTGAAGCTGTTTTATGAAAAAAGTGGAAAGGGAATTAAGAAGTTAATGAAATTTTTTTTTGAAAATGTTGATGAAATTATTTGTCTCTCAAGACAGTGGGAAGCTTTTTTTGTTTCCAATTTTCGGGTGAAGCAAATTAGTGTGCTTGAAAATATTGTTGAAAAAAGTAATATCTCTAGGGTAAATTTCGTTGAGACTAAACAACCACTTGTTTTTTTGTTTCTGGGGGCTATTGGTAAGAGAAAGGGCATATTTGACCTGCTCGAAGTTCTGTCGGAAAACAAGAATAAATTAATGGATAAAATGGTTTTGTTAATTGGCGGAAATGGAGAAGAAAAAAAGCTTACAGATTATATACAGGAAAATGAACTGAGCAGCTGGGTTAAATTTGTGGGCTGGGTTAATGGAGAAAAGAAAAAAAGCTTGCTTTTGCAGAGCAATGTATACATTCTACCATCTTATAATGAAGGTTTGCCGCTGTCCATATTGGAGGCCATGAGTTTCCAACTCGCCATCATATCAACCCCAATAGGAGGAATTCCGGAAGTTGTTAAAGAGGGCATTAATGGATATTTGGTAAATCCTGGAGACAAAGCTGCTCTATTTCAAAGCATTACTAACGTATTACAAAATCCTGAGCAAGTCAGTACGTTTGGAGAGGGTTCAATGAAGCTGGTAGAGCCATATTACGCAGAAAATGTAATTCCAAAGTTAACCAGCGTTTATGAGAGGCATCTTAATTGATGAATAGCAAAATCTTAATAAAAGTATGAAAATATTAGCAATAGCCTCCATAGGAGGGCATTGGATTCAATTACTCAGGTTAAAGCCTGCGTTCGAAGGGGCAGAACTGGAATTTATGTCTACTAAAAAAAGTTTTGCTTCAATGGTACCTGGGCATGTATTTCACACGGTTCCTGATGCCAATAGGTGGAATAAGCTCAAACTTATCCAGTCTTTTTGGCTGGTAGCCAAAACAATTAGAAGGACAAAGCCGGATGTAATAGTAACCACAGGTGCTGCCCCGGGATTAATGGGCATAATAGCCGGCAGGATATTAGGGGTAAAAACAATTTGGATAGACAGCATTGCTAATGTTGAAAAAATCTCTTTAAGTGGGAAGATAGCGATAAAATTTGCAGACATAGTGTATACACAATGGCCAAACCTGGCAAACTCTAAAATTTTATATAACGGAAACGTACTGTCATGATATTTGTAACTATAGGCACACAAGAACCATTTGACAGGCTGGTAAAAACTGCCGATGAAATAGCTGCTGAGCTAACAGGCATCACCGAGGTGGTTGCTCAGGTATCTCATACCAACTACCAGGCCCGGCACATGAAGACTTTCGATTTTATTTCTCCGGAACAATTTGAAAAATATTTTTCTGAGGCTGAATTAATTATATCCCATGCAGGGATGGGTACGATTATTTCTGCTCTGGTAAAGGAAAAGCCGATAATTATTTTGCCTCGATTAGTAAAATATCATGAACACAGGAGTGATCATCAGGTTGCTACTGCAAATGTCTTCAAACAGTTGGACTACGTTCATGTAGCTGAAGATGAAAATGAGTTAAAGAAAAATGTACTTGCTATTGTTAGAAAACAAAGTGTGGGATGCAAACATAAAATTGGGGAGTATGCATCTGCTGAACTAATTAACTCTCTCCGAGGAAAAATTTTTGTGTGAATAAAACCTTTAGAGATGCGAATATTTTTAGCCTGTCTTTTGCTGAGTTGCTTATATGCAAACGGACAAAAAGTAAGCAAATTGTTTGTGCAGGATGCCTTTGAAGCAGATTCATATTTAGGTAATTGGGCAAATAGGGAAGCCTGTTGTTCTTATTCAATTATTCGATCGAATTCTGTAGCGAGAGATGGAAAATATTCGATGCGATTTGAACTAAATAAAGACGATGCACTTGTACATGGCGGAAAAAGAGCCGAGTTAATTACATTGAAAGAACGCACCCCAAATGTCGAACGCTGGTACAGGTTCAGTATTTTTTTACCCATAGACTATGGCATAGATTCCGTTGAAGAAATAGTAGCGCAATGGCATGAAGTGCCCGATTTCGATTTAGGAGAAACCTGGAGATCGCCGCCTATTTCGTTACAAATTAACAAAGACAAATGGGTTGCTGGCGTTTCGTGGGCCTCCAATCCTGTTAACACTAACAACACGTTATCAGGAAGAAAGTATGCAACCCTTGGGGTTATTGAACGTGGCAAATGGACAGACTGGATATTTCATATCCGCTTTTCATATAAAGAAGACGGGATACTGCAGATATGGAAAGACAGTGCGCAAGTGCTTGACTATTCGGGTCCTAACTATTACAATGACAGGGTAGGTCCATATTTTAAACTGGGAATATACAAATGGCGATGGCAGGATGTCAAAAATAAATCGGTGGTAACACAACGGATACTTTATTTCGACCGTGTGAAAATTTCTAATGACTCAACGACTTTAGAAATAATGAGATCCGGAAATTAATACAGTAAGGAATTGAGTTAATTAATCATGAACATTTTGCGTTCCAATTATTCAATGCTGTTAATTAAAAACTGTTATGAATCAGCATCTTTCTAATTTGGTAAGGATTGGCTTTTTACTGCTGGATCTGCTGGCATTAAATACCGTTTACCTGAGTTGTGAGTTTTTATTACGAGAGCATATTCCGGATGAGTTTGCTATCCAGTATACTTACCTGTGGATGTATTGCAATGCGGCATGGCTCGCCGTTAGCTGGGGGAACAATACCTATCGGAACGACGATATTTTTTCGTTTGAGCGCTTTTCCAGAAATTCAATCCATGCATTTGGATATTACCTCGGGTTGATAGCACTCTATCTGTTCATGAATAAACAAGCGGATATTTCGAGGTTGTTTTTTATTAGCGTTTTGATTTCGTTTGGACTTGGATTGTTTACCAACCGCATTGTTCACCTTGGGTTATACCATTATTTTCGCAACAAATCCTATATCACAAAAAAGGTAATGATCATAGGATACAATCAAAGAGCTAAGAAATTAGTAGACTACCTGGAGCAGCAACCCATAGCAACAGAGATACTTGGGTTTTGCGAAGACGAAAACAACATGCATGAATTAACGAATTACCCTGTTATTGCTAACCGGCAAAATGCAATTGACATTTCACAAAAGTACCAGGTCACAGAAATTTATTCTACCATTTCGCCCGAAGAAGATAAATCGCTATACGCTTTAATGAACCAGGCCGACCAAGCATGTATTCGTTTCCGCATATTACCAGATCTGGATAAATTTATCCGCCGGCCCGTACACATAGAGTATATAGAAGATATGCCTATGCTCTCGTTGAGAAATGAGCCTTTGGAGGACGTGGGTAACCGAATTAAGAAAAGATTGTTCGATCTTGCCGTTAGTTCGATAGTAATTATTTTTATACTTTCCTGGCTTGTACCAATCATAGCTATATTAATCAAACTGGAATCAAAAGGACCTGTTTTCTTTATTCAAAAACGGAATGGTAAAGATGGCAAGCCTTTTAACTGTCTTAAATTCAGGAGTATGAAAGTGAATGCCGACTCCAATTCAAAACAAGCTACTAAAAACGACAGTCGCATTACCCGGCTAGGCGCATTTATGCGTAAAACAAGCATTGATGAACTGCCGCAGTTTTTTAATGTACTAATGAGTGATATGAGTGTAGTTGGACCACGGCCGCACATGTTAAAGCATACAGAGGACTATTCCCGCTTAATTAACCAGTTTATGATCCGCCATTTCCTTAAACCTGGTATAACGGGTTGGGCACAGATAAATGGCTATCGGGGCGAAACTAAAACGCTCCAGGACATGGCAGACAGGGTAAAATATGACATCTGGTATCTGGAAAACTGGAGTCTCCTGTTAGATGCACGCATCGTTTTTATGACCGGATTTAATGTGGTAAGGGGAGAAAAAAATGCTTACTAGCCATCTGGCATTACATTCTTTAGTTCCCGTATAAAACACCCCCCGCCATAGGGTCTATCACTCTCGCAACTCACATAATCCTATTATTTATAAACATTTTAAATGATTGAGGTACAAAAATTTGTATTTCATTTTATTTTTTTGTTATTTTTAAAATCCAAATAATTTGATTAACCACAAAATATGTGTTTCATGACTGTCAGGAGTACTGAACACACATCGCAATTGCACTTTGCCGATATCTTTAAGCGTCACGAATACAAGCTGTATACGTTGGTATTTCAGCTTACAAAGTCCGATCAATATGCCAAGGACATTGTGCAGGCCGTATTTCTTAAATTATGGCAGCGACGTAATAATATTTCAATAGTCAATAACGCTGAGGCTTTTTTATACAGGCTTACGGAAGATCGTATTGTTGAGTTTTTGACGAGGGCTGCCGACGACAGGCACCTGAGAGATGCCATATGGGTAAATATGCATCAGAATATTTACGACGTAGAAGAGTGCACTCCCGGACAGGAGTACAATCATATCATTGAAAAGGCAATATGCGAACTCCCTCCTCAGCGCCAGAGAATTTACCAGCTTCAGAGCGAAACAGGATTTCATTACAATGACCTTTTAAAAGAAATCAGCCGTTCGGGCTTTAATCTCACAAAAAAAGCCGTTATACGTGCACGTTACTTTAAACAATATTTTATCAGGCTTCTTAAGCGTTTTCACCGACTTTTTTTATAGATTTATTTTTTTATAGGAAAAAATATCCTCTATTTCGCTTGCGGAAGGGATTTTTGTTTATGAACGAGAGGATTCAATACCTGCTTAGCCAATACGAAAGTAACAATTGCTCCAGGGAGGAATTGGAAGAGCTTTTTTATTACATCCGTAATGTAAAAGACAATGAGGGAAATCTGAAGAAGCTGGTACATAGTGTATACGAAGACATCCGCAAAAATCACCCTTCCTTTACTTATGTAGACGACCAGGGAAGATTGGTGTCTATGGAGCCCGACGATTTACAGGTGTCTTTACCGCAGGCAGCGCTGAATAGACGAGTGCTCAAAAAATATACGAGGCTCGTTTTATTGGGTGGTATAGTTGTGCTGAGCATCATAGCCGGCATCGCCATAAAAAGGCTTTCGAGTATTGACGGAATTGAAGGCGTTGCAATGAATGCGCTTACCAAAAAGTTTAGCCAACGCTCAGAACATAAAACCCTTCTTTTGCCCGATAGTACGCAGGTAAGGCTGAATGCTTCCAGCTCATTGGAATTTCCCGATCATTTTTCTGGTACAACCCGCGAAGTATACCTGAAAGGAGAAGCCTTTTTTAAGATTAAACAGGCGGCTAACCAACCCTTTATCATTCACGCCGGAAAATTTTCTGCCCGGTCTGCCGGGGGAGCATCGTGCAATTTCAAGGCTTATAGAGATGAGAATGAAGTAATTGTAGCCGTAAGCCAGGGAAAGGTTTGGGTTCAAAAATCAGAAAAGCAGGTGGCGGAACTGATGGCCGGGCGAGAGGTGAAACTGGGAAAGGCCGACCTCAGCATACTGGAAAAAAATGTAGGGATTGATAAAATAGGTGCATGGCAATGGGGAGAGCTGATTTACGACGAGGCGATGTTGATGGATATAGTAGCAGACCTGGAGAGAGTATATAATGCAAAAGTTACTATAGCGAACAAAGAAAAGGAGCGACAAAAGATATCAGTTGCCCTTCGGCGCGAGATTGGGGTTGAGGAAGCGCTGAACCGGATTTGCGGGTTAATACATGCCCAGCTGAGTGCCATAGAGGGAACTTATGTAATAGACGCATTGCAATAAATTATAACAGCAAGCTTGCTGAAAGTTAAAGGGGATTCCAACGGTGGGATCCCCTTTTTCATTAATGTTAATAAAAGCAAAAAAAATCTTAAATCCTTTTGGGGGTAAGCAGGTGTCAGATTTGTCTTAAGGGTTTAAAGGCGGCCGCGCGCGGCACTAACGAGCTTGTTTTATGACTGTAGACAGAATTTGGCACATACTAGGTAAGAAACTTTCCGGAGATGCTTCGGAAGAGGAGTTAAACGAACTGGAACAATTGCTGCGCAATCATCCCGAATTGCACTATCCCATACAAAATATTGCGGATTTATGGAAGTTAGGAAAGCCCTTAGACGGGTCTGAAGCCCACCAGGCTTTGCAAAGACACCTGCTAAGGCTGGAGGAGGCAGAAATTGAATTGCAGCCGCAACAAAATGGCGAAATATTTAAACCAGCCCGGCGCCAACACAACACCAGGCGGCTGGTTTTTGCCGGAATAGCTGCAGCGCTTGTGCTGAGTTTCTCGTTGTATTTCCTGCTGTTTATGGGCTCTGCCGGTTCTTCCCGGAGCGGTAAATCAGAGCATGTTTTATCGCCTTACAAAGAAGCTGCCTACCACGAAAAAAATGAAGTATCCACCAAAACAGGCTCAAACTCAAAAATTGTATTGCCCGACGGCTCTACCGTTTGGCTGAATGCCGGCAGTTCCATTGAATATGACAAAAATTTCGACAGGGAAATCCGGGAGGTGTCGCTGAATGGCGAAGCTTACTTCGATGTAACGAAAGATCCTGAGCGCCCGTTCATCATCCATACGCAAAAAATAAATATAAAGGTGCTGGGAACAGCCTTTAATGTAAAATCTTACGCCAACGATAACCATTCAGAAACAAGCCTGATACATGGTTCGATAGAAGTAACCATGAAAGATCATCCCGAGGAAAAAATAATCATGAAACCATCGGAAAAACTGGTGGTAATGAATGATGCAGTAAGCCTCTCACAGCCCAATACAAAAACTACAGAATCAACTCCGTCTGTAGTAGTGGGTAAAATCAATTATCTGCCCGCCGACGGAACGGTTATAGAAACCTCATGGATTGACAGCAGGTTTATATTCCGGGATAAAAAATTTGCAGACCTGGCCCATGAAATGGAGCGCAAGTATGGAGTGGAATTTCGATTTAAGGATAAAGTAGCCGAGCAGTTGATGTTTAGCGGAAATTTTAAAAGAGAAACAGTTGAGCAGGTGCTGCAGGCCCTGCAGTTAGCCAATTATTTTAACTACACTATTGAAAATGATGTAATTACTATAACTAAATAATCAACATTGAATGTATAAACTTAACACGTCATGAGCAAATAACAGTAACGGGAAATGTTCGAGCATTTCCCGTTCAGGCCAAAAGTACTTGTCTTGCGGGTGAAACGAAAGATGCAAGTCTTGTTTTATTAACCTTAATGATAAAAATATGAAAAATAATTGGCTCCATTACAGGGGCAAATTACCTGCTGCTTATTTAAAAGTATTCATAGCTATGAAGCTTACCTTTTTATTGATATTACTCAATGTTTACCAGGTAACAGCAAGGGTAAATGCACAAGATAAGGTAACCCTTACCCTGGATAAAGCAACGATCGGTAAGATATTAAATACGATTGAAGACCAGGGATATTATCGTTTTGTTTACAATAGCAATTTGAAAGATCTGAAGCAAAAGATCTCCATAGATGTACGCGATGCTGCTATTACAGATGTACTAAAAAATATACTCTCCAAAACCGGGTTGCTGTACAATATACTCAGCGACAATCTTATTGTTATCCGCGAAAATGAAGTTCGTCAGGATATTATTGTAACGGGTACTGTAATGGATGCAAATGCCGCCCCGCTTGCAGGCGTTTCGGTTACCGTAAAAGGAACCAGCCAGGGAGTAACAACAGACGCCAACGGGAAGTTTTCTATTTCCGCTCCTGAAAAAGGCACACTGGTGTTTTCATTTGTTGGATTCCAAACACAGGAAGTAGCTGTTAACAACCAAACAGAAATTAATGTGAGCCTAACACCCTCTACAACCCAGCAATTAAGTGAGGTGGTTGTGATTGGTTATGGAACTGCCAGTAAAAGAGACCTTACCGGTTCTATTGTGAAGATAGCAGGTAAAGATGTTGCAGATAAACCCAACGTAAATCCTGTCTCTTCCCTGCAATCAAAGGTTACAGGCTTGTCAATAGTAAACGACGGACGACCTGGCGAGGACCCGGATATTCGCATTCGTGGTACTATAAGTATCGGTTCAGTGCATCCTCTTTATGTAGTAGACGGAATGCTAAATGACGACATTAAATTTCTCAATCCCAATGATATTGAGTCAATAGAAATATTAAAAGATCCTTCCTCCCTGGCGATATTCGGAGTAAGGGGTGCAGCCGGAGTAATAATAATAACTACCAAAAGAGCCAAAACCGGGCAGGTAGTGGTGAATGTAAATTCAACTTTTGGCACCAAGAGTCTTGTTGATCCCTTAGCCGTTGCTAACGCTGAGCAGTTTAAAATGCTTTTAAACGAGGAAGCCAATAACCGGGTTGCCGATAATCCGGGTGATCTCGGTTTAAGAACTTTCATTGACAACCATTTAGATAAATGGACCGCGAATACAGATTGGCAGAAAGAAGTAACAAGAAGAGCTATTTTTAATACAAATAATATCAGTGTTGCCAGCTCAACCGACAGGAATAAATTTTATATGGGTGTTGGTTTTTCCAGAGATGAAGGATTGGTAAAACATGTAAGACTTGACAAAACACAATTGTCGATTAATGATGAGTACAAGATCAATAAAGCCATTAAAGTTGGCTTTAACATAAACGCATCAAAAGAGAAGCTTCCGTTTGGAACGTATGAAAATGAAGCAAGCGGGCTTTTCAGCGATGCCAGAAGAATTGCTCCGATTGTGCAACCCTACTATCCTGAGCAAGATCTTTACTCTGTGTTGCCAAATATCCAACAAACTTTGGCCAATCCTATGATGGTGCTGGAGAATAAATGGAATCGTACGCCAGCGGATCGTTACAGGGTGGTTAGTAATTTGTATGCAGAGGTTACGTTCCTGAAAAACTTCACCGCGAGAGCTACCTGGTATGGTGACTGGTCTAATCAACGCAATGTTAGATACACGCCCATTTACAACGGCTACAATCCCGATGGCGCCAACGGAGCTCCTTCTATTGATAAAGTTTCGGTTGTTACAAAAGTGGCTGATGACAGATATGATATAAAGAAATGGCAACAGGACTACCAGCTTACGTATAAGAAGGATTTCGGCAACCATGGTTTAACGTTGACTTATGTATTTGAAACTTATTATAAGTCATATAATAAATTACATGGCCAGGTTGAGCAAAAGGCAAATGGAGATCCGATTCCCGATGATAAACGTTTTTGGAATATTGACAACGGGTTTGGAGATCCTTCAAGCAGAGTTGCTACATCATCGCAGTACGAACAAGCTACTGTATCTCACCTTGGAAGGTTATTGTATAATTACAATGGTAAATATTTCCTGAATGTTTCTTATAGAAGAGACGGCTCCTATGCATTCTATAAAAACGGCAATGCGTATGATAACTTTTATGCCTTTGGTGCTGCATGGGACTTGACTGAAGAAAACTTCATGAAAGGTCAAAACTTGTTTGATTATTTTAAGATCAAAGGATCATGGGGAAGGTTAGGAAATCAAACAACCTATAATGAAATTAATAACTATCCTCTTTATCCGGCGTTGCTGGCAAACGTGTCTCCTATTTTCGGGCAATATGTCTATCCTGCTTATTCGCAGGCATACCTGCCAGATCCCAATCTGCACTGGGAGATTTCCAAATCTTACGAGGCAGGTTTTGAGTTCAACATGCTGAGTAACCGCCTGCATTTTGAAGCGGTGTATTTTAACAAACGGACTGAAGGATTTATCGTACAGGTACCAGGCATAGCGGGTGCCCAGCCAGGGTTATCCAATTCCGGTGATATGGAAAACAAGGGATTTGAAATAGCTGCTTCCTGGAATCATAGCATTAATAAAGACTGGTCCTATTCAGTAAGTGCGAATGTTACAACACTTAAAAACAAAGTATTAAAGCTTAGTAATACAGGCTATAAGCTGGCTGCGGGAGAAACAAATCCTAACCAAACGGAAGCTGGTTATCCCATCGCTTACTTTTATGGATTTGTGACTGATGGCGTTTACCAGAACCAGGCAGAGGTAGATGCCATGGATGTATCGGTTTCGGGTGCAGAACCCTTAATTGGCGATGTACGGTTTAAAGATATTAACGGTGATAAAAAGATTACCGATAATGACAGAACAATGATTGGCAATCCTACGCCTGACCTGATGTTTGGTGGTTCGATAGGTGTAAATTATAAAGGGTTTAATCTGGGTATAGACATAGGAGGTGTAGCTGGTAACGAAATATACAGGGTTTGGGGCACTTCAGAAAACCAGTTTTCGCTGTATAACTATGCAGCAGATAAACTGGAACGCTGGCACGGAGAAGGTACGTCTAACAGGATTCCTATTTTAAATAACGGTCGTAAAATAAACCGCTTACCATCCACCTTAGGTATTGAGAGCGGAACGTATTGGAGGATCCGTAATCTCCAGTTAGGATATAATTTCCCGGCATCGGCATTGAGCAGGTTATATATCAAACAGATCAGGCTTTTTGTGAATGTGCAGAACCTGAAAACCTTTAAGAAAAATTCGGGGTATTCGCCGGAGTTTGGCGGGGTTGCCGAAAATGCAGCTATAGCATTTGGTATAGACGATGGAAACGCTCAGGGAGCGATTCCCAGGATTTTTACAGGAGGCATTAATGTTACCTTCTAACTGAAAATTGTTTAAATTATTAAAATAAGATTGTATGAAAAGGATAAAAACCGTTTTGGGGACTATACTTTTAGTCTTATCCATATTTGGCGTTTTTTCCGGGTGTAAAAAGTTTCTCGACCGAAAACCACTCACCGCAACATTGGATGATATTCCTGGCGGCGGTGTTGAAGGACAAATACTTGGATTATATGGAGCGATCCGTTTTGCAGATGCTTCCGGCAACGGCTTTGGAGGCATCATGTGGCTCGGCTTACACAGTGCCAGGGGCGATGATGCAGACGCAACGGCCGATCCTAACGGTACCGGTTACGCTAATATTTACGACAGATACATTTACGCAGTAGACGATTGGGGACCCAACACCTATTATGAGCAGCATTACAAACTGCAGGCGTTGGCCAATACTGCCATTCAAACCATCGATTCGCTGAATCTTTCCGATCCGGATAACCAACGTCGTAAAGCAGAGGCAATGTGGTTCCGGGCACTCACCTATTTTGACCTTGTGCGGGTGTATGGAGAAGTTCCTTTGATTTTAAAAAGGGTATACAACGCATCCGAAGCGAATGTACCTAAATCAAGTGCAGCCGATATATATGCCGCTATTGATGCCGACCTGACATTTGCTGCGCAGCATCTGCCATTGAATTGGGTTTCAGCTACCGGCGACAATCGTTATCCAGGTCGTTTAACAGTGGGTGCTGCAAAGGCTTTGCATGCTAAAGCCTATTTGCAAAGAGGTATGTGGGCCCAGGCATTAACATTGGCAAATGATGTTATTAATTCCGGGGAATATGATCTGCACCCGAGCTTTGGAAATTTATGGACTACCGCAGGAGAAAGTTCTAAAGAAAGAATATTTGACATACAGGCATACCAGAGCGCAGGACGAAAAGACGATTACTGGAGCTGGTGGGGAACAGAACAAGGTGTTCGTGGTTCCGGCGACTGGAACTTAGGATGGGGCTTTAACATCCCGTCTAAACAACTTGTTGACTCTTTCGATGCAAACGATCCACGTAAGTTCGAAACAATTCTTTTTTCAGGTGCGCCCGACGATACCAGCTTTAATTATCCTGCCGTTAAAAGCAGGGGATATAACAACAGGAGACTACCTCCCTACCCCGGATCATTGGGAGTGCCTTACTGGAATAAGAAAACTTATACCGACCCTGCCGAACAGGTATTGGTTGGTGATGTTACCGGTGCTGCTTACGTTAACCAGCCTGTATTGCGATTCGCAGATGTACTGCTAATGGCTGCAGAAGCCGCTAATGAAACAGGCGACGGAGAATTGGCAGAAACATATGTTGAGCGGGTTAGAAACAGAGCCAGGGGAGGAAATGCAGCGTTATTGCCTAAAATAGAATTTACCAGCCAGTTGCAGATGCGAAACGCCATTAAACACGAGCGGCTGGTAGAGCTGGCTATGGAAGGAGGGCGATTCTTTGATCTTGTAAGATGGGGGGATGCACAAAGAATTCTCGGACCATCCGGCTACCAACCAAAACATGCATTGTACCCGCTACCAAAACCAGAGGTTGACAAATCAGATGGGGTGCTGAAACAAAATCCTGATTACTAAAAATACTGTATAACTCAACTACCGTCAGTTGCTTTTAACAATAAGCGGCTGGCGGTAGTTTTTAATAACAATAACGACTTTGCATTGTTGCTTTGCCGGATTGCGGTAGTTTCTAAATAACTTTTAGTTTTATAACTGGTGCATAGATATTGCATCGCAGCATCTGGCCAATAATGCATTAATCAGCTCGTATGCCCCTGACTTTAAAATTATCAATTTGGTTCCTTGTCTTCACAGGTGTTGTTTGCTGTAACACAAAAAAAGAAGTATTCGAAAAGGACAACTCATCGGAATCAGGCAAACGCTTTAAAAATATTCCTATAGAAAACGACGAGTTAAATGCTTTTTATTTTGCTAACTATTATAATGGCGGCGGCGTTGCATCAGGCGATATAAATAATGACGGACTGCCAGACATTTATTTTACTGCCAACAGTAAACAAAGCAACAAGCTATACCTCAACAAAGGAAACTTTGAGTTCGAAGACATTACGGCCAAAGCCGGGGTAGCCGGTACATCAGATTGGTGCACAGGTGTTACTATGGCAGATGTAAACGGGGATGGCTTTCTCGATATTTATGTTTGTGCAGTAGCAAACAAATTAGGCTTAACTGGTCGCAACGAGCTATTTATAAACAATGGTAATGGAACTTTTATAGAAAAAGCGCAGGAGTACGGATTGGCAATATCAGCGTATTCATCGCAATCCGCTTTTTTTGATTTTGACAAAGACGGAGATCTCGATTGTTTTGTCCTTAACCAGTCAGATAAACACAATGCAAGGATTGTGGATACCGCGGCAAGAAAGAATTTCGACCCCAATGCAGGCGATTATCTGCTGCAGAACGATCTGAATAGCACGGGAACATTCACCGATATTTCAAAGAACGCGAACATATACCAAAGTAGTATAGGATATGGGCTGGGACTGGCTATAGCAGACATCAACAATGACGGCTGGGATGACATTTACATAGGCAACGATTTTCATGAAAATGATTATTACTATATAAACAAAGGCAATGGTACTTTTTCAGAGAGTGGAGCAGAGCATTTTAACCATTACAGCAGGTTCAGCATGGGAAATGATATTGCAGATTACGACAATGATGGGCAACTCGATATTATAACCGTTGATATGCTTCCCGCTGATGAGAAAATACTAAAGACCTATGGAAGTGACGAGCGGATAGATATTTATAATTATAAAATAATAGGCAACGGGTATCAACACCAATATTCCCGAAACTGTCTTCAACATAATTTAGGCAATGGTACTCAATTCAGCGATGTAGCACTGACCGCGGGAGTGGCTGCTACAGATTGGAGCTGGAGTGCTTTAATGACCGATTTTAATAACGATGGAAACAAGGATATTTTTATAACAAGTGGCATATTAAAACGTACTGCCGATCTTGATTATGCAAAGTTCAGAAACGAAGCAGGAGGCGCCGGTCCATCAGGCAGGTTAGACAGAAAACTCCTTGATAAAATCCCCGATGGGAAATCTCATTGTTTTATGTATGAAGGGAGCGGAACCGGAAGTTTTGTGGACAGAAGCAATGATTGGGATTTAGCTACCTCCAAAGGATATTTCAATGGCGCCTCGTATGCCGATCTGGACAATGATGGTGATGTAGATGTTGTTGTAAATGCTTTGCACGGAGAAGCACTGTTGCTTCGGAATAATTCAGCCCGCAGGAATTATCTGAAATTAAAATTTCAGGGAGACAGTTTGAACCTTTTTGGAACAGGTACAAAAGCATACCTCTTTAGTGGTAAGAAAGTGCAATATCAGCAGTTGATGCCAACCCGCGGATTTCAGTCTTCTGTAGAACCAATCCTGCATTTTGGTGTTGATAGTGCTTCCACTATTGACAGTTTACTTATTGTGTGGCCCGATCAGAAATTTCAGCTGATTAAATCAGTGAAGGCAAATAATTCCTTATCGGTAAATTATAACAATGCAGCTGGTAAGTTTGAATATTACAGTTTCTTTCTTGGCAAAAAAGAATTACTGGAAGACGTGAGCGCACTTGTTAAGTGTGATTGGAAACATAAAGAGAACAACTTCGTTGATTTTAACAGCCAGTATCTCATTCCCCACTTGCAAAGTACCAGGGGACCCGCATTGGCTGTCGCTGACGTGAACCGTGATGGACTTGACGATTTTTACATAGGAGGGGCCAAAGGGCAAGCTGGAACCTTAATGATCGCTTCAGCTGCAAACCAGTTTACCTCAATCGATACTGCTTTATTCAACCTGAATAAAGAAAGCGAAGATGTTTCCGCAGTTTTTTTTGATGCAAACGGAGATGGCTTTGTTGACCTGTATGTAGCAAGCGGCGGAAATGAATATGAGAATGGAAATCCCCGTCTTTCAGATCATCTTTATATTAATAACGGTAACGGACATTTTAGTGAAAAAACCAACGCAATACCCAAACTGCTGGTTAATAAGTCTGCTGTTATTTTTGCCGATATAGATAAGGATGGAGATGCTGATTTATTTGTTGGCGTGTTAGCCGATGCAAAAAAATATGGCGCACCCCAAACCTCTTATTTACTGATAAATGATGGCAAGGGAACTTTTTCTGTCGCAGGAAAAAAAGTAATTTCCCTCAACGATATAGGTATTGTTACGGCTGCGGTTTTTTCCGACATCAACAACGATACCTGGCCCGACCTGGTTGTTAGCGGAGAGTGGATGCCGCTAAAAATATACTTCAATAATAAAGGAGTTTTTGAGTTAAAAGATATTCCTGCAAGCACGGGACTATGGCAATGTTTGTATGCGTCGGACGTAAATGGTGATGGCAATGCAGATTTGCTTGCCGGGAACTGGGGATTAAATACAAAGCTTTGGTCGGGCAAAAATGGTCCGGTAAAGCTCTATGTTAAAGACTTTGATAAAAATGGATCTGTTGAACAGATTATGTGTTATACTATTAACGGGAAAGAATACAACTTTTTACCAAAAGACGAATTGGAACAAACGATACCTGTTTTAAAAAAGGCATATCTCACATACAGCGAAGTAGCAGGTAAAACAGTAGACTACCTCTTTTACGATTTGTTTAAAGACTATACTGAACTGAAGGCAGAGGTGCTCGCTTCGTCGTGTTTCATTGGAGACGGGAAAGGAGGTTTTACACGTGTGGATCTTCCCCTCGATTTGCAGATGGCGCCCCTGTTCGCTATTTCGCCTGCGGCAAATGAATCGTTTATTGGAGCCGGTAATTTTTATGGCGTACTTCCTTATGAAGGAAGATATGATGCTTTATACCCAACAATATTTTCCTATCAGAAAGATCAAAAGCAATTTAAAACGGAATTTATTGTTGCAGCAGTAAGAGGGGAAGTAAGAAATATAAAACCGATTGCTGGGCAACAGAACCATAAGACATTGATGTTAGTCAGGAACAATGATAAAATTGTTTTTTTACGATAATCCAAAAATAGCAATAGCCCGTCTTGCCGCTTAATTTATTGTAGGATGTTTTGCAAGCAGAAATATATAATCGTTCTTTTAAACAGCTTGTGGATGATGATTGGCTGTAAGTCAAAGCCTCCCCTATTTGAAAGTCTGTCATCCGAAAAAACCAACATCCATTTTACCAATACGCTCGAAAGCAGGAAAGCCTTTGGCATTTTGTATTACCTGTATTATTACAACGGTGGCGGAGTATCTGTTGGCGATATAAATAACGATGGATTACCCGATATTTACTTTACAGCAAACAGCAAAGGAAATAATAAGCTATACCTTAATAAAGGGAATTTTGAGTTTGAAGACATTACCGCCAAAGCCGGAGTAGCCGGCACTTCCGACTGGTGCAGCGGTGTAACAATGGCAGATGTAAACGGCGATGGGTTTTTGGATATTTATGTGTCGGCTGTAGCCAATCATCACGGGCTGAAGGGGAAAAACGAATTATTTATCAACAACGGTAATACGACGGAAATAGGTTTTAAAGAAGAAGCAGCCGGATACGGACTCGACTTTTCGGGGTTTACCACACAAGCTGCGTTTTTCGATTATGACAGAGACGGTGACCTGGACTGCTACCTTCTCAACCAGTCGCACAAGCCAAATGAAAATATTGTAGACACCAGCAATCGTAGAAAATTTGACCCCAATGCGGGCGACAGACTGTACAGGAATAATCTTATCAGTACCGATAGTTCCACGGTGACCAATAACCGTACTTTTACCGATGTTTCTGCACTTAGTGGAATTTACCAGAGCAGCCTTGGGTATGGGTTAGGATTAGCTATCGGCGATTTTAACAACGATGGGTGGGACGATATTTATGTAGGAAATGATTTTCACGAAAACGATTATTATTATCTCAATAATGGCAACGGCAGTTTTACAGAAAGCGGAGCTGCTCATTTTGAACATTACAGTCGTTTCAGTATGGGCAACGACGCTGCCGATTTTAATAATGATGGTCAGCTGGATATTATTACGGTTGATATGCTGCCGCCGGACGAAAAGATATTGAAAACATATGGCAGTGATGAGAACCCCGACATCTACCGCTACAAATTAATGACTCATGGTTTTCAGTATCAATATTCAAAAAATTGCCTTCAACGCAATAATGGCAATGGCACAGGTTTTAGCGAAGTAGCCCTTGCCAGTGGTGTGTCTGCTACAGATTGGAGCTGGTCTCCTTTGTTTGTCGATTTCGACAATGATGGGAATAAAGATCTTTTTGTTTCGAGCGGAATTGTAAAACGACCTGTTGATCTGGATTATGTGCGGTTTGTATCAAACCTGTATATGCACAAAGCATTGAACAGTACAGACCAATACGATGATATGGCGCTGGAAAAAATGCCTGATGGAACTTCTCACCCCTTTCTGTTTAAAGGCGATGGTAAGCTCAGATTTGAAGACATGAGTAAACAATGGGGCACAGAAAGCCTGAAAGGCTATTCCAACGGTGCCGCCTATGCGGATCTTGATAATGATGGCAACGTAGATATGGTGGTAAACTGTCTCAATGCACCCGCGATGGTTTTAAAAAACAATGCGCCTGCCAAAAAATACATTTCGCTTTCCTTTAAAGGAGAAAAGTTGAATACAAGCGGAATTGGCACCAAAGTGTGGCTGTTTCAAAATGGAGAAGTCCAATATCAGCAGTTGATGCTCACGCGCGGGTTCCAGTCTTCGTCTGACAGCAGGTTGCATTTTGGAGTTGATACAACTAAAACCATTGACAGTTTATTGATTGTTTGGCCAGATCAGCATTTTGAAATCATAAAAAATATTCCCACCGATACGGTATTGGCAGTTGCTCAAAGAAACGCCTCCGGCATATTTGATTACCAGCAATATTTTTCTTTGCCTAAGCCATTGCTTGTTAATAAAACCGACAGCATCGTTTGCAACTGGAAGTATAAGGAAAATGATTTTTTTGATTTTAATGTACAGTATCTTATTCCACATGCCCAATCTACACGCGGGCCAAAAATTGCGGTAGCCGATGTAAATGGAGATGGGTTGGATGATTTTTACGCTTGTGGTGCAAAAGGTCAGGCCGGAACGCTGATGATTCAGCAAAAAGACGGAAATTTTCTCCCTTCAGACACGGCGCTGTGGAATACAGATGCAATGATGGAAGACGTAGATGCTGTTTTTTTAGATGCTAACGGTGATGGAAAGCCGGATTTGTATGTAGCAAGTGGTGGTAATGAATACAACCAGGGCGATGATCATCTCAAAGACAGGTTGTATATCAATAACGGCAGCGGCAGGTTCTCAAAACCAGCCAACTCACTGCCCGATTATTCATACAACAAATCATCTGTAAGTGTTGCCGATATAGATGGAGACGGTGACCTTGACATTTTTTGTGGAACACTTGCAGACGCGCATGCATTTGGCGTGCCGCAGACTTCACATCTTTTAATAAACAATAAGAGTGGGCAGCTTTCCATTGCACCCAAAAACATAATTGATCTTGATAGCATTGGAATCGTAACCGCTTCTGCATTTGCCGATTTTAATAACGACGGTTGGCAAGACCTGGTGGTAACAGGCGAATGGATGCCGGTTACCCTGTTCATCAATGAGAAAGGAACATTTAAACGAAAAGAGCTTCCTGCCTCAACCGGCTTGTGGCAAACCGTTTTTATGCAGGACGTAAACGGAGACGGGAACATAGATATACTTGCTGGCAACTGGGGCTACAACAATAAATTTCACAGTGGCAAAAACGGTCCCTTACGATTATATGTAGCCGATTTTGACAAGAATAAAAAAGTTGATCAGCTACTTTCCTATACTGCTAACGGCATTGAATACCCTTTTCTGGCAAAAGACGAAGTAGAGCGTCCTCTGCCGTTGTTAAAAAAGCATTACCTGATGTATGCGGAGTATGCAGGTGTATCAATGAAGGAGGTATTTTATGGCTGGATAGACAATGTAAAACCCTATACTGCCGAAGGGCTGGGCTCTGCTGTATTTTACGGAAACGGGAAAGGCGATTTTAACAGGCAGGTATTGCCTGATGATATGCAGCTTGCCCCGGTGTTTTCTTTTCAGCAAATAAGTACTGGTGATAAAAACACTTTTATTGCAGGGGGTAATTTTTTCGACGTAATACCGTACGAAGGGAGATACGATGCACAGCCACTGGCTGTTTTTTCAGTTGATAAAAAAAACAAGACTGATGTTGTAGCGCAGCCCGCTCTGTCTTCCATAAAAGGACAAGTGCGCGATATTAAGTGGATCAATCATGCAAAGTATGGAAGACTAATGGTTGTAGCCAGAAACAACGAACCATTGCTATTTTTTAAACAAAATAACTAGTCTCTGCCTGGTTTAAAAAGACTCAAGTTACCGTTATGAGGTTAAATGTTGCCATTTTATTGTTGCTTCTATTTTTCCAACTTTCAACTGCTGCTCAAAAAAAGAAGCCACAACAGATTTTTAATCCCGCCGATCGTCCGAAAAACCTTTCCGACTCGGCGTTGCTTGATTTGGTACAAAAACAAACCCTGCGTTATTTCTGGGACTTTGCCCACCCCGTTAGCGGAATGGCACGGGAAAGAACCAATACTGAGGAATATGGTCATGACGTTGTAACAACAGGAGGAACTGGCTTTGGAATTATGTCGATAATTGTGGGAGTAGAGCGCGGCTGGATAAAACGAGATACCGCTGCAAGGTTTATGCGTAAGGTGGTGAACTTTTTATTGAAAGCAAATTCCTATCATGGCGCCTTTCCTCACTGGCTTGATGGCGCAACTGGTAAAACCATTCCCTTTAGCCGGAAAGATGACGGCGGCGATCTTGTTGAAACCTCTTTTTTATTCCAGGGGCTGTTGTGTGCCCGTCAATATTTCAACCAGGACAACCCGGTAGAAAACGAATTTCGCAACAAACTTTCCTGGATGTGGACCGGCACTGAGTGGAACTGGTATACGCAAAACCAGGAGGTATTATACTGGCACTGGAGTCCTAACAACGGCTGGGCAATGAATTTTGCTGTTCGGGGATTTAACGAATGCCTGATCATGTATGTGCTGGCTGCCAGCGATAAAGATCATTATCCTGTCACTCCTGCTGTGTACCACAACGGATGGGCACAAAGTAATTTCTTTAAGAATGGAAAACAGTTTTACGGTCATACATTACCGTTGGGGTTTGATTACGGAGGTCCGTTGTTTTTTTCTCATTATTCTTTTTTAGGGCTGGACCCGCGGGGACTAAAAGATAACTATGCCGACTATTGGCAACAGAATGTAAATCACACACTCATTAATCATGATTATTGTGTGGACAATCCTAAAAAATTCAAAGGGTATAGCGACAGTTGCTGGGGATTGACTGCCAGTGATACTTACGATGGCTATAACGCTCATTCCCCCACAAACGATTTTGGAACCATTACACCTACAGCCGCCTTATCGGCTTTTCCGTATACTCCCGAACTATCTATGAAAGCGCTGAAGCACTTCTATTTTAATCTCGGCGATAAAATATGGGGCGAATACGGTTTTACAGATGCATTTAATGAAACGCAAAACTGGTATTCTAAAAATTACCTGGCTATAGACCAGGGACCGATTGTAGTAATGATTGAAAATTACAGAAGTAAGTTGTTGTGGAATTTATTCATGAGTTGTCCTGAAATAAAGTATGGGTTGCAGAAACTGGGTTTTCAGAGCCCGCACATCAACCCTTCAGCGAATTGAATTTGAGAAAATGAATGTTATTAGTTCACAGTTTCTAAAATATGTCAAATGAATACCTTCCTTTCACCACATCCCTGGCAGTTGCAAGGAACGCTTGCATGCGTGAGGATCGTTACCGGCTTGCTAATGGCTTATCATGGATGGGAGGTATTTGACGCGGCAAAGATGGCAGAGTATACGAAATGGGAGAGTTTCAGCGGCTTTGGGTCACCTGCAACAATGGTGTATACCGGCAAGGGAGCAGAGCTGGTTTCTGGTGTATTACTAACGCTAGGGTTATTCACCCGCTTTGCTGCCATTTTATTAATAGGTACAATGCTGTATATCTGTTTTAAGGTAGGCAATGGAAAGTTCTGGTACGAAGATCAGCATCCGTTTTTATTTGTACTGCTCGGATTTATATACCTGTTTGCCGGCGGAGGGAGGTACAGCGTTGATAATTTGATGTTTAAACCTAGGAGCTAAAGCTTGATTGTTGAGTTTGAGTTGTGCAAATTGCTGTGTGAGGCGTCCTCGCCTCACACAGATTTGTTGTCGCCTCTGGCGACGAAAAGCTCGTTGCGTAAGGCATCTTTGCATATGTATATGTATGTCGCCTCCGTACAAAAAATGCTAAAACACTTTGCTATGAACTATGAATTCACCGACGGATATAAAATTCGCGACCAATTTGGTCTTTTCTTTATGACTTTTACAGTAGTCGATTGGATAGACCTTTTCAGCAGGCAATTGTATCGCGATATTCTAATTAAAAATATGAAACACTGCCAGTTAAATAAAAGACTTTCAGTGGGTGCTTATGTTATAATGATGAATCATATGCATGTGATCTGGCAGTCAAAATCAGGTAACCTCAGTGGTATATTGAGGGACTATAAATCTTTTTGTACAAAAGAATTGATTGCTGCCATTGAAAACAACCCGGAAAGCAGAAAGGAGTGGCTGCTAAGAGCATTCGCGTTTCATGCTGGCGGTACCAACCAGAATAAAGATTATAAATTATGGACGAACAACAATCATCCTGAACAGATCTATACCGAAAAATTTATGAGAACAAAACTGGATTATATTCATGATAATCCTGTCAGGGCCGGATGGGTAGAAAAACCTGAAGATTATTTGTATTCATCCGCTTCGAATTATATACTTGGAAAGGGAATAATGGAAATTGATTATTTGTATTAAAGATAAAGTGCCGTCGCCTGGAGGCGACAACAAAAAAATACGAGGCGAGGACGCCTCGTATAGCGAAGAGACGCCACGCACAGCGAAGTTAAATTTAATGCTTGTGGCAATCTGCGAATCAGTGGCAAAAAAATAAGAAAAATGAAGAAATTAATTATTATAACACTGTTGCTGAATAGCAGCATATTATTAAACGCTCAGCAACGCACTTACTGCAACCCCATCAACATCGATTACGGCTATACGCCCATTCCAAATTTCAGCGAATGGGGGCGACACAGGTCCACCGCAGATCCCGTAATTGTAAACTATAAAGGCGATTATTATTTATTCAGCACCAACCAGTGGGGATATTGGTGGAGCAGTGATTTGCTGAACTGGAATTTTGTTTCCAAAAAATTTCTCCGTCCCTGGAATGGTGGTGTGTATGATGAATTGTGCGCGCCGGCCGTTGGCATTGTTGGTGATACGATGCTGGTGTTCGGTTCCACCTACACCAGCACATTCACGTTGTGGATGAGCACCAACCCCAAAGCCAATGAATGGAAGCCGCTGGTGGATTCGTTTGCCATTGGCGGTTGGGATCCTTCTTTTTTTACAGACGATGACGGCAAGCTGTATATGTATAATGGCAGTAGCAATCGCTACCCGATGTATGGGATAGAACTTAACCGGAAAACCTTTCAGTCCATTGGCACACGTAAGGAAATGTATTTGCTCGAATCGTGGCGCTACGGCTGGCAGCGTTTTGGCGAACATTGGGATGACACATTTCTCGATCCGTTTATCGAAGGATCCCATATGACAAAATACAACGGTAAATACTACCTGCAATACGGAGCTCCCGGAACGGAGTTCAGCGGTTATGCCGACGGGTTGGTGGTGGGAGAGGGTCCGCTCGGTCCGTTCGTTACACAATCCGACCCGCTTAGCTTTAAGCCCGGCGGCTTTGCACGAGGGGCGGGGCATGGCGCTACTTTCCAGGATAATCATAAAAGCTATTGGCATGTAAGCACTATGGTAGTGTCTGTAAAAAACAATTTTGAACGGCGATTGGGTATTTGGCCAACCGGGTTCGACAAAGATGGTACCATGTGGTGCAATACTGCTTTTGGCGACTACCCCACTTATTTACCAAATGAACTTGCGGCTAAAGCACCGTTTGCAAGTTATGCGCAAACCGGCAGCTTTACAGGATGGATGTTGCTAAACTACAAAAAGCCCGTGCAGGTATCGTCAACATTTGGGGGTTACCACGCCAATAACGCGGTAGACGAAAACATCAAAACTTACTGGAGCGCTGCTACCGGCGAAAAAGGAGAATGGATACAAACCGATCTCGGTAACATTGCTATAGTAAATGCAATACAGATCAACTATGCCGACCAGGACGTTGACAGCGCTTTTCTCGGGAAAATACCTGGCATCTATCATCAGTATAAAATGTTGTACTCTGTAGACGGCAAGAAATGGAAAACCCTGGTTGACAAAAGCAACAATCAAAAGGATGTTCCGCATGATTATGTAGAATTGGAAAAACCGGTGGAGGCCCGATACATAAAACTTGAAAATGTACACATGCCAACGGGTAAATTTGCTATTAGCGGCTTGAGAGTATTTGGCAATGGTAAGGGAGCAAAGCCAGATAAAGTGAAACAGTTTTTTGTATTACGTACGGAAAAGGACAAACGAAGTGCCTGGATTAAATGGAGCCCTGTAAACGGCGCCTATGCCTACAATATTTATTACGGCACCCAGCCGGATAAATTGTACAATTGTGTGATGGTGCACGATGCAAATGAGTATTGGTTCAAGGTAATGGACAAGGAAAAAGCATACTATTTTACCATTGAAGCCATCAATGAAAATGGCGTGTCGGAAAAAACGGAAATACAAAAAGTGGAGTAATTGGAGAAGAAGGATAATTTATTCAAACAAAAAAAGAAAATCGGCATGAGCTTTAAAACATGGGTAAAGACAGCGCTGGCATTGATATTTTGTTCCATAGGGTGGGAAGATGTGTTTTCGCAGAATGAACCGTTTTATAAAGACATTCAACAGTTCAGGAAAAGAGACAGCATTGATTTCCCGGCAAAAAAACCGATTGTTTTTATCGGAAGTTCTTCGTTTACCATGTGGAAAGATGTACAGGATTATTTCCCTGATTATACCATCATCAATCGTGGCTTTGGCGGATCAACATTGCCCGATCTCATCCGTTATGTAGATGATATTGTTTTTCGGTATAAGCCAAAACAGGTTATAATCTACTGTGGTGAAAATGATATTGCTTCTTCCGATACCATAACATCAGAAACAGTGGCGCAAAGATTTATTGAACTTTTTCAATTGATCAGAAATCAATATCCGAAGCTGCCGATAGCTTTTATCTCTATGAAGCCCAGCCCTAGCCGGGAACGTTACTTGTCTAAATTGCAATCTGCCAATGAGCAGATCAAAGCCTATTTAGCCAGCCAGAAAAAAGCTGATTACATTGATGTGTATCCTTATATGATGCATGAAGACGGACACCCGAGAAAGGCTTTGTTCCTGCAGGATATGCTGCATATGAACAAAAGTGGCTATGCTATCTGGCAATATGCAATAGCGCCGTACCTCAAAAGATAAATTGCTCACACTTAAATACGCTGCAATATGAAAAAAATAGGGTTGTTGCTGCTGCTGGTATATGCGACCGTTCCACTCGCTGCACAAAAGGCAGCCGATGTTAAAATGAACAACTTCATCAACGGCTTAATGCAAAAGATGACGGTTGATGAAAAGATCGGACAACTCAACTTGCTTACCGGGGGCGAAGCTACTACCGGGTCGGTGGTAAGCTCAGGTGTGGAATCGAAAATCAAAGCTGGTAATGTAGGTGGCATATTCAGTATGTCTACACCCGCACGCATTCGCAAAGCGCAGGAAATAGCGGTTACCCAAACCCGTTTGAAAATTCCCATCATCTTTGGGATGGATGTGATACACGGGTATAAAACGATGTTCCCTATTCCGTTAGGCTTGTCATGCACATGGGATATGAAACTCATTGAACGTTCGGCCCGCATTGCTGCAACAGAAGCAAGCGCTGATGGATTGAACTGGACTTATTCTCCTATGGTAGATATTGCGCGCGACCCGAGATGGGGAAGGATCTCGGAAGGTTCGGGTGAAGACCCTTATTTAGGTGCAGCCATAGCAAAAGCAATGGTAGCAGGTTACCAGGGCAACGATCTTTCAAAAAACAATACGCTCATGGCCTGCGTAAAACATTTTGCTTTGTATGGAGCGGCAGAAGGCGGAAGAGATTACAATACAACGGATATGAGCAGGGTAAGAATGTTTAACGAATATATGTTACCATATAAAGCTGCGGTTGATGCAGGTGCTGGCAGCGTGATGACTTCGTTTAACGAAATTGATGGCGTACCCGCTACCGGCAACAAATGGCTGCTTACAGATGTATTGCGTAAACAGTGGGGCTTTAAAGGATTTATTGTAACTGATTATACCGCCATTAATGAAATGATTGACCACGGCATGGGCGATCTCCAAAAAGTTTCGGCAATGGCCCTGCAGGCAGGAACCGACATGGATATGGTAGGAGAAGGATTTTTAACCACTTTAAAAAAATCGCTGAAAGAAGGGAAGATTACACAAAAGCAAATTGACGATGCCTGCCGCCGTGTGCTCGAAGCAAAATATAAGCTGGGGCTGTTTGACGATCCTTATCGTTATTGCAGCGAAGAACGTGCAGCAAAGGAGATATATACGGATGCCAATCGTAAAGAAGCACGGGCTATTTCGGCAGAAAGTTTTGTATTGCTGAAGAATGATCACAATACTTTACCAATAAAAAAAACGGGCACTATTGCGCTGATAGGGCCGCTTGCCGACAACCGGTCGAATATGCCGGGCACCTGGAGTGTATCGGCAGATTTTTCAAAACCGGTTTCCGTATTGGAAGGCTTAAAAGAAGTGGCTGGCAGTAGCGCTAAAATCATATATGCCAAAGGTTCTAATCTTACCAATGATAGTTTGCTTGAGCAAAGGGCGACAATGTTTGGCAAAACTTTAGGCAGAGACAACCGCGGCGCTGATGAACTTTTAAAAGAAGCTATGGACGTTGCTGCGCAGGCAGATGTTATTGTGGCTGCCTTGGGCGAATCGGCAGAGATGAGTGGTGAAAGTTCAAGTCGCACAGACATCGGTATTCCCGATGCACAACACAGGCTGCTTGAAGCTTTACTGAAAACAGGAAAGCCGGTTGTATTGGTATTGTTTGCCGGGCGGCCTATGACGTTGGTTTGGGAACAGCAAAACGTTCCTGCAATTTTAAATGTGTGGTTTCCTGGTTCCGAAGCAGGAACATCGATTGCCGATGTATTATTTGGTACGGTAAATCCTTCTGGCAAACTTACCACTACGTTTCCGCAAAACGTGGGGCAGATACCGTTATACTATAATCACAAAAATACAGGGCGCCCATTGGCCGAGGGGCAATGGTTCCAGAAGTTTCGTTCCAATTATCTGGATGTATCAAACGAGCCTTTATATCCATTCGGATTTGGATTGAGCTATTCAACATTCAGCTACAGCGATATTACCTTAAGCGCAAATTCTTTTAAGCCTGGCGAAAAAATTACAGCGTCGGTAACGGTAACTAATACCAGCAATACAGCTGGAAAAGAAGTGGTGCAGCTATACATCCGCGATATGGTGGGAAGCATCACCCGGCCGCTGAAAGAGTTGAAAGGTTTTCAGAAAATTGAATTGACAGCCGGCGAATCAAAAACCGTGTCGTTCACCATAACAGCAAACGATCTTAAATTCTACAACAGCGATCTTAAATTTGTTACCGAGCCCGGCGATTTTAAAATTTTTATTGGTACCAACAGCCGCGATGTGAAGTCGGCGGATTTTAAGTTGCTGTGAGCTGGCAGCGGTCAGCTTTCAGCTATCAGCAATGAGTCGTCAGCGTTTAGTTATCGGGGTTATGCCGATATACCAGTCCGGTCCGGGCAGGCAGCGCAGCGAGTGAGGGTATCTCCAGCCGGCTGAAGCGTTATCAGCTTCAGCTTTTTGGTTTCTTGTTATTTGCTTCTTGGTTCTTTTTCCGGCAGCCGACAGCCGATAGCTGATTGCTCATACCTCAAAGCTTTGTATTTTTATCCCATGCAAAATATCGACAACATCATTTTCGATCTGGGCGGTGTTATCCTCACGCTCGATATGCCCCGCGCCGAAAAAAGTTTCACCGACCTTGGCGTAAAAGAATACAATACCCTATTCCGCAATGGCAATGTATCTTCTTTTTTTAAAGATTATGAAATAGGTAAAATCAGTGATGAAGAGTTTCTGGCGTCCATGAAAAAGCTTGCCGGACTTTCGTTGAACGATGCAGATCTGCTGAATTCCTGGAATTCAATGCTGGGCATTTTTCCTCCCGAGCGGGTTGAACTGCTGGAGAAATTAAAAGAGAAATACCGCTTGTTTCTTTTTAGTAATACCAATGCAATACATCTCGAGACCTTTCGGAAAATGTATGCCGATACTTTTGTGAATAAGGTTTTTGATGATCTTTTTGAGAAAGCGTATTACTCGCATACACTCGGCATGCGAAAACCCGATGCTGCTTCTTTTCAATATATAATCGACGAAAACAAACTCGATCCTTCCCGCACTGTATTTATCGACGATTCTCTTCCAAACGTGGAAGGTGCTATAGCAGTAGGTTTAAAAGGCATTCATGTAAAGCCCGGGACCACTATACTCGAGCTGGATTTATAAGAAGTAAGGTTTGGTGTTTGTTGTTTATCGTTTTTTGTTTCTTGTACCTTGGTTCTTGTATTCCTGATGGCTGACCGCTGATAGCTGACTGCTCCAGCTTATTCCTTCTCTTTAAAAGCCTCGTAACTTTTTTTGGAGAATACGCCGGGCGCAGCGTGACTGCCTTCCTTGAAGTTGAGGTTCACATAATTTACACTATCGAGCGTTGTAAGGTTCAGCACCACGGCAGATATATATTCCTGTGCGCCGAATGAACCTACTTCGCTGGAGAGTGCAGCAGAACTGTCGACACGTGCGTATATAGTATCGCCCGATTTTTTTATGAACTTCAATTTCATTGCAGGATAAAGCGTGTTAATGCCATTGATCACACTTTCCGGATCGCTGATGGCAACCGTATCTTTATACACCCTTGTTTTCAGCTTATTGGTATTGTCAACCGTCCAGAAGAGTACCGTATCCGGCTGTTCAACAATTACTTCTTCTTCAACGGGTCCTTCTTTCACATCCGGCTTTCTATCCGGACCAGAACAGGCTTGCAAAAACACAAAAGCAATTGCCATTGATGCAATAAAGTACTGTGTAGATTTTTTATTCATATCCCAAGATACTAATATCTCCAATGGATACTTTTATTTTAACAAATTATAGGCCAGCAGGCTAAGCAGGTAGGCTAAGCCCGTCATATAGGCGAGTTGTATCAGCGGCCATTTCCACGAACGGGTTTCGCGTTTTACAATAGCAAGTGTGCTCATGCATTGCATGGCAAACACATAAAATACCATTAACGAAACTCCCGCTGCAAGGGTATAAATTTTAGAGCCGTCGGGCCAGGCAGCGGCATGCATTTTTTCACGCAGGGTGGCATCGTTTTCATCTGCATCCTCACCCACGCTGTAAATGGTAGCCATTGTGCCTACAAACACTTCCCGTGCTGCAAACGAAGTAATAAGCGCAATGCCTATTTTCCAGTCGTACCCCAGTGGTTTAATCACCGGTTCAATGCCCTTGCCTAAAATGCCCACGTAAGAATTTTCGAGCAAGGCTGATTTTTTTTCTTCTTCCAGCAGTTCTGCCTGGTCTGGTTGCTGGGCAATCAACTGGTCGTATCGGGTTGCTACGGCTTTCATTTTATCGGCAGGACCGTATGAGCTTAAAGCCCACAAAATGAGCGATATCACCAATATTACTTTTCCCGCCTGCAGGGTAAAGATCTTTGCCTTTTCAACCATGGTGGTCAACACTGTTTTCCATCTTGGACTTCGGTATACCGGTAGCTCCAGAATGAAAAAACTTTTTTCTTTTATGTTGATGAACCATTTCATTATGTAAGAAACCACCAGCGCCATTACCACACCCAGCAGGTAAAGCCCCGTCATTACCAATCCTTGCAAGCTGATGAAGCCAAAGTAGTATGTTTTGGGTATCACCAGCGAAATAAGAATAATGTACACCGGCAGCCGGGCGCTGCAACTCATCAACGGCGATACTAAGATGGTAAGCAGCCGTTCTTTCCGGTTTTCAATGTTGCGGGTGCTCATAATAGCCGGCACCGCGCAGGCAAAGCTGCTGATCATTGGCATTACGCTTTTGCCATTCAGCCCCACTTTGCGCATAAGCTTATCTGTTAGAAAGCTGATGCGGGCCATATAGCCGGTATCTTCCAGTATGGTTGTCAGCCCAAACAGGATCATGATCTGAGGAATGAACACAACAATGCCGCCAAGTCCCGCCACCAATCCGTTTACAATTAAATCGCCCAGCCAGTTCTGCGGCAATAAGCCCGAAAGCCAACTGCTGAACTCTCCAAACACCCATTCAATGGCATCCATAGGGTAGGTAGCCAGCCAGAATATGCTTTGAAAAAGCAGCCCCAGCACACCCAGTAAAATAACATATCCCCAAAACCTGTGCAGCAGTATACGATCCAGCCTGTCGCTGATCATTTGTTTTTCTTTAGGATCAGCCTCTACCACGCTCTGCTGCATAATATGGCGGATACGCGTATACCGTTGTGTAATTTCTTCTGCCTGTACTTTGGTATGATTAAACGAATGTTTTTTTTCGATGTTTTCAATACTGTCCTGCGTTGTATTATCCAGTTCAAACGATTCGTGGTGGATCAGGTAGTGAATAGCAGCGTATTCACTGATTTGCGGAAACAGTTTTCTTACATCAGCAACAGCATCGTGCGCCAGTTGGCTGGTGTCTGCAAAATTCCACGAAGGCGGCCGGTATAAATGACGCGCGGTTTGATCGATAGCTTTTTTAAGTTCAGCAATGCCTTTGTCTTTGCGCGGGTTTACCGGTATAACCGGCACGCCCAACGAGCGCTCCAGTTCCTTTACGTCAATGCTCATGCCCTTTTTAGAGGCAATATCCATCATGGTAAGTGCTATTACCACAGGCGTTTTCAAATCAATGATCTGCGAGGCAAAAAGAAGATTGCGTTTGAGGTTGCTTGCATCTACGATCAAGACATATAATTCCGGCTTTTCGGTGTTTCCCGGGTTCATCAGCACATTATAGGCTACCCACTCGTCGCTGCGCCTCGGGTACAGGCTATAGGTTCCCGGCAGGTCGATGACATTTGCCGAAAGGTTGTCGGAAATTTTCGATTCGCCAAAGCGCTTATCCACGGTCACACCCGGAAAATTCCCAACCTTTTGTTTCAAACCGGTCAGTGCATTAAACAACGAACTCTTTCCGCTGTTGGGGTTACCTATTAATGCAATATGTAATAGCTGTTGCAGGGTCAAGTTTTTTAAGAGTCGCAAAAATACAGGAAAACCTGTGGCTCCCTTTACGAATTTGGAAACCTTACTGAAAAATCGGTTATATCACAAAATTTTAAGATTGTGGCATGAAAAATGACTATAGGGTGTGGGATACTAATGATAACTTTGCGACAACTAAAATTTTTGTGCTCACACATGAAAAAGCTGATACTGCCGGTATTATTCTTTTTTTTCCTGAATGCCTCTTTCTCCCAGAAATTAAAAAAGGCCGACAGGCTTATTGTTGAAAACCTTAAAGCCAATATAGAATTTCTTGCCAGCGATAAATTAGAAGGAAGGCGGGCCGGTACCAACGGAGAAAAAACTGCGGCTACCTATATCAGTGAGCAGTTTAAAGCCATTGGTATTTTACCAAAAGGCGATAAGGACACCTACCTGCAATCATTCAACATTGCCGACGGAAAAAAGATAAACGGCGCTACTTTGTTTATGGTGAATGGAAAGGAATTAGCTATTGAAAAAGATTATTTCCCTTTGGCATTCAGCCCCAACGCATCGGTGGCCGAAACGCCTGTTGCCACTTCCCTGTCGGAAAAGGGCGGACCTTGGTTTAAAGACATTGAAGCCGTGGTGGAAGACAATAAGGATAACCCGCATTTTGATATATACGATTACATAAAGAAAGAAGTAAAAATAGCGGCAGATAAAGGCGCCACCGCTTTGGTGGTATATAACAGCGAGCAAACAAACGATCATATACAATTTGAAAAGAAAGACAAATCGGAAGTTGCTGCCATACCTGTGCTCTACCTTACAAAGCAGGGAAAAGAAAAGTTTTTGAAAGATGCATCGGCGATATACGACGTGCGCATTAAGGTTGAATTAGGAGAAAACAACAGAACCGGCAATAACGTGGTGGGATATATTGATAACAATGCTTCCGGCACGGTTATTATTGGAGCGCATTACGATCATTTAGGCTATGGCGAGGATGGCAATAGTTTACAGCGCAATGCCGGCGGACAAATTCACAATGGTGCCGACGACAACGCCAGTGGCACGGCAGCTTTAATTGAATTGGGCCGGTTGCTCAAAAAATCTAAAGCAAGGAATAACAATTACCTGTTCATCGCTTTTTCGGGAGAGGAGCTGGGATTGTTTGGTTCAAAATATTATACGGAACATCCAACCATCGATCTCACTTCGGTTAATTACATGATTAACATGGATATGGTTGGCCGGTTAAACGACAGTACAAAAACAATTACGGTGGGTGGTTTTGGTACTTCGCCTTTGTGGAGTGAAGTGGTATATGGGCAAAAGAAAGTTCCGTTTAATATAAGGGTCGATTCCAGTGGTACAGGTCCAAGCGACCATACTTCTTTTTATCGCAAAAAAATACCGGTGCTGTTCTTTTTTACGGGGTTGCATCACGACTACCATAAACCTTCGGACGATGCTGATAAGATTAATTACACAGGTGAGCTGCAAATAATAAAGTACATTGTAGCATTGGTGGAAGATGTGAACAAAAAAGGTAAACTGGCGTTTACGCCTACACGCGAGGTGCAGATGGGCACCACTGCCAGGTTTTCGGTAACGCTGGGCATTATGCCGGATTATACTTTCAGCGGACAGGGTGTGCGGGTAGATGGTGTGAGCGATGACAGGCCTGCTCAGAAAGCCGGGTTAAAAACGGGTGACGTGATAACCAAATTGGGAGAATACGGAACTGCGGATCTGGAGGCATATATGCAGGCGTTGAGCAAATTTAAAAAGGGGCAGCAAACGCAGGTAATCGTAAAGCGTGGAAACGAAGAGTTGAAATTTGACATCGTTTTTTAAAAGAGGAGTTCCGGTGAGATAATGTTATCGGGATTTTTGCCTTTTACTTTCACCTTTTACCTTCACCTTCAACACATGAAGCTCGCAATAGACAATAATGCTTTGGCAGAAGATTTTCTTTCTGATGCAAGAATACTTGGAATTGTAGCGCCGGTAAAGGACTATCGTTTTTGCTGGCTGTTGAACCAGTCGTTGGGCTGCGATTTCAGGTTAAACAGCGATATAGAAATTCAACTCGCAAAGAAAAACCGGCAGTATTATTTTTCAATTTACGAATATGGCGAAGCCGGCGCTTCGCTGGTGCATTATATTTACAGTAACCAGTTCGACGGCGAATACCTGCTGCCCGAATTCCGCCACCTTGATTTTTTGTGGTTAATGAAAGGCGACGATGTGCGGGACGACTACCTGCAATACCTCCAGCAGTCTATAAAAGGCATCAGCAATGTGCAACTCATAACCGAGCTTGATAAGGATAAGATTAAAAATAAGATGCACCTGGTGTTTTAATTTGAAAATACTGCAATTTGAAGATTTGAAAATGAAGAATGCGGAAATATGAGAATAGGAAGCAAAGATTTATTCAATAGTTGATGTGGTAGGTTTTTTGCTTGGATTTAGTCATGTGCGCCGTCCCTCTCCTTTGTAAGGAGAGGGAAAGAGGGTGAGGCGCTCAAATTTCAATCATAAATCTCAAATCAATTCTTATGTGGACGGAAAAAAACAACCAGCTATACCAAAAGTTTGAGTTCAAAAACTTTTCAGAGGCATTTGCTTTTATGACGCGCGTAGCGCTCGAAGCGGAAAAAATGGATCACCATCCGTTATGGACAAACGTATACAACACGGTTGAGATATGGCTGAGCACACACGATGCAGGCGATGTGGTGACAGATAAGGATAGAAAACTGTCTAAGAAAATAGATGCATTGCTGTAAAATATGAACCCTTATAGTTTTAGACGCTTCGTTCCTCAGCGTGACAGGGAGGGGGAAGTTAGACGCTTCGTTCCTCAGCGTGACAAGCCGTATAATGTGGTTGAGCATTTGTGTCATAGCTGAACTTTTATCCCCTTGCTTGTCCTTCTGACGAAGGAGGAATCTCGAAGGAAGCATCCATCTTCGCTTCGATCCACCAATGTAGCCCTAATAGTTAGACGCTTCGTTCCTCAGCGTGACAGGGAGGGGAAAGTTAGACGCTTCGTTTCTCAGCGTGACAGGCAAGGGAACATGATTGAGCATTTGTGCTATAGCCGAACTGTGTTCTACTGCTGGTCATCATAAATCTCAAATCATAAATCACAAATCTCAAATTTCCCCCTTCTCTTCCCTGATTAGCCTTTCAATCACCTCCGGGTAATGTTTGTGTTCCAGCACCTGCACTTTTTTAGCCAGGCTTTCAGGAGTATCGCCCTCTTCCACAGGGCAAATTACCTGCAATATATGCTGACCATGATCGAAATGCTCGTCTACATAATGAATAGTAATGCCGCTTTCTTTTTCGGCGGCGGCTATTACCGCTTCGTGTACAAAATGCCCGTACATACCTTTGCCCCCGTATTTAGGCAGCAGGGCAGGGTGAATATTGATGATTTTACCCGGGAAAGCCCGTATCAACGTTTCGGGCACCTTCCATAAAAAACCTGCCAGGATGATCCAGTGGATGTTCAATGCTTTCAGTTCTGCTACATACCCATCGCCCCTGAAAAAGTTTTCCTTTTCAATGATCAATGATGCGATCTTTTCTTTTTGAGCTATCTGCAGCACGCCCGCCTGCGGTTTGTTGCTTACAATAAGTGATATTTTAATAATAGGATGACCGCGGAAATAGTCGATGATCTTTTGCGCGTTGGAACCGGTACCCGATGCAAAAACAGCAAGGAAAACAGATTGCTGATTTGAGATTTGAGATTTGAGATTTGATGGCTGTTTACTAACGGCTGATGGCTGACCGCTGACCGCTGATTGCTGATTTGACATTTGAGATTTGATATTTAATTGCTCATGGCTGATAGCTGACTGCTGATGGCTGACCGCTGACTGCTTCTTGCCTTTCTCCTTATACCTTTTACCTCCCACCCTTATCCCCATCCACCCCAGCATTCTTTTTTCAAACTTCCAGAAAAAGGGAAATTGGCCAAAAAGGAAGGCAACTGTTAATAATATTACCTGGTAACCTACTACCAGCATGGCTAAACGAAGCAGCAGTTTCCACAGCCAGAAAGTGTTGCTGGTAAAGCCGGCCCAAGCAGTAATAACCCTGGTTAACCACGCCGTGGTGGTGCCGGTTATTGCAAAAACACATAATATTAAGAAGAATTGCCTGCCGCTTACATTCCATTTTTGCCGTAGCCGTTTGAGCATGATGGGTGCAAATTGCAGAAAAACAATCAAAATCTTACATATAAAAAACGGCGTATGTGAGGGATAAAAGGGCTTACAAAAACATGACAAAAAAATCTACCACGTCTCCAAAATCGGCTGAAATACAGGCCAGATGCGGGAAAATTTTTTTCTGGAATGTTAATATTTTGTCAGCGTGGTGGCCTATTTTTGCAGCCGAACGGGATACGACCACATCACACAAACTCCTTGGATATAATGAGCTACCACCGATCATCTGTTAAGAGTTTTTTTTCCGGATTAGCAATTGTCTTCTCTCTCTCTTTTTTGGCTACTTCAGTGAACGCGCAGGAAGGAAAGGCAATCTTTAACCAGAAATGTGCTACCTGTCATAGTATTACTAAGCCCCTTACTGGTCCGGCTTTGGGTGGGTTCGAAGAGCGTGGCCCCTGGAGTGACCGGAAAAAGCTGTATGCCTGGATCCACAATCCGGCAGCTTTTATGGCCAATGATTCCTATACCCAGAATCTGAAAGCCCAGTTTAATGGTGTGATAATGACCGGGTTCCCCGATTTGACAGAAAAACAGATCGATGCGATTGTTGATTATATTAATACAGCTGCATCTGCACCTAAAGAGGGTACACCAACGCCTGGCACTGCTCCCGTAGCCGAACCCAAAAGCGACAATACCTTATTATTTGGTGTGCTCACACTCATCCTAGCAGTTATAGCGCTCACCTTATTGCAGGTTAACAGCAACCTCAAAAAAATGTCCGACGATAAAGAAGGCATTCCCGCTTCCGAGCCGGTTCCTTTTTATCGCAATAAATTATACATCGCTCTCGCTATCATCGCTTTGTTTGTTATAGGCGGCTACGCTACCATACAGGGTGCAGTTGGTTTAGGGCGTCAAACAAACTACGAGCCCGAGCAGCCTATCTTCTATTCTCATAAAGTGCATGCCGGCATCAACCAGATCAGTTGCTTGTATTGTCATAACGGTGCACAGGAAGGCAAACACGCCAACATTCCTTCGGTAAACGTGTGTATGAACTGTCACATGGCAATCAACGAATATACCAAAGGTCCCGAGTTGCATAAAACCGACGGTTCGGTAGTAAACGGAACAGCAGAAATCAAGAAATTATACGAATACGCCGGTTGGGACGAAGCCAAACAGCAATACACCGGCAAAGGCAAACCCATTGAGTGGGTGCGCATCCACAACCTCCCCGACCATGTATACTTCAATCACTCACAGCACGTAGTAGTTGGGCAACAGCAGTGTCAAACCTGCCATGGCAACATTACCGAAATGGATGAAGTACACCAGTTTGCAGAATTAAGCATGGGTTGGTGCGTTAACTGTCATCGCGATACAAAAGTTCAGTTCAACAATAATAAATTCTACAGCATTTACGAAAAATTCCACGAGGATATCCGTAGCAAGAAGATTGACAGCGTGACTGTAGAAATGATTGGTGGACTGGAATGTCAGAAATGCCACTATTAATAGTGTAGTGGTAGTTTGAGAGTGACGTGATAGAACGACAGCATATTCAAACGCTTTCTGAAATTACTCACCCTCTTCCTGCTGAAAAGCAGATCAAATTTTCAAATCACTTAATAAATGGAGCAAAAAAAGTACTGGCAAAATTTAGGTGAATTAAACAATACGGAAGGTTACCAGAAATTGGTGAAGGACGAGTTTCAGGAGGATCTTCCCTTTGTGGAAGACCGGAAAGGTTTACTGGATGCCAAGGCTCCCCGCAGGGATTTCTTAAAATATGTTGGTTTCAGCACGGCAGCGGCAGCAGTAGCTGCAGGTTGCGAAATGCCTGTAAGGAAAAGTATACCCTACCTCAACAAACCCGAGAATCTTACCCCCGGCGTAGCGCAATACTATGCAACCACATTTGTGGCCGAGGGAGATGTAGTGCCCGTAATAGCAAAAGTGAGAGACGGTCGTCCTATTAAAGTGGATGGCAATGCTCAGTCTTTTGTAAGCGGGAAAATAGAAGGTACTTCTGCGAGGGTGCAGTCTTCGGTGCTGGATTTATACGATACTGCCCGCCTGCAATGGCCCGCAGAACTGTCTGGCAATAAAGAATTGAAAGAGCTGCCTTTGGTGCTCGATCCTTTAGATAAAAAAATTGCTGCCGAGCTGGCAAACGGACCGGTGGTATTGTTAACCTCTACCATCAACTCACCCACCACCAAACAGATCATCGGCGAGTTTTTCGCTAAGTTCCCCGGAGGGCGCCACGTGCAATACGACGCTATTTCTTACAGCGGCATGTTGCAGGCAAATGAAATTACTTATGGCAAAAGAGTAATACCTGATTATAAGTTTAACAAAGCAAAAGTAGTTGTGGGTATTGGTGCCGATTTCCTCGGCACATGGCTCAACTCCGAAGAATACGCTTCTCAATATGCAGAAGGTCGTCATATAGACCAGGCAAATCCCCAAATGAGCAAACATATCCAGTTTGAAGGGGTGTTAAGCCTTACCGGTTCTAATGCAGACGACAGGTTTCTTCATCGTCCGTCCGAAACCGGCGCTGTAGTATTGAACCTGCTGGCTAAACTGGGTGGTGGTGTAAGTGCTCCCGCACTCAGCGACGATAAGCTGAAAAAAGGAATTGACGTAACTGCAGCATTATTGAACGAGAACAAAGGTGCGGCGTTGGTAGTATGCGGCAGCAATGATCCCGATATTCAGGTATTGGTAAACGCCATCAACGAACTTATTGGCGCTAACGGTACAACCATCAACTGGGCAAATCCGGTTCAAACCCGTCAGGGCATCGACAGCGAAATGGACCAGTTGGTAAAAGATCTGAACGATGGTAAAGTTGGCACGTTGCTGATATACGAAGCCAACCCTGCATACAACTATCACAATGCAGAAGGATTTAAAAACGGCGTTAAAAAAGCCAAACTCGCCATATCGTTTAACGACAGGGTAGATGAAACCTCTGTTCTTTGCAAATACATTCTTCCTCACCCGCACTACCTCGAAAGCTGGGGCGATGCGGAAGGACGCGCAGGATTGATCAGCTTGCAACAGCCAACCATCGATCACCTGTTCCGCACAAGATATTTCCAGACTTCATTGTTGAAATGGAGCGGCAGCAATACCGATTACGAAGATTATTTCAAAAACTACTATATCACCAAACTGGGTGACCAGTCGGCGCTCGACAAGGCTTTACAGGATGGATTTATTGAGCCCGCTGAATTAACCACCGCATCCACTCCTTTTAACGGAGCTGCGGTAGCAGAAGCTGCTTCCAGGGCCTCGGCTGTTAAGCCCGGCGCCAACATAGAAATGGTGTTGTACCAGAAAGTATCTATAGGAAGCGGTGCCAGCGCCAATAATCCCTGGTTGCAGGAAATGCCCGATCCCATTAGCCGTGCTACCTGGGACAATTACGCCATGATATCTTACAAGCTGGCGGGCGAACTGGGTATTAAATTAGACGACCATTACGAGGTTGAAGTAACCAAGCCGGTAATTGAATTTACCATCAATGGCAAAGCAGTAAAACTTCCTATACTTGCCATCCCCGGCATGCACGATAAAGTAATTGCCGTGGCATTGGGTTACGGAAGGGGAGAAGGTGTGGGCAAAGCCGGACATGGCGTAGGATTTAATGCTTACCCCTGGGTAGATGGCAAAGGTGCTACCCGTAAATATTATGTTACAGAAGTAACGGCTCCTAAAAATACAGGCGAAACTTACGTGCTTGCTTATACGCAAACACACAACCAGTACGAAGGTCGTAAGGAAGTGGTGAGAGAGTTTTCGTTGGCTGATTTCAAAAAACAGCCCGATGTTTTACCGCACTACCGCCAGGAACTTGCTGAAGATTTTGCCAAAAAAACTGGCAATTTCCGCGACGAAGCTACATTGTATCCTGTTTACGAATCTCCCGGGGCACACTGGGGAATGAGCATCGACCTTAACTCCTGCACCGGATGTGGCGCTTGTACCATTGCCTGTACGGCAGAGAACAACGTGCCTGTTGTAGGTAAAAGCGAAGTAAAGCGTGGACATGAAATGCACTGGCTGCGCATCGACCGTTACTATGCCACTTACAGGGATAATTCTGAAGGCGACAATCTGAACGTGGTGTTTATGCCAATGCTTTGTCAGCATTGCGACAATGCACCTTGCGAAAACGTTTGTCCCGTTTCGGCAACCAACCACAGTACAGAAGGTTTGAACCAAATGGCGTACAACCGTTGTATTGGTACCCGCTACTGCGCCAATAACTGTCCGTTCAAAGTACGTCGCTTCAACTGGGCAGACTATACCGGAGCAGACAGCTTCGCCAATAACCAGGAGTTTGGAATTGTGGGTGGACTGGACCCTGTGGTAGCGCAAATGAATGATGATCTTACCCGCATGGTGCTGAACCCCGATGTTACCGTTCGTTCGCGCGGTGTAATTGAAAAATGTACTTTCTGCGTACAACGTTTGCAGGATGCCAAGCTCAAAGCCAAGAAATCACAGGACCCGTCTATTATCCGCGATGTAAAAACAGCCTGTATGCAGGCTTGCTCAACAGGAGCCATTGTGTTTGGTAATGTAAACGATAAAGAAAGCAGGGTATATAAACTGAGAAATGTAGAGCAGAACCGCAGGGTATACTATGCTCTTGAACAGATACACGTATTGCCTAATATCAGCTATCTCGCTAAAATCAGGAATACGGATCGCCCTGTAGGAATAAAAGAAGCGCACGCTGCGGAAAAGAAGGAAGCAGCACATGAGCAATCTCATGGTTGATAAGGGAGGTTGATTGTAATTTGTACAGTATTAATTTAATATAGCAGAGCTATACTGCATGTAAAATAATCAGGTCAATGAGTTTGATTAAATACGAATCATTTGTTAGGGAGCCGCTGGTAGATGGTGACAAAACCTATAAGCAGGTTACTGAAGATATAGTGTACACTATTGAGGCAAAGCCCACCCGCTTATGGTATATAGGTTTTTACATTTCTATTGCCCTCCTTCTTTTCGGTGTGTACTCCTTGTATCGCGATGTTACATACGGTATCGGTCAGTGGAACCTTAGTAAAACCATCGGATGGGGTTGGGATATCACCAACTTCGTATGGTGGGTTGGTATTGGTCACGCAGGTACGCTCATTTCTGCCATCTTATTGCTGTTCCGCCAGGGATGGAGAACAGGCGTAAACCGCGCAGCAGAAGCCATGACCATCTTTGCGGTAATCTGCGCCGGTCAGTTTCCTATCTGGCACATGGGCAGGGTTTGGATGGCCTTCTTCGTAATGCCTTACCCCAACAGCCGCGGTCCTTTATGGCCCAACTTTAACTCACCACTGTTGTGGGACGTATTTGCGATCTCAACTTACTTTACCGTTTCATTGTTGTTTTGGTATTCCGGCTTATTGCCCGACCTGGCAACGGTTCGTGATCGTGCTAAAACAAAACTGCGCAAATTATTATATGGCATCGCTTCCTTTGGCTGGAGCGGTTCTACCAAACACTGGCAACGCCACGAAAGTTTGTCGCTGGTACTGGCAGGCTTGAGTACGCCACTGGTACTTTCGGTGCATACCATCGTATCGTTCGACTTCGCTACTTCGGTTGTGCCCGGTTGGCATACTACCATCTTCCCGCCTTACTTCGTTGCGGGTGCGGTATTCTCCGGTTTCGCCATGGTGCAAACGTTGATGCTGATCGTTCGTAAAGTAATGAACCTGCAAGACTACATTACGCTGGGCCACATTGAGGCGATGAACAAGGTAATTGTATTAACAGGTTCAATAGTAGGTTGCGCTTACCTTACCGAGCTGTTCATAGCATGGTATGGCGCCAACCAATACGAATACGACATCTTCTTTAAATACCGTATTGCAGGTGCTTATGGCTGGAGTTACTGGCTGATGATGACCTGTAACGTAATCTCTCCCCAGTTGTTCTGGTTCAAAAAACTGAGAAGGAATATTGAGTTCACTTTCATAATGAGTGTGGTGGTAAACGTAGGGATGTGGTTCGAGCGCTTTGTGATCATCGTTTCATCGTTGTATCGCGATTACTTACCTTCTTCCTGGTCATTGTATTACAGACCTACCATATTCGAAATTGGATTTTATATGGGCACGTTTGGTTTGTTCTTCTTCTGCTTCTTCCTGTTTGCCAAGTATTTCCCGGTAATTGCCATTGCGGAAATCAAGAGCGTACTGAAAACAACGGGCGAAAGCTATAAGGCTAAGATGACCGAACTGGAAAATATGAGTGTGGAAGAGTTTTATGCTAAAACACACCACCACGACGATCATCATTAATTGGTGAAGCGTAAACAAAAGGATATTCGATAATTGATTTATTCACCTTAAAAATCCCGCAGGGTTTAGGGTTATGACAATAAAAAAATTTGTAGTAGGCAGTTTTGATGATGAAGCGGTGCTGTTTCCGGCAGTAAAAAAAGTGCGCAAAGCAGGGTATAAGATACATGATATTTATACGCCCTTCCCTGTACACGGGTTGGACGGTGCAATGGGTTTAAGAGACACCAGCCTGCACACCGCCGGTTTTGTATATGCATTAACCGGTCTTACTACCGCGCTTTCATTCATTAGCTGGGTATTAACCAGAGACTGGATACAAAACTATGGTGGTAAGCCCCATTTTTCGCTGCCGGCGTGGATTCCTATCATGTTCGAGTTAACGGTATTGTTTTCTGCGGTAGGAATGGTGTTGACGTTCTGCTACCTGTGCCAGCTGGCTCCCTTTGTTAAAAAACATCATTTCCACCCACGCGCTACCGACGATCTTTTTGTAATGGTGATAGAATGTACTTCTAAAACCAATGTGCAGGAAACTGAAGCTTTTTTAGCCGCTGCAGGCGCACAGGAAGTAAATGTGCAACTGGCTGAAACCGGCTGGTGGCTTGGCAGGTATGATATGGACAGAAAATTATTTGAGGCTAAAACAGAAACGGTTACGGCTTAATTCAAAAATAGAAAGATAAAAGACTACGGATGAAAAAAATATCAGTGATATCGCTTTTGGTTGTTACAGTTATACTGGCTGTAACAAGCTGCGGCGACCATAAACAGCCGGGCAAAACATATATGCCGGATATGGCCTATAGCCGCGCTTACGAAACCTATTCTGAGAATCATATTTTTGAAGATAAGCAAACCAATCGTACCCCGGTAGCAGGTACCGTTTCCAGAGATGAGTTACTGCCATTCCGTATTGCAAAAGACCAGGGCAGCGATACTACCAATTTTGGAAAAGCAAGATTTGTAAACAATCCTTTACCCCGGCTTGATTCTGCCGATATGAAAGAAGCAGAGCGCTTATACCTTATTTATTGCGGTATTTGCCACGGCGCCAAACTGGATGGTAATGGTCCCTTATGGAAAGGTGGCGATGGTCCTTTTCCTGCCGCGCCCAAAGATTTAACCGATCCTGTAATAGGTGCCCAGGGCGATGGACAGCTTTTTTACACCATTACCTACGGAAAGAACAAAATGGGCAGCTATGCATCGCAGTTAAACAGCAAGCAACGCTGGATGGTAATACATTACATTAAAGAAAAATTAGGTAAACCTGCGGCTTCTGCAACTCCGGCAACCGGGGCAGCAGCCGATAGCAGTGCAGCAAAATAAAAAAACTGATTGAGCAATGATTAAGCAACAATTTGAAATTCCTTCAGGTTACAAGAAATGGACATATGGTCTGCTGGCTGTAGGTATACTGGCTTTTGTAGCAGGGTTCATTTTCCTGGGAATGAGTAAAGATGAACACGATCAAACACGTTTCTGGGCTGTATTACTGCAAAACAGTCTTTACTTTTTGATGATCTGTAATGCTTCTATGTTCTTCATTTGTGCATTAACGCTGGGGCATAGCGGCTGGCAGATTACTTTCAGAAGAGTTCCCGAAGCCATTTCTGCGGTGGTTCCCGTTTTCAGCATACTCGCATTATTGGTTTTTATCGGCATCATTATGGGGCACCACCATCACATCTATCATTGGATAGACAAAGAAGCTGTTGCCAACGATGAAATACTTACATGGAAAAAAGGATTTTTAAATCCTACTTTCTTCTTCATATGGACTGTAATTACCCTGGGCACATGGTCGCTCGTGGGCAGGAAAATGAGGCAGCTTTCGCGCAAGGCAGATGAAGGTCCTATGGGAGTGGAAGAATCGAAAAAATACATCTGGAACAATACCGTTTGGGCAGCCATCTTTATTGTAGCTTTTGCGCTTACAACAGGGTCAACCATTCCCTGGATCTGGCTTATGAGCATCGATGCACACTGGTATTCTACTATGTATAGCTGGTATACGTTTGCAAGCACGTTTGTATCGGGCATTGCGCTCATTGCTTTATACATCGTGTTCCTTAAAAATCATGGATACCTTGAGTATACCACCCGCGAACAACTGCACGATGTGGGCAAGTTTATGTTTGCGTTCTCTATCTTCTGGACATATTTGTGGTTCTCGCAGTTTATGCTCATCTGGTATGCCAACATACCCGAAGAAACCATTTACTTCAAACCACGTTTGCAGGGCGCCTACAGAGGAATTTTCTGGTTTAACTTTATCATAAATTTCGTAACTCCCATATTGGTGCTGATGACCCGCGGAGCCAAACGCAACTACGCGGTAATTACGTTTATGTCGGTGCTGATTGTGTTAGGTCACTGGCTCGACTTTTACCAGATGGTGATGCCGGGTACAGTAGGAGATCATTTTACATTAGGCTGGTTTGAATGGGGAACGCTGGCGCTGTTTCTTGGTATGACAATGTTTTTTGCGGGAAGAGCGCTTACCAAAGCGCCCATGTTGCCAAAACATCATCCTTACCTCAAAGAGAGTTTGATTCACCATACTTAAGCTATACCAGAGAACAAACATTATTAAAGCATAATTTTTATATAAGATGACCTGGACCGAGTATTTTGTTATCATTATTGTTGTCCTGATATTTATTGTGGTCTTCCAGATTGCAAAGGCCAGCGAATATGTATCAGTGTTAAAAGGCGAGAAAAAAGCTTTCGAACAAAATAATCGAATCAACGCCTTTCTCATGCTCGTGTTCCTGGTATTGGGATTAGGTGCCGCATGGTGGTGCAACAGCCTGTTGTACAAGAAAACATTGCTCGGCTTTCCATCAGCATCCGAACATGGCGAGAACATCGATACCATGATGTGGATTACGCTGGCGTTAACCGGTATCGTGTTTGTGATCACGCAAATCCTTCTTTTTTGGTTTGCTTACCGTTACCAGGCATCAGAAAAAAGAAAAGTGCATTATTTCCCTCATAACAATAAACTTGAATTGATCTGGACCGTGGTACCTGCTATCGCTTTAACTGTACTCGTGTCGTTTGGATTGTATTACTGGTACAGAATTACAGGTGAAGCTCCCAAA
>JBQCFW010000140.1:0-7179 GCA_051958655.1 Agriterribacter sp. | reverse complement strand
GACAACTGCACTTTTTCTGTAAGAAAAATTGGGTAGGGGAAGGGGAAGGGGGAAAGGTGAAAAGACAAAGGTGAAAGACCTGTCTGCGTACTTCTGCCTTCTGCCTCATTGCTGATTGCTGATAGCTGACGGCTGATAGCTGATCGCTGCCGGCTGATCGCTCTCTAAAAATGCTTATTCAACTGCTGGTACAATCTTTTTTTATCGGCGGGGCGCAGCGCATCTTCTTCCACAATATTACCGCTGGCGCTGATGGCTACATACAACGGGAGCGCATACGCTTTGCCATTCCAGAAAATTTTTGTGAGGTCTTTAATGAGCGAGGGGTTGGCGCGGATATGGCTGCCCTTTAAGTCGTAATATTTGATCAGTTCCTTCCACTCGTCCGTTTCCACCTGGTGATCTAAAGAAATAAAAAGATGCTCCACGTTTTTAGATTGCAGGTATTGGTGCAAAGTTTTTTCGTGGTCAAACTGGTCTTTGCAGGTAATGCACCAGGTAGCCCAAAATTCAATAAATACCGGCTTGCCTTTAAACAGGCTCATTAATTCCTTAAAGGAGTTGATGCGTGCATAATCAGGAATAAGCTTTTGTTCGCTGGTAAAATCGCCTTTTACCTTATTGTAATAAGCATTGGCTTTTTGCAGCAGCGGCTCCATATAAATGAAGTATGTGCTGCGGGGATATCGTTTTTTAAAATCATTCGCCATCTTAATCAGCTCGCCATAATTTTTTTCCAGGCGTAGCTCTGTGTATAAGATGCCTGCTTGCACATATTCAGCAACAGGTTCCTGCAGGTTGTTCTGTATCCGTTGCAATGTCTCTCTCATTTCGGCGCTCCAGTTAACAGCTACCGAAGCTGTTCCGTATTTGTTTTTAAGCCAGCCCACGTAGCCGCTTATATAATTGCCGGCGTAAGTATTAAACCCATCGTTATAACCGGGTGTTTGCATAGCGGCGGGATTGTTTACAGGGTATTGCTTGTAAATTTTTTCCCACAATGCTGCAAAGTCGGCAGGAAATACAGGTTTGTATTGAGGATGCTCTTTCGGTAATTGTGTTACGTTGTATTTGCTGTATATTACTTCCGAAAGCAGCGACGCGTGGTAATAATCCAGCGTGAGCGATATGAAATCGAAAAACGATTTGTCTATCTTTTTCTGTTCGTATAAAATGGCATACACCTGCTGTCTTACTTTCTTATCCTGCTCTACGTGGTTCAGCAGCAGGGCGGCAGTAGTGTCGTGCTTGTAGCGCACAATCATATTGCCCGCATAAGGCAATTCCGAGCTGGTTAACAATTCCTGTCCGGCGCGGTTATCGCCTTCTATCTGCACGGGGTTTTCGGTGTTTTCTTCGTCTATCGATATCCGTATCCTGTTGTTTTTTTGCACAAACAGCCTGATGGTTCGTCCAAACACATCAATGGTTACAAATCCTGTTTGGCTGTCGGACAAACCGATGACGTGAGGTTTGTTCTTTTTGATAGTATCAACCTTCGATGCCGGCCAGAATACGGTATGGTTCACCGGTAAAGTAACCGTAACAATACCCTCTTCCACATCTTTCACTTTCAGCTCTATGTTTGCCACAGGTTTTTGCGCCCGTACAGGCAGGCAATAACAGGCAGCAAGCATTGCACACAGGAAAAATCGTTTCATCATCAGCTTTAATTACGGGGTTGAAAGATACAGGGTATATCAGGAATGAACAATCTGGTTTTTCAACAGGTCTTCAAGGGTATCGCGCCGGCGGATGAGTTGTGGTATATTATTTTTTACCAGCACTTCCGCAGGCTTGAAGCGCGAATTATAATTAGATGCCATTTCAAAGCCATAGGCGCCGGCGTTGTAAAATACCAGGTAATCGCCCTCTCTTATTTCGCTGATCATCCGGTCGTCGGCAAATGTATCGGTTTCGCATATATTACCCACTACGGTGTAAGGCAGCTTTTGCCCACCGGCGTTGGAAATATTTTCTATCTGGTGATAGGAGCCGTAAAACATAGGGCGGATCAAATGGTTCAATCCCGAATCTATTCCTGCAAAGCGAATATCGCCCGATTGTTTTAACACCGTAACCTGTGTTATGAAATAGCCCGCTTCGCTTACCATAAACTTGCCAGGTTCAAACCAAACTTCCAGTTTGCGGTTGTTTTCTTTTTCAAATGTTTTCAGTTCTTCGGTTACCCGTTTGCCCACGAGTGGTATATCAGTTCCTTCTTCGCCCGGTGCGTATGGCACTTTAAAACCGCCGCCCAGGTCAATTACTTCCAGTTCCGGAAAATGTTTTACTAACCCCAGCAATACCTCGATTCCTTTTGCAAAAACTTCCACATCTTTTATTTCGCTGCCGGTATGAATATGGAGGGTGCGGATATGCAAGCCGGTATTTTTTACCAGCTCCAGCACTTTATCAATATCTTCTACCGGTATACCGAATTTGCTTTTGCTGTGACCTGTAGAAATTTTAAGGTTCCCACCCGCCATAATGTTAGGGCGCAGGCGAATGCCTACCGGGTAGGAATGACCGAACTTTTTGCCAAATTTCTCCAGGTTAGAAAGGCTGTCGATGTTAATATGTATGCCCAACTGTACAGCGGTTTCAATTTCGCTGAATGAAATATTGTTGGAGGTATACAATACCTGCCTGGGTTCAAAGCCGGCATGCAACGCCAGGTGTGCTTCGTTAATGGAGCTGCAATCCACATTGCAGCCAATGCTCTTAATATGTTGCAGCACATTAATATTGGTAAGTGCCTTGCTGGCATAAAAAAAGCGGGCGTTCACATTTTTAAAGGCATCTTTCAATTGCCTGAATTGCGCTGTTATCCGCTCTGCATGATAAACATATACCGGTGTGCCGAACTCTGTGGCTATTTCCCTTAATTGTTGTTGCGATAAAACCTGGGGCATAATGAATGGCTATGGATGTGGAAGTGTGGTAAGTGGTGAGTAGTAAGTAGTAAGTATGCGAAAAGCGTTTCCGTTACCTCTTTCTTCGTTTGCTCTCCCGGTTCACACTTTTTTTGTCCGGGTTAAAAATTTGCCTGCGAAATTACGGTAATGGGCCGAAGAAATACTACTTCTGTGCAAGTATTCGACGCCTGTAAATAAAACGGTGGGAAAATTGCCTCTTAACTATTCTTTGGTTGGATCTTCTTGGTCTTCTCCGTTTTGAGGCGAAGGCGGGGTATTGTCTTGTTCCTCATCTTCCTGTTCCCCAGTTTGCTCCGTCGCGTCTTCGGTTGCTTCCGGCTCATCTGCTCCGTTGGTAGCAGCATCTTCATTTTCAGCAGGCGTGGGAGCATTGTCGGCAGTTTCAGGCTGTGCGGCAGTATCCGCATCTGTTATAACTTCATTTGTTGTGGCATCGTCTGCCTGTTCTGTCTGCAGCAATTCGCCATTTTCGGCTACCAGCAAGGTGCTTTCGCCCTCAACGTCAAAATGGTCTGCGTTTACAAGCGTTGGTTGTACCACCTGCTCAGCCAGTACTTCTTTTATTTTAGGCAGATCATCGGCCGTATTGATGCCGAAATAATCCATAAACGATTTGGAAGTGGCATATATCAACGGCTTGCCGGGAAGTTCTTCGTTTCTGCCGGTAATAACCACCAATTCCTTTTCCAGCAGCTTCTGTATTACATAATCGCAATTAACGCCCCGTATCGATTCTATTTCGCCTTTGGTGATAGGTTGTTTATAGGCAATGATAGCGAGGGTTTCCATGGCGGCCGCCGATAATCTTTTCAAAAATTTATCGCCATTCAACTGGGCGATGGTTTTATGAAAACTCCCCTTGGTTAAAAATTGCCATCCGCCGCCGCTTTGTCTCACTTCGAAGGGATAAAACTCAGTAGCATATTTTTCACGAATGCCATCCACTGCTGCCTCCACCTGCTCCAGCGTAGCACGGTCTTCAATAAAACCCAGTGCATTGTTTACCAGGTCAACCAGCTCAATACTGGTCAATGGCTTTTCACTTGCAAAAATGAGCGCTTCAATATGTGGAATGATCTGTGAAATTTCCATGTATGGCTATCCGTTACGGGAAATTTTTGAAAAGTCAATAATAGCAGCAATACAAGCTTGCCGCCTATCCTTGCAGGGCTGCCGCACCGCTCACAATTTCTGTAAGTTCGGTAGTAATAGCAGCCTGGCGCGCCCTGTTATACGAAATGCGCAAGGTTTTCAGCAACTCGTTGGCATTTTCGCTCGCCTTGTCCATTGCCGTCATGCGGGCTCCATGCTCACTGGCGTTGGCGTCCAGCACAGCCTTATACAACTGCGTATTCAATATTTTAGGCATTAATTCGGCAATTAGTGTTTCCTGGTCGGGTTCAAAAATAAAATCGGCCTTGGTTGCCTTGCCTTCTTTTTGTTCTACTTTGGGGATGGGTAAAAATCTTTCAACGGTAAAGCGTTGAGTAGCGGCATTGCGGAATTCGCTGTATACCACTTCTACCACATCAAATTCATTTTTCCGGAACGCTTCTATAGCCGCCTGTGCTATTTCCTGCACATGCTCAAACGAAAGCGATTGAAAAAGATCTTTATAGCTGGCGTTGGTTTTAACTTTCGATTTCAGGAAAGATTCAAATGCTTTTTTACCAATGGGCCAGATGGTTACATTGCCTTTGGCAAACTGTTGTGCATATTTTTCTGTTGCCACGTTGCGGGCAAGCTTAATAATATTGGCATTGTAGGCGCCACACAAACCGCGATCAGACGATATGGTAATGATCAGCACTTTTTCAACCGGACGTTCAACCGCCAGTTCTGCACCTGTTTCTCCTTCCATATTGCTCACAATATTGCTCAGCATTTCCTGCAGCTTTTTTGCGTAAGGACGCATTTGAACAATGGCTTCCTGCGCCCTGCGTAGCTTGGCCGCGCTCACCATTTTCATGGCTTTGGTAATTTGCTGTGTGCTTTGAACCGATTTGATGCGATTGCGTACTTCCTTTAATGCACCTGGCATAGGTGGTAATTAATTAGTTGATTGATAATTAGTTATTTGGAAAGTAAATTGAGCTGTAGTCAGCAGTCTCCCCAAAATGACCGCAAAGGTATTTGAATTGGGCGAAAAAAAAAAGAAGAAGGTGTGAGGTATAAGGTAGAGGGTGTAGGGAAGAAGTAGTAGGTGGTATGTGGTAAGTGATAAGGTGTTCTTTGCCTTATACCCTACACCATCCACCCTACTCCTCAAACCTGGAATACTCCCAGCGAAAAATCGTCTCTTGTCTTTTTATGGTTGGCTGCTGCTAGTCCTTCTGATATCAGTTTCCGCGTGTCAACCGGGTCTATAATATCGTCTACCCATAGCCGTGCGGCAGCATAATAAGGGGTGGTTTGTTCTTCGTATTTGCCCTTTATATCGTCGAGCAGCTTTTTTTCGGTAGCAGGATCAATTTCCCTGCCTTTTGCTTTTAATGTGTTTACCTGTATCTGCAATAAGGTTTTAGCCGCCTGGTCGCCGCCCATTACGGCAATTTTAGCCGAAGGCCATGCATAAATAAACCTGGGGTCGTATGCTTTGCCACACATGGCATAATTGCCTGCTCCAAACGAATTGCCAATAACAATGGTAATTTTAGGAACTACCGAATTGGCAACGGCATTCACCATTTTAGCGCCATCTTTAATAATGCCGCTGTGCTCACTTCGGCTGCCCACCATAAAGCCTGTAACATCCTGCAAAAAAACCAGTGGAATATTTTTTTGATTGCAGTTCATGATAAAGCGGGCGGCTTTATCGGCGCTGTCATTATATATAACACCACCCATCTGCATTTCGCCCTTTTTGTTTTTGATGATCTTACGCTGGTTGGCAACAATACCCACCGCCCAGCCATCAATGCGGGCATAGCCGCACAAAATGGTTTGACCGTAATCTTTTTTAAACTGGTCAAATTCCGAATGGTCTACCAGCCGTTCTATAATATCCAGCATATCATAAGGACGCGTACCATCGGCAGGTAAAATGCCATACAGTTCCTCCGGGTCTTTTGCCGGAGGCGCACTTTTTATCCTGCTGAAGCCGGCAGTTTCTTTTTCGCCCAGCCTGCTGCAAATGCGTTTGATCTCGTCCAGGCATTCCTCTTCGGTATCAAACTTATAATCTGCTATGCCGCTGATCTCAGTATGCGTAACCGCACCTCCCAACGTTTCGGCGTCCATCTCTTCGCCTATCGCTGCTTTTACCAGGTAGGGTCCTGCCAAAAAAATAGAGCCGTTGTTTTTAACCATCAGTGTTTCGTCGCTCATAATAGGCAGGTAGGCCCCGCCTGCTACACAGGCTCCCATTACGGCGGCAATTTGTGTAATACCCATGGCGCTCATGCGGGCATTGTTCCTGAAAATTCTGCCAAAATGTTCTTTATCAGGAAATATCTCATCCTGCATCGGTAAAAACACACCGGCGCTGTCTACCAGGTAAATAATGGGCAGGTTGTTTTCCATGGCAATTTCCTGCATGCGCAGGTTTTTTTTGCCGGTTATCGGAAACCAGGCACCTGCTTTCACCGTTTGATCGTTGGCAACAATTACGCACTGCCGCCCGCTGATGTAGCCAATGCCCGCAACAGTACCCCCCGCCGGGCAACCACCCTGTTCTGCATACATATCATATCCTGCAAAAGCACCTATTTCTACAAAAGGTTTGCCGTGGTCGGTAACATATTCAATACGTTCCCGCGCAGTGAGTTTCTTTTTCTCCCTTTGTTTTTCGATAGCCTTTTTCCCCCCACCCTCGTATATTTTTTGCAGCCGGGTTTTTACCCCGCTGAGGGCGAGCTTCATTACATCTTCGTTTTTATTATGCTCAATGTTTACAGGCATGTTGCTGGAGATTGGTGTAATAAAGTGTTAGCCGGTAATCAGTCTTTTGCCCAGTAGTCAACCACAGTGGCTTTGTCGAGGTAAGGTTGCAGCAGTGTTACAAACTCTTTGTGCGCAGGATGCGGCAAATAAACTTCCCTGTCTTTTTCGCTGGCGAAGGTTACAAAAAAACAATGCGTCAATCCCTGGTTCAAACCTTCGGGGCTGTTGTTGGTGCCCCATTCAAAGGCTTTGATTTCTTTTATTTTCGACGGCAGGGCTCTGAAAGCATCTTCTACCTTTTTAACCTGCTCCGCGGTTGCATTGTCTTTAAACTTGAATAAAACTACGTGACGTAACA
>JBQCFW010000139.1:0-41868 GCA_051958655.1 Agriterribacter sp. | reverse complement strand
ATGGCAGCTTCAATTAATATATACAACCCCAAAACAACATTGTTGACCCCTATATTTTTTATGCTGAAAACTCCAGATACAATTTTGACATCGACTAATCAGCAAAAAAAATAACGACCGACGCTCATTATATCAGCTACCGGAATTTATCGGATGGATTGATGATAAGCAATACATCAAATGATGGTGGCAACCCGGGCGGCACCAATTCGTTGCGGCAGCATCAACCTGGCTTCATTAAAATCAAATCAATAAAAACGGATGTTGAACTTCCGTACAAATCCTTTTCGTTAAAAGCGGGCATAAAATATGCCATCACTTCTAATGACAATGCTTACCGGTTTGATTCCTTAATAGCCGGTGAATTTATAGAGGCAGAAACTATGTCCAATCACTTCAAATACGAAGAAAAAATATTTGCGGCCTATACCTCCATCTCCCGGAGATTTAACAAAACGGCTGTAGAAGCAGGGCTTCGACTCGAAAATACTTACGCCAAAGGATATACGGTAAAACAGGACCTCAATAACACCTGGAAATACACCAGGCTCTTTCCCAGTCTTTCAGTAGATCAAACTATTAATGATAACAATAAAATTAACCTGTCGGTAAGCAGGAGAATAAACCGGCCATCCTATGCTGATTTAAATCCGGTACGCTGGTATAATGACCAGTATTTTTATTATTCCGGCAACCCTGAATTGCAGCCGGAAATGGCATGGCTTTTTTCAGGAGCCTATACATTACGAAGCAAATACATTTTTACCGCTACCTACGGACTTCGTGACAATTACCTGGGCCGGCAATTGGTAATTGATCCTTCTGGTGGATCCGTAAAAAGTCAAACCGCCAATTTTAATAATGCGAAACGCATAGATCTGGACATATCAGTTCCTCTCATGCTTGCATCATTCTGGGATGTACAATTGAGCACCGGGTTGAACTATACTACTTACCCCATTTCCAGCATCAGTGGGTTTAAACAACTTTCGCAGTGGGCAGTAAACGCTCAACTGCAGCAACAGGTACGATTGCCTTATGATATACAATTGAAGGTATCCGGTTTTTTTTATTCTCCTGAACTCCTGGGTATTTACCAAACAGCCGCTGTTTTTTTTATGGATGCTGGTTTTAAAAAATCATTTTTTAAAAACAACCTGGTGCTGCAGTTAACTGGCAGCGATCTGCTGCGGACGAACAGGTATAAAGCCAGGTCTCTTACGGATATTGCGGATTATCATTATCATGATCGCCCGGATTCAAGAAGGATCGCTTTTTCCATCCGTTATCATATCGGGGGTAAGCTAATGAATAAAAAGGCGAGCACTATAGAAGAGCAGGAACGTTTGTAGAAAATAACCAATTGTTATGCGGGATAAAAGACAAATGATATTGCAGGATAACCTGTGGACACTGATGGTTAAAATGTCGATGCCCGGCATTGCAGGCATGCTAGTGATCGCCGCCAACTCTTTTGTAGATGCGATATATGTCGGTCGTTTTATTGGTTCTGAAGCGCTGGCAGGCGTATCTATGTGTATTCCGCTGATGGTATTAAATACGGCGCTGTTGAATTTAATTGCGGCAGGAGCCAATTCACTGTTGAGTCGCAGCATTGGCAGTAAAGATAAAGCAGTGCAGGAAAGTATATTTGCGCATGTTTTGCTGCTAAGTATAGCCGGCTCTTTATTGTTGATGATCTCCGGTATTTTTTTTGCACCCCGAATTATTGCTATAACAGGTGCTGCGGGAGATGTGCTGCGTTACGGCATTCAGTATTACGTTATCTCACAAGCCGGTTGTTTTTTTAGCATATTCGGACTGGCCAGTTCTGGTTTGATCAGGGCGGAAGGGCAAATAAAACGTGCCATGCTCATCAGCATGACAGGTGTGGCGATCAATGCGCTTCTTAACCCACTATTTATTGTAGGGCTGCAAATGGGTGTGCAAGGGTCAGCATTGGCAACGGTGTTCTCCATGTTCTTTTATTGCCTGTTGACTACCCGTTACTTCCTGTCAGGTAAAAGTCTGGTGGCTGTTCGGATAAACCGGAACATCTGGAGCGGTAATATGTTCAGGAATATCTTAGCTGTTGGACTATCCGCTATGCTGATGCAGTTAAGCAGTTTTATCCGACAACTGTTTTTATTTAAAGCCGTCACCCGTTATGGTACAGAAGTGCAGGTTGTTCTTTTCTCTGCCATTTACCGGTTATTTAGTTTTTCCATTATACCTGTTTTTGGTATGCTGCAGGCTTTGCAACCGATAGTTGGCATCAATTACGGCGCAGGACAACAAAAGCGAAGCACTGAAGCCTTCACAGTTTTTCTTACGGGCTGTATTGGGTTAATGATGCTGGTTGCATTACCTTCTTTCATTTTCCCGGAAGAGATGCTCCGCCTGTTAATTCCTGGTATTTCAATCGATGACGCTGGAATATTTTATTTCAGGATGGTATTATTGGTGTTGCTGGTAGCGCCGGTGTCCTCGGTAAGTGTGGTGTACCTGCAGGCAACAGGCAGCGCTAAATGGTCAGCCCGGCTGGCCGGAGGACGTGAAATTATTCTATTCTTGCCACTCGTGTTATTGTTGCCCGCTTTTTATGGACATGCCGGCGTGTACTATACGTTGGTAATAGAAAACCTTTTGTATATGCTGATCGTATTATCGGTATTGCGCCACTACATGATACACATGCCAACGCTTGGCAGTACCACTAATGGTTTTCCCGTCCCGTTTCGTTTCTTCAAACTGCTCAATAGAAAAACCGGTAAATAATTCCTGTAGTAAAGCCAGTGTATGAAAGGTCATATCTTCCCTGTCAGCCCAGGAATCCTCTACTCCAAAAAAATGACCAGCAAAACGGCCTCCAGGTTGCAAGGCAATGAGTATATTCTTCCAAAGCAATGGAAAATGTTGAGGAGTGCAAAAGGGGAGCGAAAAAGTGGCGTTGATGAGCATAGCAGGATGTAGTGCCACTTCCTCAAAAGATTGATGGATAATATTTAACCTGTTAGCGTCTTCATCAGAAACCAGTTGATTGAGATGTTCGATAGCGGCGGATTCTTTATCAATTGCTGTTAGTTGCCAGCCATCGGCAAGTACAGCTAAACTGTCGATTCCATTACCAAAGCCAAGGTCAATAGCCACTTTTTTTTCGAGTGCGAGTTGCTCGCTGTTGAACTGTTTCAACGCAAAGTTCAGTGTGGCTGCCGGAGCAAGTGCTTTCTTAGATACTTCGTTATAATGCTGGTTCCAGGAGTGATTTTCCATAAAAATAGTTAACCCATAAATATATTAAAGTATTGCCGCACAATCCAAATACTTCACCACCGTTTTTGTTCATTTAAGCATAAGTAAATATGCCACTTGCTTTGCGTTGGTTGGCTGCTTTTCCCATTCAAAAGTGTACCAGATTTTACTTTTGTTTTTGGATAAAACGGGTATTAATGTAATATTCATAATAGATGTTTTTAATTGACTCCCGTTTGCCATTTGTCCGCCAGAAAAAACGGTGAAAAGCGGAAAAGAGCGAAACAAAACATCTATCTGTAAAAAAACGAACCCTGCAAATCAATGATTTACAGGGTTCGTTAAATTGCCTTAATGTGCCCAAGACTGGATTCGAACCAGCACGCCGTTGCCAGCGCTACCACCTCAAAGTAGTGCGTCTACCAATTTCGCCACCTGGGCATGCACTTTTTTAAGAGGCAGCAAATGTAGCACTTTTCCCGAAACCGGGCATAAATTTTAGGTTTTTCCGTGTATTATTCGAACCGGATGGAACCGTATTTTTCGAATTCATGAAAAGATCGCTTTACCGGCATCCACGACCATTTGATCATTTTACCCGTGTCGTAATCGAGCCTGCAAAAGTTGGCATTCCATACGGTGCCGCTGAGGGGCGGTACATTTTCGAGCGGGTGCAGCAATGGATAGGGAAAAAATATTTCCGCCCACCAGTGCGAATTGGGCTGTCCGTCCTGCCCGATCCCCTGGGTAAATACTGCCTTCCTGGTTTTCTTATTTCCTTCGTAATGCCAGGGTATCCAGGCGCCTGCTTTCCCTTTAAGATTGGGAATGAACAATACCAGTTCCTTGTTCAGCGGGCTTATTTCATATTCCACATACAGCGGCGTTGTGGGTTGTGGATGAAAAAACACCTCGAACACATCCGCTTTAAATAAAGCGTCAAAATCATTTTTGTACGGAGAAGTAATCTTTTTGTCTTCTCCATACAGCAACACATAAACGCCTTTGGCAGAATATAGTATTTTGAATTTGCTCTCGTAGTGAGCCCCCTCATCCAGTTGCCGGAGCTGCACCCAATCTGTTTTTCCCCATTCCTTATTATCGCCTTTACCGGTTACCTCAAAATCGACGCAACGCTTCACCAATAGAGGCTCCGTTTGCTGTGCAAACAATTGTATGGTTAAAAATAAACAAATGGACAGGCAATGTAGTTTCATATTATTTCAGTTTTCTACAGGTATATAGAGTAAGAGTGCCCTTATTGCGAAGCTGTGGCTTACCGGCAGCATCCGCAATTATTTTTCGATATTCACCCGCCTTAAGTCAAGCAGGTTCAACCCGTTGGGTACAAAATTTTTTACCCACGGATGTATCAGCCTGATCACCATATCGTACCAAAGCGGAACCACCGGTGCATCGGCTATGATCATTTGATCCAGTTGCCTGTATATTGCATACCGGAGAGAATCGTTTTGCTCTGCCAACGCTTTTTCGTACAGCAAGTTAAATGCAGGATTATTGTAACGCGTGTAATTGGGCGGAGCCGGATTTTTTCCATAAAAAACACTTAAATAATTTTCGGCATCGGGGTAGTCTGCCATCCAGCTTCCCCTGAAAAACAACGCCTGCGATTTTGCTGTTTGTTCCAGCAGCAGGCTTTTCTGAACCACTTCCACCTGTACTTTTATACCAACATCTTCCAGTTGCCGGGCAATAAAGCTTCCAAGTTCAGCATATACCGGAATGGTAAGCAGTTTTATTATGGGAAGATTATTGCCATTGGGAAACCCTGCTTCGCTTAACAGTCGCCGTGATGTAGCTGCATCGTAATAATATCCTTTTACCAGCGTGCTATCGTAAGAAGGTAAGCCCGCCGGAATGAAACCGCTTTCAGCAGCTGTGCCCAAAGAGTTGCGCAGGTACATGATCATTTTTTTACGGTCGAAGCCATAATTGATGGCCTGGCGTACCTTTTTCAGCCGCAACGGATTTTGTTTTAACAACGCATTGTTGCTGTCTATTAAAATGCCCAAGTACTCGGTATTTAAAAACGAATGTTTACTGAGCGTAACATTATCCTTCCAGTCTGCTCTCAGTTCTCCTTTTTTGGTAAGTACTTCATCTTTAAACGATGCATCAATATCGTTGATGAAGTCCAGTCTGCCCTGGCGGAACTCCAGAAATTCCGTGGCTTTGCTGTCGAGGAAAGATATTTTTATGCCGTCAAGATAAGGAAGGCTTTTTCCTGCGCTGTCTCGTTCAAAATACCGCTCGTTTTTCGCCATGAGCAACGCCTGTCCTTCTTCCCACAACGTAAACCGGAAAGGCCCCGTTCCACAGGGATGCCGGCGAAAATCTTTGCCGTATCGCTCCACTGCTTCTTTGGGAACCACTCCACAATATTGCATGCTCAGGATGCCGAGTATCGGGTTAAATGGTTTTATGAGTTTTAATTGAAAGGTGGTATCATTAATGGCAGCAAACCCGTTAGCGCTGTCAACGCGCCCGTTAAATATCCATGCTCCCGGCGAGGCGGTTGCTTTATCCATTATCCGCTGCAGGCTGTATACTACATCGCTGGCTGTCATTTTACGGCCTTTACCATTTGCAAACGCTTCGTTGTCGTGGAAAAAAACATCATCCCGTAACGTAAAAGTATACGTTAACCTGTCGGCAGATATATTCCAGCTTTTTGCCAGTGAAGGTTTAAGCTGCAATTGCTCATCTGTCTCAACCAGCGTATTATACAACTGGTGAACCGCCCACATAATGGATTGATTTTTGGCAAAAGCAGGATCGAGCGATGCAATACCTTCAGATTGATTATAATGAAATACTTTTTTTTCGCTGCTTTTTTTATGCGAACATGAAGTGATGATACAGGCTGACAGCAGCAATAACAAATACGACTGAATGCCCGTTACCCGGCAGCGGAAGGTGCGGGGCGTATTTTTAACTAATTTACTGCAGGTTTGTAGCCTGTTTTCCACGTCTGTAATATTACTCGTCATAAAAGTAAATCGTGTTAAATTTAGCTTTTAAAAATCGCATCGTGCATAAAACACTGTATAGTTTTCTTTTTTTTCTGGCAACAATACCCGTTGCTGTATTCAGTCAACCGTTGCAACAAAAGCATGAATTTACGCATGCCGATTCGTTGAGGGGAACCATTACACCTGAACGTGCCTGGTGGGATGTTACCAAATACGATCTTACTGTAAAGTTCGATTTCAATAAAAAAACGCTGGAAGGACGCAACGTTATTTCCTATAAAGTTCTTTCGTTGCCGGCAAAGGAAATGCAGGTTGATTTACAGGTTGGATTGGATATAGACAGTGTTGTAATGAACCATCAACGGCTTGATTTTCGCAGAGACGGCAATGCTTATTTCGTGAAAGTTCCATCAGGTTCACAAAACGGAACTATACAACAACTGTCGGTTTATTATCACGGTATTCCTCGTCCCGCCATTCGCCCGCCGTGGGATGGAGGAGTGATATGGCGGAAAGATAAAAATGGCAATCCATGGATAAGTGTGGCCTGCCAGGGATTGGGCGCCAGCGTATGGTACCCCTGTAAAGATCATCAAAGTGATGAGCCTGACAGTGCTTCGGTTACGATGATCGTTCCCGACTCTCTCACGGCAATAGCTAATGGCAGATTAAGAAATAAAGTGCAGCACAACGATGGCACCACTTCTTATACATGGGCGGTGGTAAATCCCATCAATAACTACAACATCATTCCATACATTGGCAAGTATGCGCACTGGCACGAAGATTACAACGGCGAAAAAGGTCCTCTTGATTGCGACTATTGGGTGCTGGATTACAACCTTGAAAAAGCTAAAGCCCAGTTTAAGCAGGCTATTCAAATGCTGCATTGTTTTGAACATTGGTTTGGCCCTTATCCTTTTTACGAAGATGGGTACAAGCTGGTGGAGTCGCCTCATTTGGGTATGGAACATCAAAGTGCGGTAGCTTATGGAAATGAATTTGAAAACGGCTATCGTGGTACCGATCTCTCCGAGACCGGTTGGGGTTTGAAATGGGATTTTATTATTGTACATGAAAGCGGGCATGAATGGTTTGGAAATAATATCACTACCAAAGATGTAGCTGACATGTGGGTACACGAAGGGTTTACCAACTATTCAGAAACCATTTTTACTACCTGCGAATATGGCAAGGAAGCAGGAAATGACTATGTAATAGGAACAAGAAAAAGAATTCAAAACGATATTCCCATTGAGGGGCCCTATGGCGTAAACCAGGAGGGATCGGGCGATATGTATTATAAAGGAGGAAACCTGGTGCACATGATACGCCAGGTGATGAACAACGATTCATTGTTCCGGCAACTTTTACGCGGATTGAATAAAACATTTTACCATCAAACTGTTACCGCAAGACAGGTAGAAGATTATATCAATAAAACAGCTGGTTTTGATTTTTCCAAAGTGTTTGATCAGTATGTAAGAACCACTCAAATTCCCGTGCTCGAGTATAAAATAAAAGGCAATAAACTGCAATACAGATGGACCAATTGCGTGAAAGGTTTTGATATGCCTGTAAAGGTGCAATATGGAAATGAATATTGGCTGCGCCCGGATACACAATGGAAAACGTTGAAGCTTAATAAGGCAGCAGATCAGGCGATATTTAGTGTGGATAGGAATTTTTATGTGCAATCAAAAAAACTATAAGCTGCGATGAAATGGCAGTTTAAGGCACTGATAATTCTCGCACTTTTAATAGGAGTTGGCTTTTCAGTTTATCGCAGTGCACTTATTGAATCTATGTGTCCCACCGATTTACCGAACCGGGTGGTGGGCGCACGCTTGCAAAAAGATAGCATTGTTCCCTATTTTTATAAATGGACGCCGGCGGGCGGAATAAGGTATTACGACTTTACCAATTTTGATAGTTTTAAAGTGTCAAGAAGCACTGCCAGCCCCTTCTTTCATACATTGATATCACCACTTGTTGAATTGCCGCAACGCCAAATTTCAAGGGTTTGGCTGGGTTTGCAATTTGTATTGTTGGCCATTATGACAATTTTAGCATGCACGCTAACTCCGGTTACAAGCCGGAAACTGGTTGTAGTTCTATTAGCAATTCTCTTTACCTACACAGAGGCTTGGGATAATCTGATTGTTGCCGGTCAAATGTATTTGCTGGTCCCTTTTATGGGTTTACTCTTTTACTATCTGTTATATAACGCTAACGGCAAGCTGTATGTTTTAGCGGCGGCGGGAGCGGTAGCCATTGCCTCTGTTTTGCTAAAACCCAGCCTGTTACTTTTTTTTATCCCTTTTCTTTTTCTGATTAACCGATATACTGCAAAGCAACGAATCGTTTTTTTCGTTCCTGTAGCTGCTGTGGTAATCTTTATTGCGTTAAGTGCCTGGCAAAAAAAATTGTGGAGTGAATATTACAAAAACATCAGGGAACAAATAAAAATACACCAGCATTTGGGGCCTGCTGTTCAACAAAACACCCCGAGTCCGCGGTTTGAAAATTGGGAGGGGTGGAATGAAGCAGAAATAAATAAATCTATAGGAAAGAACCTGCATATGATTCATGATGAAAATGGTAACTTTTATTTTATTACGCAGCATTTGTTTAAAAAGCGCTTGCCACTATGGGCAATGAGCTGGGGGCTGATTGCTGCGATAGCAGCGGCGTTGGTTGTGTTTTATTTCTGCCACAGGGGCTCGCCAATACAACTGCATAGTGTTGCTTTTTTAGGCTGGAGCCTTTATATGATATCAGATTTCTTTTCTCCGATAGCCCGACATATGTATTATACGGTGCAGTGGTCTTTCCCACTGTTACTGGCTGCAACTTTGTATAAGCCGAAATATAATCTGCTATATGGTTTGCTTTTACTGGGTTTAGTCCTCAACCTTATTGATACCAGTTACATAAAAATGGAACATACTATTGGCGAGTATATCTGGATGATTGGTTTTATACTGCTGGCGTTTAAATACCAAGTGAAAAAGACAAATGATTTATATTCGTCCGCACATTCATGAAAACAGCTATCATCATTGGAGCAGGCCCGGCGGGATTAACGGCAGCATACGAACTGCTTACTAAAACTGATATTGTACCCATCATTATAGAACAGGACGCGCAGGTTGGTGGACTTTCTAAAACAATCGACTACAAAGGAAACAAGATCGATATTGGCGGGCATCGTTTCTTTTCAAAATCGGCAGAAGTAATTGACTGGTGGCTACATTTCCTGCCGCTTCAACCCACCGGTAATCAAAAGATCGATCTGAAATACCAGAACAAAACAGTTCAGTATACGAGAGGGGAGCAGAAAGTGATTGACAATGAAAAGGTGATGCTGATCCGTTCCCGGAAATCAAGTATTTACTTTAAAAAGAAATTCTTCGATTATCCGCTGCAGTTAAATTTTCGCACCATCCGAAACCTCGGAGTTGCTAAAATGACGAGGATTGGATTTTCTTATATCCGCGCTAAACTGTTTCCCGAGAAGCCTGAAACAACGTTGGAGCAGTTTTTTAAAAACCGCTTCGGTAATGAGTTGTATCAAACATTTTTTAAGGATTACACGGAGAAGGTTTGGGGGGTGCCCTGCAGTAAATTGCCTGCTACCTGGGGGCAGCAGCGGGTGAAGGATCTGAATATCTCAAAGGTTTTGAAGCATGCTGTTAAAACCATTTTTGGCTCTTCAAAAAGCATACGGCAGGAGGGCACCAGCACCAGCCTTATTGAACAGTTTCTGTACCCGTTGTTTGGTCCCGGGCAAATGTGGGAGGCGGTAGCGGAGGAGGTTGTAAAGCGCGGCGGCACAATATTATTAAATACAAGCCTGCAATCTCTTAATGGTAATAATAACAGTGCAATCGTATCTGTAAACGTAATAAATGAAATTACAGGGGCCGTTAGTTCAATGCGAGGAGATTATTTTTTTTCGTCGATGCCGGTGCGGGAATTAATAGAAAAAATGGAAGAGCTGCCGGTGCCGGATGCAGTTAAACATGCTTCGAAAAGTTTGGAATACAGGGATTTTTTAATTGTCGGCATTCTTGCAGATGGGGGAACAGGCGTGGCTCATTCCATTGCCGATAACTGGATATATCTGCAGGACAAAGAGCTGAAAGCCGGCAGAATGCAGTTCTTTCACAACTGGAGCCCGGGCATGGTTAAGCATAGGAACAACCAATGGATAGGCGTTGAATATTTTTGTAACGAAACAGATGCATTCTGGCAGCAGGATGATGAGACTATCGCATCGTTTGCTGTTGAAGAAATTGCAAAGACGGGCATGTTACAGAAAGAAAATGTGAAAGACACATTCGTAGCCAAAGTAAAAAAGGCATATCCATCTTATTTTGGCGGGTATAGTAATTTTCACGTTGTGCAGGAATTTCTCAATTCCATACCTAATCTTTTTCCCATTGGCAGAAATGGCATGCATCGCTACAACAACACCGACCATAGTATGCTTACAGCCATGGCCGCGGTAAATAATATTGTGGAGGGAAGAACAGATAAATCGAATATATGGGAAATCAACACCGAAGATGAATATCATGAAGAGGGTGGGGAAGCACAGGAATAAGATTGGTGACCATTATCTTGCCGAAACGTTGTCGGTTAACTTTTCTTCAATCACCCTGCCCGCTCCGGCGTATCTTTTGCTCCAATAGCTTTCAGTTAGGCTGCTTATCATTACCCCGCTTGACGTAGCGGCATGTACAAACTTATTATCCTGCAAATAAATGCCTACATGCGATATGCTCCGTCCCCTTGTGGTAAAAAAAACAAGATCTCCTTCCTTTAGCTGCTCCGGTTCAATCGACATGCAGTATTCTTTTTGCTCATGTGCTGTACGAGGCACCTGCACGCTGTAAATAACGGATAGCAGGGTTTGTGTAAACGCCGAACAGTCTACGCCCTTTTTGGTAGACCCTCCCATACGGTAAGGAGTGGCCCACCAGCTTTCAATAAACTCATACAATTCTGCATTGGCCAATCTCTCTACTTCCACATCCATTTTAATGGCGTATTTAAACTGCAAAGGTTCGCCCCGTTCAATATTAAAGGTGGGCACAAAAAAGATTTTTGGGGCAGCATGTACCTGCGGGCTGACAGGCAGCCTGTCTTTGGTTTTTTCGGGAGTTGTTCCGTTGATAGAAATATCGTCGAGAAATTTCGGAGAAGTATTTTTTGATTGACTGACAGTGCTGCTTTTAGACCGTGATGCAGACCGGGTGCTGCTGCAACTGGTAACAAATGCCGAAATGCATAAAAGGATGATCAGAAATCGCAAATCACACAATTTTTTTAAAGTCGCAAATTTAATTCACAAAAACCACACCAGCAATCCTTTTGAAGGCATAACATTTTCCAAAAATGCTTATACAGCATGATTACGCAAAAGACCTGACTGGCTTACCATCGAAAGTTGCCAACTTTCCAAAAGGTTGGCAACTTTTTACACGGAACTTAACACTACCGGTAATGGATACCGACGATGTTGCGGGTTTCTTTCCCTGAAGTTGTTCCAGCTTCCAGACCCACCTCAATAAAAAAATAATCGCAATAAAGAACAACGAAAGCTGCAGCCATGCAAGCACCCGGTGAAACCTGCCAATGCCTGCGTTTTTATGCAACGCTGTAGTAAGTATAAGTGTGAGTAAGGTGGCAACAACCAGCGAGCATATAAAAAATAGAATTGCGGCGAAGAGTAGTGGGCTTACCTTTTCGCTTACGCCCGTTTTTAATACCACAGTGCACCCGGTGGCAGCACCAAAGTTGATGCCTATAAGCCATTTGCTCCAGTCAGAAAGCAGTTCAACCGCTTTTAATTTGTTGTCCGGCTCGCCCATATAAGGCAATTGTATTGTTCTTGTTAAAGTACAATTTATTCTTTTGATGTGCAATATGGGGTGCTATCAGCCGTCGGCTATCAGCAGTCAGCTTGAGCTTTCAGCTATTGGTCGTATACAGAACGCAACGTAGCGAGTGGGGTGTCTCTAGCCAACAGTAATGTAGTCACCAGCTTCAGATTTCGTTTCTTGTTATTTGTTTCTTGGTTCTTTTTCTGATGGCTGATAGCTGACGGCTGACTGCTATTTAGAAAGAATAGTCAATTCCGTTCTCCGGTTTTGTGTACGCCCTTCTTCGGTATTATTATCGGCTACCGGTTTTGTAGCGCCCAACCCTTTAGCCTGCAATCGTTTTGCATCAATACCTTTCGAAACAAGATACGCTGTTACCGATTTTGCCCTGTTGTCAGAAAGTTTCAGGTTGTCGGCAGCTTTGCCGGTATTGTCGGTGTGCCCGCTAATGAGTATGCTGATGCTTGGGTTATCATTCAGCAACTGTATTACTTTGTCTAATTCCGCCAGCGATTCGGGCTTAAGTTCATACTTAGCTACGTCAAAAAATATATTGTTCAGTATCACCGAAGCATTGGCTTCAACAGGCTGTAAAGGAATATCTATCGTATAAGTAGAGTCTGGCACTTTTTGACTGAAAGGGAAATTACGTGAATAAAACAGGTAACCCTTCCTGTTTACATTAAACGCATAATCCTTACCCAGCGGCAGTGTAATAAGATAGTTGCCTGTTTCGCTGGTTTGTACTTTCGATAATGTTTTGCCCGAGGCAATGTCTATCAGTTCCACCGCAGACGGCAATCCTTCGTTTGTTTTTTTATCAAATACTTTTCCGGTTACCCACAAAGTTTTGCTGGGGCGCACATCGTCGCGCAACTCAAACGAATAAATATCCAACCCTCCACGCGTATCGCTCCGGTCGCTGGCATAATAGGCCGTTTTACCATCGGCGGCAACCACCAGGCTGCCTTCACTTTCAATAGTGTTGATAGGATAACCGAGATTCTTCACGCTGTCCCATTGGTCGTTCAACTGGCGCTTTGCCAAAAAAAGATCGTCGCCACCATATCCCAATAATCCATTTGATGTAAAGTAAAGCGTCTGGTTATCGGCATGTACAAAAGGACAGCTCTCATCTCCCCCTGTATTGATCTTTGCTCCCAGGTTTTCCGGTTCGCTCCACCTGCCGTTCGCCATTCGCCTGCATACATAAATATCTTGTCCTCCAAAACCACCGGGCCGGTTGCTTGAAAAATAAAGCTCCCGCTTATCGGGCGATAACGATGGAGCCGATTCCCAAAATTCTGTATTGACAGGCTCGCCCATATTTTCCGGCGTGCTCCATCCTTTTTTTGTTTTAGATGAAAAATACAGGTCGCAGCTGCCCAGCCCTTCCGGGAAGTTGCAGCCGGTAAAAACCAGCCATTCACCATCCTGCGAAATGTTTTGCGCTCCTTCATTAAAATTGCTGTTAATGTCGCCATCCATTCCCTTTGCCTTGTTCCATCCGTTGCTGTTTTTTTCACTCTCAAAAAAATCTTCATTAAATCCCTTCACTCGTCGCGTAAAAACCAGCGTATTGCCATCCACTGTAATCGAGGGATAATATTCCAGGTCGGTTGTATTGATGCTGTCGCCCGCATTTTGCGGTGCAAAAACATATGCTTTCGCATTGTGGTCGGTTTCGTATTGCACAGCAAATTCAAACGTGCGTTTTCTGTACTCGCCCGCTTTGCGACTGGGCTCGTTCAAATCGGGGTTGTTTAAGAAATCGGTTACCGCGGCAAGTGCTTTTTTAAATTCCCCGGTTCCCGCCAGGTTAATAGCATAAGGCAATTTATAATCTTTGCTGTAAGCCAGGTCAAGCTCAAATGCCTTTTCATAGTTTGCAATGCAGTTTGCATAATCTTTTATCTGTCCGTATATACCGGCTTTGGTAAGATAGGCGTCTACATACCTGCTATCCAGCTGCAACGCCTGGTCAATAAAATTCAATGCTTCCTTATAGTTACCATTCTGGGCCTGGTCGAGCCCGAGGTTGTATAAATTGATTGCTTTTTTATTTACTTTTTCGGGATTATAGCTTTGTGCAAAGCCTGCCATCCCGACTATTAAAAAATAAAATAGCGTAATGATATATTTCATAAATATTGTTCGCATAGCCAACCCGGCTAATGATTAACGAAGCTATTCAAAAATTATTCCGTAGCCTTCAATAAAATGTTAAGGCACAGCAGGGTTATGTGGATGCCAGTTTTTACATTTGACGATCCATGCCGGGGATGTTAACTTTAGAAAGAGAGAAAATTAAATTTTAGCGTGAAGTAGTTGTGCCGGAATGCTTTATTAAATTTATTCTATGAAGTCCATTGTCAACATTTTGAGAATCATCGTAGGCGTTCTTTTTATTTTTTCGGGGCTTGTAAAAGCCAACGACCCGCTGGGTTTGGCCTATAAAATGCAGGAATTCTTTGAAATATGGGCCCAGTCCGGGTTTTTACCGGGCTTCATGCATGCATTAAATGATTACGCGCTGGCATTTTCGGTTATTATGATCACTTTCGAAATCGTAGCAGGCGTAGCAGTGCTGGTGGGTTGGCGCATGCCCCTGTTTAGTTGGCTGTTATTAATACTCATCGTTTTTTTCACTTTCCTTACCGGATACGCTTATTTGTCGGGCAAATTCAGGAGTTGCGGTTGCTTTGGCGATTGCATTCCTTTAACACCCAGGGCTTCCTTTATTAAAGACATTTTCCTTACCCTGTTCATCCTCGTCATTTTCTTTTACAGGAACAGGATCAAACCGGCTATGCCTGCTTTTCTTAGCATAGCCGTCATTGTTATTTCAACACTAGCTACCATCTGGATGCAATGGCATGTGCTGAGGCACCTGCCTTTTGCAGATTGTCTCCCTTTTCAAAAAGGCAATTCCATTCCGGAAAAGATGAAAATGCCACCCGGAGCCATTCCCGATAGTTCGGTGATTACGTTTGTGTATGAAAAGGGTGGACAAACCATTGAATTTACTTCCGATAATTTTCCGGAAGATTTTGATGAAAGCACTTACCATTTTGTAAAGCGGTACGATAAATTGGTTAGAAAAGGCAATGCTGAAATACCCATTAAGGATTTTGTACTGATCACTTTGTCTGGCAACGATACCACGCAAGCTTTGCTGGCCACGCCTGGAAAAGCCGGTTTATTGTTTATTAAAGATGATCCGGGTACAGGAGCCTGGCTCAGTAATTTTAAAAATCTTCATAGCGTATTAGGACAAAAGCAAATACCCGTGTTTGTTATTTCAAACAATGTGGATGCAATTGCAGGATATTTTGCAGACATGCCATCTGTTACTTTATTGAAGTGTGATGTGGTGCCCATTAAAACAGCGGCAAGGGTTAATCCAACTTTTTTCCTGCTGAACAATGGAACAATACTCGACAAATGGGGCTATCCAGATTTTGACGATGCTATGGAAACGGTAAACGCGCAATCTAATTAACGTTGATTACCTACTTCGTAAAAAAAATAATGTATGCGCTGCTGGTGCTGGCCGGCGTGGTGGTATTGGTATTTTTTCTTTTCCAGGGGTTTGGTGATCCTGCAAGGCTGGTATTGGGACAAACCGGCGACAGCGCCACCATCCAAAACATCCGGAAAGAACTTTACCTCGACCAGCCAAAGTGGAAGCAGTTTTTATTGTATGTAAAAGATATATCTCCTGTAAGCTATCACTCAAGGGAGGAAATAGCAACCAAAAAGTTGAAGGGATTGTTTATTGGAAGAGACCATGCGCTGGCATTTAAATTGCCTTACCTGCGCACCTCTTATCAAACCAAAAGAGATGTGTTGACCGTATTGGCTGAGGCGCTGCCTGGCACCTTATTACTAGCCACTGCGGCCATGCTGTTTGCTACCCTGGTGGGGATTGCGCTGGGCGTGCTGGCTGCGGTTAAGCAAAACACGTGGATGGATACTTCTGCCGTTTTTACCAGTGTGTTGGGCATTTCTGCTCCTTCGTTCTTTATGGGTATATTGATTGCTTATTTATTTGCCATTGTATTAGGACCATATACGGGGCTTAATATAACCGGCAGCTATTACGAGTATGATGATTACACGGGGGAAAAATACCTGTCGTTAAAAAACCTGATACTGCCTGCGTTTACATTAGGCATCCGTCCACTGGCCATCATTACCCAATTAACGCGCAGTGCGATGCTGGATGTGCTGAATCAGGATTACATTCGCACCGCATACGCAAAGGGGTTGAGCAAAACAAAGGTGGTGTGGAAACATGCGTTAAGAAATGCATTGAATCCTGTGTTGACTGCTGTTACCGGCTGGTTTGCGGAATTGCTGGCGGGTGCTTTTTTTGTTGAATATATTTTTGGATGGAAAGGCGTTGGCAAAATAACCGTAGATGCATTGGACAAGCTCGACTTTCCCGTTGTAATGGGCAGTGTACTTGTTACAGCTTCGTTGTTTGTGCTGATCAATATACTGGCAGATGTTTTATATGCCGTGGTAGATCCAAGGGTGAAATTTAGTGGTAAGTAGTAGGTGATAAGTGATAAGTCTCTCTTACCACTTATCACTCACCACTTACTACTCTTTATTCCTCACCTTAAAAATATCATTATAATACAACGGCGTATCGTCGTCTTTCGAAAAACCAATGATGATCACCCGGAAGTTTTGGGCATCGTCGTTATTGAACCATTTTACGGTTACGGATTTATTCCTTTCTGCAATGGTAACCGGGTTCCAGTATAATACGTCCCGGGTATCTTTATCAACACTTTTGGTACCTGTTTCATTATAATCAGGGGCATAAAATGTTGCTACCTTGTCGTAGCCGTTTATAGTAGCGTTATTCAACGCAGGCGGTTGTTTCGAAGCAGCCGCAGGTTGGGTGTCGCCACGTTTTGTGTAAATAGCAACGGCGCCACCGCCACCGCCGCCAACTCCTCCTACAAATGGTCCCTTTATTACTTTTACCATCGCTATATCAGCAACGGGTAAACTGCTGATCTGGCTGGCGTCCGCAGGCATCTCATTTAAATAAATACCTACCTGGCTTCCTCTTATTATAGGTACATAGTTGCCATTCTGCATCTGAATTTGCAAACCGGCTACGCGCCCCTGCAGCCACTGTAATATATTGGTATACGACTGCGCTTCCTGGTTTTCGTTCACAAAATCAAATACATTTTCATTCATGCTTCTGAACATGCCACTGCTTAACTGTTCATTCAGCTTTTCCTTATTGCTTTTCTTTTGAGCGGTAATTTTTACTTCTTCCAGTGTTTTAAATTTTTCGTTGGCAGCGTGCTGGTTATCCCGGGTTGTAATACCGCGGGCAACGTCTCTTGGCAATACATCGTTTGCTGGACGTTTAACCAACGTATAGCCACTTGGCGGCAAATTGCCTTTCAATGGTGCAAACATGTACAAAGGTTCAAATATTACATTCGTTTGCCTGGCAATGGCGCCTTTCTTTTCGTTATTGAGTTGATAATAAACTTTTATGGGCTCATCAAAAATCAGGTTGTTTAGCACAAACACTCCGTTGGCATCTGTCTGCACCTGGTGTATCTGGTTGGTAGAATCCTGGAAATAAAAAATGAGGTTAACGGTGCTGTTGGCAGCAGCCTGTCCGCCGTTGGTAGTTACTTTTCCTTTGTAAGAAATATAAGGCTGCGGCTGGTACTTAATTTCGGGAAACTTACCGGCCATGATTGATGCCCAGTCAAATCTTTTCCATTTTTCTGAAATCAGCAATGCATCCAACCCGGCTGTATTCGCATCGTAGCCCAGGTAGGTGGCAGGTGCATCAATCTTTCCGGGAAAATCGCCGGTAAGGTACATAGTGGTAAGTATGTTATTCTTTTCCAGTTCATCTTCTGTGGCACCGTCGCGCACAAGTATGGTATAGCTGAGATAGCTGGTATCGGGCGCTATATCAAAGGCGTTCAACCCGCGTGCAGATTTACTGAGGTATAATGGCGGAAAAGACGGACGTCCCACCTTAATGGTTTCTGGCTGTATAAAGCATAAGCGTTGTGCCGCTACCTTTTCCTGTTCGTCGAAAATGGTTATTTGCAATATGCCATTAATAAGTTTTTCGGTAGGAATAGAGCTGGAAATTTCGGGCGCCGCCTTGTTAATGCTTGCCTTATATACCAGTGTATTGTTGATGGTGCCAATTATTTTATAACCTTTTGAACCCGAAGGCAGGTTAATGAATTTGAGAGAATAAATAACCGCTTCAGGCGTACTGTTTACCTGCAGGTTTACGCCCGACGTTGCCACTTCGGGAAGTTTTACCGTTTGTTTTTTGCCCTTTTTATCCTGTACAATTACCTGGTATTGTTTTCCTTTTTGCGGAGTAATGGTAAACAGCCCTACGTTTCTGTCGAGCGAGTTGAAGGTGGCAATTTTTTCGGCAGGTTTTGCCGCATCTACCACGAAACCGCTCCAATCGGCTGGTAAAGTGCCGGGCGATGAAAGCCGTATTGCAACTTTGTTAACTGCCCCTTCAATAAAGGTTCCTCCTTCGGGAAAAGCAGCCGCCGTCCAGGCAGATGTGCTATCCACCACCAGCTTTTGTGGCGACGAGGGGTTGTTTACTACTATCGGCTGCAGGTACTGGAACGATTCATCAAAATTGAGCATCCACTGCGTGTACGCCCGAACGTAATAAGCGCCTTCCTTCAGTGAATCAGGCAACACAAAGCTGCCGTTCCCCTCTCCGTCGAACAAGGGAACAATGCGGCGGCTTACCTGGTTCTTACTACTATTATATAGCTCTACAAAAAGGCTGCTTGAAATGGCAGACCGGTTGTATCCTTCAAACACAACCGCTTTAAAAAACATGGTTTCTCCTGCCACATAGCTGTCTTTGGTAAACAGCATGTATATTTTTTCCTGTGGGTAGCTTTGTTCAAATTGTTGCAGTGCCTGCTCGGCCTTATCCTGCGAAAATGCAGTAGCAACCGACAGGCATATTCCAAACAAAAACAAAATTCCTTTCCTGATTCCGCTCATTGATACAAGTTTTTTTCGGGGTAGAATATAATGCAATTTAGTCATGTAAACTGTTAGACGAGGGTTAATTTTAACGATTATTCCCTGAAAAACCATTGCAATATATACGACTGTTGGTATACCATAAAAATAACCACGGGAAAGTAGTACGTTTTTTGTCGCTTTCTTCATGCATTTTTCTGGCGATTGGCAGCAATATATTCCGAAGGCAGTACGCCAAATTCCTTTTTAAAAAATTTGGCGAAATACTTCGGATTGCTAAATCCCACTTCGTAGGCTATTTCCGAAACAGACTTCTGTGTTTTAGACATCATTTGCGCAGCGCGTTTCATGCGGATGGTGCGTATAAAATCAAGCGGCGCCTTGCCGGTAAGCGATAACAGTTTTTTATACAACGCTACCCTGCTCATCAGCATTTCGCGACTGAGGTCTTCTACAGAAAATGCCACTTCGGCAATATTCTTTTCTACCACCTCAACTGCTTTTTTAATAAAGGCTTCATCCACGGGAGTAACTGCTATTTCTCCAGGCGCTACTTCAATTTGTTTTTGAAACAAGCGACGCAGTGCTTCCTGGTGTGCCATTAACCCCTTTATTCTCGATTGCAATATTTCAAAGCTGAAGGGTTTCGTAATATAATCGTTGGCGCCGCTTTCAAATCCTTCCAGCTTTTGCTCTTCGGTAGTGCGGGCAGTAAGGAGTATAACAGGTATGTGCGATGTGCGCGGATCGTTCTTAATTTTATTACACAACTCTACACCGTTCATTTCCGGCATCATAATATCACTGATCACCATATCTGGCAGCATATCCTGCGCCTTTTTCCAGCCTTGCTTTCCATTGGCAGCCTCGTAAATGGTATAGTGCGTGCGCAGGTTGTCTTTAATATAAAAACGGATGTCGTCGTTGTCGTCTACAATCAAAACAGATCTTTTGCGTTTTCCTGCTTTTGTTTCATCCTCATCGGCTTCTTCAACGGTATGCATTACCGTTTCCTTATCGTGCCCGTTTGCTTCCTGCGTGGCAAGGTTGCCCGATCGCTGAGGCAGCCAAACCGTGAATGCAGTGCCTTCGCCAGGCGTGCTGTTTACTTCAATGCTGCCACCATGCAAGCGGATAAATTCTTTTGAGATAGCCAACCCTATACCACTCCCCTGGTTGAGCACGTTTGCCGGCAACTCATGCTGAAAAAAGCGTTCAAATATTTTGCCCTGGTCTTCGGCGGGGATGCCAATGCCGCTGTCTTTTACAATAATCTCCACTCCCGCTTCCTTGTTTTTTTCTTTCGCGTGCAACCGCACACTTACGCTTCCTTTTTCGGGCGTAAATTTAAATGCGTTAGACAGCAGGTTGAACATTACCCGCTCAATTTTGTCGGGATCAAAAAGCATTTCAACCGATTGGGTATCTGCAGCAAAGCTGAAATGAATATTTTTCTTTTCGGCAAGATCGGTAAACGATAGTGTTAGCTCTTCAATAAAACTTACAATATTTCCCGGCGAAGTTTGCAACCTGAGTTCCTGCATTTCCAGCTTACGGAAGTCGAGCAACTGGTTCACCAAAGCCAGCAATCGTTTGGCGTTGCGGAATATAAGCTGGAGCTGCTTTTTTTGACCGTTTTCTTCGGATTGCTTCATCATTTTTTCTACCGGAGCAATGATCAGCGAAAGCGGCGTTCGGAATTCGTGACTGACATTGGTGAAAAATTTCAGTTTCAGCATATCAAGCTCGTGTATGCGCTGCGCCTCCTTTTTTTGTTGCTCAAACCGAAAGCGCATGTTTGCCCTTTGTATGGTAAACCTTCTTGCAAGCAGCAGCAAGCCCACAACAATCAGCGCGTACAATGCAAAGGCAGGGGCTGTTTGCCAGAACGGCGGTAAAATAGTAATGTATAATTGCCGGGCGTTGCTTTCGTTGGCTTCGCCGGTTGCCTTTACTTTAAATACGTATTTTCCCGGATCAAGATTGGTGTAGGTAACCGTTCGTTGTCTTCCATCGGTTGTTAGCCATTCTTTGTTAAAGCCTTCCAGCGTGTACAAAAAGCCATCTTTGGTGGAGCGCATGGAGCCCAGTGCAGCAAACGAAATGGAAAAAATATTTTCGTTGTAACGAAGTGTTATATTTTTTGTTTCGGTAATAGACTCATTGAGAATGACATTTCCGTTGATCGTTTCTCCTGCCTCTACCGGCCGGTTAAAAAGCTGGAAACCCGTGATAACGGTAGTCGGCGGATGAACCGATTCTTCAAATTTAACCGGGTTAAATATGTTGAAGCCATAAGGCCCGCCGGCAATTAGTTCGCCGGTTTTCAGTTTATAAAAAGCCTTATCGTTAAACTCCCTTCCCTGCAGCCCGTTCGATTCGTCGTAGTTGGTGCATTGTAATGCCGGTGCATTGCCTTTGCCGGTAAATACAACCGCATTGCTTAGCCCGTTTGGTGTGGTGATCCATAGCGTACCTTTGCTGTCTTCTTTAATAGCGAGGATGGTATTGTCGGCCAATCCATCTTCCTTACGGTATACAGTAAACGAATTGCCGTCTTTGTTCAGCAAATTCAGTCCTTCGCGGGTTCCAACCCATATCAGCCCCCTGCCGTCTTGCAGTATATTGATGACATTGTTATTACTGAGCGAAGAAGAATCGCTGTCGTCGTGCCCTATATACCGGAAAGTGTTGGTTCGCCGGTCCAGTACATCTATGCCATTTGATGTGCCTATCCAAAGGTTTTTATCTTTGTCTTCCATTAAAGACGCTATATAGTTGGAATGCACTGAGCGGCCGTCTTCTACCCGGAAATGAGTAAAATTGTTTTTGGCGCGGTTGTACAGGTTCAGCCCCGCGCTCAATGTGCCTATCCAAAGGTTCTTATCCGAATCTTCGAATATTTCCCAAATGCTGTTGTCGGATATACTGGTGCTATCGGTTATGCTTTTACGATAGTGTGTGAATTTTTTCCCGTCAAAACAATCCAGCCCGCCAAAATAGGTGCCTATCCATAGTTTTTGTTCAAAGTCTACACACAGGCTTACAATTACATCATTGCTCAGGCTATTGGGGTTGGCAGGGTTGTGGCGATAGTTGGTAAACTTATTTTGCTTCCGGTCATAATATATCAATCCTCCGCCGTTAGTGCCTATCCATATATTGCCTTTGGCATCTTCTGCAAAACGGTTTACATCTTCATACGGTAAACTTTGCGTATCCGACACCTTGTGCCTGAAGAGGCTGAACTGAGAAAGCTTGTTGTCGAAACAACTGATGCCCTGCTTATAAGTGCCCAGCCATATTACATCGCTGCTGTCTTTGTAAACAGCATAAATAGTATTCTGGCTGATGGTGGTATGATCTTCCGCATCGTTCAGCAGGTGCCGCACGGTCATGTTCCTTTTATCCAAAAGATTAATGCCGCCATGATCTGTGGCTATCCATATCAGGCTGTCGTTCGATTGTGTGATGCCGGTTACAATATTGGTATTAAGGCGGGGTTTGCTGCTTTCTCTTGTAATGTGCAGCAGGTCGTTGCTCAAAGGTTTATAATAAAATAAACCGCCCGGGCTTCCGGACAACGGAATGCTGATCCAAAGTTCATTATCGGCATCGGTAAACAGCGAATAGTTTTGCGTATTGTTGCCGGCAAACAATTTAAGTCGGTTACTCCTGAACGTTACTTTGTAGCTGCGTCCATCCATTTTGTCGATCATGCCATTTCGGTGTACCAGCCATAGGTTGTCGTCGTTATCCTGGGCTATCGCTGCCACATCGCTGGTAGAAATGCTGAAAGAATCGAGCGGATTGTGCAGGTAAGTGGTAATTTTTTTTGTAACCGCATCGTACCTGTATACGCCGCCGTTGTTTTGATAAACGTACCAGAAGTTGTGTTGCCGATCTTTAACCACCGATCCTACCGCGCCAGGCGGTAAACCCATTCCAACCAGATACAACTGGTCTTTACGACTGAATTTTTCTGTAAAGGGATCGTAGATATTATTTCCGTTCCTGGTTGTTATCCACAATTTTCTTTCGGGCAGTTCGTATATTCTGTCGATATAGTTATCGCTAAGCGAAGTAGAATCCCGTAGATCGTGCTTGAATATTTTGAAATCGTACCCGTCAAAACGGTTCAGTCCCGACATTGTTCCAAACCACATAAATCCCTTGCTGTCGCGGTAAATCGCATTCACCTGGTTATGCGAAAGCCCGTTACGCAAATCGAGCCTCCGGAACTGGTAATGAAATTCCTGGGCGGAAATTCCGCCTGGTATAAGCAGTATAATGATGATCAGATATAGCAATTCCCGTTTCATGGTGGCAAATCCCGTCAAAAAACTAAAGTTAATATAAAAGTCTCCTTGCAGCACAGTGCAGGCAAGATGTTGTGGCCCTGTCTCAAAACTTCTTTATGAGGTTAGAGCCGCAGGAAGAGGCAGGTTGCCAACTTCCCGTTAGTTGGGCAACCGGTCGTTCAATTACGCACTACGGCTGTATCGGAAGCGAACAGTACGATTACCTGCTTTTTGTATGTAATTTATTGATTGTTAACTGCATAACTGTTTGGCATTTTCTTGGTCTACCGGAAATGTATATACGCACTTACCGAAAGTATTATACCTGGAAATACGCCAACAAATAATACCAATATGAATGAAAAAAAATGTTTGGGCACTACTTGCCAGAAAGCTTTCTGGCGAAGCTTCGGAAGAGGATATAAAGGAACTGGAAAAGCTGGTAATGCAGAATCCTGCTCAAACGTATGAGTTGGAAGTAGTACTGAATTTTTGGAACAATGCGCGGTTAATTATGAATGAACCGGAAGAAAGAACCATAAAACCCAAATCGCAGGAAACAAGAAGCAAATAATCCCGGTAAGGTTTGCATATGCAATCTTACCGGGATTATTTTTTATAAGCTTTGTATTCAAAATCATTTCCTCAATGCCTTTCTAACGGCGGGGGCTACCTTTGTTCCAAACAGTTCAATCGATTTCATCATCTCTTTGTGGGCAGGAGCGCCAACATCCATGTGGGCTATATAACGGGTAATACCAAACAGCTCGTGCATATACAATATCTTGTCGGTCACTTCTGCGGCATCTCCAATAAACAATGCACCTTCTTTTGTTCTTCCTGCGTCATACTGCGCTTTTGAATAAGGACCCCAGCCACGCTCAGCGCCAATGCGGTTCATTTGCGATGCGTAGTTGAAATAATAGCCATTAATTACATCCGGTTGTTCACTTACAAAACTATGCGAATGAATGCCTACCTGCATTTGCTGCATATCGTGTCCATGTTGTTGGTATTCCTGCTTGTAATATTCTATCAAAGGCTGAAACTGTTTAGGCATACCGCCAATAATGGCTACCATCAGCGGCAATCCTAACCGCGCTGCACGTTGCACCGACTGTGGTGTGCCGCCCACGGCAACCCATATAGGAAGTTTGCCGTTATTGGTAGCGCGCGGATATACCGTTTGTTGCACCAACGGTGCACGCAACTTTCCCTTCCAGTTCACCACTTCGTTGTTGTTGATGTTAAGCAGCAGATCCAGCTTTTCTTCAAACAACTGGTCATAATCCTTCAGGTTGTAACCAAACAAAGGAAACGACTCAATAAAGCTGCCACGTCCCACTCCGATTTCTGCCCTTCCGTTCGAAATCAAATCAATGGTAGAAAAGTCCTGGTACACTTTTACTGGTTCTGCCGAACTCAAAACGGTAACCGTACTGGTGAGCTTAATGTTTTTGGTGATGCTTGCTGCCGCTGCCAGCACTATTTCGGGAGATGATATCGCATAGTCGGGACGGTGGTGTTCGCCCAGTCCAAACACATCAAGACCAATTTCGTCTGCTAGTTTTATTTCTTCCAATATTTCCTGCAGTTTGTCGCCTGCGTTAGCCGGCTTACGGGTTTGTGTATCAAACGCCAGATCGCCAAACATTCCTATGCCTAATTCCATATAGTTATATATTAATGAGTGCAAAAGTAACATTCGGGTGTGCAATGTTTCTTGATGTAGGATAAGAAGCAACGTTATTGAATACTTCAAGATTTTATAAACTATCGCGTTTTGTATGATAACAAAACATTCGCCTTTTTTCCGGTGAGATCGCCCTTTGGGCGGGCCGACCGACGTTCCATCGGCCCGCCCAAAGGGCGGTCTGATGGATGTGAGGAAGAGACTGGAAATTTTAAATAGTAGTATAAATGCGCCGCAGATTCGCAGATGATCCTTTATTGCGAATCTGCGGCAGAAAAAAATGGATTTCATTATCCAAATAACATTGGATTTGAACTCAATGTCATTCCACACTTTAAAGTTTAATAAATTTGAATGATGAAAGTATTGATTACGGGAGAAGTGCCCGCAATAGCCACGGAAATTTTACAACGCGAAGGCTTTGATACAACAGTAATGTCTGCACGCAACCCAATGCCACCGGATGAGCTGGTGCTGCTTTGTAAACAGCACGATGCTTTGCTGACGGGTGCGCATGATAAAATAGATGCTGCTTTTTTGAAACAATGCAGTTATTTGAAAGTAATAGCATTGTATTCTGCGGGGTACGACAGGGTAGATGTGGAAGTGGCCACTAAGCTGAAAATACCTATTGGCAACACACCGGTTGTATTGAGCAACGCTACGGCAGATGTTGCTTTTTTGCTGATACTGGCGGTAGCGCGTAAGGCGTTTTTTATGCACAAGAATATTGCAAAGGGACAATGGAAACTGCCCGATACGTCGTTAGGAATGGGTATTGAACTGAAACATAAAACCCTGGGCATTTTTGGGCTTGGCAATATTGGTATGGAACTGGCGCGCAGGTGCAAGGGAGCGTATAACATGGATATTATTTATCACAATCGCAAACAGAATAAAGAGGCTGAAATGGAACTGGGTGCTAAAAGAGTTTCGTTTGAAGAACTGTTGGAACAAAGCGATATAATATCTGTTCATTCGCAGCTATCAAACGAAACGCGGAATATTTTCAATGCTGACGCATTTAATAAAATGAAGCGCAGTGCTATTTTTATCAATACATCGAGGGGAGGTGTTCATAACGAAGAAGATCTCACAGCAGCTTTGCAGGCGGGTGAAATATGGGGCGCTGGTTTGGATGTTACCAATCCTGAACCTATGAAGCCCGATAATCCTTTGCTGGATATGCCAACTGTGGCGGTGCTGCCGCACATTGGCTCGGCAACCTTTGAAGCCCGCGAAGGCATGGCGCGCGTGGCTGCTAACAATATTGTTACAGGGCTGAAAGGACAACGGTTACCCTATGTGGTAAACCCGGAGGTGTATGGTGAATAGTGGTAGGTGGTAAGTGGTAAGTGAAAGGGCAGTAATAAAAAGCAGTAATTGAGAAACTGTCTCCTCACTACTGTCTTGTATTAGCTGATCGCTGAAGGTTCATTCAAAATCAAATATCTTTTTCATCAGCACCCATTTTTCGCCTGGTTTTGCCCAGGGAATTGCCTGCTGGTATTTCCACATCAGCTCTTCCCATTCCTGCACCTTAGGCGCGTTTTTATCTACTTCTCTCTTTCTTTCAAACGAAAAATCATCTGTTGTTTCCAGTATCATAAACATGCGGTTACCCGTGCGGTAAATTTCAATATCCAGAATGCCTGCATCCAGGTCGGCCTGATGAACTTCTTTCCAGCCTACGCCGGGCGCATGCCAGTTTTCGTATTCTTCGATGCTTTTAGGATCATCAATAAGATCGAGCGCGAGGCAAAAGCGTTTCATTATTAAAAATTTATCAATTAAAATAAGTGTGAAAAGCACGGATGGTTTGCAAAGCGGCGTCATCCGGTGTGGGCAACGGAAATATTTCGGCAGAAATATAACCACGATAATCGATTTCTTTTAGCGCCAGCGCTATTTCATTAACCGGCGTATGTCCCCAACCGATAGCTTTCCGGTTGCTGTCTGCAAAATGCACATGCCCGATATGTGCACCATATTTACGAATAGCGGCAGCAATCGACTGTTCCTCAATATTCATGTGAAACAGATCGGCCAGCAATTTAACATTATTGGTATCGAGCGTATTTACCAAAGCTACTGCATCGTCGAAGCGGTTGATCAAATTCGTTTCATAACGGTTTAACGGCTCGTATATCAACGGTACGCCCGATTGTTCTGCCCAGTTGCCCAGTATCTGCAAACCTTCGGCCAGCCATTGTAACGATTCCTCGCGCGTGCAGCCTGCTGCTGTATTTCCCTGCATGGAGCCTATAATAGCGGGCGCCTGGAATTTTGCTCCAAACTCTATCATATCTTTTATAAAGTCCATTGCTTTGATCCGGATGCCGGCATCGGGGTCTGTAAGTGTTAAACCTTGTATTACCTTGCCCGCGCCTGTACCTACGGCAGCTATCCTTATATCGAATTGATCTGCGCATTTTTGCACCCGCGAAATGTCAACAGCATTGGCATCTGCGGTAAACAATTCTACAGCATCAAATTCCAATGCTGCTGCTTGGTTCATCCCTTCTTCCAGGTTGTTCCAAAAAACCCACGGACCGGTTTTAATTTGTGGCACCAATGCTATTGTAACTGCAGATTTCATCAGATTGTTTTTAGTTGTCAGCGATCAGCCGTCAGCTTTCAGCGATCAGTACGATCCCAATGCCTTACACCCTCTACCTTATACCTTACACCCTACACCTCCTACCTCACTTCCACCATAATCTTTGTAATATTTCCAGGATCGTCTGACCATTGCTTTAAAGCTTCCCCGGCATTGTCGAGCGACACGGTTTTTGAAATAACGTCGTCGCAGGGAAACCTGCCGTCTTCGAGATAGCCGATCACATCCGGAAAATCGCCCAGGCAATTGCGTGAGCCCAGGATCTCAATTTCTTTTTTCACGAACAGCCCCGTATTATATTCAACAGGTTTTTTGCCATATCCAATATATACTACTCTACCGGTGTAAGACACTACGTCTACTGCTGCCCGGTAGGTTATATGATTTCCCACCGCTTCAATTACCACATCGGGCCCGTTGCCATCGGTTAGCTCATCCAGCGCATGTTGCAGATCGGTAGCGGTACTGTTAATGGTAGCCGACGCACCTACTTTTTGCGCAATGCCTGTTTTATAGTCGCTTACATCTACTGCAATTACTTCGGCTCCGCGTTTCAGCGCGCCTGCCACAGCACCCAGTCCTACAATGCCACAACCTATTACTACTACAATATCATCTTCGGTTACCCTGCCCCTGTCTACTGCATGAAAACCTACGGTAAGCGGTTCCACCAGCGCCAATTCTCTGAGCGATAGTTTACCGGAAGCATGCAGCTTGTTCCAGGGAACGGTAATGTACTCCGTCATTGCACCGGGGCGACGCACCCCCATCGTTTTATTGTCTATACACGCATTGGGGCGCCCTTTACGACACGCAATACATTTGCCGCAATTCTGGTAAGGATTCAATGTAACATTCATGCCCGGTTTAAAGTCTGCAGGCACGTTTTTGCCCACCGCTTCAATTACGGCTCCCACCTCATGCCCCAGCACATTCGGATATTCCTGTAGTTCAAACAAGCCACGAAAGCCATTTAAATCGCCGCCGCAAAAGCCTACCATGCCAATTTTTAATAACACTTCATCTGCTGCGGGGAATGGCTTTTCAATTTCGCGTATTTCTGTTTTGCCTGGTTCAACCAAAACTAAAGCTCTCATGCTATCTGTATTATTGCTTAGGTAAATTGTTTTCAGGATTTCCCTCGAACCACATTTGATTTTTTACGGGGGCTACCAGGGTGTTGATCTCATTAAGTAATGCGGGTGGAATGGTAAGGTTAATGGCGGCAAGATTTTGCTTTACCCTTGCCAGCTCGCACATTCCGGTAATGGTGGTGGCTATGTCTGGATGAGCAGTAGCGTAGGCCAATGCCACATCACTCAAAGCTAAGTTATAATTCTTACAGGCACGAATAAGCGCGGGTTGAATATTGATCATTTCTTTAGGCGACCGATGCCATTCGGGCAAAGACGCGTCTGTGAGTATGCGCTGGAGAAAAGGCGCTGCGTTCATAAGTCCAAATCCTTTTTGTTTAGACAAGGGTACCAGTTCGTCATTGATCTCATCTTCCAACAAATTGTAATGTGCCCACGATAAAAGTGTGTCGACTTCAACCTGCCGGGCTATATGCGCCATATACCGAACAGGCAATCCTGTAATACCAACAAATCTTGCCTTGCCGCTTTCTTTCACCTTCATTATGGCAGGTATTGCTTCGTTTAAAACCTGCTCTGCCGTGCCAAATTCAATATCGTGTACCTGGTAGATGTCTACATAATCTGTTTGCAGCCGTTTAAGCGATTCGTCAATGCTTGTAAGCGCCCGCTTATAAGAAAAATCAAATCCTGCCACATACCTGCAGCATTTGGTGGCTAAAACAATATCCTGTCGTTTCCCTTTTAAAGCCTTGCCCAGCCGGGTTTCAGCAAGGGTATCGCCATAAAAAGGAGCCACATCAAAAAAATTAATGCCGTTGTCGAGCGCATGATGCACAGCATTGATTCCTTCCTGCTCTTCTACCGGTTCAAATACATTTCCAAGCGGTGAGGCTCCAAATCCAAGAATAGAAACGTTTAGTCCTGTCTTTCCAAGTGTGCGATATTGCATGGTTTCTTAAATGAGGGATAAAGATATTTGATAATTTGAGATTTGACATTTGAGATTCGAAATTTGATGCCTACTTCATATGGTTTATCTTTATTTGATTTAAAACCTTTCAAAACGCCATATGTCTCTTTTTCGCTTTATACCAGACAAACACGATGTATTGCAAGACCAGAATGCACCCGAGAATAAGGGAACATTCAGGCACTGGTTGTATGTGGTCATCTTTCAAAGCAATACAAAAGCCGGCAAGCTGTTCGATATTGTGCTGATTATTCTCATACTTACCAATGTGGTATTGCTGGTATTGGAAAGCGTTGAGTCGATTGCGTTGGTTTTTTCGGAAGTATTCCATCTGTTGGATTATTTTTTTATGATCGTATTTACACTGGAATACCTGCTCAGGTTGTACTGCGTACGGGACCCTAAAAAGTATGCAAAAAGTTTTTACGGTATTATTGATCTGTTGTCTATACTGCCTTCTTATCTTGAATTTGTACTTCCCAACTGGCATATGTTGATGATCATCCGTTCTTTCCGTTTGCTGCGCATCTTCAGGATATTCAGGATGGTTCGTTTTTTAGATGAGAGCAGGTATATGATGTTTGCATTGTTACGCAGCTTTAACAAGATCATGGTGTTCCTGATTTTTATCGTGCTGCTCACAATTTTTTTAGGATCGCTTATGTATGTGCTTGAATATGAGCACAACCCGGGTTTCCACAGCATACCGCAAAGCATTTATTGGGCTATTGTAACAATTACTACGGTAGGTTATGGCGATGTGGCGCCTGCAACAGCCGTGGGAAAGATTATTGCGTCATTCATCATGATACTAGGCTATGCCATCATTGCTGTGCCTACCGGCATTATGTCTGCATCACTGGTATCGCAATACAGGGATATGGATAACGACGACCGCGTATGCGCCAACTGTGGTAATAAAGATCATGCGTCTGATGCAAAGTTTTGTAAAAAATGCGGGCACGTACTTGATGAAAAGTAAATGATTTATGCAACGTATCTTTTTAACGAAATGTCTTTAGCGTTATGCGAGTAATATTCACTCCGCTTTTACTTGTTTTCCTTTCAGGTATTTTTTCTTGCGACAGAATTAAAGCGAAAGGCCGTGTTGTAGTGAATGGTACAAAGGAAAAGATAAAGAATGCAAAGGATAAAGCTGTTGATCAGGTATTACCCACATTCGATAGCTATACTCCCGATACAAAGTTTAATAAGAAGAGGTTTGAGGAATTCTTTGGATTTGCGCCAACGCCTGATGTAAGTAATATCTATTGCTTTGGCGATCAGATGGGTATTGATTCAAAGTTCTTTTTTTCTTTTACATGCGATACGGTTACACGAGATAGAATAGTGTCTCATTTAAAGTTGTCACCATCGTCGGAGCCAGGTAGTTTTGGAAGTGGTTTATGGCGGGATTTTCCCTGGTGGGATAGCGCAACCATTATGACATTGCATCCATTTAAAAGAAAAGGTGAGCATGAATATTACCAGTATTTGTGGTATGATAACCGTAGCTGTAAATTATATTATATGGACTTTGATATGTAACGCTTACTCATGTGCAAAACAAACATCTTTATGCGAAATATTTGCAGAGGTATTGTAACAATGCTTAGCTGTGTTATGCTATGCGTACACGTAAATGCGCAGGTTGTGAACGAACCTCAAAACAATCCTGAAGATTGGTCTAAACCTTATCCGCCTTTTAGGATAGTGGGCAATGTTTATTACGTAGGAACCTATGACCTGGCTTCTTACCTGATTGTTACCGGTAAAGGGAATATCCTCATTAACACGGGATTGGCAGGTTCGCTGGCCACTATAAAGGAGAGCATTGCTGACCTTGGTTTTAATTTTGCTGACATTAAATTACTGCTTACAACCCAGGCGCATTTCGATCATGTAGGCGCTATGGCTGCTGTAAAAAAAGTAACTGGTGCGCAGTTTTGGGCCGATGCCGCTGAAGATGATGTGTTGCGATCAGGCGGAGCGTCTGATTATGAATTGGGCAGACTCGGTGTGAGTTTTGAACCTATTGTACCTGATAGCCTCTTGCAAGATAATGCTGTTATACAGATGGGTAATACAAAACTTATCCTGTTACATCACCCAGGACACACGAAGGGATCCTGCAGTTATTTGCTTACAACCCAAGATGAAAAACGATCGTACCGGGTGTTGATTGCCAATATGCCTTCGATTATAATCGATAGAAAGTTTTCAGAAGTTTCCGAATATCCCAATATAGAAAAGGATTATGCCTACACGTTGCAGGAAATGAAAAAACTTCAATTTGACATCTGGCTGGCTTCTCACGCCAGCCAGTTCGACCTGCATAAAAAACACAAGCCGCAAAAAGGCTATAACCCTGCAGCTTTTGTTGACAAAGATGGCTATGCCAGGGCGTTGACAGAATTGCAAAGTGAATTTTTGAAGAAAAAGAAAGCGCCATCACACTAACATACCTGAAACAAAAAATGTATATGCAACGCGCGTGCCTGGCTGCTGAAACTGGGTATGCATTGGTGTGAGGAATGATGCTTATTACGACAATGATAATATTTTGTTTCCACGAGGTTAACGTTAGTTTAATACTACTGCCTTCTTTTTGCCCCCGGTTTGAGCGGCAGCGTTTCCATTGAACACCCGTTTAATAAACTTTTTGACCTGTGTTTATGCAAAAAAATGCAAACGTTTGCAGGTTCCGGTTCTTTACCAAATCAAAAATATAGTACTATGTTTACCCCGAACAAATTGATTAACCAAAATTACTTACGCTTATGAAACAACGATTGCTGGTGCTGATGGCATTGTTATTGCCATTTGCACTTAGTCTTTCAGCCCAGGGCAACAGGAAAACGGTATCGGGTACCGTTAAAACCGAAACTGGCGACGTGGTAGTGGGCGCCACGGTTACAGCCGAAAATTCTTCAAGCAAAGCAAAATCAAGTGTTACTTCTGATGAGGAAGGCGCTTTCTCCTTTTCAAATCTTGCTAATGGAAGCTACAAATTCACAGTAAGCTATGTAGGGTATACTACCGAAACGGTTAGCGGCACCGTTGGCGACGACGGTTTGCAGCTGGCTATTGTTTTAAAAGTAGCCGCTCAAAGCCTCGAAGACGTGGTAGTAGTAGGCTACGGTACACAACGTAAAAAAGATGTGACCGGAGCTGTAAAATCTGTAAAAGCCGAATCGTTTAACAAAGGTATTGTAAACAACCCGCAGCAGTTGTTGCAGGGTAAAGTGGCTGGTGTAAACGTTACTGCTTCCAGCGGTGAGCCGGGCGCTCCTGTAAACATTGTTATCCGTGGTGCAGCCAGTGTAAGAAACGGCAGTGCCCCGCTTTTTGTGGTAGACGGTGTTCCATTGGATAATGCTGGTACCGGCACGGGCGATGCGTTGAACTTTTTGAATCCCCAGGACATCGCCTCGATGGATGTATTAAAAGATGCATCGGCTACAGCGATATATGGTTCCCGTGGTGCGAATGGTGTAATTATCATTACTACCAAAAGAGGACGCGCAGGCACCTCTGTTCTAAACTTTACTACCAGCGCCGGTATTTCAAAGGTTGCGCGCAAACTGCCTGTGTTTTCAACCGACCAATTTAAAAAGGAAGTAGTGGCAGCCGGTGGTACCCTGGAAGATTTTGGATCTTCTACCGACTGGCAGGATGAAATTTTCAGAACAGGCAATACTTTCGAAAATAATTTAACACTTAGCGGCGGCGCCAATAAGCTGGTATATTATGCATCGTTAAACGCCCAGAATCAAACCGGCATTTTAAAAGGAAGCAACATGAAACGCTATACCGGACGTTTCAATGCTACTCAAAAATTCTGGGACGATCGTTTATCGGTAGACGTTAACCTTACTGCTACCAATACCAACAATCGCCGTCCGCCCATCGAAGGTTTACTGGGAAGCGCTATTTCCAATAATCCTACTTTGCCGGCCAGGGATGCTGATGGCAATCCTGCTATTTTTCAGAATGTAAGTAACCCGTTACTGGAGCTGGAGCTTTACAAAGACATAGCTTCGGTAAATCGCGTGTTAGGTAATATTTCCCCCACTTTAAGAATTATTAAGGGGCTTACCTATAAGCTGAACTTTGGTATTGACAATGCCACCACTACGCGGGACATCGTAAATTTTGCCAATGCTGAGCCGCAAAGAGACGGAAGGTTTGAAACACAGAATATATTGGTAAGGAACAGGCTGATCGAAAACTATCTTACCTATACCAAAGATATCAATGAGCATTCCTTCTCTGCGATGGCAGGGCATTCATACCAGAACATTCTTTACCAATACCGCAGCTCCAGCATCAATAAGCTGCCGCTCAATGATCTCGATCCTATCTATAATCCGGGTATAGGGCAGGAACTCACGATGGCGAATAACCGCCCTACAGGTAATGCTAATATTAGCGAACTTCAATCGTATTTTGCCCGTATCAATTATAGCTTTGATAACAGGTATCTTTTAACAGCAAGTTTCAGAATGGATGGATCTACCAAATTTGGAGAGAACAACAAATATGGTTACTTCCCTTCGTTTTCGCTGGGCTGGAATATAAAGGAAGAGGCATTCATGGAGAATTCTGCATTCAGCGCTTTAAAGCTTCGTGGAGGTTGGGGTATGACGGGTAACCAGGAAATTGAGCCTAAATCAACACAGGCATTGTTCAGGACAGAAGTAACATCTGGTACAAGCTATCCTTTGTACCCCACCGGCGCTTATCCGCCAGGCACCTTCTTTGCACGATTTGCTAATCCTGATCTGAAATGGGAAGCCACCCAACAAACCAATATTGGTTTGGAATTTGGCTTATTCGGCGGGGCATTGAACGGGTCTGTTGACTGGTTTAATAAGATTACCAACAACATCCTGTTGTCCATTCCTCCACAAGATCCTGTACAGCCTGCAGGAACTACCTATGCTAATATTCCCGGAATGGAAATCAAGAACACCGGTATTGAGTTTGACCTGGAGTATCGCAAAAAGATTACCAGCAACCTGAGTATCGGAATTGGCGGTAATGCCACCTTCATGAAAAATACCGTAACAGGTTCTCCCTACCAGGTTATCTTTTCCGGTTCGGCTACCGGCTCTGGCTTAACAAGCGCCACGTTGAATGGTTACATCAATGGTAATCCTATCGGCTCTTTCTATTTGCTTGACTTTATCGGTATTGATGAAGATGGCAACAGCAAATATGCAGATTCGGATAAGGATGGTATCATTACGCCTAAAGACAGGATTATTGCTGGTTCTGCCATACCTAAATCTATGTACAGCTTCTTTGGCAACGTTTCCTATAAAGGTTTTGACTTTGTTGTGAATTTTAACGGTGTAGGCGGTAACAAAATATACGATAATACCGCTACTGCAAATTTCTATAAAGCTAAAATTGCTAAAAACAGCAATACAACCACGGAGGCAACAAAATATCCCAACGAATCTATTAACAATGCTGCAAGCGTGAGCACCCGTTATTTGAAAGACGGGGGTTATTTGAGGCTGAACAATATGATGCTGGCTTACAACTTTAATACAGAACGGTTAGGGGTACAAAAGTGGATCACCAATCTACGCCTGTCTGTAACCGCGCAGAATCTTTTTGTGATTACAAAATACGATGGCTTTGATCCGGAAATTAATAGCGACAGACCGATTGACAGGGCAGTATCGTATGGTATTGATTACCTGAACTATCCTAAGGCCCGCTCGGTTATTTTCGGTTTAAATCTGTCATTTTAAAATTTGATTGCCATGATTAAGAAGATATTTTATATACTTTCTATATACACCATTGCTGTTGTAATAAGCAGTTGCAGCAAACTCGACGAGCAGGTGTTGGACGAGACTTCGAGTACCGGCGCAACAGACAAAGAAATAACAGAAGGGCTCATTGCGCCGGTGTATGCAGTGTTACCAGGACTGTTTCAGCACACACAATATTTTGCGTTGCAGCAAATTTCTACCGACGAAGCCATTCTGCCTTACAGAGGCGGTACCGACTGGGGTGATAATGGTATTTATATTTCTTTGCACAGGCACGAAACCACCAGTTCAGATCCCAATGTGCGTAATGTTTGGAATAATATTACTTTGGGTTTGTCGCGTGCTATTCTTGCCATTACTACGCTGCCCAGCAGTACCGACCCCAATGCTCCACTGTTTTTAGCCGAAGCAAGAGGAATGAGAGCTTACTACAATTTATTAAGTCTCGATTTATTTGGAGTGGCGTTTAAAAAAGATGATCCGAAAGTTAATTCCGTGATTTTACGTGGTAATGATGCTGTTGAGTACATTAAGTCTGAACTGCTGGCCATTGAACCTTTGGTAAGAGATGACACTGGTCCTGGCAGAATTACAAAAGCCGCTGTTTGGGGTTTACTGGCAAGGTTGCATTTACAATCTGCTGTATACCGCGATATCTACGGCTCATTCAACTTTACAGGCGAGGATATGGATAAAGTGGTTGAGTACTGCGATAAGATCATCAATTCCGGCAAATTTGAATTATCGGCTGAATACTTTGACATATTCGGCGATGCCAATCATACCAACAAAGAATTAATTTTTGCGGTAGACCAAAGAGCGGATCTGAACGGGCATAATCGTATGGCTTACTTTTCGCTTTCGGGCGACCAGTTTCCGCTGCCGGCTTATCCTGGCGCTAACGGTACTGATGGTCCTGGTATTACGCCCGATTTCTATCAAACCTGGGAGAGCGCATATGCGCCGCTTGATCCGGCAGAAGCAGATGGACGTTTCTTTAAGCAAAACCTGGAAATCTATACCAACCCTGCAGCCACCTGCGTTCCTGCGGCTGATTTTCACATCAATCGTGGTATTTTAAGAGGACAACAATATGGTTTGATCCGTACAAACGGGGTGTTTGAAAAATGTGGTAACGGCGATATGAAGGTAGGACCTCTTTATAATGTTACCCGCAACCGGCCAGATTTGCCGGTAGACTTTACCAGGCTGATTGATTTTGGTACTTACAGCAACTACAACAACGGGTACCGCGTGGAAAAATACGAGTTCAGTCGCGGTTCTGTAAGTGGAAGAAATTTTGGAGAGCATGATATTGTGATCCTCCGCCTGGCAGATATTTACCTGATGCGTGCGGAAGCTAAGTTACGCAAAGGAGCAGGTAACGAAGCTGCTGCGTTAGATGATGTGAATACCGTTCGCGCTTCGAGGACTGCACGCATTGTTCCGCCGGCTTTAACTGAAATGAATCTTGATCTGCTGTATCGCGAAAGAGGGTTTGAGTTGTATTGGGAAATGGTGCGTCGTACCGATATGATCCGTTTTGGAAAATATGAAGGCGCATGGACAGAGAAAACAAACTCCGATCCCAAGAAGCGTATCTTCCCTATTCCGCAAAACGCCATCGATGGTGCGTCTAACCTTCCGGGTTATCTTGTGCAGAATGAGGGATATTAAACGTAAACTTCGGGACACAGTGCCGGAAGAACATAATAAGTACGACGTCAGAGACGTCGTACAGCAACAAGTATAAAATTAAAAGCCCCCGATCGATTGATCCGGGGGCTTTTAATTGTCTGTTATGGATGCAAGATGATGTCGCCCCGAGGCGACAACAAAAACTGAGCGCGACGAACCCGCCTGACGGCAGTCAGGGACGCGCCACACAACGAAGACCTTCGGGAGAATGTAACCTTGCCAGAATGAATTTTTTGGGCTGGCGCTACGCGGTAAAGCAACCGCAGCTGATCTATATATGCCGTAGGCATTACCGTTTGTAACCATTGAAAACAGGATCGTATTTGCCGCGTTAGCGACTGCCCTTCAAATGATCGTTGAACAGTAAAACTTATAATAGTGATATACGCGTAAGCTGTACCGTTAGTACCCACTTAACCCTTAACTGGCTTCATCCTTACTTCACAATCTTGATCAACCGCCTGTTCTTCCCATCGTCAAACTTCATCCAGTAAATTCCTTTAGGCAATGCGCCCATATTGTTTAGTGGCAAATATTGAATTACACCCTGACTTACCGGAACGGTTTTGCTAAATACCAGCCTGCCTGTTTCGTTGAATAATTGGATTGATGCGTTGCCCGTAACTTTTGGCTTGATGAGCAACGTTAGTCCGGTGGTGAACGGAACAGGATAGGCTTTCAGCCAGTCGTTGCCCAATATTTCTTCGGCATTTTGTTCCAGTCGTTCGCCGCTGAGTATTTCGTATGCAAGGCGCATATTGGGTATGCCGTAACCAACGCGATCATCCGGATTGTTGTATTTGCTGGCGCTTTTTTTAATGGCGTCAAAAATTTCGGCATTGGTGAGTTCAGGAAAAGCCTGCCACAGGCAGGTGATCAAACCTGCTATATTGGGGTTTGAAACCGAAGTTCCATTGACTGTAACAGGATTGCCGTCGTAACCTGCCACTACTGTTGGCGCTCCAATAGACGCAATATCGGGCTTAATCCTGTTGTCGGCAGAAGGTCCATAGCTCGAAAAGCCAGCCGGGTTACCACTTGCAGTTACAGCGCCTACCGCCATTACGTGCTCGCCATCGGCCGGTGCTATAAGATAATGCCAGGCGCCTTCGCCGGAATTGCCCGCGCTGTTGGTAACAAAAATTCCTTTTGCAGCCGCGTATTCTGCGCCGCGTGTAATGATGGTTGTTTTACCATCCATATCCTCGTAACTATAATTAGTGCCCGCATCGTCAAAATCAGAATAACCGAGCGACGATGAAATCAGGTCAACGCCCAGGCTATCGGCCCTTTCCGCCGCGGCTACCCAGTTCTGTTCTTCTACCTGGTATTCCGATCCTGCATCTTCGGTGCGAAAAAGATAATAATGTGCCCGGGGGGCTGTGCCTATAATTTTACCCGGCACATTGGCGGCTATAGTAGAAAAAACAAACATGCCGTGATCATTTTCTTCGGTTACGCTTGTTTTATTTTTCACGAAATCCCAGGTGCCTAAAACCTGGTTGTTTAACCGGATGCTGTCGAAAGCAGGGTTTGTGTCGTATTTGTAAAATCCTGCGTCCAGTATCGCTATGGTCATGCCTTCGCCCCTGAAGCCTTTATTGTGCAGGAACTGACCTTCGTGTATGTTTACCTGCGCATAGTTATTACCGTAATTATAATAATTGTCTGCACCCATTACTTTAGATGATTTGCGAACAGGCGTAATGTCGTTTCGGAATTTGTCTTGCCTCAATTTGTTGCTCTGCCGGATACGCGGTGCCGCCCGGCTTATTTTTTTTACAAACGAAAAGTTGCTGATTTTATCAAGAGCCGCTTCATCGCTGGTTTGGATCAATGCCTGGTTCAGCCATTTTGAAGTATTAAAAATGGTTACGTCGCCGGCATCGCGCAAACTGTCGAGATAGGAGGGATTTACCGGCAGGTCGGTGCTGTCTATCGAAAGGTTTTGGCGGTTCCTTCGTTCTATGGCTTTGCCCGAAAGGAAAGCGCCAGGATCGCTGATAGAAAAAGGGTTGTTGTTTTTATCGGTAAACGACACAATATATTTTGTGAACTGTGCGTGAGCACTGTTTAACGAATACAACAGGATGATTGAGATCGTAAAAACTGCCTTCATAGATAGTGTTTAATCAATATTGGTATCAGTTATGTTCAATAGCACTCAACTTGATGCCATGACCGATATATGAAAATGAATTCCGGATGGTATCGCATTTTTTATAGCCGTTCATTGTTAATGCCAGCGAGTCGCAATCTAAATTAGGCGGACAGGGAACCGGTGCATCATTAGGATTGGGTAAAATCACTCTGCAATTGCTTTCGGTAATCGTGCGTTGGTAAACCCAGTGAATAAAGTCTTTATAAATAAGTCCGGTGTTTTTTGCATATACCTCTGCGCTATAGTCCCTGGATGCATAACTGTTAGGAGACAATTCGGGATCACCAGTGGTTTCATCTATTTGTTGAATAGTAATTGTGTTGTCATATACATCATCGTTTACCGTATAGGGCAATTCAACATCGCGGTAATTGTATTCCCAGTATTGCAGGTAGCTCAGGTCTTCCGCTGCATTGATATAACTATTGCCTTCCCAATAATAGCTTTCCTGAACGGGGTTGGTTAATTTTATAAAGCGAAGGTTGTTTTCAACATATTCCAGCGACCGTTGCAGTGGCGTGGCCATAAAAGTTGCATTGTCTTTCCATTCGCCTGTTCCGTCAACATTCCTGATCATGCGCCTGATGCGGTAGCTTGGGCGCCCCATGGCATCGGTTATCTCAGCCTCCACCAAGTCCTTGGCCTGGTAGCTATGCACTTCTTTCTCTGTATCGAAGTTTACAAATACGGTGGAGTCGAGTCTGTAAATAATGTATTTGCCTACTTCAAGGGGATAATACTCCTGGTATGAGCGAACAGTAAAGTCTTCTGTTTGCTTTTTACAAAACTGCATAGAAAAGAACAGCAGGAAAAGAACAGCAAACGAAAAATATTTTTTGAACGGTGCCATCTTGACTAGTAAATAGGTTAATTAAGTTACTTCAGTTTGATTGACTTGCATAGGTGGTATCATTATCTGATCTTTCAACTATTATTCGACCTCAACCATTAACCACCTGCACAAAATTAAATCGGAAAGCAATAGGCTTTCCGATTCCATAACGTTTTGATTTACTTTTTATTGCACATCGTTATCCTGTTGTGCGCCTCTAAATTGTTGAACTGCAATATTCAGTAAATCAATTGCGTAAAATAACACCACCTCCAATCACATCGTCGCCCTCATAAAATACTGCGCTTTGTCCTGGGGCTATTCCCTTTACCTGGTCGTAAAACTGTACGCGGATGCCTTTTTCGTGATTGTGCAGGGTAGACAAGGCGCCTTTATCTTTATAGCGAATTTTAGTAATCGCTTCCATTTCATCCTCCACGCCATTATATTTCAACCAGTTGAGTTTGCCTACCAGCATTTCCTGCCGGTTGAGGTCAACTTCATCGCCCAGCATTACTGTATTGGTTTCGGGATCGATATGGGTTACAAAAGCGGGTTTGCCCAAGGCAATGTCCAGCCCCTTTCGTTGACCTACTGTATAAAATGGATATCCTTTGTGCTGGCCAATAATTTTACCGCTGCGGTCAACAAAATTGCCGCCGGTTACTTTTTCTTCCAGTCCCTCCACCCGGCGTTTCAGGAAGCCGCGATAATCGTTGTCCGGCACAAAACAGATTTCATAGCTTTCGCTTTTTTTAGCCAGTTCAGGATAACCGTAATCCATTGCCATCTGGCGGATTTCCGTTTTCCGGTATTTGCCCAACGGTAGTAATGTACGGCTTAACAAATCCTGCTGCAGCCCCCACAATACATAGCTCTGGTCTTTCAATTCGTCTAAGCCTTTGCTGATATAATACCTGCCGTTGCTGTGTTGATGAATATTGCCGTAATGACCGGTAGCAATATAATCGCAACCCAGCGCATCGGCTCTTTTTAACAGCGCTCTCCATTTAATATGCGTATTGCACATAACGCATGGGTTAGGCGTGCGGCCTGCCAGGTATTCTTCCACGAAATTGTCGATCACAGCGTCGCCAAATTCACTTCGTATGTCCAGTATAAAATGAGGAAATCCGTGCTCAACAGCTGCCATGCGTGCATCATTAAAGCTGTCTACATTGCAGCACCCGGTTTCTTTTTTGCTGCTGCCGGCACTGGCATAGTCCCACGTTTTCATGGTAATACCCACCACTTCATATCCTTCGTCATTCAGCATCAGCGCCGTAACGGTACTGTCGATACCGCCGCTCATTGCCACTAAAACTTTTCCTTTACGGCTCATGTAGTAAAATATTAGCCTGCAAAAATACGGAAAAAGGTATAAGGTGGAAGGGGTAGGGTGTAGGGTATGGGGTGTAGTGTTGAGTCAAGGCATTCCTTGTGTCTACACAGATTTATTTAACCACCGACCGGTCCATTTATATTTTTTTGATTGAATTTGTTTGGTTTGATGCTGTTGTTATATTATAAAATATATTG
>JBQCFW010000138.1:0-75393 GCA_051958655.1 Agriterribacter sp. | reverse complement strand
ACGGCGAAAATTTATTCTTTTGATGTTTTCAGATCATCGATCTGATCCTGTTGATCCTTTATTAGCTTTTTCAACTCGATAACATATAATGTTAGCTCTTCTATTTTCTTTACAAGCAACACCTGGTTATCACCAAGATTCAGCCCGTCTTTTTCTACCTCGGCTGCGGTAGGCATTTCCGGCAAATGTTTGTAGGTTTTAATGTACTGTTCTATTTCTTCGAGTGTGGGTAGCTGGTAGTTTTCTTCAAATACATAGTCGGCAAAACTATTTTGGTGCACTTTTACCTGCCTTGCCCCTATGGTGCCTTCTACGGCTAGTTTATATGTTCCAGGGTTGGTAGTGCCTATCCCTACGTTGCCGTTCTCCATCCCTTGTACAAATAGTGTTGGAGTACCTTCAGCAATTCCAATATAAAATTTACCAGTACCGGACCAGATATAGGGATGAGCCAAGGTGGTCGAGCTCCCAATACCTATGTTCATCTGACCTACCGAGTTGGCTATCGAAATCCTGGAATTGCCCGAACTGGTTGCACTAAATTTAGCAATATCAGCAGCATATGCAGAGACATGTAAAGGACTTGTGGGGCTGGTTGTACCAATACCAATTTTACCACCCCTTAATATCGTCATTACAGGGGTCCAGGTTACATTACTTCCTTTGCCAGTCGATAACCCGCCGTCATAAAAATTGAACAGACCGCCGTTTGCCTGGTATCCCATAGAAAAAGCTCCGTAACTGTATGCGCCAGCATCGCTGGCATAAACAGTATTGCCGGTTTTCCAAATGTTGCCTGTAACCTTATAATCTGTCTTTGCACCAAAAAGTATGGCATGGGAAGTACTATAAGTTTTAACGGCTAGTTCGGCATGATCGAGACCATCATCCAGAATGACTTTGGAAGTAGCTTCTAATGTTGCAGGAGTTGTTGTTTGGGTTTTAGCGAAATGAATGGAAAGTAAAAGAATGGCTAATGAAAAAAGGTGTTTTGTTTTCATACAAACGAATTGTTTAACTGTATAAGCTGGGTTTGAATGAAAGCAGGATGGTCAGCTAGCAAATGGTGTTTTACAGGTTATGAGCAACACATACTTTCAGGCGTTAAAGATAGTTGATATGTGCCTCCCCCCACAAAAAAATTTGCCTTTCAGAAGCAAGTTTCTTCGCCGTTGTTGGTGTTGTGCAAGGCTTTCGCGTGCAGGCCTCATCAACAACAATCAGGCACGAATATATTTATATTTACAGCCTGGACTCTGTTGACCTCCTGAATGTCAGAACACCAAAAATTTTGAAAATGCATACGGTTGAAGGGGGTTCCTGATTGTTGTGGATCCAATCTAATTCTTATGCCTCTTCTTTCAAAAACACTCATAGGGGATGTAGCTGGGCTCATTTATTTAAAACCGGCACATTTTATAAAATTTCAACTTCCCCTTCTTCCCCTGGGCTGAACTGCTCTTTGTTTATCAATCATTTATGCCTGGCGTTTTGGTTTCTCTACATCAAGAAGTATGTAATTTATTACTAAATGCTCTTAATTCCACCAAGTTGCGAACCAGTCGTAAGGTTAACTTCAAATGTCTCGTTAGCTTCATTACGAATATTCCAGAACTCCCCCTTTAATGTACATTCAGTCACTTCTGTGATTTTAAAGCTATCATAAGCTAATCGTTCTGTTCTCCACTTAATCCCAACTTCATCATAAGCTACTAACTCTGTATAATCTGCAAATACTATAATCTTTTGGTAACTTATTAAACGAACATCCATAACTGGAACTGCTTTCACTTCTTGCCAATCTTTAGGATTATTTGATGAAACAATATAGCCAGCCCCTTTTGTTACAACACAAAACTTATTGGGGTCAGGTGTACTATATACGCCTGATATACCATTACGGCTGATTTCACCAAAAGCAAAAACGCCTATCCAACTTTTTCCTTCTGAGGAAATTATTTCAATTATTAATCCATCCTTGCCTCCTTGGGTATTTGCACCCGGGTAATAATAGCGTTCTCCTGACCCTAATTCCTCTATAATTTCAATGCTATAATTATTTTGAAAGGTTAAATCAACTATCATTTTTTATCGTAATGGATTGAAAAATCTATGCATAATAACTTCGTTCTTCCCAATAAAGAAGGTCTAACTCCTATTTCAAAAAAAATGCCCGATAATACTACGAACTTGTGTTACTGAAAAACCAAGCTATCGTTTATGCCTTCCTCAAGTTCATTCTGAGTATACACATATTTTCCTATAATTTTATTATCAGCGTAAAGAGTTAAACATATTTCTAGAAAGTAGGTTTGAGCATTTTTATGGGAAAATGTAATTTTTATTTCTTTTTCTACTAGCTGAATCGACATCAAGGGAACATCTATTTCATTTTGCAAAAAATGATTTTCTTGGTAGTTTATGCACTCATAATACTTTTCCTTTGCTTTACTATAAAGACGCATTAAATCCTCATTACTGGTTTGGATCCTCATTTACAATTTATTTTAATGTCCTGATATCTTATCGAAAAGAATATGTCCGTTTTTTAAAGGATTACCGTAAATTCTGATATCACCTCCTTTGCCTAAAATTTTTATTTTATACAGGTATCCTGTCGTTTCAACCTCCAAAGCTGTCAATTTAATTATACCTTGCTTGCCTATAGGGGCAACTATTCCATTTTTAATCGCAGCAGAAACTTTCCTTTGTATAGCGGGATCTAATTCGTTAAAAACAGCTCTTTTTACCCATCCTGAAACCTTCTTTTTGGCTACACTTTTAGCTGTACTTTTTATTGCACCACCTATAAAGCCCCCGAGCAACACTTTTGCACCAGCTTTTGTTGGAATTGCATCTGACAAATCTAATCCATCTCCAGCAGAGCCAGACGATCTTCTCCAAGTATTAATTATGATGGCTCCAGGCACTCGCACTATACTTTCATCTACACTAAGCAAATTTGCTTCGTAAATATGGACGGAGGCATATTCTTCAGTCATAGCACTTGCATAGGGTATTGGTTTGTCATGATCTATCGTCGTAATTTTATCAAAAAAGTCCCCACCACCCGTACCCGTTAGTTCCACACTTACCACTTCTCCATTTTTTTTAATGACCTTATACTCATTATCTGGCCCTAAGCCACTGCTAATAGACATATTTGCAGCCGTTAGTTGGGGTAAAGTGTTGGCCAAGGAATATCTTGCTGCAACGTTTGCAACGGCAGGCCCCAGGCTACCTGCAAGTTGTGAAAACAGAGACGGGGGTATAATAGCTGCACCGCCATCCGGGTCAACATAGCTCGCCGGGTTGCCTGCCATGCCCACATAAGGCGATGCAAACTGGTCATAAGGGTCTGCCGTTGTCCACCTGCCTACCTGCGCGTCGTAGCTGCGCAGTTCAAAATCGTTCCAGCCGGTGTGCTCATCCACGCTGCTGTAATTGCCCTGGAACTGGAAAGGGTTGTTGATAACGCCAAACGCTTTGGAGCTAATGCCCACTATTTTTAAACCGTAGGGATAATAATGGCTCTCTTCCAGCACCGGCCCTGGTTTGTGCACCACCTGCAGGTTATCGAAATATACCGGCATGTTGCTTTCGTTGCTTACATACACAAACAGGTATCCGTTTTTTGGCACTGCTACTTCCTGCATGGCGGCGTCGTTAAAGTGGTCTTTCACCGTTCCACTGCTTCCCACGCGGCTGAAATTGCCGCCTGCATATTTAAACTGCTCATCAAAGAAAATATAGTTGATATAGGCTTTTGGCACAGTGGTGCTTGCCTCGTTGTTTGAACCACGGAAAAAAGAGGAGGGTATTAATCCGCTGTTGGTGCTGTTCAACTGCGCGGCGCTCAGACCCTTACTGCCCGCGGGATTGCCTGGCACGGCCAGCAGGTTGGTCATTAAAGCTATAAGATCCAGCGCAGTGGAATTGGAGTTGTTAACCGTATTGGTGTTTAAATAATAAGATTTTCCGAATATGCTCACCTTGTCGCCTGCCATTACTTTTATTACAAATTCCAATCCCGTTTTGTTACCGGTAGCGGCGTTCAACTCGTATAACCGGGTGCTGCCATCGGTTTGCGTGGGCGTACATCCCGCAGGATAATTAGCGTTAGGTACGCCGTTGTTGTTGTAGTATAATTTGGTGTTGCTGGTACTCTCTGTAGGCCAGGAGGGTATATCTGTTTCCAACTTCACCTTTGTATAATCAATATTGTAAAACCGCTTTTCAAAATTCACCATGCTATTTGCCTGGGCGGTACCGCCTGCGCTATATGTGCCCTCCAACGTAGCAGCCGGATAATAATTGATCTTAATTTCGTCGGTCAATATCATCCTGATAGAGCCAAGGTGGTCTTTAACAAAATAGTCGTAGGCAAAACCGGTAAGCGTATTGGGAGAAGTATTGTTGTTGTATAGTGCTCGTATCCTGCCTTCGGCAAAGGCAGAAAACAGGAGCTTGTTGGTATAGTCTGGCCGCTGCGGATCATCGGGTTGTATGTCCCTGCTTTCAAATACCATACTGCCTACATAGTTGGTGGTAAACGTAATGGTTTTATTTCCATTGGCAGCCGAAGGGTTTTCTACATATACTTTTCTCAGCTTTGTTCCATCGTCGTTGTATATATAATTGATGGAACCTTTGGTAGTGGTGATGGTTTGAGGCTTTTCCGTAGTTGACCAATATGTAATAGCTGAAATACCTTTATTAAGATCGGATGTCAAACTTCCATTGCCATTGTTGTAACTGTAATCATCGTCTGTATTGGAGCCGTCTACGAAATCACCCAGGTTCATGTTGCCGGTCGCTATACCGGCATCGGTTATTTTAAAAGGTTTGTTCTCATAACTGTTATACGAGTAGGCGAGGTTGTCGATAACCGGTGAACTGTTAATGGTAAGCCCATTGCGGCTCAGCGCTTTAATATTGTCATTCAGATCATATTGCCCAACGCTTTCGGAAAAGTTGAAAGTAGTGTTATTCCAGTCCGCCGTTCCCTGCGCGTTTTGCTTAAATGCTGCAGCCGTTAGCCGGTTGGCAGCATCGTAGGTATAACTGTACTGGCGACCTGCCTGGTCGCCTCTTGTTTTCCATACCACGCCGGCTATCGCCCCATCGTACCGCAAGCCTGTATAGGAAGCGCCAGAAGCACTGGCCGTGCTTTTATCATAACCCAATTCCATTCCAAAATAGTTGCCGTTGGTGCTCATTGCAGGCATGCTGCCGGCACTACCTTCCAGCAGTTTGCGATTGATGCCCAGCAGTTCTCCGCGAACATTATAGGCATAGTTTAAATGCTCCAGGGGTTCGTCCGTATAGCTACCGGTAGCAGGATCTTTCTTTTTTCCCAGTTCTATTTTTATTACCTGCCCTAATGCATCGTAGGCTGTTTTTGATACAACCGTCCAGGGAGTGGAAGAAAGACTGTTATTGAGGAAGCTGTTGTATATTTTTTTCTGTACCTGCGATTCGCGTCCAAGGTCATCATACACTATATCGGTAAGCACCACATTGGTATGCACGCCGGGAAATTCCGTTTTGTCCACTATCCGGATAGGTTGCCCCTCCCAGTTGTATTGGATCGTTATCACATCCTTTCCGTTTACATAATTGGTTGTTTTTTGTTGTATTAATCGCCCCCTGTCGTCGTAAATATTAAGGGTGTATAAATAGGTATTTTCTCCAAGATTAAGTGATCGTGACCAGGTAACCTTCCCCTTTGTGTGAATAGACTGTATTGGCTGCAAGGCATATACAGGCGAGGCAGACGCTGTTGACAAGTAGGTTGAAGAAGTATAGGTGGCATCTAACCCTGCGGTAAGACCAGCCGAACCGGGAACAGAGGCATAAGTATCATAGCCGATTTCTGTCAAAACTGTCCAGGTAGCAGCATCGGGCTGATTGCTGATACCAAAAGGATAAGCAGAAGATCCTGCTGCTCCGTCTATGAGCTGCATATGTGTGGCGGCGGTAATGTATGTGCCCTTTAGCACCAGCCGGTCCAGCTGATCGTAAATAGCAGCTATCCATACATTCACAGAAGATTTCCTCTGCTTGCCATCCTGTGTTAGTACCAGTCTGCCGCGTTCGTCGTATACGTAATATGTTGCGTCTGCCCTGGTTACTGCCGGTGTTTTTTTCCTGATCAGTTGTCCTTTCTTGTCATATTCATAACAGTAGCAAGCTCTTTCCAGCAGATTTTCAATTCCCATCAGGTTCCATTCTTGTAGCCTTAGTGCCTCTGTGGCCGCAGGTGTAACAATGCATCTGAGCAATCCCTTGTAATCATAAATATAGTAAGTGCACATCCAGCCTTCATGCGATGTGCCGGAACCATCATCTGCGGCCGTGCCGTCTAACTGTACTTTTTTTAAAAGTATTCGTCCATTTTTGTCTTTAAATTCTATTACCTGTTTATCGTGCTCATCGAAAGCAATGGTTTTATAAAGCTCACCTGCACCATAAATACCGGTGGAAGTATAAGTGCCCCAGCCGTCGGGCGGAGGAGTAATTCCGGCAACAATGGATGCAGTAAAATAATCGTCAGGAGCAGTTTGAAAACCAGTGGTAAATGTTATGCTATTAGTTGCCGTATATTCTGTGGTGCCAGGGTCGTGGCTGGCCACAACCAAGTCGGCTTGTACCGCGTTGCTACTACTGCCACCGATTGTATAGTCTGCTACTGTCCACTTTCTTACCGCATCCGTTTCTGTATTACTTAGGTACCGCATCCTTATGGCATGCCTATCTGTCTCATTCAATGCTGATTCGCTTCCAACCGCGGTTGAACCTGGGGCATAACTGTTATCAACCCTGTTCAGCGGCGAAGCTTCGTAGTTTATTTTACTGTAAGCCCAGTTTAAATTGTCGGAGGTAATATTAGTTTCTCCCGATTGACCAGCGAGTTGGTTATTGTAAAACTGCACCTGTTGGGCAAAAGGATTTATTTTAAAGTTCCCGGTATTTTGTGTACCATCTGTAGCAATGGAAGAAAAGGGAAGATATTTATGTGGCTGTCTTCCCAATACGTCGTATTCAGCCATATCTATCAGGTCGACCAGCGATGCGTCCGACAAAGATCCCTGTTTGATAACAGTTTGCAATGGTCTGCCAAGCCCATCAATATATAAGGTTGATTGCTGTGCATCCCTGATTGATTTGGCAAGAATAGCGTTCCCGCTGCTTTCGGGCGCTTTGACATTCCAGGTACGCACATAATTTATTTTCGCCGACGAAGAATAATCACCCGGTATAGGGCGGGGCGATTGTGGCATCGCACTGTTGCAAAGTGCAACTAACAATATCAGCATAGAGTAACGAGTCAACATAAATTGGTTGTTAGACATGAGGTTTTGCTTTAGCATATGTTCTCAATAATTAGCTTTTTTTAAGATCACTCCTGTTGGCTCTTCCATGTATACTGCAAATGCGCTTTTTCGTTTCTTACAAAAGATGTTGCGCCATTCGTCGTGTATAGATATTTGCATCAATAGCGTTCACGGTGTACCTCAACCGATTGACAGCAGCAATTCTTTCATTTAACTTTAATGAAACGGGAAGTGTTAAAAGACTCTCATAATACATCACTATAACTGCTCGTCACTTCTGTTCATCTGAATTTAAATGCAATTGCCGCGCCTTGCTCTTTCCATACTAACCTTGTCGAAACTTCTTTAAAGAGCGCTGAGCCGTTGCTGAATACGTCGTTGCAAAAAAGTTGATAACTATTAAAATTTTATGATTCATACTATTAATAATTTTAGTACCCGGTTGTTCTGTAATAAAGCTCTGTTTCATCTACCGTTGTTAGATCCACATTTTCAAAGCGCATATGCAATCTATCGGAATAAGAGGGGGATACAACGTTGTATGGCGTAGCCACTTCAACGCTGAAATCGGAACTGTAAATATCGATTGTATACCTGCCCGGAGGCGTAACTACTTCTGTCGTAGAATAATACCCGCCTTGATAAGGAACAGGATCATAATAAAAATAGAAGCTGGCATTGGTTTCCACATTAGTAAGAATAACGTATACTGATGGAGGACTGCTGCTCGAGTAGCTGTTTGTAAAATTGAGTTTCAACTTTACCGACGCATTACAAACTCCTGTTACATTTGCCTGGGCCTTTCCAAAGTTGGTAGCTTGCAAATCCGCATCTGCCTGCGACAAAAAGGAGGTGAACCTGCCTTTAGGAATGCTTACATATACATTACTTCCTATATAGCCCGGGGCGCAATTATTACGAGTGTAATAGCCGCTCTTATCTTCACTAACATATTGGATGCAGCCTTCGGGTTGTCCTGCATAATTGTAGCATATTTTTTTCAAAATATTTTTATCTTGGTCTTTTATGTGGATGGGCCTGTTAAAATTGTCGTATTCAGTGTAAGTAAACTGGTTGTCTATACCGCATTCCGAACTGACGCCCACCAGCGGATCCCATGTGTATGTTCTCATGGCTGCATCCACGGGGAATAGTTTCACTTCATCAATTAATCCAGTTCCTGATAATGTTATTGTACTTACTCCGGTTACTTTATGCTCGTAAAATATCCAACCATTAACAACAGGACTGTTTACAGGATATCCAGACTGTGTCCCGGCTATGCTTAATGAAGATTGTGATGAAGGCCTCCAATAAGAAACAGTATACGTTGTACCGCTTGTTACAGATTTTGTAAGGCCGCCCTTCGATAAATCATACGTTTTTTTGCCCGTTATTGCCGTCACGTCATTATCGGGTGTGCCAGAAAATGTCCAGTTGCCTTTGCCTTCAGCTTCAAAGGAAGTATATGCAACTTGATCATTAGGTGCGTTTACTACTTCGGCTATTACCAGGTTATTATCATAATCGAAAAGCTTTGAAGCATATTTGTTTCCCAAACTTTTTGTATTTACCAGGTTGCCATAACTATCATAATAAAAGTACATTTTATAAGTCCATCCGCGAAACCTATCAGACACATAGGTGCTAAGGGTTGGCTTGCCGTCAGCATAATTTGAACCGGGCGTCACTGGATCATATTGGAGCACATAATATGGCTTTAGATCGCCATTGCTGATTGTACTGTAAAAGGTAAGAAGGCTTCTTGAAGTTGATTTACTATCTGTAGGTGTTTTTTTGAACCATGTTGTAGTTACAATGGGAACAAACCAATTATTGTTTTTCATTGCAATCACAAATGGCTCATCGCTGCTACTGGTATAATCCTGAGGATAAAAAAAAGTTGTTCCATCCGTACCACCCAGACTATTGGTTTTTTCAACCGTTCTTATTTTAAAATAATTGGTATAGGTATATTTCGTACTGGTAACCACAGCCTCTCCGGCATCGTTATAATTGGTTTCTAGTGTTTCATCTAACTGAATATGCCCGATGGTGGGGTAGTAAACATCGTTGGAAACAAAGCCAGTTTGTGTAATAAACTCGCTTTGCCGGTCGTATTTAGCCATATAACTTCCGTTGGCTTGCCAACCATTGGATGAAAAAGCGTTCCAGTCAACTGTAATCACCCTGGCTGTATAATTATTTTCTATTTTTCGGAGGCGAGTGCCGGCTGCATTATACCATTCAATGGTTTTGGGCAAGCCATAGAGCCAGGTAGCACATCTTGGTTTTGCGCTATATGGAAATCCATAAGTGCCCGTTATTGGATACTCCACATTGCTGGTGAACTCATACACCGTTTTTCCATTGTTACTGGTGCCCATCTTCTCTATTACTTCCACCCGCCTGTATTGTAGGGGCAGCGGATTTTTGTTCAACAGATTTTCCGACAAGTAGGTGGTAACAGTATAGTCTTTGTACTCTGGGGTAAAATACTCATAGATAATAGTAGAAACAACAAACATAACAACCGCTGCCCAAGGGTTTACGGCACCACTGTAAAGGTATGATTGCAGAGAGGAATACGCAATGTTTGCTATGAAACCGGTTACTCCTTCTTTTGCAAAAACACCTCCGAACAGTTGCGAGTTGTTTTTATACAACCTCACTGTTTTTTGCTGCTTATTAACCGGCATTTCCCATCCCCACATAGAAGACTTGCCATCGGTATTAATGTATTTATATTCTTTAATGATGTCGTTATTGACAGAAACGCCATCGGAATACCTAGTGCTGGTAACATGTACACCACCGGCCAGCCCCTGGGTACCATCGCTCCAAATATTAGAGGCTGTAGACCGTCGTTCGCGGTAAGTATATTCAAGTGATCCTCCCTCGGGGTAGGTGATTTTTTTTAGTATGCCTATTTGTGCAAACGCTGAATATGGGAATTTTTGATTCGTGATTACGCCATTTAGCTCCGACGAAGGGTTACCACTGGCATCGTCCAAATTAGTTTTAGCATTGTAATATCCCCAAAAATCGGTACTGTTGGAATACATAGCAGGTACTGTCTGAAAGTCTGAGCTGGCACCAAAACCTTCTACATACATGTGATATTCAAATGAGTGAGGCGGCAACTGGTTATTTTGCAAACCTGTTTTAGCGAACGATAGCAGGCACAGGCGGGCAAACCGTTTTTCGTCGGAACCAAAGTTATAATTGAAAGCTTTTATTTCTTTTTTGAAAAGGTAGCCATAAGTAAATTGATACCCGTATTTAAAGGCATTGTTATAGCTGACATTGATTTTCTCGAGTGCCTTATCACCCGGAAAATCAGTTCGCGGGATGGTTGAATAAACAAAGTTTACTTGTTGACCATCGGGAAGAGCGATATTAGCGAGCCTTTTAAGGTCAGATTTTATCCTTAATACATATTTGGGGTTTGATGGAGTGGAACCATCCTGGTTCGACCTTTGGTAGGAAACAGATTTAGGCCCCGGGATGTCTACGGCATAAGCTTCGTAATTGAAGGTTATCTTTTTATTGATTAAAGGATTAATAATTTCCTTCAAGAGCCATTTGGTGACAACTTTTACAGGCATCGGTGTAGACATGTCTTTACCGGTGGGAAGCCCGTTCGATAGACCTCCTGGCATAAGATTTTCTGCCAGCTCTTTTTCAGAAAAAACATATTTCATTCCGTTCTCATCAATAATCGTGAATGCAGAGATGCGGGTGCGGATGCTCTGCGCCGTCATGTCGGTTTGGACGAACTCAATTTTCAGGTTAGAGTCCTCTATGTTTAATACAGACAAATCCTTGCCAATAACAAAACGGGAAGTTCTGCCATTGAACTGGGCTACAAAAACATCCTGCTCTCGATCAACAAAGTTTGGTTTATACTGACTATATACTCCTGATGGGAACATTGGGTAGAAAGCTGCATTACCCGGCACCGCAGTGGTGGGGGAAATATTGGTATATAAATAACCGTTCGGGTAAAAATCATCTATGTAAGAAACACCCGTAACAACAGTTTCAGAGGGGTCCACGCCAGAGAATGGACCGGAGGTAGGGGCTGTAAATTTTTGATCATCTGGCTCCCCGTTTTGTATTCTTACAATTGTTCCGGCTGCTGCAAGCTCCCAACCGGTACCCACGCTCGATGCCATGCTGTTTACTTTCAACCCATTGCCCGAAACATAGGTTAATGTTACCGATGTACTCAAACCGGTTTTTGCGTCTCCAAACTGGTACAATGGAAAACTAGCCTCCGAAGCGCCTGTTTGCAGGTTGACCTGTGCGATTCCAACAAACGGAAAAAATAGGATAAGCCAGCAAGCAAATATGATTGCAAAAGAACGCATCGCTTCATCTTGAGTTATTCTGCCGTGTTTAAATGATTTTAGCATAGTATTCTTATTCAGATTAATTTTAAAACGTGTACCCTACCCTCCACACCAACGCCTGCCCCCGCGGTACCTGCCTGGCATGTAGAAAATCATATAACACCTGCACACTTCCCTGCACCTTCTTCCCTTTCTTCAGCGGCGAGTTCATGCTGTATTTTTTGCTTAAACCCGCAAGAGCGTTTTTAGAGTAGTTGGAATAATTTTTAAACTCCGCTAAGCTTTTTATCGTTCGGTTGTAATTCAGTTCTGCCCCGGCGTAAAACCACAAGCCGCCTCCGGCTCTTCCAAGGGAGGAAAGATCAGGCGCTTTCCACTCCACAAAAGCTCTGGCACCAACGCCCTGCCCGCTGATGTGGATATGCTTCCAACCGTTACCCCAACCTACTTTTCCACTTAAGCCAATGCCCATTCTTCCTTTTTCATTCAGTTTGTAAGCTGCTGTCAATGCTATATCGGTAGTGGTGGGGAAATAATTGGTTGCGCGCTGGCTTTGGAAGGTGGCGCCCAGCTGTATGCGTTTTAAAAAGGGTTTTGTTTTTTCGGGGTTAATTTTTTGTGCAGGCATTGCCATATCGCTACTGCCGCTGCCATTAACACCGAGTTGGCCTAATTTGTCTTTTAATTTCGAAAGCTCGCCTTGCGCCTGCTGTAATTGTTGCTGTATCAGTTGTGCAGGATTACCAACGCCGTTATTGCTTACGGGCAGTTGCAACTGCTGCTGCAATACCTGTTGCACGCTGGCTCTTGTTTGCAAGCCTGTTAATGCAGCAGGGGTATCGGCGTTGTCGGGCGTGGGGAACATGGCAGCAATCATGCTGTTGCGTTGCCAGAACTTTTGAAAGGCTGGTACTTTCTGCAGCAGCGCCAGCGTTTTGGCCACCAGCTTATCGGGCTGGTTAAAACTTTCCTTCAGCTCGTTTATATGGCTGCTGTAGTAAAAAGCTTGTTGCTGGTACTTTCCGAGATGTTTGCTTAGTCCTTTTATGTTCGAATAATTGCTTAAAACCTGTTTAAGTTGTTGCTGCCTTTCGCGGATAAATTGCTGAATGTTTTCAGCCTCGTTGAGCTTTGCCTGCAATCCCTCTAATTTTTCCAAAGAATTGCCGAGTTGCTCCTGGATATTTTTAGAAGAGGAAACAATGTTCTTTGCATTTTTCAAAAAGCCGAGAGAAGTAGCCAAAGAGTCGACATTTTGAAGGTATTTCCCCTTCAAGAGTTTGTCCATCCTGCCGTTGGCATTGTTTAATTTTTGTGAGAGTTGTGTGTATTTTTGTTTGGCATCGCCCAAAGCTGAAGCGGCGGAAATTGAATCGAGCTTTCCCAGCTTTTTGAGCTTTTTAAAGATCTTTTCTTCTTGCTTTGAAAGGCTTTTTAAATATTTCTCGCTTTGTTTATCAAGTTGATTGTCTAACCCGCTAATTTTTTTGTTGATGCGTGAAGTATAATTGGCAGGAAGCGCAACAACGCCGGCGGACTGGTCGTCCTGTGCGTGAGAAGCCGCACAAATAAGGGCTAGCAAAATGATGAGTAAGGGCTTCATGGTGTTTGTTAGCAACAGGTAATTGAAATCAAATCTATCAAGGTTTTTAATATAAATCAAAAAAATCTTACAATATCAATGTCGCATAAATATGGTGCGGCTTAATTAAATACCATTGAATCATTTTTTCAATTCGTCAATCTGCTTTTGCAGGTCTATTATATACAGCGTCAACTCTTCAATTTTTTTAAGCAAAACAGCCTGGTTGTCTCCCAGGTTCAACCCTTCTTTTTCTACTTCTGCAGCTGATGGAACATCGGGTAAGTGTTTATTGACTGCGATGAAATGTTCTACTTCCTGAAGCGGGCGCAAATTGTATCCTTTGTTAAACACATAATCCGGCCAGGCAGCATATGTCTTCACTTTGACCTTTGTGAATATCGCATCTCCATTTACTGCAAGTTGGTAACCCTGTGTATTAGTAGTTCCGATTCCTATCTTACCATCGCCTTGAACATATAATCCAAGATTAAACGTTGGTGTTCGGTAATCTGAACCTGTTCCATTGTCTCCATATAATGCAATACTGCCATCTTCTGCACTTAGCCTGAGCACAGGGGCTTTTTTAGTTCCGATTAATGCATAGGAAAGACCTCCGTGATCACCATTCACAGCATAGTTAATCCCCAGATCAGTAATTAACTTACCACTACTTGTAACAACTGAATTCACTGTAAAGGCAGAACCATTAAGTCCAAAAATCCTGAAAACATCACCCAGACCTGTACCGTTTGGTGCCATTTCTATGCGAGTACTCCCTTTAACCACTGCTAACTTCCCAAAAGGACTTGTTGTTCCAATACCGACATTTTCACCAACGAAGTAAGATTGGCGATTGGTCAAATCTAATTGGAATAAATCTGCCCCGTCAGACGCTCTTTGGAAAAGGCACGAGGCGACATTTGAACGTCCACCGCCACCAGTTGTTTCTTCAGTACCCGTTGCAACAATATTCAGAGAATTAGCGCCGACAGCACTGCTACTTAAACGTAATGCACTGGTGCCTACGGATGTGGTTTTCAATTCAAGTTTTGCGTTTGGATTTGTGGTTCCAATACCAACATTACCACTAGATGGAAAGGTGTTTGTTTGAGCCTTTACTAAAAAGGGAATACAAACAATAAATAACAAAATGGCTCTCATAATCAGTTTTTTAATTTGAAATTTTATGTTTCCGGCCGTTGTTGGTGCTATGTAGTGCTTCCGCGGGCAGGTGTCACCAACAATAATTTGGAATGATACTGTTATATGATCGCTAGCTCCGCTTCGGTGTTCGCCCGGATGACCGGTTGGACGGGTTGGTACGCCACCCACATTATCCTTGCTGCATACTAACAACGGCGAAAATTTATTCTTTTGATGTTTTCAGATCATCGATCTGATCCTGTTGATCCTTTATTAGCTTTTTCAACTCGATAACATATAATGTTAGCTCTTCTATTTTCTGAAGCAATACAGCCTGGTTGTCTCCCAAATTCAGCCCTTCCTTTTGAACTTCAGCAGCAGATGGAACATCGGGCAGGTGTTTGTTAGTCGAAATGAAACGTTCCACTTCATCAAGCGGGCGCAGATTGTAGTCATCATTAAATACATAATCTGGCCACGTAGCCTGATCAACTTTTATCTTCCTTGTGCGAACGCCTGTTTCTACAAAAAGTTTGTAGTCGGGGTCATTCACATTTTGTGTTCCAATGGCTACCTTGCCAGAACTTGTAATACGCATACGTTCAGTTCCATAGATAAGATTGGGAGTGCCTACATCATGCCCCGTTGTTCCTGTCATAAAAACAATGCCGGTAGGCATTGCGGTTGCTGACGAAAAATTGCCTTCGGCAATACCTTGTATGGATGCGGGATATAAAATTTTTGAAGCCTGAAAGTTAGCATCCGTGCCGTGCTGGCCGCCAAACAATACCGCCCCTAAGGTCTGGTTTGTAATGCCAGTACCATCTGTTCTTCTTGTGCCAAGCGCCAGCCTTCCCTCAAAAGTGATATTGCCATCGCCACGGGCTCCGAGAATTTCAATTGTCGGCATTGATCCGGCTGCATTTGTGCCTGAACTGCTGGTATTTGCAATGCGGATACGCGTAGCGCCATCGTCGTCAGGAGAATTAATATCCAGTTTAAAATGCGGGGTTGTTGTTCCAATGCCAACATTCCCGTCGGGGGTAATTCGTACCCTCTCTGTATTATTAGAATAAAGTGTAGGGAAATAATTGACATCCAAACCTCCAAGTCTTAGTTCGCCGGTGGCTTCATTCATTAGAAGCCCACCTATTTTAGAACCGACCGACCTTTGAAATTCAAACCCAATAAATGCATTTACCGGCGTAGTGGGACGAACAATGAAATTATTGTTACTTACCTGTCTGATATTGCCAGCAACATCTAATGGGTAAGATGGGCTTGTATTTCCAATACCCACATTACCACTAGATGGGAAGGTGTTTGTTTGAGCTTTTACTAAAAAGGGAATACAAACAATAAATAACAAAATGGCTCTCATAATCAGTTTTTTTAATTTGAAGTTTTATGTTTACCAATGTCACGTAAGCAATGATGTGAATGAAAAAGCTGCAGTTTACTGTAATGATAGAAGGCGCCGTCCATTGAGCATGTAGTTGTGACATGAGACCGGGAAAATGCAATAAATGTGTTTATTTATTCGTGGTGTTTATTTTGAATTGACGTTGAATTTTGACCTTGTTGAACCAGTTTTTTCAAATCGTCAATTTGTTTTTGCTGATCGATTATGTACAGCGTTAATTCTTCAATTTTTTTAAGCAAAACAGCCTGGTTGTCTCCCAAATTCAACCCATCTTTTTTCACCTCCGCAGCCGATGGAACATCGGGCAGGTGTTTGTTAGCTGTAATAAAATGCTCCACTTCATCAAGCGGGCGCAGATTGTAATCATCATTAAACACATAATCGGGCCAGGCAGCCTGGTCTACTTTTACCTTCCTGGTCCGAACACCTGCTTCTACAAAAAGTTTATATTCTGGGTCTGAAGTATTACTTGTGCCTATGCCTACATTGCCATTATAGTCGAGTACTGCTTGTGTATTGTTTGACATCCGAAAATAGATGTTTGCACCAGCAGGTCTGTTTATATAGAGATGTTTATCGCCCGCACGAGAAAGCAGGTTATAATCTGTACTAACGGTACTTCCGTTCAACCAGAGACCATTATAACCGTTAGGAAAAAGAGAAGGCCCAAGGAATACATTGCCATCTGTGCCGGCAACAGTAAGTTTTGCGGCAGGCGTAGAAGTACCGATACCGAAGTTTCCATCAGAAGTAAGTATTGCTTGTGTATTATTCGACATCCGGAAATGGATGCCCGCACCAGCAGGTCTGTTTATATAGAGATGTTTATCGCCCGCACGCGAAAGCAGGTTGTAATCTGTACTAACGGTACTCCCGTTCAACCAAAGACCATTATAGCCTTCGGGAAAAAGGGAGGGACCGAGAAAAATATTGCCATCTGTCCCGGCAACAGTAAGCTTTTCGGCAGGCGTAGAAGTACCGATACCAAAGTTTCCTTTATAGTCGAGCACTGCTTGTGTATTGTTTGACATCCGGAAATAGATGGTTGCACCAGTAGGTCTGTTTATATAAAAGTTTTTATCTCCCGCACGCGAAAGCAGGTTGTAATCTGTACTAACGGTACTCCCGTTCAACCAAAGACCATTATAGCCTTCGGGAAAGAGGGAAGGACCGAGGAAAATATTGCCGTCTGTCCCGGCAACAGTAAGTTTTTCGGCAGGCGTAGAAGTACCAATACCAACTCTTTGATCTTGACTTAAGCTAAGCAAAGATTGCCCCGTATTATTGTTACCATGCCATATTCCCAAAGTGGTACTATTTGGTACAAATCCTATACCCGCAGTATTCCACCCGTTTTGGATAAAAGACAAATGAAACTTATTATCTGGCCTGCTGTAGGCACGAGTAATTTGGAGCAGTCCATAATCAATAGGGTCGTAATCATCTCCTATAGATGTATTACCTTTTACTGTAAGTTTAAAACCGGGCGATGTTGTGCCAATCCCGATATTGCCCGAAGGCATTCCTGCTGAGTTTTGTGACGATACATGACTGCTACAAAAAATCAAAGCCATTGATAAGCATGCTTTGAAAACTGTCTGGTTCATTTCTTAATTTTTAGTGTATATCTTCCATCCGGCATTGTTAACGTCGTTGCAGATATGGTTAGCAAAGCCACAAACAGATTGATCTTATAAAGAGCATAAAACAAAATCATGAAACTGGTTGGCAAATCCTTGCAGGCGATTTTTAGTTTTTACCTTTTACCAATTGCAACAACTGGTTTATCTGTTCCTGCTGTTTTGCAATTTTTTTCTCCTGTTCTATTGTATAAAGAGTAAGCTCTTCTATTTTCTTTACAAGCAACACCTGGTTATCACCAAGATTCAGCCCGTCTTTTTCTACCTCGGCTGCTGTAGGCATTTCCGGCAAATGTTTGTAGGTTTTAATGTACTGTTCTACTTCTTCGAGTGTGGGTAGCTGGTAATTTTCTTCAAATACATAGTCGGCAAAACTATTTTGGTGCACTTTTACCTGCCTTGCCCCTATGGTGCCTTCTACGGCTAGTTTATAGTTTCCCGGGTTAGCTGTTCCAATGCCAACATTCCCATTGGTCGCTATCATCATTCTCTCTACACCATTAGAATAAAAGGTAGGATAGTACCCTCCCGCAGTGGTGCCAATCCTAAATTCTCCGCTGCCTCCGTTAAGCTTTACAAAAGCTCTTTCTCCTCCTCCGCTCTCGTTAAAGCGAATTCCTTTAAGAAAATCCTGTGTGGTTCTATTAATAATCAAATCACCATCTCCTTGTAATTCTACGTTCCCAGCAGTAGCAATTTTCATTCTCTCTACACCATTAGAATAAAAGGTAGGATAGTACCCTCCCGCAGTGGTGCCAATCCTAAATTCGCCGCTGCCTCCGTTTAGCTTCACAAAAGCTCTTTCTCCTCCACCACTCTCGTTAAACCGAATACCTTTAAGAAAAGCTTGTGTGGTTCTATTAATAATTAAATCACCATCTCCGTAGTGAGTAAAGGCACTTGTAAGACGATCAACGGCAAAAGCATAGTTATTAGTAGTACCATTATACAACGAAAAGTTATTTGTACCTCCTTTCCCTAATTCCCAACGAAAAGTACTACCATCATAACATCTTATTCCCGCATTATTATTTCCACCGTTCGCCACCAAATCAATTACAGCAGCATTGTTGGCTGCGTTTGCAGTATTTTCTATACGAACCAAAGAAGCACCTGTGCCGGCAATATGAAGTTTTGATCCGGGAGCGGAGGTACCAATCCCCACATTTTTTGTGGGGTCAGTGGTATGTATAATTGAGCCAGATGAAGGCTCCGTCCATTGAGCATGTAGTTCTGCCGCCAGGCAAATAAAAGCAATAAGTGAGATGACTTTTTTCATGGTGTTTATTGAGTAGGTAAAGAATAGACAACCTGTTGAAACAATTTTCAATTTGCCGTCTGTTTTTGCTGGTCTGTTATGTATAAGGGCAATTCCCGGGTGAGTAGCTAACCGGGGCATTTAATGTATTGTAGATGCTGGAAGTACGATAGCAAGGAGCTTTGATAACGCTGGCAGGCTGACGTTTTTGTGCGGGAGGCGCCACGCAATGAATAGCTGGCGCATGTGTTGGTAAGGGTTTCATGGTGTGGGTTAACAACGGTTAATTTGAAATCAAATCTATCAATGTTTTTAATACATTTCAAAAAAAATCTTTTATAGTAACGGTGAGGCGTTTACAATAATTCGCTGATCGCGTTAAACTACGTTTAAATGCGGTAGGCATAATCTTAATAGATCCTGCTTCAGCCTTTAAAATCTGCGTACATGCTGAAGCAAGAGGATGGTGTAATTTCCAACCTAAACAATTAAGAAAGATTATCTAAGTGGCACGATAGATTTCTTAAAACCTGAACAACCTCTTTTCAAACAACCACGGTGCAGGTTTGGGTTGCGCGTATTTCAGCCCGAACTGTTCAATGCTTTTTACTTTTAAGTGTTCTACGGCATCTTCAATAGAATCGGTATACAACACCAGGTCAAGATCTTCGGGAGAAATGGTTCCGGCAACTTTAAGTTTGTCTACATAAGCCATCAGCTCTTTATGAAAGTCTTTGCAGAAAACAATAATTGGGAACGAATCGATCACTTTGGTTTGAATTAAGGTGAGTGCTTCAAAAAATTCATCCAGTGTGCCAAAACCACCGGGCATTACCACAAATGCATAAGAATATTTTACCAGTAATGTTTTGCGAACAAAAAAGTATTTAATGTTCACCCACTTGTCGAGGTAAGGGTTGGGTTGTTGCTCAAAAGGCAGGATGATATTACAACCTACAGACTTGCCGCCTACTGCTTTGGCGCCCCGGTTTGCCGCTTCCATAATACCTGGTCCGCCGCCGGTCATAATCGTAAATCCCAGTTTGGCTATTTCACCCGCCAGTTTTTGAGTTAAAACATAATACTCGTGATCTTCCTTAAACCTGGCGGAACCGAAAATAGTAACGCAGGGACCGGCAAAGTGCAGCGCCCTGAACCCTTTTATAAATTCCCGCGCTACTTTTACTGTAAACTTGAATTCTTCCCAACGAGACTGTGGACCTTCCAGGAACTTGATTTCCGATTTTGTAGCTTTCGACATCGTATAAATACGGGTTTAGCGCCCAAACCTACCTGATTTTTGTTAAAATGAATGATTCGGGGAAGGACAATATGTCATTTGCACTATATTGTGACAATCTCCTGAAAATCATGCCTGTTGTAAAATCCGGGGCAGCATTTTACGTAAAACGGGCAAATAAAATCATTATTATACGAAGTGGCACTTGTTTTGAGGCCTGTGCTGCATAAAAGACGGGAACATGAAGACAAAAGTCGAAGAAAGGATTATAGCTCCAAAGGAAGTAATTGTGGGCGATCCGGATGCAAAAGTTCTAATAGTTGAATATGGTGATTATGAAAGCGCTGAAACAGCAAAAATAAATGATGTGGTACAGGGCTTGCTCGACACCTATAAGGGAAAAATAAAATACAATTTCCGCCATTTCCCTATGACGCGCATTCATCAGCGTTCATTCAAAGCGGCAGAAGCTGCCATTGGGGCAGCCCAAGAAGGAAAATTCTGGGAAATGCACAATGTGTTACTGCAACATCAGCGTAATCTTGGCACTATCAGCCTGAAAGGCTATGCCAGGGAAGTGGGCGTAACGGCAAAGCATTTTTTGGAAGACCTGATGAATTCAAAATTCGGATGGTATGTGAGAGAAGATCAGACTGAAGCTGTGGATGCCGGCGTAACCGAAGTACCTGCCATTTTTATAAATGGTGAGCGCTTTGAGGGAAAGCCAACTACCCAAAATCTTTCAGCAGCTATTGATACTGCGCTTAAAAGCCGGAAAAAAGTAAAGCAAAGAGCTTAAAGGCTGTAAGCGAACCTATTTGCAAAAGATCCAGGACGGATACCTAATATCTGCCTGGGTCTTTTGTGTTTTGAAGCAAATGTTTTGTTGCCGCTCACAAAACTTCAATATCTTGCCTTGCCTCGTTAAAAACACTTTTGTGAAAGCTGCTCATACTCACAGAAAGCATGATTGGTTACGCTGTGAATCTGCGGCTAACAACATCAGGTTGTTCAAAAAATTTTAAATGCGCTGCTACAAATGAATCGCAGGTTGGTTGTTTTAATGAACCCTATTTCGGGTACGGGAAACAGGTCGAAACTCCGCAGGCTTATCGAACAAAAGCTTACGGAAAAGAACGTTTCTTTTGAAATATGCCCAACCAATGCTGAAGGCAATTATGAAGACATTCGTTCGAAAATACAGAATGAGGGCGTAACAGATGTGGTGGTTGCCGGCGGAGACGGAACGATCAGCAGCGTAGTAAATGACTTAAGGGATACGCAGGTAAATTTTGGATTGATTCCCTGTGGCTCGGGCAACGGGCTGGCGCTTTGTGCAGGTATTTCAAAAAATCCCCAAAAAGCAATTGAGCTGCTTTTTACCGGCATCCCTGCAGAAACCGATGCATTTACCATTAATAACAGCTTCTCCTGCATGCTTAGCGGTCTTGGATTTGATGCGCAGGTGGCACACGATTTTGCCAAACAAAAGGAAAGAGGATTGATTACCTATATTAAGCAGACGTATACAAACTTTCTCAAAGCAAAGCCTTATCGCTTCGAAATCATTACACAGGAATCTACCATTAAAACCGATGCCTTTTTTATCAGCATAGCCAACAGTAACCAGTTCGGCAACAGCTTTACCATTGCGCCCAAAGCCAGTTTGTACGATGGATTGCTGGATATAGTAGTGGTGCAGAAGATGAATAAACTCCAGATGCTGCTATCGGTATTGTACCAGGTTTTAAACGGAGAAGCTAAGGAGCGACCTTACAAAAACGACAGTGTGATGTATTATCAAACCCCAGAGGTTATTATTAACAATCCGGGAAACGCACCGTTGCACATCGACGGCGATCCTAAAGAAACATCGACCAGCTTTACGATCAGTATTATTCCCCGTGCGTTCCGGCTGATACAGCCTGCCCCCCCGAATGCTGTAGTTGGATAATTGCATTAAAGGAAGCAGCATTGGCGTCTGATTGCAACGCCCTTTTAATATCCAGCTTTTCGTTGAGCGTTAAATGGAAATTTAAAGCCGCTCCTTTTTGCTTGGGAGAAGGAGTATAGAAGAATGTGAGTTTTTTAAACGGAAACGCATATCCGTTGGCCGAAAATTGAACCATTTCCTGCTGGTAGTAGTCCTGCATTTTCATCCAGTTGTGCTGAAGGGTCATGATGGGTTTAGTAAATATGCCTGTAATGCTGGGATCATCATATCCCTCATCCCACTCGCCCGGCCTGCGGTCGCGTATCTGTATAAATACTACGCCGCCTGTATTCTTTGCTATCCAATCCTGTAACACATTCAATATTCTCATCGACGATTCCTGCCCGAAGTTATCGCGGATACCGGCATCCATTACATCAATGATGGGTGCAGAAGGCAGCCATACGTTGGGCAACACATAAGGGAACGTTGCATTCATCCGCATAATAGAAAGCAGCCGGATATCGTATGGGTCCTGCTTTTTAAACATGGCTACAAAATCAACAGCATCGGGATCGCTTGGACCGAGGCGTGCCGAGTCGGGCCAATTCCTCATCATAAAACTCACCGGTTGCGAGCTGAATACCATTTTCCTTCCGTCGCGCGTAACCGTAGAGTTAAAAAGCATGAGCGGCACTTTTGCTGATGCTTCATCGCTGGCAATGTCTTTTAATGTATAATCAAGGATCTTACCAGTGTTGCGGTTCAACTGTTCTTCAAAAGCGTAACCACGGTCTTTTGTATACTTGTATTTATCGGTGCTGAATTGCTGAGCAGGGGCAAAAATATCTCTCGTTACAAAGGAGGCAAACAGCGGATTAAGAAGGTCTTTTGATATATTGTCCGTGTATTGCTGATCGAGTGGATTAATCTGATGTCCTTGTTGCTTTAACCTGCACAATTCCCTGTAGTAAGTAGCACCCAGCATGCCGCCCGATGCACCATTGATCATGAATGTTTTTTTCATAAGGCTGCCTTGCATCAAACTGTCAAGTCGTTGCAGCACATTCAATGTAAACGTGGCAGATCTTGTGCCACCACCACTCACATTTACTATATAAAGCAAAGGCTTTTCTTCTTCTTGCCGCTGCTTCCATTTTTCAAGAATGCCGATCATATTTTTTTTATCGGCTTCCATTTTTTCAATGGTACACAATTGCAAAATGCTGTCGCGCGTGTAGATGGGCCTTTCTGCACGGTTGGTGTAATTAATTCCGTAAGCCTTGTTGCGTGGATCAATCACTTCGCGCTCAAACAAAGCATTTAACAACAACCCTATCAACAACAAAACCGGGAATGCCCAGCTTTTAAGCCAATAGGTGAGCGCACCTGAACCGGCAATCAGTATTGAAAAGAATAGTAAAATGGCGGCTGCCGCCGGAATAATAAAAAGCGGCTTGTCCATTAACATGCCCAGCAATGCAAGAAATAAAAAAGCAAGGATGATAGACATTACTGCTGCAAAATGATGTCGCTTAAACACCAGCTCTACAAACTCTTGCGAGTAATGCGATACATTTCTCGGCTTCTTAAGTTTAAACCGGGTGTTAAAGAACCAATCTACCCGTAATATGCCTCTTTCGTGAAAATGTTTGCCACCCACGCCAAACTGCTTTCCAAAAGCTTTAGGATCACGGAACACAGGTTCCATGGTGCGCATCATCGATTTTTCTGTTCTGAAAAAATATAAAAAAGCAACTATAATGGTGAAGATCAATCCCAACAAAAAGCCTGCAATGAGCACAATAATTTCACCTGCGGAAAGCAGTTCATTGTGTACATCAAAATAAATGGTTTTACCAAGGTAAAAAAGCAGGAATATGAGTGGTATAACCGCATTGTTAATGCAATACTTCAAAAAAGGTTTTGAAGTGGTTGCCAGAAATTTAACCTGGTTGCTGTGCAGGATAAACGTTGTAACGTTCCAGCTCATAATAAAAACACCGGTGGCAACCCCCACAATTGCCATGCTTACCCCGTTTACATTGCCGAGATATTCGGGCGCTAAAAACAGCGCATCAGCGCCAAAGGTGCTCATAAAATTGCCGTTGATGGCACTGGCAAGTATGTACCAGAAAATAAGCAATACCTGGTACCTGCGCAGGTGCAGGATGAACAGTTGAACAGGCAACGATCGGTAGAATCCTGTCAGGTATTCCTTTAAAGTGGCGGTAGCCATCAACGCAATATAATACTTTGATATCTAACGAAAAAGGTGAGCAAATAATATGTGGGGAAGCGAGCAGCTATCAGCATTCAGCCGTCAGCTATCAGCAATTAGCGGTCATTTCAACGCAAGAGAAATCTCCATACAATCTTATCTCCTGATCCTTCTTAGGTTTACCGTTTCCTTTTTTGGGTTCCTGGATCTTGCTTTTTGACTCTTGGTTCTTGCCCTTTGGTTCTTGTTTCTTGCCTTTTGGTATTTATTTCTTTACCAAATACAATACCCACACCAGCGATACCACCAGCAACATAGCCGTAAACTGGTGCAATACTCCGAACCACACCAATGCAGTGGCAGAGGGAGAATACAATACAGTGCAAATGCCTAACACTACCTGGATAAATACCAGCAATAAAGGAAGAACCTTCGTTTTTTGTAACCAGGCAGATATAACAGATCTGCCTGTTTTAAAAAACAATATGATCAGCAAGGCAGTAAGTATATATGCCAGCCCTCTGTGAATAAACTGAACCATGAACGGGTTATTAAAATAATTACCGCCGCCTTCATCTTTAAATAAGGATGCAGGAAACCATTCGCCATTGATCGTGGGCCAGGTAGGCGCTACCGTTGCCGCTTTCAATCCTGCCATAAACCCGCCGTAAGTCAGTTGCATAAATAACAGAATAAGCAAAGCCCATGTAAAGCGCCAAAGCTTTTTGTTGTACACTACTTGTTGCTGCGGAACGATCAATTGCAAAGCAAACCAGAGCGTATATACCAGCAGCACAAGCGCCGAAATAAAATGCGTGGTAAGCTCCACATGCCCTACAAAATATTTTTCAGGAACAAGGCCACTATCCACCATGATTTTTCCTATTACACCTTGAATTCCTCCTAAAAAAAAGAGAATTATTAGGGGTAGAATCATAGGCTTTCGAAATTTCTTTTTTACCAAGAAGTAAACGAATCCTATAAGAAAAACAAACCCGAGTAACTGCGCCCATAGTCGGTGGAACCACTCCCAGAAAAAAATAAATTTAAAATCAGATAAGGTAAAATCGGCATGTATGTATTTAAACTGATCGGTTTGCCTGTATTTATCAAACTCTGCCTGCCAGGCAGTTTCACTCAAAGGGGGCAACATGCCGGTAATAGGTTTCCATTCTGTTATCGATAGTCCTGATTCTGTAAGCCGGGTAATGCCGCCTAATAATACCTGCACCATTATCATAGCCACACCAACCAAAAGCCAGTACCCTACCTGCCTGTCGTTCTTCTGTTGCGTGAGTGATTTGTTCATAACTGCAAAAGTATTGTACGAATTTTTATTACTAACATTGCAGCATCAATATGTTAGCGTCGTTTTACCAGGAAATATTGATTGAAGCAGGCTGTGACGAAGCAGGGCGTGGCTGTTTGGCAGGACCGGTGTTTGCTGCCGCAGTTATTTTGCCGCGGAATTTTTTTCACCCGCTGCTGAACGATTCCAAGCAAGTACTTCCACATCACCGCGAGGAGCTGCGTATGTACATTGAAGAACAGGCAATTGCCTATAAAGTGGCAAGCGTGGATCATGAAGAGATCGATTCCATCAATATATTAAATGCATCTTTTAAAGCCATGCATATTGCGTTGGACGGATTGCCTGTAACACCGGAACTACTATTGATTGATGGTAACAGATTTAAAAAATACGGATGTGTTCCGCATCACTGCATGATAAAGGGCGATGGCAGATTTGCTTCTATAGCAGCCGCCAGTATTCTTGCCAAAACTTACCGCGACGATTACATGCAGCAACTGCACAACGAATATCCACACTACGACTGGTATACCAATAAGGGTTATGCTACCCTGGCTCATCGCAAAGCCATTGGTGCGCACGGATTAAGCCCCTATCATCGCAGGAGCTTTCAATGCTCTTCTACGGAGCAAATGAGTTTGTGGGAAGATTAACTGGTTAGTAGTTTGTTGTTTTGGCGTTTTTGGAAAAACCGTAAACAGTAAACCCCGAACACTAAATCTCCGATTTTTCTCTTTTCAACACCTGTAATTCCCGCGCCTCGGGAATGGCCCGAACCAGATAAATAAGTATAAAAATTTTAATGATAATGCTGCCGCCAAGATAAGTTGGTTTTATAGCCGCAGATACTATGGAAATGGCAATGAATACAACAAGGGCCGATAGTATGGCATTGTAAGGCCTTTTTGTGGCAAGAAAAGAAAATACGCCCAGCAGGAATACTTCAACCAAAGTGAGCAGCGTAACCTCCCATGAAAAATTTCTGCCGGCCAGCAAAGAAATAATTTCACCAATGATAACTAAACATAATGTTTCTAAAATTACATTTCTTGTTTTGTTAAAATCGATACTCCAGTCAGATCCGGTACTTTTTTCGTTGGCTAACGGAGGGTTTTGAGGCATTCCAAGTCTTTTTTTAAACAAAATAAAGCAAAAAGATCATATACCCAAGCAATGCACCATTTTGCTTCGGTTACTCACACCTTACGCTATGCCATAACCGTAAACTCGTATTGTTGATTTTATTTGAGAGGAATATCCCGTTTAAGCATCTCATTTCGGTTAGCCATGTCCCAGGCGGTATAAAATACCAGCTGCGCTCTTTTTTGAAGCAACGGATAATTGATTTTGTCTGGCGTATCGGTAGGCATGTGATAATCGGCGTGCAAACCGTTAAAGTAAAAAATAATGGGAACGCCATTTTTGGCAAAATTGTAGTGGTCGCTGCGATAATAAATTCTTTCCGGATCTTTTGGATCATTGTATTTATAATCCAATCCCAGCTTTACATATTTTTTGTTGTTTGCTTCGCTGATGGGGCGCAGATCTGAACTCAGCTTATCGTCGCCCACTACATATACATAGTTGGCAGAATCTTTCTTTTTTCGACTGGGGTCGATGCGGCCTATCATATCAATGTTCAGGTTTGCTGTAGTTTTTTCAAGTGGAAAAGCCGGATGTGATCCGTAATAATCAGATCCCCACAAGCCTTTTTCCTCTCCGCTAACCGTCATAAATAAAATGCTGCGGCGCGGGCCCTTGCCTGCCGCTTTGGCTTTTGTAAATGCTTTAGCAAGTTCCAGTATGCTTACCGTGCCCGAACCATCGTCATCGGCGCCATACCATATTTTATCTTTTCTTATACCCAAATGATCGTAATGGGCAGTTAATACCAGGTATTCATCTTTCAGATCTGTTCCTTCCAGCAACCCCAACACATTGGTGCTTTGCATGGAAGCAATTGCTTTTGTAAAATCAAGATCTATTGTTGTTTTATAACTCCCGGAAGTTGCTGCGTTTTTAAGCGTTGCCTCTTTTACCGCGGCATAATCCTCTCCTAAAATAGCCGCTGCCACATTTTCGCCCACGGTAAAAGTATTGATGCGGTACCTGTCTCTGTACACATTCACATACATATTTCCCCGCGGTGCTACAGGCTCAATTTTTTTATCAATTACCAGCAAAGCGGCCGCCCCTTTGCGCATTGCCGCTTCCTGCTGTTTGTAGCTGCTAAACTGCTTTTTGGTTTCTGCCGGCAGATTGTCTCCAAACTTTGCCGATAGCACCACTACCAGCTTGCCCTGCGCATCCAGGTCTCCATAATCGTCGCGCGTAGAATCTACTATACCAAAACCGGCAAACACCACTTCCGAAAAACGAAAAGAAGCATTGTGAGCCGCCATAATGTTTACACTAAAATCGACGCCAGGCTGAAATTGTTTTTGATTAACAGCTAATGAAGCATTTACCAGCGAATCGGCATATACAGGAAAATACATCTGGTATCCGTCGTTACCCATACCTGGCAATAATCCCAACGATCTGAATTCATTTTCTATATAAGCCGCCGCCTTGCGTTGTCCTTCGGTGGCAGTTTCCCTGCCCTGCATTTCCTCGCCAGCAAGTATATAAAGATGCTTTTTGAGATCCTCAACAGAAATTTCTTTGGCAAAAGGCTTAGGGTTGGCCTTTTGCTGCGCATGCGCAAAAGAGACAGATGCAAAAAGGAAAATGCAGATAAGTTGTTTCATGAATTGACGATGTTTAAAACACGAACAAACATAACGAAATTATGTTCAGTCGTTACACGAAAATGATAAATGGCAGTGCCTTATGAGAGCTTTTCGGGCACTGATGATTTTTACGTTTCGCTCTAAAATTTGGGATTTACAAACTCCCAGTCCCGTATATGCGCCGGGCGACGAGATTGTTGCAGCAGTTGTTCTGCTTTTTTCACCAGCTCGGGATGTTGCGAAGCTATGTTATTGGCTTCTGCCTTATCTTTCAACAGGTCATACAATTCCCAGGGTGCATTTCTATCTTTTTTCATATTGCTTTTCACCAGTTTCCAATCGCCTATGCGGAGGGCTACCTGCCCGCTTCTTTCCGGAAATTCAAAATAGAGATAAGGATGTTTCTGCTGTTTATCATTTTTTCCGAGCAGGGTAGGCAAAAATGAAATGCCATCGTTTTGCGGCGCTTTAATTTCTGCTACATCTGCCAGTGTAGCCATCATGTCAAACTGCACAGATATATGGTTGGTAACCTTTCCCGCCGGTATGTGGCCCGGCCAACGTGCTACCAACGGGGCTCTTATGCCTCCTTCGTACAGGTCGGTTTTTCGGCCGCGCAAACCTGCTGTGCTGTTAAAGAACTCAGCATTCACACCGCCCACGTCGAAAGTTGCTCCATTATCGCTGCTGAACATTACTATCGTATTTTCGTCCAGTTTCAATTCCTTCAGCAAATTCATTATTAAACCAACCTGTTTATCCATGTAAGTAATCATTGCGGCATAGGTAGATAACGGGTATTTAGAGGAAGCATACCCTTTATCGCCATAATAAGGTTGCTCATCAAATTTTCCCAGGTATTCTTTAATGGCTTCATCGGGAGCCTGCAGCGAAACATGTGGACCTGTGTAGGGCAGGTAAAGAAAAAACGGTTTGTTACGGTTTTGCCTGATGAAGCTGAAGGTTTTTTCGGCCATTTTGGTAACCGAATAGTCTTTGCCCTTAAATTTATCGAAATCACTATCAACAGCATCTGCAGGCAACGGCGAATGAACATAAATGAACGGGTTATTCAGCGTGTCCCATTTCCCGTTTTCCCACAAATGGGTGGGATAAAAATTATGTGCCTGCTTTTGGCAAACGTATCCATAAAAATAATCAAAGCCCTGTTTGTTAGGATTGCCTGTATTGTCAAACATTCCCAACCCCCATTTACCAATGGCTCCGGTAGTGTAACCCGCCTGTTTCATCAGGTGCCCTATGGTAAAAGCGCTTTCTGGTAAAGGCATTTGCCCACCTTCTTTTTCATCTTCAAATCCGCCCAACTCATAATTGCCGCGTATATAGGAATGACCGGCATTTCTACCTGTGAGCAGCGCGCAGCGCGAAGGCGCACAAACGGGAAAAGAAGAGTAGTGCTGTGTAAAGCGAATTCCTTCACGGGCAATCTTGTCTATATTGGGGGTTTTTATCTTTTGCTGGCCATAACATCCCAACTCGCCGATACCCAGATCATCGGCATAAATATAGATGATATTGGGTTTTGCTTTTTGAGAAAACACATTTGAACAGTACAACAAGGAAAAAATTAGCAACGGAAGTAACGTCTTCATAATATATAACATTTAAGAGCCAGCATATTGCAAAATACAACGTTTGCCCGGGTTGGCAGGAATAATTAAGCTGATTGTTGCATCCTTTATTGCCTGGAGCAAACTGATAAAACGGGTTTTAATTCACCACTTTAAAGTAAAAAACAGTTTCATTCGTCTTCCTTGCAAAACATAGCGACTTTTGGATAACGCAATGGAAAGATCAAAGCAAAATAATATTATGACCGTAGTAAAAAACTATGGTACACGGCTTTTTGATTTTATCCGTGGCAGGGTAAACAGTCGCGAAGATGCAGAAGATATTATGCAGGATGTTTGGTACCAGTTGAGCAATATGGTTGATATTGAAGGAATAGACAGCATGAGTGGCTGGCTGCACAGAGTGGCGAAGAACAAGCTGGCTGACAGGTATCGCAAAAAGAAAGACCTGCTTATGAACAATAGCAACAGCGAGGACGAAGAGCCGTTTGATAACTTATTGCCTTCGTTCAACGACAGCCCGGAATTGGCCCAGTTCAAGGAATTATTCTGGGAAGAATTGATGGACGCCTTAGACGAGCTGCCGGAAAAGCAAAGAGAGGTGTTTATATGGAATGAACTGGAAGACCGAACACTTCAGGAAATAGCCGATATAACAGGGGAGAATATTAAAACGATCATCAGCCGCAAGGGATATGCTGTAAAGCATCTCCGCAACCGGCTGGCAGATTTATATAATGAACTAAACAGTTTATAAAATGAACAACACAAACAAGCCATCCAGGAAAAAGCGTTTTCCCTTTTTCCTGTTGATCATACCCATAATATTATTGGTAACAGCCATTGTGCAATGGCTGTGGAACAGCATTTTACCAGACCTCATTCAGGTAGGTCATCTTAGTTATTGGAAAGCTTTGGGCTTACTGGTACTTTGCCGTATACTGTTTGGAGGTTTCAGAGGCGGACCACCCCGTGGCAGACCACCTTTTGCAAGAAGAGACTGGAGGGAAAAGTGGATGAATATGAATGATGAAGAACGTGCTAAGTTTAAAGAACAATGGCGTCAGCGATGTGGCAGGCAGGAGCAGTAAGCTGTCAGCCTTCAGCTATCAGCTATCAGCGGTGAGCAGTCGGCTGATTGCTCACCAAAAAATTCCGGAACTTTTTGTAAATCCATAAAGTAAAATCCGGATAAGCCCGTCTACCTATAAAACAACATTGATTCAAAACTTAAAACAACAGCTATGAACACGAGCATCATAAAACCTGTAATTGCAGGCTTGTTAATTGGCACAGCATTGTTCTTTATTCCCTTTTTTGTGCTGAGGGTTGCGGTATTTATTTTAATCGTTGGATTGGTGTTTCGCTTATTTGCAGGGCGCCGTCGCTGGAACAGGAATTTTATGGACCGGCGCCTGGCATTCATTGATCGTGTAAGAAACATGAGCGACGAAGAATACAACCAGTTCAAACAACAGTCTGCTTACGGTTGTGGCTACCCTCAAAAACCCGATTCTACAAACACTCAAAATGTTCAACAATGAAAAGAAGCAACAGAATTATAATAGGACTGATTACAGCAGCCGTTACTTTTTCGGCTTGGATGCTGATCGTTGGTAAGGATAACTTTGGGCGATATAACCGCCATCACGGCAAATGGCATTGTGAAGACCAGCAGGAGAAGAATGTGATTACGCCGGGTAATTAGCTTATTGGTTGAGTAAGTTACAGGGTTGATTATGCTATAAAGTTTACGACATAATCAACCCACTTAACCTATTTCGCCTCAATAAACTTACTTAACTACCTTTTCAATATAAGCCAGGCGATTCAATATTTCCAGCATGCCGGCCTGGTTCACCAGGTTTACAGTCTTTTCCTTTTTTTCGAATAAACCGTCTTTCCGTTGTCTTGCCGAAATTTCGTTGCGAATGCAAGCGGCAAATGCATTGATGTATGTGCGGTCCTTATCGTGCTTCAGCAAATGCTGGTATGCTCTCAGCAAAACTGCATTAAACCAGTAATCGTCTTTCAGCAAAGGGTTGCTGTAAAAAAAATGCAGCGCAGCCTTTGCAGATTCACGTGCCTGCTGCAGGTATTGTTTATCCCCGGTAATCTCGTATAAATACAAACCCGCCTGCACCATAGTACCGGTATTGTAAGAATACCGGGCACTGTCAACCTTCATCGATTTACTATGTATATTATCCCAATACAATCCTTCGGGCGAACGTAAGTGTTGGATGACCCAACGATATAGCAAAAGCGCTGTATCTAAATACGATTGTTGCCTGGTAGCGTTATATAATTGAAGTGCCAAAATTATTCCCGGACCGTTTGAGCAGGTATTCTTGGTAGGTTTTCCTTCCTCCCAATACAAACCACCGCCGCTGGCAGTGTCATATCCTGTCATCATAAAATGATAAATGTCTTTTCCAATAGCAAGATATTCCTGCTTTTTCCAGGTTTGCCAGGCATCCATAACGGCAATGCCTATCCATTGATTATCGTCGTAAAAGCGATCGCCGCCTCCCAATGGTGGAGGATAGGAGGCATAGCCGGGATGTGGCGGACGCTGATCATAATATCTTTTAATCACCTCCAGCGTTTTATCAACCAACCCCGTTTTCTTTAATAAAATTTCTTCTTCATGATCAGCCTGTATCAATGCGCAAAGCGGCCATAAATAGGAGGCTGGTTTTTCATTCCTCGCTGGCTCAGCAAATTCTGTATAGTAACCTGTTTGTTGATGGTAAAATTGTTGTTGAATGGCGGTACGCAACTTTTGAGCGGCCTGCCGGAATATCGCAGCTGTATCTGCAAAACGTTGCCCTGGTGTTGAAGACGGGAGAACCATTTCTTCGCTATTAACAGCCAGCAACGCTGCAATAAATATGGTAAGCGGATTGATCATTATAACGGCTTGAGCCATTAAAGTTATTGAATGTTGAAATTTTTTTTCCGGATTACAAACAATTCTTTTCACTGTGTAGAAAGATTGCACAGTACCGGTTGACGTTTGCATTGTAATACAAAAAAGTTCTTTACAGCATTATAGTCTCCATGTACAATGGCAGACATTAAAAGCTTGCTTAACGGCAAGATGGATTTAACATGTAAGCAGCAAACCAGATGCGTGTTTTGCAGGCACCCTAGTGCAGCGGTAGTAACCGGCTGTATGCTGTTGCGCAAATTTGTTGAGTCCACCATTAATCTGTGTGTCAGGGGTTCGATTCCCTTCTCCGGTGCAAACCGGGGTAGCTCAGATGGGTAGAGCAACAGACAAGCGCGGGTTCGAATCCCGCTCCGACTCAAAATCGGGTAGCTCAGGTGGTTAGAGCACTACACCGTTAATGTAGAAGGCAGAAGCACACCACTTCCCAAAAAAGGTGAAGCAATTAAAGTCTTTCCGTTTGCCGGCAACGCCAAGGATATTTATATCTGTCCGTTGCAGCCGGAATATTGCCAGCGTGTATTGGAGTTGAATGGAGGCGGTAATACACTTTTTTCTGTTTAAAGATGATTTGAATAAATCAGTCTAATGCAGGCAAAACTGTATAAACAAAAACAACTCAACCCTTACACCCGCAGTAGAAGGTGGCTAACGGAAAACTTTAATATTTTAAAAGAGACTAAAACAACTGATATGAAAAATGTAAAAGTAAACGCTTATCAACGCGGATTGGTTTTTAAAGAAGGAGTGTACCAGCGTATGTTAGCTGAAGGAAGCTACTGGTTCTGGGGTAGCGAAACAGTAAAGCTATACGATATTACCCAGCCATTTATAGCACCGGTTGAATTAAATATACTATTGCAGGATGCAGCTTTGGCAGAAGCATTGATTGTGCTGGAAGTAAAAGACAATGAAATTGCCTTGCAATATAAAAACGGTTTGCTCGAAGCGGTATTCAACACCGGCCGCTATACCTTTTGGAAAAGCGCCGTGGAGTACAAATTCATAAAGGCAGACATTGGCAAAATTGAAATTACAGAGGAAATTGATCGCGCCGTGTTGTTGCATCGGCTGGTAGCGCCTTTTGTACGCAGCGTAAGTGTGGAGAGCTATGAAAAGGCAATACTGTTTATCGATGGAAAATTTGTAAAGGTGTTGGAAAACGGGGTATATTACTGGTGGAAGAACGCCATTGCAGTACATGTTGGAAAAGCAGATACCCGTCAGCAGCAGATGGAGATCAACGGGCAGGAAATTTTAACGCGCGATAAAGCAGCACTCCGAATCAACGCATGGGCGCAGTATAAGGTAACCGATATTGAAAAGGCTTTGTTGCAAAACAAGGAATACGAAAAACAATTGTATGTAGCTTTTCAGTTGGTGTTGCGCGAATATATTGCTGGCTTTGGCTTTGACGAATTGCTGGAAAAGAAAGAAGCAATTGCACCTTTTGTGTTAGCGCAAATGAAAATGAAGGCTGAAGCGTTAGGTGTGGAAGTAACCGGCTTTGGCATCCGCGATATTATTTTGCCGGGCGATGTAAAAGAAATCATGAACCAGGTGTTGGTAGCAGAAAAGAAAGCGCAGGCAAACACTATTATGCGTCGCGAAGAAACTGCCAGCACCCGCAGCTTGCTGAATACTGCCAAATTAATGGAAGAAAACAGCATGCTCTGGAAGCTGAAGGAAATGGAATATGTGGAGAAGATTGCCGACAAAATCAGCAACATCAGCCTAAGCGGCAACGGGGTTTTGATTGAGCAGTTGAAGGAGATATTTGTGCCGAAGAAATAGTGAATGTTAATTGGTTGAATAAGTTAAAGAGGGAGGGTAAGTTGAATTGCAACAGCTTGCCCAACCTACTTAACCCAATTAACTCATTTAACCCACTTACCCTACCTTTACAAACTATGCCGCGCTTTCATTTACACGATATCATGAACCTTTTGTCCAAGCTCAGCCTGAGGCGGGCGTGGAATGCGGCTAAGGTATTGAGCAGTTTTTACATCAGTCGGTGGCGACAAAAGCCCGTACAATGGGGCTATCCAATCTCTATTTCTTTTGAGCCTACTACCTCGTGCAACCTGCGTTGCCCCGAATGTCCGAGTGGTTTAAGAAGTTTTACACGGCCTACCGGCATGCTAAAAAAAGATTTTTTTACAAAAACGATCGACGAAATTCACAAAGACCTTTTATACCTCATTTTTTACTTCCAGGGAGAACCTTATCTCAATCCTGCTTTCCTGGACATGGTAAAATATGCAGCGGGGAAAAAAATTTACACTGCCACATCCACCAATGCGCACTACCTCAACAACGACAATGCACGCAAAACAGTAGAAAGCGGGCTCGATCGCCTCATCATTTCTATAGACGGCACGAGCCAGGAGGTTTACCAGCAATATCGCCGCGGAGGAAAACTGGATAAAGTAATTGAAGGCGCGCAAAACATCGTTAAATGGAAAAAGGAATTAGGCAGCAAAAAACCTTTTGTTGTTTTCCAGTTTTTGGTGGTTAAACCCAACGAACACCAGATGGAAGAGGCAAAGCAACTGGCGAAAGAAACTGGTGTAGACGACATCTGGTTTAAAACAGCGCAGGTATACGATTACGAAAACGATCCCAACAACCTCATTCCTTCCATTGATAAATACAGCCGGTACCGGAAAGATAAAAAAGGCAATCATCAATTAAAAAACAAGCTCGATAATCATTGCTGGAAACTTTGGCACGCTAATGTTATTACATGGGATGGACTGGTGGTGCCGTGCTGCTTTGATAAAGACGCTATGCACCGGCTGGGCAATCTGCAGATGCAATCGTTTAAAGAGATATGGCGCAACGATAATTATAAACAATTCCGGCGCGAACTGATGACGAGCCGGAAAAATATTGACATCTGCGCCAACTGCAGCGAAGGAACAAAAGTTTGGAGGGATTGATGCAACGTTAAAGGTGAAAAGTGAAAGGTCAAAAAGACCTGGCTTTCTTCTTTCACTTTTAATGTTTCACCTTTCACAAAAAAAGAATATCATGCTATTACATATACATCCAATAAATCCGCAACCCAGGCAAATAAAAACTGTGGTGGAAACATTACAGGATGGGGGTACCATCATATATCCTACAGACACCATTTATGGCTTAGGCTGCGATATTTCTCAGCACAAGGCAATTGAGAAAATTGCACGCATCAAAAACATCGATCCTGCAAAAGCTAATTTCTCTTTTATTTGTTACGACCTCAGTCATTTGAGCAACTATACCAAAAGTATTTCCACATCACTCTACCGTTTGTTAAAAACTTACCTTCCCGGTCCATATACTTTTATTTTACCAGCCAGCAAGGAGGTACCCAAATTGCTGAAGAGTAAAAAAAACACAGTGGGTATTCGCGTACCCGATAATGAAATTGCACGAACGATTGTAAAAGAATTAGGTCATCCTATACTCAGCACCACATTGCCGGGCGAAATGGTAGAAGAATATACCGACCCGGAATTGATGGAAGCAAATTTCAGCAAACTGGTGGATGTGGTAGTGGATGGCGGCATTGGCGGCATGAACCCTTCAACGATCATTGACTGCACGGGAGACGAACCGGTTTTGATTAGAAAAGGACTAGGCAAATGGCCGGTGGAGGAATGACGAAAGGGGAAAGGTCAAAGGTGAAAGGGAGAAGGTGTAGGGAAAAAAATGCAAGAAACAATCAACAAGATCCATTTGGTTCTTGCTTCTTGTACTTTGGTTCTTTTACCACTGATGGCTGAAAGCTGACCGCTCATAGCTTCCCGCTATTCGCCTTAAACACCCTGATGAAATTGCCGCCAAGTATTTTTAGAATATCTGCTTCGCTGTAACCACGTTCAAGCAACCCCTTTGTTATTTTAGGGTAATCCTGCACACCGTTAATGCCTTTGGGCAAAGATTCGATTCCATCCATATCGGCGCCAATTCCAACATGATCGATGCCGGCTAGCTTAACCATGTAGTCGATGTGATCGAGAATGATGGAAAAGGGAGGGCGAATGGCTTCGAAATCTTTCGCGTTCCTGCCGGCAATCCATTTGTTGATAGCAGTATCGCTCCAGTTCATTTTCCGCAACGAATCTTTATCCAGTCTTCGCTGGTTGGTAATCTGTTGCCGCCGCCTGTTATAACTACTGTCAAGAAATCCCGAATAAAAATTCACCTGTATTACGCCGCCGTTTTTTGCAACTGCCTTTATCTGGTCGTCTTTAAGGTTGCGATATACAGGACACAACGTGTAAGCGCTGCTATGCGACAGCAATACAGGTTTGGTGGTTATTGCCAGTGCATCGTAAAACGTTTTGTCTCCCGTGTGCGAAAGGTCAACCATCATCCCCAGGTCGTTCATTCTCTTCACCACCTTTTTACCAAAATCATTTAGCCCCGGCACGCCTGTCTTTCCCGTTTCTTCTTTTGCCGAGCTTGCCCACGAAGTAGAGTTGTTCCAGGTAAGTGTAAGGTAACGCACGCCGCGGTTGTACAAGCTGTCTATATAATCCAGCCTGTCTTCAATCATGTGGCCGCCCTCAACCCCAATCATACAACCCAGCTTTTTTTCTTTCACCGCCCTTTCTAATGCTACCGGCGATGTTACCATCATCATTTTAGCGGGATTGCGGCTCACAATGGCGTACAAAGAATCGATTTCAATATTGGCAAATTTATAAGCAGTGTCTTTACCAAATTTGTCGTCACAAAAAACAGAGAAGACCTGTATATCAATACCGCCTTTTTTAAACCGTGCTATGTCTGAATGTGTTTTGCCCCGCAGGTTTTTTTCGATGTTCAACCCTTCCATCGTTGCTGAAGAAAGAATGTCATTGTGCGTATCTACCACAATAGCATTGCCGTGCAAAAGTTTATAACGCTGAGCATTAACCGCAGATGCGGCAATAATAAAACCAATTAACAGCAGGAAATTCTTTTTTTTCATAAGTTGTTGTTGAGCATTCAGCTTTCGCGTTTGGGGTTTGATGTTTACAGTTTATTGTTCCTGGCATCTACAGCAAACAAAAAACTTCAAACCCTAAACCTTACATCCTACACCTTTCACCTTTGGCCTTTCACCATTTCTCTACTCTTCTTTCGCTCCTTTTTCACCCACACACCATTGCTCCTTGTTTTTGAAAAGAACATTAAACGTAGTTAATGAGCCGTAAATGCGGGTAATATACTGTTGAAGATTTACCTTTTCCTCATCGCTTAATATTTTATGCGCATTGATCTGTTGCTCCAGCACCCGCAACCTGTCGCGCAACATTACTATTTTATGAAAGAAGGCATCTATAGGTACTTCTTTAGGTTTTAATGAAGCGTCTGCCGGTTTTAAAATCATGGTGCCGCCTGCCCAGCGATCGCCCAATGGCACATTTTCGCTGAGCCCTCCCCATAAGCGAAGTATTTTAAGCAACGACTTTTCTGTTTCGGAAACTGTTTCTACTTCTGCCGTAACATTTTCGGCGATGATCTCATCCAGTTGCGGATCTGTTTTATCAATTTCTTTTACGCCATGATTGATAAACGATATGAGATAAGTAGCATATTTTACAGCCACCACCACTCCCGGTCCAAACTGGGTATGTTGCAGGCGCGTGCCTGGTCCTAATAACTGTTGTTCCATAATTGCGAATGTAACAGTAATGCATCCAACATAAAAATTTTGTACGTGTTCGCTGCAATAATTATAACGTTTTTTCAAATAAGATTTAGTCCCACCTGGAAGAAAAATAATGCAGCATACGCGTAATAAAATTCCGTTGCTATCCACAATAATAAGCCACAAACAGTGTTATTGATATCAGGTTATTGAAAAGCTTTGTTTGCTTTCTTTTCAAATTTAGTTGGTCGTGCTTTTTCTATTGCACATTACTGCTCATTTTTCTCAACGTTTACAGTAAAATTTATAAACCATGAAATCACCATTCTACAAGTTTACATTCAATCTTATACAGGTAATTTTGCAACGCATTTCCACTTAACATCAGCAATTTTTTCAAGTGCTGGTAGAGAAACTTCTATTGAACTTTTTCGAATTGAATTTTTTTCAGACGTGGCAAAAAAAATATAATCAGTACTACAGAAAATTATTTTCATTTTTTGTAAGTTGTACTAACTTTTATAACACTTCTGAACCGGCATTAACCAAAATAATACTGCACGTTTTATTAATTTTTACCTGGTTAGTTTTAGAAAAATGATTGCTCATCCAATTCCTATGACCGTTTTTCAGCTAACCTATAAGGTTATTATATAAAAGCTGAAAAGTGACTATTCTATTTAGAAAAACCATCCTGGCACACAGTGTCTTACTATGCCTTTTTTGTGGCATAACCGGAAACTTGTTTGGCCAATTGAAACCCGATTTTATAATGGACCCGCCGAATGGCGGATGTTCGCCTCTGTCAGTAAATTTTAAAAATACCACTACCGGTGCATCATCTTCGGCTAAGTATGAATGGGAGTTTGGCAATGGCCCCAACAAAGGTTATGATAAAGATGCTTTTGCAATTTATATCAATGAAAAAACTTACACGGTAACACTTACTGTTAAAGATGGTGCGCAAACATCCAGCGTTAGCAAAACAATAACGGTTTATAAAAAACCTGTTGTTGATTTTTCGTTTACGCCTCAAAAAGGTTGTGCGCCTTTCCCGGTAACATTTACCAGCAACTCTTCTGCAGGCGATGGTACTATAGCCAGCTATGTGTGGGATTTTGGCGATGGCATTACCAATTCAGGAGCCAACCTTCAGCAAACCTCACATGTGTATAATGTTCCGGCCACGCAAACGCCTATCCTTACCGTAGTAAACAGCTATGGCTGCTATGCCACCGATGAAAAGCCGGCTATCACCGTACTTCAACCCATTGAAGCAGATTTTAGTATTCCCGAAACTGCTTTGTGCACAGTTGGCGAATCGCTTTCGTTTACCAATAAAAGTGAAGGGCCTGGCAACCTGAGTTATACCTGGACCTTTGGTACAGGCGATTCTTCGAGTGAAAAAAATCCTACTCACACCTTTACAGAAAAAGGAGCGTTTACCATAAAACTTATTGCCAGCAGCTCAGAGGGATGTGCCGACACGCTGGAAATGCCCGACCTGGTGAATGTAGCCAACTTTGTTACCGATTTTGAATTGCCTTCGAAGATCTGCTCTAATGCATCCACCACTTTCACTAATAAAAGCACTCCTGCGGCAAATCAAACTACCTGGCAAATCAATGGGGTAACCGGATCTTATTATGGCAATTCGTTTAACTATACTTTTGCAAGCCCGGGCAGGTATACCATCAAAATGACCAATACTTATGGTTCCTGTACCGAAACAAAAGAAAAAGAAATTGAAGTAAACCCGGGGCCGAAACTGGACGGTTTTATAGATGATCTGACGGCTGTGTGTGGCACGCCGGTTACCGTAAAATTCACTGATACTTCTTCTACAGCGGTTAGCTGGCTTTGGAATTTTGGTGGACAGACGGCCGATACCAAAGAGGCTACACACACTTTTACCAAAGATGGTTATTACACGGTTAGTCTTCAGGTTACAGATGGTGGGGGCTGTGTAAACAAAGTACAAAAAACATTCAGCCTCTTTAAACCTAACTTTTCCATCAAAACCTCCGGGCCAACAAATGGCTGTCCAGGGTTTTCCACGCAGTTTGCGGCAAATGAGCCGGGCATGATCAAAGAATATAAATGGGATTTCGGCGATGGAGGAACATCAACCAACGCTAATCCTACCTACACCTTTAACAAAACGGGCAGCTACACGGTTACGCTTCATTATACTACTACCTCCGACTGTAAAGGCGTGGCACAATTCAATAGTGTGAATGTGTATGAAAAACCGGAAATTGATTTTTCGGCATCGTCGACGGAAGTGTGCGGCAGAACGCAGATACGTTTTATGGGACAAACCACCAACGGAGCCGGTAACTGGCAATGGAACTTTGGCGACGGCAATCCAAACGGTTATTACACAGGCGGAATAGAACCTGTATACAACTATGAGCAGGCGGGTGAATACACGGTTACGGTCATTGCAGGAATAGGTACTTGCATGGATACTGTTGTTAAACAAAATTTTATAAAAGTACTTCCACCGTTTCCTAAAATTTTAGATCGAACACAGAGTTGTGTAAGCGGAGAGGTAACTTTTTCGCAAAGTGCAACCACCAATTTTGCCAACAAAATGTGGTGGGATTTTGGTGATGGTGTGGTAGAAGAAATTAATCCCTTCCAACAGTTTATCAAACATGTTTATACCAAAACGGGAAGTTATACGGTAAAACTTATTGCTGAAGCGTCTCGCTGCACAGTAAGTGATTCGCTTTCGATTAATGTTTTGCTTCGTCAAAAACCGGTGCTGTCTGCCAACCTTCCCGAAGTGTGTGGCAGCGGCGATCTTCGCATAACCATTTCGGGGCTGAACGCTAATCCGTATTATTCAAACAATGCTGTAAATCATTATGCTATTCTGGGCTGGGTTTATGGAGATGGAACTCCGTTTAATCCCATTTTCACCCAACGCGACCCCTATGTAGTAAATAATTTTAGCGCTACAATTACGGGGCTCGACAACGGGCAGCAGGATATTCGTGTAATACTGGCTCCTGTTACGTATCCCTGGTGTGCCGATACATCTGATGCTATTTCCTTAAAGATAAAAGGCCCAACAGCAGCTTTTGGCTTTGCACAAAACAATGTTTGTTATAAACTACCGGTAATTTTTAAAGATGAATCGGCAGGAAATGACGGCGTTCCGTTGAAAATTTGGGAGTGGAATTTTGCTGACGGAAACAAAGCAACGTTTACTGATGCCGACTACCCGGCAAACGGGCTGGTAGAACATTTGTATGAAACACCGGGGCGTTATTACCCTGTTTTAAAAGTAACCGATGCAGAGGGCTGCACATCTGCGACGCCGGATTATTCTTCCAGCTATGCGAGTGTAAAAGGACCTAAAGCGGATTTCTCTTACTCACCCGAAAACATCTTCCCTCAAACACCGGTGCTTTTCTACAATAATTCAAACACCAGTAACAGCAATGCGCGGTTCGACTGGTATTTCAGCATTGGAACGGACTACAATAATGCGTTTCAGCCACCGGCTAAAATATATACACGGTTTGGCGTTGACACAGTTACCCTGATAGCTTGGGACCCGGCGGGGTGCAGGGACACAGTTACCAAAATTATCGGGATAAAAGAGGTGGTAGCTTCTTTTACTTATAAAGACACGTACATTAATAATACAAGCTGCCCGCCGGCCATTGTAAACTTTACCAACACCTCGCAGAACGCCGAACGTATTGAATGGGATTTGGGTGACGGTGTAATTTCTGCCGGCAATAACAACACGCCTACCAGAACTTATTACAAGCCTGGCGTGTATAAGGTTGTATTGTACGCTTATAGCAAAAACAACATCCTTGATTCGTCTGTGCAATACATTACCATAAAAGGGCCTTATGCCGTTTTAAAGGCAGACACATTATCGGGATGTCTTCAGCAGCAGGTGACGTTAAGCGCCGAGGTAAACAATGCGTCTTCTTTCAGTTGGGATTTTGGGGATGGCACTGTTCAGCAAACCACCGATACTTTTGCTGTGCACAATTATGCCACAGCAGGCATTTACAAGCCTGCACTTATCATGAAAGATGGCAATGGCTGTTCGGGTACTTCGGAGCTGCCGGAACAAATAATAATCGATTCGCTTGCCATATTAGATATTAAAAATCAACCGGCGCCGGTTTGCGATTCTGCACTGGTACAGTTCAACCCCGATATCAGGAGCCTTGCCAATGATGAATTGCAACAGGCGTTAACCTACAAATGGGATTTTGGAACGGGCAATGCCGCCGATGTCGCTTCTGATAGTGCAGCTTCTTTTTATTACAGGCAGCCTGGCAAATTCCCGGTAACATTAAACGTGCGTTCTCCTTATGGCTGCGCCAAAGAAAGAACCGACACGGTAACGGTAATACAAACGCCCGAAAGCCTTATCACGGGGCCGTCCGAAATTTGCCAGGATGGAACCGCGCAATTTTCCGCATCGGCAGATATTACAGACGGTATTCAATGGCGCTGGGATTTCGCTAACGGCACTGCCGATACAGGGCAAACGCCGCCGACACAATTGTATGCGCAACCGGGTGTTGCTTCCATTCAATTGTTTGCAGAAAACAATGGCTGTGTGGATACCGCTGTGCATGAGCTTACTGTATACAGGCGGCCTAATGTGAACATTGCTCCTAAAGATCCGGTGGTTTGTTTGGGCAATAGCCTGCAGCTAAGCGCTGAAGATGGTACGCAATATAAGTGGAGCCCTTCACTTTACCTGAACCGTACCGATATTGCCGAACCCGTTGCCACGCCTGAAGAAAACATCAGGTATACCGTTGAAGTAACCAATGCGTTTGGATGCAAGCGTTCGGACTCTACAGCCATAACCGTTGCAAAGCCTTTCAACATCCAGCTAGCGTCGGATACTTTTGCCTGCGAAGGAAAATCCGTCCGGTTGCCGGTAACAGGCGCAGCGTCTTATCAATGGATCAATACTACCGCCGGGTTAAGCAGCACAAACAGCAGCAATCCTACAGCATCGCCTGCAGATTCTATTACTTATACCGTGGTGGGCTACGATGGTTATAATTGTTTTACCGACACGGCTTCTGTTAATGTAGCGGTAGTTCCGTTGCCAAAGGTTACGGCGCCCGATGATATGGAGCTACCAACAGGCAGTGAAATAGCATTGACCACTACGGGCAGCAATGATATTACCCGTTGGAGCTGGAGCCCGGTCGATTATCTTAACTGCACCACATGCCCCGCTCCGGTTAGCACACCACGATCGGATATAGAATACACCGTTACAGTGTTTAACCAGTTTGGATGCGAAAGCAGCGACAAGGTGGCTATTAAACTGATTTGTGAAAAAGGATATGTGTACATACCGAACGCATTTACTCCTAACGACGATCGTCGCAACGATGTATTTTTTGTGATGGGAAAGGGCATAAGGGCTATCAAATCCATGCGGGTGTTTAACCGCTGGGGCGAAGTAGTGTATGAAGCCGCTAACTTAAGCGTAAGCATGAATCATTCGCATAATGGATGGGATGGGTATTATAAGGGACAGAAAGCTGAAATGGGCACTTATGTTTACTATATAGAACTGATTTGTGATACAGGGGAATTATTTAGCCGAAAGGGAACGATTACGCTGATTCGATAGTGCCATTGTGAAATTTTTGCTGCACGCCAACCACTTCTATCTGCAGTTCTTCCATCAGGGTAATTACCTGCAAATTGATTTGCTGTTTTACCTGGTTGAACTCTTCTGCAGGTATGGGCGCTGTGTAGTATTCTGCGTTAATAAGGTAGCCTTGCTGCACAATATCGTTTAAAAACAACACGCGGTTTTCAATGCGCGGATGCTGCAAAATAATTTTCATGCCTTCGAGCAGGGCTTGCAGCTGCTGTGCTGTTGTAGACGGCCTGAGTTCCAGCTTCAAATCTGCTCTGCGTTGTGTGCGCAGGCTGAGGTTGTCTACAATACTATCTACCATTTGTTTATTGGGCACGCTTACAAAGGTTTTTTCGTTGGTTCGTATGCGGGTGCTGCGCAGTCCTATTTTTTCAACAGTACCGGTTATATTCTGCACTTTCAATGTATCACCTACAGCAAAGGGCTTGTCGAAAAAAATAATAAAAGAGGCTATGAGGTTTTCCAAACTTTCCCTGGCAGACAATGCTAATGCTGCACCTACTATTCCGAGGCCTGTGAGCAATTCTGTAATCTGGTATCCGAACGAAAATTTGATGATGGTTAAAATGCCGAGTATGAAAACAATTGCTTTCAAAAAATCTTTAAAAAAAATAACCAATTGGTGCTCGCCTTGTCCGGATTCTTCGCTGGTATTTTTGCTGATAACAAAGGCGAGGTAATCTATCATACGAAGCAGCAGACGAAAGAATGATACAATTACCAACGCTATAGCAATGCGGTCTAACACAACTTTTGTGTTCGATTTGTATACATCGTACTTCAGCGCTTCGGGAAACGTAAGTGTAGAAAGTGCTATTACAGAAGTAAAGATGATGAGAAACTGCTCCAGCGGTTCCAATATCAAATCAATGAATGCTCTTCTGTCAACAGAACGGCCCATCAGCTTCATTACCCATATAATAGTAGCGGCAAGCGGGCGACTAAAGAATTTTTTGAGTATGTACATACCCAGTATGATCAGCGCTATTGTAATATATTCGCCAATCGTGTTATCAAGAAATACCCTGTCTAAAAATTCATACATCTTCTTACCTGTTTTCCTGCTCAAAGAGGTATACTTCAATAGCGTTGTTGCGCATTACGTATATGCCCTCCTGCATGATGCAGATTTTTGCTGCCGATTCTATTGCTTCGGGAAGCGACGCTTCCTGCAAATCAAAAGAACCGAGCGTGTATCTTACAAATTTGTTTTCTTTCCGGCCTACAATTGTTTTGCCTATCACCTGCAGATCTGTGATTTGCGTAATAGGCAATTCATTTTTTAAAGCTCCGTAATAATCAAACACATACATCCCTTTTGCGGGGTCGTACATGTATACAAAGCCATCACGGTCAATTATTTTTTCGGGTGAAGGCATTGTTGCAAGCACCTGCCTCAGGTCTACCGTTTCAGTCAGCAGTTTTCCGTCATCACTTATTTTTTTTAGCCTGGCCGATTGTTCGTCGTATACCCAAACATTATTGTCGTACGACAGTCCAACCGCCTTCGCCTGGAATACTCCCACCTTACGGAGGTCAACGGTATTGATCCGGTTCATAAACCTGTCCAGCATTACCACGGTAGAAAAGTCCTTGTAATACAACAATATTTTTAAGGGATTGGTTACATCCATTAAATATACTGTTCCATAACGGCGCACTTCATTAAAAACATTGAGCGAATCGCCGCGGTTGTTGAGCTTTTTAAGCAGCCCGGCAGGTGTTAGTACATACAGGTTTCCCAGGTTGTCTACGGTAAAGCTGCTGATGTTGCCTGTAACGATTTTGGTAGCGGTTGCCGTATTTACGCCGCTGCCGGGTTGAGCATATACAATGCTCATCCACACAAAACCAATTATTGTCAATAAAAGTCGCATTAGGGTTTGTAGTCTTCAGCTCAAAATTTGTTCATCAAATGGGTTACGTTTTAACCGGTTCAAATCAGGGTCCGGATCTTTTGCAAGCTGCTTACCTCGTTTCAAACCAAGTTGATAAAGTTCCGAACCCGGTATGTCTGCTTATTTTCCATCTGGCTCCGTTGGTCTGTAATATTTCAGCTCCAGGTTTTGTCCATCAAATACGGCGTAACTATAATAACGAATCCAGTCGCCCAGGTTGATATACCGGCTGCCATCTTTTAATAGAAAATCTATAGGTAAATGCCTGTGGCCAAAAATAAAATAGTCAAAATGTTCTTTCTGCAACACTTCTTTACTGTACACAATCAGCCACTCTTTGTCTTCTCCCAAAAAGGTAGCGTCATCGTCTCCTGTAGCGGCTCTGCTGCTTTTGCTGGACCGGTTAGCAATGCTCATACCAATATAGGGCGGCAGTATGCCAAACAAGAACTGGCATAGTTTGCTGCGAAAAATCTTTTTCAGGAATTTGTATCCGTGATCGCCGGGACCCAGCCCGTCGCCATGACCTATATAGAATTTTTTGCCGCTGAATTCAAAGGTTTTAGGCTCGAAATACACCGGCACATTCAGTTCTTTTTCAAAATAGCCGCTCATCCACATATCATGATTTCCCACAAAAAACCACACGGGTATACCGCTGTCGGTTAGTTCGGCAATTTTTCCCAAAATGCGTACAAAGCCTTTGGGTACCACCTTTTTGTATTCGTACCAAAAGTCGAAAAGATCTCCCACAATAAATATCCCCGCTGCCTGCTCTTTTATTTCATCCAGAAATTTTACCACCAGCTTTTCTCTTACGAGGCTGCTGGCGTGGTCGGGCACGCCAAGATGAAAATCGGAGATAAAATATATTTTTTTTCCTGCGGGAAGCTCCATTGCAAACCTTGTATTTATGAGGAGTAGCTGCAAAGATAAAAGGCACTGTATAAACCAGTGCCTCTATTCAATTTAAAATTTGATATTGTTTGTGTTATGGCTTCGGCGTAATTTCTGCCGGTGGAACGCCTGCGCTAATACCACCTTCGGTTCCGTTGCCGGATGGATGATGATCGTGCACCACATCTGCTGGCTTTTTCTCTTCAAACGGACGTTTGCCGATCAACTGCTCTAAATCGCTCTGGAACAGTACTTCTTTGGTAAGCAAAGCCTTCGCCAGCACTTCCACCTGTTGTTTCTTATCAACCAGCAAAGCCTTGGTTCTTACGTATGCTTTGTCAATCAATTTGCGCACTTCTTCATCTATCAGCTTACCCGTTTCTTCGCTGTATGGTTTGGTAAAATAGTTTTCCTGCTGAGGATCGTAATAACTGATATTACCTATTTTATCGTTCATGCCATACACCGTTATCATAGAGTAGGCTATCTTGGTAATCTGCTGCAGGTCGTTGCTGGCGCCGGTAGATATTTTTCCGAAGAAAATTTCTTCGCTCGCGCGACCGCCGAGTGTCATGCAAATCTGGTCGTTCAACTGGTCGGTATTGTACAGGTATTGCTCTTTGGGAGTATATTGAGCGTAGCCCAAAGCCGCCGTTCCGCGGGGTACAATGGTAACTTTCAGTAACGGGTAGGCATGCTCCAGATACCAGCCGCAAATGGCGTGTCCGGCTTCGTGGTAAGCAATAATTTCTTTTTCATCGGGCGAAATGATCTTATTCTTTTTCTCCAAACCACCTATTACGCGATCAATCGCATCCTGGAAGTCATCCATTTCCACTTCCGATTTTCCTTTGCGGGCAGCGATCAGGGCTGCTTCGTTACACACGTTGGCAATATCTGCACCGGCAAAGCCAGGCGTTTGTTCTGCCAGCTTAAACACATCCAGTTTCGCAGATTTTTTGATGGGCTTGAGGTGAACGTTAAAGATCTCTTCTCTTCCTTTCACGTCTGGCTTATCAATGGTAATCTGCCTGTCAAAGCGACCAGGACGTAACAAAGCGCTGTCGAGCACATCGGGCCTGTTGGTAGCCGCTAAAATGATGATACCACTATCTGTTCCAAAACCGTCCATTTCAACCAGCAACTGGTTCAGGGTATTTTCCCTTTCGTCGTTGCTCATCATTACATTCTTGCCTCTGGCCCGTCCTATCGCATCAATCTCATCAATAAATATGATACAGGGCGCTTTTTCTCTTGCCTGCTTAAAAAGGTCTCTCACACGGCTGGCGCCAACCCCCACAAACAGCTCCACAAAGTCGGAGCCGCTCATGCTGAAAAACGGCACCTGGGCTTCGCCTGCCATTGCTTTTGCAAGCAGGGTTTTACCTGTACCAGGCGAGCCTACCAGCAAAGCACCTTTGGGAATTTTTCCTCCCAATGCGGTGTATTTTTTGGGGTTTTTAAGAAAGTCAACTATTTCCATTACTTCCTGCTTGGCTTCTTCCAGTCCGGCCACATCGGCAAATGTGATGTTTACCTTCGTGCCTTTTTCGAACAGGGTTGCTTTTGATTTGCCAATGCTGAATATGCCGCCGGGACCGCCGCCGCCTGGTCCGCCAACTTTGCGCATCATCAGCACAAACAATAAAGCAAACATCAGTAAGGGAAATATATAACTGAGCAATGAGCCAAACCATTCGGGATCGCTCACAATATTTACCGGAACCTCTTTTACGTTGGGATGTGTTTTGTAAAACTCTGCCAGGGTAGTTCCCTGGTAGGTTTTGGCATCGGGCACTTCAAACTGGAAATGCGGCCCGTCTGTTTTAGAAATAATGTCCCACTTATCGCCAAGCAATGTGCGGTATACCTGTTTTTTGAGGCTGTCTTTATACACATACACTCTTACAACATCCTTGTTTCTTACCAGTTCCAGTTTTTGAATATCATTGCTTACCAGCATCTCATCTCTGAATTTGAGATCGGTGATGACATTGGCGGTAGGAGCAACGCCTTTCAAAAGCTGATAGCCTACCAGGAGTAACGCAACAATTCCATACACCCAATAAATATTGAACTTCGGACCTCGTCGCTGATTTTTATCGTCGCCCCCTTCGCCTACTCTTTTATTGAAACCAGGAACATTGCCTTGATTATTATCTTGTGCCATAATTGTATTAGTAACTTAAAAAATTATCGGTTATAAAAACGGGCAATGCCCGGTATAGGCAGCTAATCCTGGTGTTCTACTTTTTCTGCGTCGTTCCACATTTCTTCCAGCTTATAAAATTTGCGCGTTTCGGGCTGAAAAACATGCACAACAATATTCACGTAATCTATCAGCACCCATTGCATTGCCTGGTGCCCTTCGTGGCGATAAGGCAACTCGCCTAAAGTGTTTTTTACTTCCTCTTCCACGGCATCTGCTATTGCCTTAACCTGTATGTGCGTAGACGCTTCGCAAATAATGAAAAAGTCTGCTACCGCTTCCTGTATCTTGCGCAGGTCGAGCGATATTATATTTTCACCTTTTTTTTGACGTATAGCGTTGATGATGGTTTTAAATAGCTTACTGTTCCTCGTTAATCTGGCTGCACGTTTGGGGCGTGCAGTTAACACCTGTAATGCTGCCAATAGTAATCAATTTTAGGTTACCCGTGTATTAAACGTGGGTTGATAGAATTATGTTTTATTAATACGCTGCTTGTTGCGGCTGAATTGTTTGTCTTATTCCTAACTTGCTCAAAAATAGTAATTAATTCTCTATTCTTACATGTTATCCTTTGGACGGCCTTTCAGCATTTTAGCCTCTATTGACAGTACCAACAACTATGCCATGCAAATGGTACATGCCCGTTTGGCAAAGCACGGTGCAGCCTGGTTTGCGCATGAGCAAACGGTAGGAAAAGGACAGCGTGGCAAAACCTGGGTTGGCAACAAGGGGGAGAACATTGCACTGAGCATTGTGGTGGAACCACATTTTTTATCGCCGGTTAATTCGTTTTGGCTTACGGCGGCTGTTGCTAACGGTGTTTGCAATTTTGTTAAATCCATTGCGGGTGATGAAACCAGCATTAAATGGCCCAACGATATTTACTGGCGTGACAGAAAGGCAGGAGGCATTCTGATAGAAACACTTATACGGGCTGGAAAATGGCAATTCGCGGTTATTGGTACCGGTATTAATGTAAACCAGGTGAACTTTCCGCCGCAGCTAAACAAAGCTGTTTCGCTGCGACAAATTACAGGAAAACAATTCGATACCGTTGAACTGGCAAAGGAATTGTGCGGTTTTATCGAAGCCGGCTACAAAGAGTTGGAAAACGGCGGGCAGGCATTTGTAATACAGCTTTACAACGAACAGCTATACAAGCGAAAGCAAGAGGTTCGGTTTAAAGAGGGCGACAGAACATTTACCGCCTTTGTGAAAGGCGTAACGAGCGAGGGTTTGCTTGACATTAACCGAAACGGTAACGAACAAACGTTGGCCTGGGGTACTGCGGACTGGATAATTGAATAATTTTAAACCTGTATCTGCAGCGCTCCATACTGAGCCGCAGCAATTCTGATGCCGTTGTGCCTTACCTGAACTGAACAATAACTGTAATTAAACGGATACTGAATGACGAATTTTATTCCCATATTTCCTTTGAGTGTTGTGGTTTACCCGGGAGAAGCCATAAACCTCCACATTTTTGAACCGCGCTACAAGCAACTCATCCATGAATGTTTCCAGGAGGCAAAACCCTTTGGCATTCCCTCTGTCATCAATCACAAAATTGAGGAGCTGGGCACCCTGGTAACGGTAACGGAAATAGTAAAAACCTACGATAACGGGGAAATGGATATAAGCACGAGGGGTGTGAGTGTTTTCAGGATATTGGAGATCATCAAAAATATACCAGACAAATTATACAGCGGCGCTATTGTAAACTATCCCGATAACGACGAAACGGGCAACCAGGAAATGATGAAAAAACTGCTGGGAAATCTCCGGGAAATGCATCGTCTTTTGAACATTTCAAAATCTTTTAAAAAGGCAGATGAAGAGCTCACGGCCTATGATATTGCGCACCATGCAGGTTTGTCTATAGAACAGGAATATGAATTATTGGGCCTTACCCGCGAGCTTCAGCGACAGGAATACCTCAAGCGTCACTTGAATAAAGTAATCCCTATATTGAATGAAACCGAAGCTTTAAAAGAAAAAATAAAGCTGAACGGTCATTTCCGGAATTTAGATTCGATTTAGGGAGTAAGGCGTAAGGTGGAGGGTATAAGGAAGAAGCTGTTTCAGGTTACAGATCTCATGGTACAAGGGCCTTGAATCCTACAACTTGCAACTTTCTTACCACTTATCACCTATCACTTACCACTATGCCTTTAGCTATTCATGCTGGCCAAAAACTCCTGGTTGTCTTTTGTACCCCGCATTCTTTTCAAAAGCTCGTTCATGGCTTCTTCGGCATTCATATCGGCGAGGTAGTTGCGCAGCAGGTGCATTCGTTTCAACACATCTTTATCGAGCAACAGGTCTTCGCGGCGGGTAGAAGATGCTACGAGGTCAATTGCAGGGAAAATTCTCCTGTTGGCCAGGCGACGGTCTAACTGCAACTCCATGTTACCGGTTCCTTTAAATTCTTCAAAAATCACTTCGTCCATTTTCGAGCCGGTATCTATCAGCGCTGTAGCCAGGATGGTTAATGATCCGCCATTTTCAATTTTTCGGGCAGCGCCAAAAAACTGTTTGGGCTTTTGCATGGCGTTGGCTTCAACACCGCCTGATAATACTTTGCCCGAAGCCGGCGCTACGGTGTTGTGCGCACGGGCCAAACGGGTGATAGAGTCGAGCAATATCACTACATCGTGACCGCATTCCACCAGTCGTTTTGCTTTTTGCAGAGCGATGGTAGAAACCTTCACGTGTTTTTCTGCAGGCTCATCAAAGGTAGAAGCAATTACTTCTGCCCTTACGCTTCTTTCCATATCGGTCACCTCTTCCGGACGTTCATCCACCAGCACAATCATCAGGTAACATTCCGGATGATTTTGCGCGATGGCGTTGGCAATATCTTTCAGCAATACGGTTTTACCGGTTTTGGGTTGGGCCACAATTAAACCACGTTGGCCTTTACCGATAGGTGTAAACAGGTCTATCATCCGGGTGCTGTACAGCGAGGGTGAGGTAAACATGTTTAGCTTTTCGAATGGAAACAGCGGGGTAAGATAGTCGAAAGGCACGCGGTCTCTCACTTCTTCAGGCGATTTGCCATTAATGCTTTCAACTTTCAGCAGCGCAAAATATTTTTCGCCTTCTTTGGGTGGGCGAACAGATCCGGAAACGGTATCACCCGTTTTCAGTCCAAACAATTTTATCTGCGAAGGAGAAACATAAATATCATCGGGGGAGGAGAGGTAGTTGTAATCGCTGCTTCTCAAAAAACCGTATCCGTCAGGCATCATTTCCAATACACCCTCACTCATTACTACGCCGTCAAATTCTATGTTAAAATTTTGCTCGCGGCGGTTGGGATAGTGCTTGCGCTCGGTTTGTGGTTCTTCCAGCACGGGCAATTCAGCCTGTATCGGGGCTTCTTCAACAGCCTCCATTTCTTCAGATTCAGGTATTTCTATAGAAACATCTTCCAGCTCATCTTCAACAGGTGGTTCCTCTACCTGTGCCGTCCGGGCCGATTTTTTTACCACTTTTTTATCTGCCTGCTTTTTTTCAGGTTCTGCAGCCTGTTTGCGTTTTTTTGCAGCAGGGGCGGGCTTTGGAGTCTCCGATTCAACAATTGCCTCTTCGGTAGAATTGGCCGTTGTTGTTTTTACCAGCCGCTTGCGTTTGCCGGGTTTTTCTTCCGAACTGCCTTTGGTAGCTGCGCTGTTTACAATTGCCTGCTTGTCGAGTATTTTATAAATAAGTTCTTGTTTGTCGAGTTTTTTGGCGTTAGCTATGCTTAATTGCTCAGCAATATCCAGCAGTTCAGGAACGAGCATATCGTTCAATTGCAGAATGTCGTACATAAAATATACTAATGGTTTATCTCATCACCGAATAAGTTGAGAGAAATGTTGAAATGAATTTTTGGTTGAATGAAATTGGTGCGGAATGGCTAAAACTGATATAATCCTGGAGCAAAGGTAAGAACTGACCAGTTAGATTCCATCGGCAATAATACATCAATTTTCGGGATTTTAAAAAATTTTTACTCCCTTATCTTTGCCTGCCTTTTAAAAAAAACCGTTTATATGCGGTAATAACGCCTTTTTTGTTGTGAATTGCGTTCAAAGGGTGGTATATATTAGGCCCTAACAGCTAAAAGGTAAAAAATATTATTTTATGTTCAACACAAGGATTAAGATCAAAGAATTACTTGGCCGCGAGGCAGAAAACCAGCAGGTAACCATTATGGGTTGGGTACGCAGTTTCAGGAATAACCAGTTTATTGCCTTAAACGACGGTTCTACCAATAATAACGTGCAGGTGGTGGCCGAGCTGGGTAAATTTGACGAGTCCTTGTTGAAAAGGATCACCATTTCTGCCGCACTTAAGGTATCCGGCACCGTTATACCCTCATTGGGCAAGGGGCAAAAGATAGAAGTAAAAGCCGAAACCATTGAAATTCTGGGCGACAGCGATGCTGAAAAATACCCGCTTCAGCCCAAAAAGCACAGCCTGGAATTTTTACGGGAAATTGCACACCTGCGTTTCAGAACCAACACGTTTGGCGCCGTATTTCGTATCAGGCACACACTGGCATTTGCCATTCACCAATTTTTTAACAACAAGGGCTTTGTGTACCTGCACACACCGGTGGTTACTGCCAGCGATGCGGAGGGTGCGGGAGAAATGTTCAGAGTAACCACTCTTCCGCTCGAAAACCCGCCCAGGAACGAAAATGGCAGTATCAATTTTAAAGAAGATTTTTTCGGCCGGTCTACCAACCTTACCGTAAGCGGGCAACTGGAGGGGGAGCTGGCGGCAACGGCTTTGGGTGAAATTTACACTTTCGGGCCTACGTTCAGGGCCGAAAACTCTAACACGCCCAGGCACCTGGCGGAGTTTTGGATGATAGAGCCCGAAATGGCTTTTTACGACCTGGAAGACAATATGAACCTGGCCGAGGAATTTATTAAGTACATTATTCGTTACGCCATGGATCACAACCGCGATGACCTGGAGTTCCTGGCGCAACGTTTAGCAGAAGAGGAAAAGCAGTTGCCGCAGGATAAAAGAAGTGAACTGGGTTTAATAGAAAAGCTCGATTTTGTATTGAACAATGCTTTTGAAAGAATTACTTATACCGAAGCCATAGAAATATTGCTGCAATCGCCGGCGTATAAAAAGAAGAAGTTCCAGTACCCGGTAGAATGGGGAATAGACATGCAGAGTGAGCATGAGCGTTACCTGGTTGAAAAACATTTTAAGAAGCCGGTAATCGTTACCAACTATCCCGCCGAAATAAAAGCCTTTTATATGAGGCAGAACGACGATGGTAAAACCGTTGCTGCCATGGACATCCTGGCGCCGGGCATTGGAGAAATAGTAGGCGGATCTCAACGCGAAGAGCGGCTGGATAAGCTGGAGCAACGCATGAAAGAAATGAACGTTCCAACGGCAGAGTTATGGTGGTACCTCGATACCAGAAGATTTGGTACCGTGCCGCATGCTGGCTTTGGACTGGGCTTTGAAAGAATGGTGCAATTTGTAACCGGTATGAGCAATATACGCGATGCTATTCCTTTCCCCAGAACGCCCAAGAGCGCTGAGTTTTAGTATTAGTGAAGTAGGTTAATTAAGTTGAGTAAGTAAACAGCAGCTTCGCAGATAAAATAATATTTGCGAAGCTGAATGTATCACTTCCACTGATTGCTGAAAGCTGACAGCTCGTTAATCTTTTTCGTGAATGGACATAATGGGAATGTGTGAATGAAAGGCCAGCTCCGTTGTATGGCTTTTCTGAAAGAGTTTGTCCAGCAACCGTTGTTTCCGGGGAATCACGATAATAAGGTCAATATTGTTGCTTTCTGCAAATGCGCTTATTCCCTTTTCTACATCTTCGTTATTAATAAAAAAATATTTGGGCTTTGCTTCCTGCAAAATGGTGTGCAGCAATACCGATTGTTCCGGCGTATCCGGCTTAAAATGTTTATTGTCGAAATCAACATTCAACACGTCCAGTTCTGCATCAAAAACCTTTACCCATTGCTTAATAACATCAGCCGGTGTTGATTCCACAACGGCTTTAAAGTCGCACGCAAAGCCAATTTTTTTGATGCTTTTGAATGTACAGCCCGGCGGCACCACTACCACAGGTGTTGTGAGGTTCCTGATGGCAGAAAGAGTAGAGCTGCCAAGAAACAATCTTTCTACAAAACCAGCACCTTTTGTTCCCATTACAATAGCAAAGGGTTTAAGCGTTTTTTCCAGTTCTTCTAATTCGTTTACCAGGTCGCCCAGCCTTAGTTCTGTATAAATAACCAGGTCGTTGCCTGCTACGCGCTGTACCTGCTCTTTCGCATGTTGCAGCTTTTCCTTATTCATCGCTTCCAGATCTTCCACATCAATAACAGGCAGCGGCACTTCCGTTCCTGTATAAGAAACCGGTAGTTCGTATGTATGCATCAACGTAACAGAAGCCTTTATTGCTTTCGCCATGTCTACAGCATAGTTCATGGCATTGATAGCTATCGGCGAAAAATCGGTAGGAACAATGATGGTTTGCATAAACGTGTTTTGATGTATTAAAAATAACGCAACAACTTTACGGCCTACATGACAAGGTTCACCCCGTTTGCTGATTTAAATGTACAAAACAGAATAAAGAGCTTGCCTTTCATTCAAATATTTGATACTAAATTCACACCAAAATCAGGTATATCCAATATTAAATCGGGCTGTATGAATATTCCAGTTGTAGACCTTGCGGCATTTACCAATAAAAATAGCGAAAGTAAAAGCGGTTTTGTAGAAGAGTTGGGACGGGCTTATGAAGAAGTTGGTTTTGTAGCCGTGAAAAATCATGGCATTCCTAAAGAATTAATAGATGAATTATACAATCACGTACAGGAGTTTTTTTCGTTGCCTTTACAAAAAAAGCTGCAATATGAAATTGCCGGACTGGCAGGACAACGGGGATATACTTCTTTCGGACGCGAACATGCCAAAGGAAGCGAAGCGCCCGACTTAAAAGAATTTTTTCAGTACGGACAAACGGTTGAAGACGGAACTTATGTTGCGGAGGAATATCCGGACAATGTGATGGTGAACGATGTGGCAGGCTTCAATGCTACCTTTTATAAAGCTTACCGGGCTTTTGAAAACAGTGGCAAAGCTTTGCTGCAGGCTATTGCGTTATACCTTGGACTGGATGAACATTTTTTTGATGAAAAAATACACAACGGCAATTCCATTTTACGAGCTATACATTACCCGCCCATTACAGAAGAACCAAAATCGGCCATTCGTGCCGAACAGCATGAAGATATTAATTTGATTACTTTATTGGTTGGTGCAAGCGCGGATGGGTTGGAAATACTGACGAAACAGCAACAATGGGTTCCCGTTACTTCCTTGCCTGACCAAATTGTGGTAAACGTGGGCGACATGCTGCAGCGGCTAACCAACAATAAATTGCGAAGCACTACGCACCGTGTGGTAAATCCTGCCCGTGAGTTCTGGCATACATCAAGATTTTCCATTCCTTTTTTCCTGCACCCGAAAGGAGGAATGTCGCTTGCCTGTTTGGAGGGCTGTGTAGATAAGGAACATCCCAAGGCATATCCCGATGCCACCGCGGGCGAATACCTGGATGAACGATTGCGGGAAATAGGACTAAAAAAATAGATCATTCGTTGTAAAACCTTGTTTAATTTTTTCTTTTGAATTTTTTTCGCCATATCCCGTTCCTGAAAGCCGTGTTTTTATACAGCATCACCGCCTTTGGCGGAGCGCAAGGGCATTTTGCTATGATGATGAAAACATTTGTGGGCAGGCGTAAAGATGTAACAGAACAGGAGTTGCTGGAGTATAATGCTTTTTGCCAGTTGCTTCCGGGCGCTTCCTCTACACAAATCATTACATTAATAGGGTATAAACGCGGCAGGTTGCCGTTGGCTATTGTAACCCTGCTGATATGGATATTACCGGCCTGCTCTTTAATGAGTCTTTTTTCTTTTGGAATAGCATACTTTGAAGAAACCCGCCTTGAAAACGATTTTTTCAAATTTATACAACCCATGGCCGTTGGCTTTTTAGCCTTTGCAACCTTCAGGGCATATACGTTAATGGCAACCAATAAAGTGGCAAGGGTTATCATGGCATTGATCATGATAGTTACTTATTCCCTCTTTAAAACCCCTTGGGTGTTTCCCGGGGCTATTTTACTGGGAGGCATCATTACCAATTTTACAGAAAAGACAAAAAAAATTCCTGTGGAACCGCGACCCATAAAGTGGGGAAACATAGTAATATTTTTTTTAATATTTTTAATTGCCGGTACTTTCAGTGAACTCGCCCGGAAAAATGAATGGCCGGAAAGAAAAGCACTCAACCTTTTTGAAAACACTTACCGTTTCGGAAGTCTTGTATTTGGCGGCGGAGATGTGTTAATGCCAATGATGTATGAGCAGTATGTTATTCGCCCCACCACACAAAGGATCCAGGAAAGAAACCAAAATGTATTAAAGATTCCCAAGAGCGAGTTTTTAACGGGTGCTGGATTGGTTCGCGCTATTCCAGGACCTACGTTTTCCTTTGCGGCCTTTGTGGGAGGGGAGGCCTTGAAGCCTGAGGGAAAAAATATGCAGTTACTGGGATGTATTATCGGAACGTTCGGCATTTTTTTACCGAGCGCCTTATTGGTGTTGTTCTTTTTCCCGGTTTGGAATAATTTAAAAAAATACAGTGGCATTTACCGCTCTCTTAAAGGCATCAATGCCGCGGTGGTGGGAATTATGGCTGCCTCTACCTTATTCCTTATGAAAGACATTTCCTTTTTTGAAAGCAATGAAGAACCTGCCATTAGTTTTTTAAATATCGGTGTTATTGCAGGTACTTTTCTGCTGCTCACTTTCACCCGGCTTCCGGCGCCTGTAATTACATTGTTGTGTCTTTTACTGGGATGGATTTTTTAGATCGCAAGTCTTGTTACGCAGCGTTCGTAAAGGAACAACGTCCCGGTTACGAATGCTTAGCTCTGGCGGTAATAGTTATTACTCACTATCTCGTTCATAACGGCATCGGGCACCAGGTATCGTATTGATTTGCCTTGCTTCTGCAGATCGCGGATATGCGTAGCGGATATTTGAAGAAGTGGTGCATCTACAACCGTTATATTTTCAGGTTGAGGTAAAGGCACCTCAAAACCCGGGCGGGTGTAGATGTACAGCTCATACCGGTTCATTATTATTTCTGCATTTTTCCATTTAGGAAGATTCTGAAAACTATCGCTTCCCATTATAACAGAAAAAGAATGCTGGGGGTACTTCTCTTCAAGATAAGCCAGTGTATCAACGGTGTAAGAAGGTTTTGGAAGATGAAACTCAATATCGCTTGCTATTAGTTCAAATTCACCTTCAATGGCTATTCTTACAAGATGAAGGCGATGATATTCATTTAATAAAGAGGAAGTGGTTTTAAATGGATTTTGAGGAGAAACCACAAACCACACCTGGTTAAGCGAGGTATTCTGAGTCATGAACTTGGCTATGATAAGATGTCCATGATGGATAGGATTGAATGAGCCAAAATATAAACCAATGTTCATTCTTGATATTTTGTCCGGTTACTTTTAGTGAGCGGCCGCTGTTTCTATCCAAGCTCTTCTACCAGCACACTCTCCGCCTCGTTCAAACGCAAACTTAGGTTATAACCGGCAACATATACGGAAATGGGATCTCCAAGGGGAGCCACCTGATCCACCCTTACCGTTTCGCCAGGAATAAAACCCATTTCCATCAGCTTCAAAAAGAAGTCGTCCTTTTGTATTTCTCTAATCACCACGGTGGTGCCTGTGGGAATATCAGACAGTTTTTTCATCTGTTATTTTTCTTTGTTTTTGGGTCGATGTCCGCCCACACCAAACGATCTGTTTAGGTAGCAGGGAATTTCATTTTGTATCAAAAAGCAAATCTATTGTTTAGTTTTACAGGATAGGTTACGAATTTTGGAAAAGGAATGTTATTATGGCTGATATCCGTTTTTTCTTCCCTTACAAATCCATTGCGCTGAGTAACAGAACACAGTTAAAAGTCTTTCTTGAAAAAGTATTCAGGCAGGAAAAACTGCAGCTGGAGTCTCTTCACTATATATTTTGCTCCGACGATTACCTGCTTCAGATCAATAAAGACTTTTTAAATCACCATTATTATACAGACATCATAACGTTTGAACTCAGCTCCCAAAAGGGGTTGGTTCTGGGTGAGGTATACATCAGCATTGACAGAGTAAAAGAAAACGCACAGCAGTTAAAAACCAGTTTTAAAAATGAACTCCATCGCGTCATTTTCCATGGAGCACTGCATTTATGTGGCTACAAGGATAAGTTAAAAGAGGAAATTATAACAATGCGGAGGGCAGAAGACCGTTTGCTTGATCTATATTTCAGGAAATAATTTGTTCCACGTGAAACGTTTTGTACTTCTTATTATTGTAACCTCTTTTTATTTTACCAGCCAGGCACAGGGCTCAGTTAGTTTTCAGGATAAAGACTTCATCTTTTCGCTGTCACGAGATGAATCAATCGACAGTATATTATCCCTACAACCCGCCTATAAAACACTTTCCCGCGAAGAGAAAGAAATTGTATACTGGGTAAATTATGTAAGAAAGCAACCCAGATTATTTTGCAATGAGGTGCTGCTGCCTTTTTTGAAACAGTTCCCTGAAGTTAAAAGCAGCTATTCAAAGTCGCTGGTAAGTGAATTACAAGCGCTCAAACCATCCAACATAATGCTTCCTTCCGAAAAATTGAATACAGTAGCAAGCCGCCATGCAAAAGATTTAGGAAGCACCGGCTCCAGCATCAGCCATAGCTCCAGCCATGGAATGAGTTTCCAGGAGAGGATGAACAAAGCCGGAATAACCAATTGCGTAGCCGAAAACGTGTATGAAGGAAAACAACAAGCTTTACAGGCAGTGATCTTCCTGCTAATAGACAACGGCGTCAGGAATCTCGGTCACCGAAAAAACATACTGGCAAAAGACAATAAGGCAATTGGTGTTGCTTTTTACCCCATCAAAAACAGAAATCCCTTCTATTTTCTTGTGCAGGATTTTTCCTGCGAGTAACCACAATAAATTATGTTTCACGTGAAACACAATAAACACCGTCTTGCTTATTAATTTTGCAGCATGTTTTCAAAGTACGATGTTATTGTAGTTGGCGCCGGTCATGCCGGTTGCGAAGCCGCAGCGGCTGCAGCCAATATGGGCAGCAAAGTTTTATTGGTAACAATGAACATGCAAACCATTGCTCAAATGAGTTGCAACCCGGCAATGGGTGGAATTGCCAAAGGGCAGATAGTCAGGGAAATTGATGCACTGGGCGGATATTCGGGAATTGTTACCGACTATTCTATGATCCAGTTCCGAATGCTGAACAAGTCGAAAGGACCGGCTATGTGGAGCCCGCGTGCTCAAAATGACCGAACACAGTTTTCTCTTAAATGGAGAGAAATGCTGGAACATACACCTAACCTTGATTTTTACCAGGACATGGTAAATGGTTTATTAATCGAAGGCAACAGGTGTGTTGGAGTAATTACCGGGTTAGGCCATCACATTACAGCCAGGTCGGTAGTGCTTACAAACGGTACATTTTTGAACGGCATTATCCATATAGGAGAGAAGAAGTTCGGTGGGGGCAGGGTAGCGGAAAAAGCAGCCACGGGTATTACCGAACAGCTTGTTTCATTGGGTTTTGAAAGCGACCGGTTGAAAACGGGAACGCCACCGCGGATAGATGGAAGGAGTTTGGATTACACCAAAATGGAAGAACAGAAAGGGGATGATGAAATTACCGGCTTCAGTTTTTCGTCCACCCAAAAAATTACACCCGAACAGCAACGAAGCTGTTGGATTACTTATACGAGCCAGGAGGTACACGATATTTTGAAAACCGGCTTCGACAGAAGCCCGATGTACGCGGGAAGGATTGAAGGAGTAGGTCCAAGGTATTGCCCAAGTATCGAAGACAAAATAAATCGTTTTGCCGATCGGGAGCGCCACCAATTGTTTGTGGAGCCCGAAGGATGGAATACCGTAGAAATTTATGTGAACGGTTTTTCCACTTCACTTCCCGAAGACGTGCAGTATGAAGCACTGCGAAGAGTTCCTGGTTTTGAGAACGCCAAAATGTTCCGCCCGGGTTATGCAATTGAATATGACTATTTTCCTCCAACGCAATTAGACTATTCGCTCGAAACAAAACTTATTTCGCATTTGTTTTTTGCCGGACAAATAAACGGTACAACCGGTTACGAGGAAGCCGCCTGCCAGGGTTTAATGGCGGGCATTAACGCTCATTTAAAAGCCAAAGAAAAAGAGCCGTTTTATCTTAAAAGAAGCGAAGCATATATCGGGGTACTGATAGATGATTTAATCAGCAAAGGAACTGAAGAGCCATACAGGATGTTTACCAGTCGCGCCGAATTCAGAACATTGCTTCGCCAGGACAATGCCGATATAAGACTTACGAGAAAAGGATTTGAGCTGGGACTTGCCTCTAAAGAAAGAATGGAAGCATTAGAAAAGAAAGAAGAAAATATATCATCCATTCTTCAGCTTTTAAATCAGTTGTCGCTCGAGCCAGAAGAAGTAAATAGTTTCTTGTCTGACGCCGGTTCGGCAACTTTAACCCAAAAACAAAAAGCAGCTCAATTGCTTTTACGTCCCGGCATTTCGCTTAACGATATGGCCGCAGCCGTACCCCGCATTTCTACTCACTTGCCAACTACCGAAAAAGAAAGCCTGGAGCAAGTAGATATACAAATTAAATATAATATATACATCGAGAAGGAAAAAGAACTGGTTGAGAAGATGAGCAAACTGGAATCGTTGAGTATTCCTGACAATTTCAATTACAGCGTTATACCAGCCCTTTCTGCCGAGGCAAAACAAAAGTTCATCCGCATTAAGCCAAAAACTTTGGGGCAAGCCTCGCGCATCTCAGGCGTTAATCCGAGCGATGTTCAAATACTGATGGTATACATGGGCCGATAACACCGTAATGCTCAGGGAAAATGTACTTTCCTGAGCATACAGGCTTTACATAAAAGAATTGAGCACTTATAATCCCAACTGAGCACTTATATCCAGCATCCGGCGGATCGGTTTTAAAGCAGCCTGACGCAATGATTCTTCCATCAGCAATTCCGGAGCTTCATATTCCATGCACAAGTATAATTTCTCCAGCGTATTCAATTTCATATGCGGGCAGTCGTTGCAGGCGCAGCTATTATCCGGCGGTGCAGGAATGAATATTTTACCAGGAGAGTCTTTTTGCATCTGGTGCAAAATACCCGTTTCCGTAGCCACTATATATTCTTTCGCATCATCCTTTTGTGTGTATTTGAGCAACTGAGTGGTAGAACCAATATAATCTGCTAGCTGCAGCACAATATCCTCGCACTCAGGGTGCGCGATCACTTTAGCCTCGGGGTGTCTTATCTTCAGCTTTGTTATCTTTTCGCGACTGAAAATTTCGTGTACCATACAAGCACCATCCCACAAAACCATTTGCCTGCCGGTTTGCTTGTTAATGAATGCACCAAGGTTCTTATCGGGGGCAAATATGATCTTCTGGTCCGCCGGCAAGCTTTCAACAATTTGTTTGGCATTAGACGAAGTACAGATAATATCACTCAACGCCTTTATGCCGGCAGAGCAGTTGATATAGGAAATAACGAGATGATCAGGATATTGCTCTTTGAACTTTTTAAAAAGATCGGGCGGCGCAGAATCGGAAAGGGAACAGCCTGCTTTCAGATCGGGTAACAACACCTTTTTATTCGGGTTTAAGATCTTGGCTGTTTCGGCCATGAAATGCACACCGGCAAAAACAATAATGTCCGCACTTGTTTTCTCTGCCTGCTGCGCCAATCCTAAACTATCTCCAATATAATCTGCCACATCCTGTATATCGGCTTCCTGGTAATAATGCGCCAGGATCACTGCATTCTTTTCTTTTTTCAATCTTTCGATCTCTTTGAACAAATCCAGCCTTACGTCAACATCCACATCCAAGAACCCAACCTGCTCAACATTTTTTCTGGCATCCTCAATGTTAATTACTGCCATAGTATTTAATAATATTTATTATTTATTTAAAAGGCCTATTACTATTACGGCTGTGAATTTGGGGAAATTGCGCAACAATAATAGTTTGGCAAAGTTAAAGCTATTGGTTTATTCACGTTCGTTAACAGGAAATCCACAACAGCATAATCAATGCCATCGCTGTATGAGCGGCTTTATCAACAGTGTTGAAACAAAAAGAATGCGGAAAATTAATGAAGGAAATTTGATGGTTCAGGCTGTTGAAAACAGGAGGCTAAAATTTTTAAAACCGGAATAAGATGCCGTATGTGCATCTCCTCTTCCTGTCCAAAAAAATATTTATCCGAATTTCCCACCGATATCCAATTCAAAAAATGGATTTTTCAACAACAAAGAGACGGTTTACACAACGGGTTGTGAATTGTAATAAAACGCCCTTTCACTATTTTTTATTGCAACCCTTAATGATATAGATTTACACACCAAAAAAATCAATGCAGTAGTGCATTTCAGGCTGTTTTCCACAATTTGTTGATAAACATATATTCCCCTATTTTTGCCGTCCACAAAAATATACGATTCATAATATGTCTATTATTCAGACTATCCGCGACAAAGCAGCCGTATTGGTGTTCGGTATCATTGCCATAAGTCTTATCGGTTTTCTAGTGCAGGATGCATTTGTAGGGCGTACGCATAATTTTTTTGATTCACCCACCACTACTGTCGGGGAAGTAAATGGAATAGAGATTACAAAGGAAGAATTTGACGAGCGGGTAAGAAATACAGAAGCTCAGTACCAGGCACAAGGATACAGGGTTGACGAGTCGATGCGCCAGGAAATCCAGGAGCAGATCTGGGGTGCGCTGGTAAATAAACAATTGGTTGCTTCTGAAGCAAAGAAACTAGGCCTTGAATTCACCTCTAAAGAGTTTACGAATTTATTGTTTAGTGATAAAGCGCCACAGGAGTTTAAACAACAGTTCACCGATCCTAAAACGGGGGTATATAATATAGAAGCAGCAAGAAATGCATTTAAGACCATTCAAAAAAGTAAAAATGCCGAGCAGCTTCGCCAGGTGAATGAGCAACTCATCAACCCCATAATATTAAGTCAACTGCAAACAAAGCTGATGACTATTTATAGCAATGGAACCTATCTTCCCAAATGGCTGGTTGAAAAACAGAATAGTGAGAATACACAAGTATCAGATATTTCCTTTGTCGGACTTTCTTATGCTACTGTTCCTGATTCTACCGTAAAAATATCTGATGCTGCTATTAATGAATATATACAGGCACACAAGAACGACTTTAAGCAGGAGAAAAGCAGGAGTGTTTCTTACGTATTATTTAATGCAGCGCCCAACAAAGCAGACAGAACCAATTTGTGGAACAAAATAGAAGCATTGAAGCCACAATTTGCTGCAGCGCCTGATGCCGGCATTTTTGCAACACGCAATGGAACCAAGTCGCCTTTCTTTGATGGCTATATTAACAAAAGTCGTATACAGGTGCCTGCTAAAGATTCTATATTAGCAATGCCTATTGGCCAGGTGTATGGTCCTTACTACGATGGAAATTCCATTGCATTGGCCAGGGTTATATCCACCAAGGTATTACCCGATTCTGTAAGGGCAAGGCATATATTAATAGCTACGCAGAACCCTCAAACCGGTGAGCAAATATTGGCGGATTCCATTGCAAAAAAACGGATAGACAGCATACAGCAGGCTATAGCCGGGGGCGGTGCCAGTTTTGAAACCATGGTGGCGCAATATTCGGACGATGAAGGATCGAAAGTGCAGTTTGGCGACCTGGGTTATTTTCCTAATGGCCAAATGGTAAAGGAGTTCAATGATTTTTGTTTTGAAGGAAAAACCGGCGACAAAGGCGTGGTAAAAACGCAATTTGGTTACCATTATATAGAAGTAACCGACCAGAAAAATTTTGAGCAGGCGTATAAAATTGCATATCTCTCAAAAAATATAGAAGCCAGCAAAGAAACAGATGATGCCGCTTCGGCTGCAGCAACACAATTTGCTTCGGCTAGCCGTACCTCTAAAGCATTCGACGATAACGTAACAAAACAGAAACTGAATAAGCGTTTAGCCGAAACCGTGAAAGAAATGGACTACCAGATTCCGGGTCTTGGTGCTTCAAGAGCGTTTGTAAAGTGGATTTTTACAAATAAAGTTGGAACTGTTTCTGAACCAATGAGCGTAGGCGACCAATATGTAGTGGCTTTAATAACCGGCGAAAAAGAAAAAGGTATGCAATCGGCAGCCGCAGCGAGAATAATGGTTGAACCTATTTTGCGCAATAAAGAAAAAGCAAAACAACTGGTTAAGAAATTTGGAACCTTTGCAAGTATAGATGATGCTGCCAAAAACACTGCGCAGCAGGTACAAACGGTAGACAGCGTGCGTTTTGCAGATAATTTTAAGCCGGCATTTGGTAATGAGCCAATTGTAATTGGCGCTTCGTTCAACAAAGCTTATCAGAGTAAAGTTTCTCCCGCGCTTACCGGAAATGCAGGAGTATATGCCATTGTTATAAGAAACAACAGCACCGTTGCCACTGAAAGTGCCAGTGCAGAGGAGCAGCGGAAAGCCGCCATGATGCAAATGAAGCAAATGATGAGCTACGGCTGGATGCAGGCTTTGAAAGAGTCTTCTAAAATAGAAGATGAGCGCCTGAAAGCTGGATATTAATCAAGAAATCAATAAAATGAGCCGCCTTCCAATAGCATTGGGGCGGCTTTTTTATTTTCGGTAATTTTGTTGCATGAGCGACGTGATTGTAAATAAAGTGGCTGAAAGTGGTATCATTACCATTAACCTGGAAGACTTTTATCCAAAAGAAGCTGTAGTGGTTTTTGACCTGAAGCATTACCTTTTTAGGGAAATGATTTTAAAGGAAAAGGAATTTCGTGAAACGTTAAAGGCGGTAGACTGGCAGCAATACCAAAATAAAAATGTTGCCATAACCAATACAGCAGATGCTATTATACCCATGTGGGCTTATATGCTGGTAACAAGTTATCTTGAACCGCATGCAGCAGCAATTGTTTACGGCAACGAAAATCAATTGGTGCAATCCATTATGATGCAACGCATCGAAACAATTGATGCAGCTGAATATGAAGGAAAGCGAATTGTAATAAAAGGATGCGGAGATATTGAAATTCCCGAAGCAGCTTACATTGCCATTACCCAAAAATTGCGTCCGGTGGTAAAAAGCCTGATGTATGGAGAACCCTGCAGTACCGTGCCGGTGTATAAAATGCCTTTATCTGCTTTGAAAAAATAGCAGCCGCATTTAATGGAATTATTTTTGATCTTCAGCTAAAAAACAGATCATCATGAATATTCCTCAGCAACACCAGGCGGTGATGCCCTATCTTATCTTAAAGGGCGCAAAAAAGTTCTTGGACTTTACTGAAACTGTTTTTGGTGCAAAGGTCATCCACACCACTCCCCGGGAAGACGGCAAAACCATTATGCATGCCGAAGTACAGATAGATGGTTCTACCATCATGTTTGCTGAATCAACCCAGGAATATGCTCCTCAAACAGCAAACTTGTTTGTATATGTTCCCGATGCTGACACCGCATACCAGAAAGCCCTGGATCACGGTGCTGTTAGTGTAATGCCCCTTTCTGATAAGGATTATGGCCGGACCTGCGGTGTAAAAGATCCCTGCGGCAATACCTGGTGGATAACGGCGGTGAAATAGCGGAGAGCAATCAGCAAAGAGCCATCAGCGGCGGGGCTTTGAGCAGGGATTGAAGGGAGTGTTTGGGAGAAGATTTTGAAACTCCTTTTCCTTCTTTCTCTTGTAATAATAACTAACGGGAACAAAGCCGATATGGAGTTAATTATAATTTCTTGGTTAATCTTCTCCCCCATCTTTTAACCCACATTAACCTCCTAATTCCCTACTTTTACGCCTTAAAAACCAACTTCCACATGCTAGTAAAAAAATTCGTTTACCTGTCAGCGGTAGCTATTGCGGCCTGCTGTGTAGGATGCAATAATGCTGCTTCGGGCAACGGTTCGGCCGACACAACCGCTACTGCCACAACCGCTGCTGCAGATTCTACCACGCTCCCTCCCCTGGAAACAAAAGCTCCCAACTCTACGTACAAACCAGCGTTCGAAGGACAAACGCGCATTGGTGCGGTAAAAACTACCACTCCATACCAGGTAGACAAGCTGGCCGAAAAACTGGGCCGCCCCTGGGCTGTAATTGTAATGCCGGATGAAAAGCTGCTCATTACTGAAAAATCAGGCTATATGGAAATTCACAATGCCGATGGCAGCCTGGTAAAGAAGATCACCGGCTTTCCTAAAGTAGACGACGCAGGACAGGGTGGTATGCTGGATGTGGCATTAGACCCTGACTATAATAACAACAAAATCATTTACTGGTCGTATTCAGAGCCTTATAAAGGAGGCAACCTAACGGCAGTGGCTAAGGGTAAATTGAACGATGCCGATGGGAAAATAGAGGGAGTAACCGTTATTTTCCGCGCTACCCCTAAACTTGACAACAGCAAACTGCACTATGGTTCGCGCCTGATTTTTGACAAAGATGGCAACCTGTTCGTAAGCGCAGGCGAACGTTCTGTACTAAACGGCAGACCACAAGCGCAATTATTAAACGCCGGACTGGGGAAGGTGTTTAAAATAACAAAAGACGGTAAGCCGGCACCAGGCAATCCTTTTATCGATCAAAAAGATGCCATGCCTGAAATATACAGCTACGGACATCGCAATCCGCAGGGACTGGATATTCACCCTGTAACCGGCGATTTGTGGGAAGCAGAATTTGGCCCATTAGGTGGCGACGAGGTAAACCTGGTGAAGCCCGGCAAAAACTACGGCTGGCCTACCATTACTTATGGCCTGGAATATAGCGGCAAAAAAATCGGCGATTCCATTCAGCAAAAAGAAGGATTGGAACAACCCGTTTATTACTGGGACCCGGTGTTATCGCCCAGCGGCATGAGCTTTTACAAAGGCAATGCCATTCCCGAATGGGAAAACAATTTGTTCATCGGTGGGTTGAGCAGCATGCACATTGTACGCCTGGTGATCAAAGACAATAAAGTGGTGGGTGAAGAATGGCTGTTGGGTGACAAGTCAGAGCGTTTCCGCGATGTGGCTTATCATAACGGCATGCTGTACACTGTAACAGATAACGGTAACCTGTACCGCATCAGCAAAAAATAATTATTCCTTTTTTAAACCTGTAAGGGTTGCAGCGCTGCAATCCTTACAGGTTTTTTTATTTCCTTGGCATAACTGTTCCGCTAAAACTAATAGGCGATCTGTTGGTAAGCAGCACGTTTAACTGCGCTGATCCGTTGGTAAAAAAGCTAAAGGCCATTGACTGGATTTCCCTGTTATCTTTAGGTTTAACAACTACTTCCCAACTTCCATTTTTTTCTTCCTTTTTATCAATACTGAAATCTGTTGTACGAAAATCGAGCGGGCTTTGCGTATTCATTGTAGCAGCTCCGGAATAGGCACGTCCAAAATAAGGCAGGAACACAACAATCGTATCTGCTGTGCTTCTTACTTCGTACAACCCCGTAACATTCCTGGTTCGCCCGCTTTGCGGCATTACCCGGTTTGTCCTGAATATCCACCGGTTTTCTTGTATTGCCTGTGCAACCTGTTCAGGAGATGCTCCTGTAACTGCCTCGGCCTGTTTGGTAGAAGTGCAGCCATATTGGGCACAGCAAAATAGCATCGCTGCAAAAGCGAATGAAAAAATATAAAAGCTTTTCATGTTTTTTTGATTTAGTACCCTAAAGTTACAAAAGCTGCAAAGGATTTATAATGCAAGGCCAAACGGCGAGGAATAAACGTAGAGAGGCTTGTATAGCATCAGGCTATTGGACGGTCTGTTTAAAACCATTTAGCCTATTCAACTTACTTAACTATTCACCCAATTAATACCAGCCACGCCTTCTGAAAATATAAAGCATAACAATGGGTATCACCAGCATTGCAGTTACCGAAATGTAAAAGCCCCATTTGTTATGCAGCAATGGTATGGCTTCAAAATTCATTCCGAATATGCCACCTATAACCGTGGCAGGCGCCATCAGGCAGGTTACAATGGCCATTACTTTCATTACTTCGTTCATACGCAGGTTTACATTATTGATGTAAATATCCTGCATGCTCATCATCATATCCCGGTAGTTTTCGGTGAAGTCGTAAGCCTGAACAATATGGTCGTATACATCTTTAAAATACTTTGTTGTACGATCTTCCAGCAAATCACTTTCGCTGCGAATGAATCCGTTTAACAATTCTCTAACGGGGGCTATGTTACGCTTCATTACGATCAGTTCTTTTCGCAACTGGTTAATATGCGCAAGCGAGCGTGTATTGCTGCGCCGTATCACTTCTTCTTCCAGCAGCTCAATTTGCTCCCCCAGCTTTTCCATTACAACAAAATAATTATCTACAATCATATCAAGCATGGTGTAACACAGATAATCTGCGCCGCGCTGGCGGATCTTGCTTGCTGCCATTTTCAGTTTATTGCGCAGCGGGTCAAATACATCCCTTGATCCATCTTCCTGGAAGGAGATGACAAAGTCTTTGCCCAATGCAATACTTATTTGCTCCGTCTCAACTGTTTTATTCTTTTCGTTGTAGTACAACATGTTGAGCAAACAGAAAAGGATGCCTTCTACATCGTCCATCTTAGGACGTTGGCCGATGCTCAGGATGTCTTCGACCAACAACTGGTGAATACCAAACTGGCTGCAAACATTTTCAACGTCCGATTTGCGCAGCCCGTCAATATTGATCCAGGTAATATGATTGTTGTTTTTAAACGCCGAGCAATCGGATACGTGCTCCAGCCTGGTTTCCCTGAAAACAGTAGCATCGTAATCAAAGGCGTAGATCTTTACTTCCTTGGCTTCTTCGCGTTGAGGGGTAATAGTGGGATTTATCTTGAACAGTTCCCTGGTACGCTGTGTTCCAAACAAAGAAGCCAGCGGAGAAGCCAGTGGAATATAGCGCAGGTACTTGTTCTTTACCATTGTTAGTTAATTAAGTTGAGTGAGTTGGATAAAGGGAATGGTTAAATAGGTAAACAGCTGTTGAACTTAATTAACTTAACCAACCTATTCAGCTCATTCAACTTACTCACTAAAAAAATGCCAGCTTCGGTAAACAACCAAAGCCGGCATGCAAAAATTATCTGCCTCCTTTGGCAGCGCTTACGGTTGCTTCGAGCGTCAGGATATCCCTGTCGAACAGGTATAAGCCGCCTTTATCGTCGCCAATCAGTTTCAGCTTGTCTATTACTCTCCTGGCAAGCGCTTCTTCTTCAATTTGTTCGCTTACGTACCATTGAAGGAAATTGTGAGTAGTATAGTCCTTTTCCTTAAGGCAGATGTCTACCAGTTTGTTAATTTCATCGCTTACATGAACTTCATGGTTCAATACCTGCTCAAATAAAGGCCTAATCCCTTTGTACTTTAACGAAGGTTGCGGAAGCGCGGGGATAACACCATGCCCGCCTCTTTCGTTGATGAACTTTACTAGTTTGAGCATGTGAACACGCTCTTCGTCGGAATGTTTATAAAGGAAATCAGATATTCCATTGTAGCCTTCTACTTCGGCCCAGCTTGCCATGGCAAGATAGATTTGCGAGGATTCGGCTTCTAACTGAACCTGTTGGTTCAGGGCTTTTTCAATTTTGGGAGAGATCATAGCTTGATAATTTAGCTGTTCAAAATATATTGTGATTTGAAAGATAAAAAGAATAATTGACCCGGAGGCATGCATTCGGGAAATGTTTGTTTAAGTGTTTGCAGTGCAATTACTAACGCTGCTCACAAATAAAAGATGTGATAACAGGTTGGTGAACCTGGTTCGGAGCTTTTGGAGACGCCGGGCTTGTTTTAAACAGGTTGATAAAGTTCCGAAACCTAAAAGCAATAGGAATTTTGTAACAATGTACAATATCATATTTGCGTATCTTTGACAACTAAATTTTGTTGAGTATGATAAGGACAGGAAACCCGGTTATCAGCATTTATACCGAAATGACGCCTAACCCGGAAACAATGAAATTTGTTGCCAATAAGTTGTTGTATCCTGGCAAAAGCATCGATTTTCCTGATATGGAGGCTGCCAAACCATCGCCACTTGCACAGGAACTTTTTGGTTTTCCGTTTATTAAATCAGTATTCATTGCCAGCAACTTTGTTACGCTTACAAAAACTTCCGAAACAGAGTGGCAGGATGTCATTCCTTCCATCCGCCTGTTTTTGAAAGAATACCTTGAAGAAGGAAAAACGGTAATTAATGAAGATGAGGTGGTAACGCTGAAACCTGAGGCATCCAATACCGTTAGTGCCGACGATGATGACGTGGTAAAACGCATCAAAGAAATATTGGATAATTATGTAAAGCCTGCGGTTGAAATGGATGGCGGTGCCATTCAGTTCAGAAGCTATAACGAAGGTGTGGTAAACCTGATGCTGCAGGGCTCCTGCTCGGGCTGCCCATCGTCTATGATTACTTTAAAATCGGGCATAGAGGGAATGATGAAGAGAATGATACCCGAGGTAAAAGAAGTGGTGGCAGAAGCAGAATAAAAATTGATTTTGAACATTGTACAAGCCTCTCAGCAATGAGGGGCTTTTTTTGTGGGTTACAAGGTGCAGGTTGCGGGCACAGGAAAAGCGGTACAAAAAACGCCACGCCCCTGCAACGAAACGTGTAACATGAGACCTGCACCCTAATTCACCGGGCACTTTTCGTGGTAATTGATCAACTCAATGGGAACCTTGGTAAACGTATACCCGCTGTAATGAGCGCTTACTTCGTCCAGCACGGCATCTATTTCTTCTGTTGTGTTCAATGTTACCAGGCGTTTGCGGAATTCTTTTATTTCGGGTAGGCCTTTCAGGTAGTTGGCATAATGCCGGCGCATTTCAAGAATGCCTACCACGGGTCCTTTCCATTCTACAGATTTATGGAGATGCTTGCGGCAAACAGCTATCCTTTCTTCCAGCGTAGGCGGAGCAGCATGCGTGCCGGTTTGCATATACTGTTTGATTTCATTAAAGATCCAGGGGTAACCAATAGCCGCGCGGCCGATCATAATGCCGTCTACTCCATACCGGTTTTTATATTCCAGGACTTTTTCGGGGGAGTCGATGTCGCCGTTGCCGAAAATGGGGATTTTGATACGGGGATTGTTTTTCACTTTGCCAATCAGCGTCCAGTCGGCCGAGCCCTTATACATCTGGGTGCGCGTACGCCCGTGAATGGCCAGCGCCTGGATGCCAACATCCTGAAGGCGTTCGGCCACCTCTTCAATATTGCGGGTGTTGTCATCCCAGCCCAGTCTTGTTTTAACGGTAACCGGTAAGCTGGTAGCTTTCACTACGGCGCTGGTTAAACGAACCATCAGATCGAGGTCCTTCAATACACCTGCTCCGGCACCTTTCAGCGCTACTTTTTTAACCGGGCAACCAAAGTTAATATCGAGAATATCGGGGTTGGTAACATCCACAATTTTAGCGGCAAGCGAAAGACTTTCTTCGTCCCCACCAAAAATCTGGATGCCTATAGGACGTTCATAATCAAAAATATCAAGCTTTTTGCGGCTCTTAATGGCGTCGCGGATCAGCCCTTCGCTCGAAATAAATTCTGTATACATCAGGTCGGCCCCGTTGTCTTTACAAACCGCACGAAAGGGCGGATCGCTCACGTCCTCCATCGGAGCCAGCAAAAGCGGAAAATCCGGAAGCTCAATATTACCAATACGCACCATACTACTTAATAAGCGTGCAAAGGTAAGTATAAAAAGCGGTCGGGTATCAGCTTTCAGCTATCGTATCTGCGCGCCATTGCGCATTTCTTCATTGGCGTTTTTGACGAGCGTATCTCCTGGCTGAATGTCACCAAAGATTTCTACCTGGTCGCCCTGTTCACGGCCTTTTTTCACTTCAATCCATTTCGCTTTTCCGTTAACAGATTGTATTACAAATATGCCCTCTGTAGAGCTTACTACAGCCGTTTGGGGAACCACAAAGGAGCTGTCTTTTGCCGGCAGCGGAAAGGAAACAGATGCTATCATGCCAGGCAGCAGTTTCCTGTTGTTATTGTTTACATCCATTTCAACACGTTGCGAGCGGATGCGATTGTCTAATGCGCCTGCCAGGCGTTGAATAGAGGCTGTAAATTTTTCGCCGGGAAGCGATTTAACAGTGAAGGAAATTTCTTTTTTGGTCTCCAGGTACGGACTATAAATTTCAGGAACAGCCACGGCTAAACGAAGTTTTTTCTGTTCCTGCAAAGTGAACATAGGCAGTTCCGACCCCTTGCCTGAGGGACCAACATAGGCGCCAGCACTTACGTTACGGGCCGTAATAATGCCGCTGAATGGTGCCCGGATGGTTAGATAATTTTTATTATCGGTTATTTCGCGTTCGGCAGCTTTTGCAGCTTCCCATTGTGCATAATCTGATTTTTGTTTTGCCAGTGCTATGTCCAGGTCGTTGGGCGATATAGTACCCGGTGTTTTACTGGTTTCAAGCAAACGATCATAATGCGCCTTGCTGGCGGTATAGGTTGCTTCGAGGGCTTGCAGCTTTGAGGCAGCACCCGATAGCTGGGCATTGATCTCCGGCGCATCCATGGTTGCCAGCACCTGCCCTTCTTTTACTTCTGAGCCAACATCAACATGCAGTTTTTTAACGAAGCTGCTTACTTTGGCATAGAGATCCACATGTTGAAAAGCGATCAGCTCACCGGGAATTTCCACTGCCGACGACAATTTTCCTTTCTCCGCCAAAAAATATTCCGGTGCGGCAGGCGGCTGCACGGCCGAGGCCTCCTTTTCTTTTTCGGCTGCTGCTCCGCAGGAAATGAATCCTGCACTTGCGGAAACGAGCAAAAGAAAATAAACAGTCAGTCTTCGCAAATGAAAATGATGAGTAGCGTTACTGCTGTACAAGAGTGCGACGCCACGAATGTTGATCAGCCTTACTGCAGCTTGTTTCATAATTATATTACGCATTGTGTAAATGATTTGGGTTGTTTGAATTGCCGGCATAAAAACGGCTTTCTTTGTCTTCGGGATCGAGCGAAACAGATTGCGTGGAGGCTTTGCCCTGCACCCATGCAAATACCAGTGGCAGTATCACCAATACTGCAAAGGTAGATGATACCAATCCACCGATTACCGCCCTGCCGAGGGGCGATACCTGGTCGCCGCCTTCGCCATGTCCAATAGCCATGGGCAACATACCGGCTACCATTGCCACGCTTGTCATAATAATGGGGCGCAGGCGCAGTGCAGCCGCTTCTTTTGCAGAAGCCAATGCATTGCCGTTGTTCCGGCGTAAATGTTCGGCATTGGTGATGAGCAATACAGCGTTGGCTATAGAAACACCAACAGACATAATGATGCCCATGTAGGATTGAAGATTGAGCGTAGAACCGGTAAGCATCAGCAGCCCGATGGCGCCCAGCACCACGGCGGGAACAGCGGCCAATATGATCATGGGCACGCGGAAGGACTGGAAGTTGGCGGATAACATTAAAAAGATAACGACTACGGCTACCAGTAATCCTGCCTGCAGGCTCGATAAAGTATCTGTCAATACCGTGCTCAGGCCAATGCGATCGATGAACAACCCGCGCGGCAGTTCGCCCAGCGAAGCAATCGCTTTGTCTACATCTTTTGAGGCAGTTCCTAAATCTGTATCGAACATATTGGCTGTAACCGATACAAAGGGCATGGCGCCCAGGTTATCGTTTTCGCCATAGGTGGTGTCGGGATCAATCGTTGCCACATCGCTCAACACAGGGCGGACGGAATTTTTGAGCACGGGAATGCTTTTAATGTCGTCGAGACTGTTCATCTGGTACAATGGAACCTGTACCTGTACTGCATATGGAAGATTTGCTTTTTCGTCTATCCAGGTATTTTTTTCTGTGTACCTCGATGAAGAAGTTGCTGCGATGAGCGATCTTGAAATATCGCTCATGTCTACACCAAGCTGTGAGGCCTTTACACGATCTATATTAATATTGAGTGCAGGGTACTTGATAGGTTGTGCAATCTGTACGTCGCGCATGTACGAAATTTCATTCAGCTTTGCGATGAGCTTGTTGGCGTATTCCTCGTTCAGCTTTTTGCTTTTGCCTGCTATGCGCACTTCTACTGGTGTAGGCGAACCCTGGCTCAATACTTTATCTGTTAACTCAATTGGCTCAAAAGACAGCTTTACATCGG